>CALKXY010000001.1 GCA_938003545.1 uncultured Caulobacterales bacterium
CTGCCATGTTGTACCACGCTGGTGTTACACAATCTGTTACACAAAATCGGAGTTATTGAAGGTGACCAAAGGATGCTTCAGGAAAACGTAGGTTTTCCAATAACTTAGATTTGCGTGGTGGTGGTATAATGGCGCACCCGACAGGATTCGAACCTGTGACCTCTGCCTTCGGAGGGCAGCGCTCTATCCAGCTGAGCTACGGGTGCGTTTGTTTGGGCGCTTCCCATAGCGGTGCATTGCGGCGTTGTCTAGCGGTTGAAACGGTCTGCTGAAACGCGCACATCATAAATATGACACGCTTTCTCATTTCTCTACTTGTTGCCTCTGTTTTGACGGGCTGTACCCCTGCATCTGATAGCAGAACGGCGAATGATTCTGTTTCTGACCGGGTACAAGATGCGCGGGCCCGTAATGATGGCCCTGCGATTTGGGTGGCGAAAGATTATGACTCCACGCTCTATATTTTCGGCACGGTTCACCTTTTGCCAGATGATCTTGATTGGCAACGGGATGATATGCGCCAAGCCTTTGATGAAGCGGGTACTATTTTTTTTGAAGTTGATACGGGGCCCAAAGGGCAGATCGATGCCACGGTTTTGACGACGAGTTTGGGCTTGCGTAATGACGGCCTACGATTGTCAGACAGGCTGGACAATTATCAGC
The DNA here is from genome assembly GCA_938003545.1 of uncultured Caulobacterales bacterium. GTDB lineage: Bacteria > Pseudomonadota > Alphaproteobacteria > Caulobacterales > Maricaulaceae > Litorimonas. Next base: position 664 of record CALKXY010000001.1, read on the forward strand.
TTAACCTGATGGAGGCAGCCGCGAATAATGGTAACCTCACGATCGCCGCTTTGGATGGGATGAAACCTTGGTTGGCTGCGGAGTATCTTACATTCGCTGCGGCGCAAAATGCGGGTCTTTCAGCTGACCTCTCGGCGGATGAAGCGTTGAAATCTCGCGCGGCGCGGTCAGGTAAGAATGTGATTTATCTCGAAACGTTGGAAGATCAAATCAGGGCCTCTTCTGACCTGCCGGAATATATACAAATCGATATTCTCACCGAGACTATGGAGCAGTTTAATCGGCTTGGAACGGATGCAACGGAGATCGCAGATCAATGGTCCGTTGGCGGGACATCTTATCTTACAGAGAAATTGATCCGGCCCATGCAAGCGCGCGCGCCAGAAGTTTTTAATCGTTTACTACGGGATCGTAACCGCGCGTGGGTATCGCCGCTATCTCGGTTTATGGACGATAGCGGGACAGGTTTTGTAGCGGTCGGAACGGCGCATTTACTTGGCGATAATAGCCTGCTCCATGAATTGCGAGAGCAGGGTTATAGTGTGCAACGCTATCACGCGTTCAAGGGCGAACGCGTGATAGACACTGTTGACGCGACGATCGAACGAACGCGTTAAGCGTAAACACAAACTAGAAATCTAGCTCAAACCCGCCAAAGACCGCGCGGCCTTGAGACGCAAAACCGACGACTTCTTGATAGCTGTCATCAAGCAGGTTTGACCCGCGAAAGGTGACCGCAACGCGATCATTTAACCGATAACGCGCATTCGCCCCAACAAGTGTAAAACTATCCAATTCCACATTCTGGAATGTTCCAAAATCTGTATCTAACTGAGACCCATTGTGATCGACAGAGAGTGTCAACGCGAGTGGATCAATCGGGGTCCAGGTGGCTGTACCACTCGCAAGTATCTTAGGACGCCGAATTTCTTCAAGATCATCTTGCTCTGAATTTAAGACGCTCGCCGAGCCTTGAAGCGACACTGTATTTGTCGACCAACTCGCGGCTAATTCGATGCCTTCACGCAGACTATCAGAGTCTAAATTGGCCGCCGTCGATGTGAAATCAGGATTAAAAATCGTTGTGATTTCATTTTCCAAATCCGATCGGAAGGCATCAATACTGAAATTGAAATTCCCAAATCTTTGCTCATACCCAATCGAAACACCAATGGAGGTTTCAGGTTGAAGGTCAGGGTTTCCTGTGAATTGTGACGCAGGGAAGAAGCCGAAAAGCTCGATCAGGCTTGGGTTTTTGATGCCTGTTCCGACAGAGGCTCGGATGCGCCCGTCCCATGCAAATTTATAACCTGCACCTAGGCGCCAAGTTGTTGCATCATCAAAGAGGTCATTAATGTCATGCCGCGCCGATGCGGTGAGAGTGATGTCATTGGCGTTGAAGCGGTAATCGCCTGCGACCCCATAGGTCCAATTATCGGGTTCCGCGCCGGGTTCAGTGAAGTTTGGAAGGATTTCATATTCCTCATGCTCGGCTTCTGCGAGAACGGTTAAGCTATGCGCCTCCGTGAAATCACGTTTTGCAGCCCAATTTGCGACTTGGCGTGTCCCGATAGATTGCGAACTAAACCCGCCGACCGTGGTGGTGTCCGTTTCGACCATACTCGCCGAAATTTTATGATCAAAACCAACGAGAGCGAAGCGGGCGTCGATACGAGCCGTTTCCGTTTTAACCTCTGTCTCATCTGTGGTGTTGTTCAATCGACCATTGAAATCTGTGTCGCTATCAAAATCCGTTTCGCGTGTAGATGTGCCAAGTTTTGCACTGAAAGTTACACCGCCGATGTCAACAGAGTTTAGACCGAGGTTTAAACTGCGAGATTTTGCTTCATCTCTTTCGCCGCCAAGGCCTGAAATATCGAAGCCTTCTGTGGTGAAGAGGTTGCCGTTGACACTGAAGGCGGCATCGCCGACCGGAACGACTGCGCTGATTTGGCCTTCAAATGTATCGCGGCTTCCGCCTTCGACACTGGCGCGCCAGCTCTCTTGTGTCTCTCCCGCACGGGTGATGATGTTGATAACACCGCCAATGGCATCCGATCCGTAAAGCGCGGATTGTTCGCCGCGTAGGACCTCGATTTTGAGAATGTCTTCATTCCTCAATCCGCCGAAATCAAATGCTCCGTCGGACGGATTGGCGACCTCTACGCCGTCAATAATGACGAGGACTTGGTTGGCCTCTGATCCGCGTAGGCGAATTTGGGTGAGGGCCCCTGAGCCACCGCTTTGACTGACAGCAAGGCCAGGGATGGTGCGCAGGAGGTCTGCGACAACGGTTTGGTTTCGGTTTTGGATGTCGGCTTCTGTGAGAACGGATACAGGTGCAGTTATCTGGTCTATATTTGTAAAACCGATACGGTTTCCGATGACGATGACCTCATCATTATCATTAAACGCTGGGCCATTGCAGGTACTGAGTACGCCTTCATTATTGACAAACTCATCGTTTATATCGTTTCTACAATCAATGGCTTCGGCGGACTCCCAATTCTTATAATCTGCCTGAACCTGCCCCCATGCTGGCGTCGCCATTGCGACAATTGCCGCACTCATTAATAGTCTCTTCATGTCACACTCCAAGGTATCCCGCTCAAACAGAGTCGGGTGACGTTTATTCTGTCGTCATTGGAGGGAGCCAGAATCGACTCTTCCATTACGCATCGGTGCATCCCGCCCGAGCGCGCTGGCGACTGTGTTGGCAGGTCTTCTGACTTGGCAATCAATCGTGTCGCGACGTCTTCCCAGTACATTCAAAGAATGTTCCAGTGACATATGTCGCGACTCTCATGCCTTACAGCGGCGGGAGCCGTTGAGGACTTCACTTTGCACTTGCGTGCAGGTGGCACCTCATTCCCATGTTCGCACCTGATTAAAGGTGACCAACGGCGGCGCTATGACGGGTGAATTCATAGAAATCAAGCCCTGCGTCCGCCCTTAGCTGCATGATATAACGTTTTCTTTATATACGGCTTGTCTTTATTCTGATAGAGCGCGCCCGAAATAGGAGTTCACTATGTCTCTATGGGACGACATCACGACAGCCAGCGCCAATCGCATTCTTATGCTCGACGGGGCAATGGGCACTATGTTGCAAAAACAACAGCTGGAAGAAGCAGATTTTCGCGGCACACGTTTTGCAGATTGGCCTAGCTCTTTAAAGGGGAATAATGATCTCCTGGTCTTGACCAAGCCTTCTGCGGTTCACGCCGTTCATGACGCTTTTTTAGCTGCGGGCGCGGATTTGATTGAAACAAACTCCTTTAATGCGACGTCGATCAGCCAAGATGATTATGGCATGTCTGCCCTTGCACCTGAAATTGCGCGTGCGTCGGCTTTGGTGGCGCGCGAAGCGGCGGATGCATGGACCGCGAAAACACCTGAAAAACCTCGGGCGGTTTTGGGCTCAATCGGCCCTATGAATAAAACTCTCTCTATCTCGCCAAAAGTGGAAGATCCTGGTTATCGGGACGTGACCTTTGACGAGGTCAAAGACGCCTATGTTGAGCAGCTTACCGCAATGATTGATGTCGTGGATGCAATTCTGATCGAAACCGTTTTTGATACGTTGAATTGCAAGGCGGCGATTGCGGCTTGCCGCGAAACCTTTGTTGCGGTTGGATATGAAAAGCCGATCATTATTTCTGGAACAATTACGGACCGCTCAGGACGCACATTGTCGGGTCAGACAGCGGAAGCGTTCTATATTTCGATTGCGCATGCGAAGCCGTGGGCGGTTGGTTTGAATTGCGCTCTAGGTGCTGATGAAATGCGCCCGCATATCGAAGCGATTAGCCGTGTTGCAGAGACCCGTGTTATTGCCTTCCCAAATGCAGGCTTGCCAAATGCTTTTGGTGAATATGATGAAACGCCAGACGATATGACGGGGCAAATTTCGCCCTGGATTCAAGGTGGCATCGTCAATATTCTGGGCGGATGCTGTGGCACGACCCCAGAGCATATCGGCGCTATTGCTAAAGCCGCAGCAGGAGCTACGCCGCGTATTCCTGTTGCCCCTAAACCGACCCTTCGCCTTTCCGGCCTCGAACCTTTCCAGATTGCAGTCTGAGCCATGTCCACAGCTACACAATTCATTAATATCGGCGAGCGTACAAATGTCGCGGGTTCGGCGCGGTTTAAGAAATTGATCGTCAATAATGACTATGAGAAAGCCCTCTCGGTCGCCCGGCAACAAGTTGAGAGCGGTGCTCAGATCATTGACGTTAATATGGATGACGGCCTGATCGACGGCGTTTCTGCCATGACTCGGTTCTTACAATTGATGGCTGGTGAGCCAGATATTTCCCGTGTGCCTGTGATGATCGATAGCTCAAAATGGGAGGTTCTCGAAGCGGGTCTAAAATGCGTGCAAGGCAAGGCCGTTGTCAACTCGATCTCTATGAAGGAGGGCGAAGCCGAGTTTTTAGCGCATGCCCGCAAGGTTCGAGATTTGGGTGCAGCCGCCGTCATCATGGCTTTTGATGAAGAAGGTCAAGCCGAGACAGCCGATCATAAATTTGAGATTTGTGAACGTGCTTATAATTTGCTCGTCAATGAAGTGGATTTTCCGCCTGAAGACATCATTTTCGATCCAAATATTTTTGCCGTCGCAACAGGTATTGAAGAGCATAATGATTATGCCGTCGCCTTTTTTGATGCATGTAAACGTATCAAAGCGAACCTGCCGCATGCTCGTATTTCTGGTGGTTTGTCCAATGTCAGTTTTGCGTTTCGCGGGAATAATGCGCTGCGTGAGGCTATGCATTCGGTCTTTCTTTATCACGCCATTCCGGCGGGTTTGGATATGGCGATTGTCAATGCGGGCCAGCTGACGATTTATGATGATATTCCGGATGAACTGCGCGAGCGGGTTGAGGATGTGATCTTAAACCGCCGCCCTGATGCGACGGACCGCTTGCTGGATATTGCTGATAAATATCGCGGTGACGGTAAAGCCAAGGCCCATGTTGTTGATTTGGAGTGGCGAAACCTACCTGTTGAAAAACGCCTCGAACATGCACTTGTACGCGGGATTACAGATCACATCGTCGCCGACACAGAAGAGGCACGCCTCACGGCTGAACGGCCTTTGCACGTCATCGAGGGCCCGTTGATGGCTGGTATGAACGTCGTAGGTGATCTCTTCGGCGCGGGTAAAATGTTTCTCCCGCAAGTCGTGAAATCGGCCCGCGTGATGAAAGCCTCGGTCGCGCATCTTCTCCCCTTTATGGAGGAAGAGAAGGAGTTGCTCGGGACAGCCGGTAGTTCCAACGGAAAAATCCTCATGGCGACCGTGAAGGGTGATGTGCATGATATTGGTAAGAACATTGTCGGGGTCGTCCTGCAGTGTAACGGATATGATGTGATCGATTTGGGCGTGATGGTCCAATGCGAGAAAATTCTAGATGCGGCGATTGAACATGATGTCGACATGGTCGGTCTTTCGGGTTTGATCACGCCGAGCCTTGATGAAATGGTTTATGTTGGCAAAGAAATGCAGCGTCGTGGATTTACGAAGCCACTGCTTATTGGCGGGGCAACGACATCCAAGACGCATACGGCTGTGAAAATTGAGCCAGCTTATACCGCTGGACCAACCGTTTATGTTACAGATGCCAGCCGCGCTGTTGGCGTGGTTGGTAAACTGCTCGGTGATAGCTCTGTGGATTATGTCTCGGGGTTGCGCACGGAATATGCCAAGGCACGAGACGCGCATCAACGTGGACAATCGGCCAAAGCGCGCCTGACGTTGAAGGAAGCACGGGATAATCCTTGGACTCCTAAAGATGGGGGGGGGTGGGGGGCTTACACGCCGCCAAAGCCGACTTTCCTTGGCACGAAAACACTGACGAATTATCCCTTAGAAAATCTACGAAACTTCATTGATTGGACGCCTTTCTTTGCGACATGGGAGCTTAAGGGGCGATATCCGGCTATCTTAGAAAATGAGGTTTACGGCGAAGCCGCGCGAGATTTATTCGCGGATGCAAATGCCATGTTGGACCAAATTATTTCGGAAAAATGGGTTAGTGCAAATGGAATATTTGGGTTCTGGCCTGCGGAACGAAATGGCGATGATGTGCGCGTCTTTGCGGATGAAACCCGCGACGAGACACGTGCAAACTTCCACGGACTGCGACAGCAAATTTCCAAGGGAAACCGGAATAAACCGAATTTCTGTATCTCCGATTTCTGTGCGCCTGCAGATGATTATATCGGCGGATTTGCCGTTACGGCTGGACTTGGCGAAGCCGCGAAGTCTAAGCAATTTGAAGCTGATGGCGATGATTATAATGCGATCCTTTTCAAAGCCCTTTGTGACCGTTTGGCGGAAGCCTTTGCCGAACATTTACATCAACGCGTGCGCCGCGAATTCTGGGGATATGCGCCAGATGAAACGGCAAATGGTGACGATCTAATCGCAGAAAAATATGCAGGCATTCGTCCTGCGCCAGGATATCCTGCACAACCTGATCACACTGAAAAGGCGGCTTTGTTTCAACTCTTAGATGCGACGAAGGAAACGGGCATAGAACTCACACAGAGTTTTGCAATGCATCCCGCCAGCTCTGTTTCTGGCCTCTATTTCTCTCATCCCGATTCCGTATATTTTGGTGTTGGGAAAATCGAGAAAGATCAAGTTGAAGATTACGCCCGCCGTAAGGATATGAGCGTCGAAGATACGGAACGTTGGCTCGCGCCTATTTTGAATTATTAAATTATAAGGCCCGCATCGCTGCGGGCCTTATTTTTTATTGTTTCACAATCCGTTATTTGACCGCGATATAGAGGTTTTGTCCCTGCCGTTCGATGCGAAGGGCATAGGGGCCGTTATCGCCTTCGATTGCGTCTTCGAAATCTTCCAAATCGGCAATGTCTTGGCGGCCAACACGGCGGATGACATCCCCACGGCGCAGGCCTGAGCGATAGGCCCGAGAGCCACGCTTGACTGTTGCAACATAAACGCCGTCTTCACCGCCGCGTAGCTCTACGTCCTCTGGAATTTCGGAGACTTCCGCGCCGTCAAAGGCTTCCATCATGGTCGGCTCATCATCACCATAACGGCTATCGTTTGATGCGCTATTGTCGTCATCTTCTGGGACCTCGGCGACATCAATACGCGTTGTACGGCGTTTGCCGTCGCGCAAATATGTTACATCAGCGCGTGTTCCAGGTTTGATCAACCCGACAAGGTTGCGCAGATCATTACTGTCCAAGATGTCTTCGCCGTTAAAGGCTACAATGATGTCGCCTTGCTCCAACCCAGCTTTTTCTGCGGGTGTATCTTCGCCGACATCAGAGACCAAAGCTCCGTCGAGTGATTTTAGGTCTAAACCTTCGCGTAAGGCGGGCGTAACATTTTGAATAACTACGCCAATGCGGCCACGTTGGACTTCACCGTTTTCGCGTAGCTGCTCGATCACATTTTTGACGGTGCGAATGGGAACGGCAAATCCAATGCCGTTATTTCCGCCAGAGCGTGAGACGATGGCCGTATTAATCCCAATCAATTCACCCTTGGAGTTGACGAGCGCGCCGCCTGAATTACCAGGGTTAATTGAGGCATCCGTTTGAATGTAATTGGAATAATTATCGCCAGACCGTTGGTCGCGGCCGAGGGCTGAAATAATCCCAGAGGTGACTGTGGATGAGAGGCCAAAGGGATTGCCAACGGCGATGACGTAATCACCCACGCGGGCTTCACCCGTCGCGGCGAGGCGTAGTTCCGTCAGGTCTTTCGTGTCGATTTTAAGTAAGGCTAAATCCGTCTTTGGATCTGCCCCGACAAGTTCGGCCTCGACTTCACGGCGATCATTCAATGTGATCGTAATTTCATCTGCGCCTTTAATGACGTGGTTATTCGTAATGATCAGGCCTTCGCGGGCATCATAAATGACACCTGACCCCAGACCAGCACGCGGGCCGCTGTTATTTGGGCCGCGACGTCCACCAAAGAAACGCTCCATCATTTCTTGTTCGGGCGACGTCGTTCGCTCAGGGGTTTCCTGAAGGGTTTGAATGGAAACAACGGCGGGCGTGATGCGCTCAAGTAGAGGCGCCATCGTTAAGACGCCGCGTTGTGGGTCAACGGTCATGGCTTCAGAGCGCGTACTGATTTGCGCATCAGCATTGGTTTGGAACGCAAGCGGGGACGCCAATAAAGCGAGTGCCGCCGCGCCTAGGAATAAAGATCGTTTCATTGTCGGGTCCTTCGTGACTGACATATCATGCGTATCTTCAATTTAGGCGGCCTTGTGTTATGTGCAATATGGCCGTGCAGAACCTAAACATGAATTAATCGTGACCGAGTGGTAATATTAGGGCGAGCAGAAACGCTCACAGCCCCCGTTGAAACTAGGGTTTCAGCATGGATGACTGCGATACCAACTTGTGACCCGCAATGCGGTTCGGGTTGGTCGGCGGCGAACCGCAAATAGGGGCAGAGCCCCGATAAGGTGGGACAGTCCGCGTGGTCGATATTCGTGATGGAATACCAGAATAGAAAAGTGTTTTACGCAAATACCGCACACATTGGGATGTCAGTCCAACATGTGCATACCACGCGGCAGCGGTTTTTGTTGCGACGGTTGGGGGTCCTGCAGTCAAACCTTCCGACAGTAACTTGGAAATCCAAAGATTTTCGAGAACCCGGTTCAAGATCAGGCAGTCAACGCTCACCGCAAAAGGTCCGGCACACTCTAACTTGTCTCGTGCAATTCGCATTAGCGAAATACACAGTCAGACGCTCAACCCCACCGTCTTTCGATACCAGTAAGCGACGTCTCACCTGTCCCGTGTCCGAAAGAACCTGTGTACCGTATCACAGGTTTTGGGACCAAGGATCATTCTCTTGAATTTTATTGTAAGACTATGAATTGCAAGGGTAGTTGTTTCGTGAAAACAAGGATTAAGTTTGAAATTCTAAGAAATCCGTCCATCCTAGCGCAGGCTGGGATCCAGTGCGGCTATGTATATTTTCTCACGTGCGGCCTGGACCCCAGCCTGCGCTGGGGTGAACGGGGAAGAGAGAACCGCAGGCTTAATAGTAGCGATCCTTGGCCTATCGCTAAATCGACTCACAGGTTCGCTTCCAAACGCTCATATCCCGAAGGCTTTTTGCTGTCAGGCGCGATGGGCGTTAGATAACAGGTTTCTTCGAATTAAGCACGTCATGTTGTTGTAAGGGGCACAGGTACAAACTCGCGAAAACGGACGTTAACCTATTCGCTTTTGATGCCGATAAGGGGGCAAAGCGGACGTTAGCCGAGCGGCTTAAATCGCCCAAAATAAGACGCTGGAAATGTTTGTCGATACGGCAACATTCTCCAAAAAAAAGCAGCGCGCGCGAAGATTATTTTTTAAATCTTGCCCACCAAGGTTTTGCTTTATTCAAAGTCAGGTTTTCGACTTCCTCGTATTCCGTGTCGTACGCGTTAGAGATTTCTTTTAGAACTGATGGTGATAAGCAACTATTAGGCCGAACGTTTGTTTCATTCGATTCACAGGCTTTAAGCCATTTTTGCCAGCTCTTGTATTCAAGTGTTACGAGGCCTGGCGGATAATCCCACCCTCCTACTTGAACGTCGATATCTAGTTTTAATAAACTTATAACGGCACGATCACTAGCAATTGATGAAGTCAGCATGTCGGCATAGTAATCTGACTTTCCTATAGGCCTGACTACGAATAAAAAAACTTGTCCAAGAGTGACGTCAATCCCGCAACTGGTCTCAGATAACCAAACTTTAAAATCCTTACCGGTCTTTCCTTTCAATGGTCGTATAACTTCAACATCCAAATATGTCGAAGTCGGAAAGTTGTCTTCGACTCTCATTTTTGTATGTGGATCCCACTTTTTTGCTGTAGCCCGTCCCCAAAAAACAGTTTTATCAGAAATGAACTCGCTAGTTTTAACTTCTGGTAATGGGAAATCACAAGCAATTGCGGCTGGAAAGTAGCTAAAATAACAAATTGCTAAAATGAAATTTTTTTTCATGCAATATTATTGCAATGAGATTTTTTTAAACGCAAGCGATTAGCTAAAAGAGGGCCTTCACTACTAACATATAATACTGACCATAGTTTCCGAAACTGAATGTCCTAAAATCGCTCCAAGTAAGACACTCAGCTAACGTCCGCTAAGGGGATGTTTTACCCCCGCGCTAAGCTCCACTTCGCCCAGAGCCAGAAAATTTTTGGCCCTTCAATTAGATAGCGTTTCCACAATCGCTTGGGTTCGCTGGCGAGGCGGTATAGCCATTCTAGTCTTATTTTTTGCATCCATTTCGGGGCACGTTTTGTGCGGCCTGAGAGGAAGTCGAGGGATGCGCCGACGCAGAGGCCGAGACCTACGCAGTCGCCGCGATCCAGACAGGCTTTGGCAATCATTTCCTGTTGCGGGCTACCCACGCAAATAAACACATAGCGCGCAGGATTGGCCGCGATGAACTCTGCCGTCTTGGCGACTTCATCGGGTTTATGGCGTAGGCCAAAGGGCGGCTCGTAATGATTGATCTTATCGAGACCATAGATTGATTTGACGGTCTCGATAATCTCGGCATCTGCACCAATGACGGTGACGGTGTCTTCGGCGGTGATGACATTATCAAAGAGCTGTTGCGTCAGGTCCGATCCTGGCACGGCCTTGAGCGGCAAGCCAGAGACCTTTGCGAGTAATTCCAGAATGCGCGAGTCGCAAACAGAGAGCCAACTGGCCTCATAAAGCGGATTGAACACCTCTGGTTCTTTCGCAACGCGGACAAGATGATCGACATTGGGCGTTACGATAAAGCGAAAGCCATGATCAACCGTCACCCATTTTGCACGGGCCAAGGTCTGCATCGGCGTGAGGGGATCAAAGGTCGCGCCAATGAATTCATAACTGCGGGGATTCACACGCCAATCGGTCTGGCCGGGGCGCGGGGCGTCCCGTCGATCTTCGCCGCGCGGCACCGCCGGTTCGATATGTTTATCCACTATGTTCACTGCTCGGCCCATTTGTCCCACCTTATTGTAGGAATGCTCTAGCACGGTGTGGTTGACATCAGGTTTACAGCGGCCACATGACATCGCATGCCACCCGATCATTCAGCACAAGACCCAGACGACGCCATTGAGCGCGGGATATTTAAGCAACTCTTGGGGTTGGGGCGTCTAAAGCCTTATCTTTGGCCAGCTGGGAATTTAGGGTTCAAAATTAGGTCGATCCTTGCGCTGATCCTGACGATTGCCAGCCAGTTCGTGATTGTTGGCTCGCCGTTTCTCTTGGGCCGCGCGATTGATCAGGTCAGATTAGCCGATGATGCAGGTTTCCCGCAGCAGTTGACCCTGCTGATTATTGGGCTGGCGCTAGGCTATGGCGGCTTGCGGCTGATCTCGACGTTATTTTCCGAAGGGCGCGAATATATTTTTGCCCCCGTCGCGCAATCCGCGCAGCGGTCTGTGGCAACGGCGACTTTTGCGCATATGCACAAACTGTCTTTGCGCTATCATTTGGAAAAGCGGACAGGGAAATTGAACCGCATTATCGAACGTGGTGTGAAATCGATTGATTTTTTGTTTCGGTTCTTGCTGTTCAATATTGGGCCGACGTTCTTACAGCTCGGCATTGTCGGCGTGGCCTTTGCGGCAGTCTATGATTGGCGCTTTGCGATGATCGCGATTGTCATTGTTGTGACCTATGTTGCCTTCACCGTTATCACGACGGAGTGGCGCTTGAAATTCCGCCGCGAGATGAACCGCCAAGATAATGAAGCGGCCGCAAAAGCCGTGGACAGTTTGCTGAATTATGAAACGGTGAAATATTTCGCCGCCGAACAGTTTGAAACGGACCGTTATGATGTGGCGATGGGCGGCTATATGCGCGCGGCCATTCGCTCGCGTACCTCGCTTTCCACCGTAAATATCGGGCAGAGTTTCTTGATGAATGTTGGATTGGTAGCCGTCGTTTTGCTGGCCGCCAATGGTATTTTGGGCGATGAGGGCATGACCGTTGGCGATATAACCGCCATTGTTTTGGTTATGTCGCAACTCTATCGTCCGCTGAATATTCTCGGCTTTGCGTATCGCGAAATTAAACAGGCCCTGACCGATCTGGAAAATATGTTCACCCTCATGGATCGTCGTCCCGAGATTGAAGATTGCGCGGATGCTGTGGATATTTCTGATGTAGACGGGCGCGTCGAGTTTGAAGATGTGCATTTCCATTACGACCCTGACCGCAAGATTTTGCAGGGCGTTAGTTTTACGATTGAACCGGGGCAAACCGTTGCGATTGTTGGGCCAACGGGCGCAGGCAAATCGACGCTCTCGCGTATCCTATTTCGTTTTTATGATATTGCATCAGGGACGGTTCGGATTGATGGGCAAGACCTACAATCCTTGACGCAATCCAGTATGCGGAAAATCCTCGGTATTGTTCCGCAAGATACGGTCCTGTTTAATGACACCATTGGGTATAATATTGGCTATGCGAAACCCGGTGCGACGCGGGTCGAAATCGAACAAGCCGCACGCGACGCACAAGTCCATGACTTTATCGAAGGTCTACCCCATGGATATGACACCATGGTCGGTGAGCGCGGATTGAAACTGTCGGGCGGCGAAAAACAGCGCGTCGCCATTGCGCGCACGCTATTGAAAAACCCGCCTATTCTGATCCTTGATGAGGCAACGAGCGCGCTGGATAATACGACAGAGCGCGACATTCAAAGCGCGCTGGATAATGCGCGCGGCGGC
>CALKXY010000002.1 GCA_938003545.1 uncultured Caulobacterales bacterium
GTCTTCTCACAACGGGCGACCAAGCGTACGTTGGCTTGTTCGGTGAGGGGCGGCGCTTGTCATTGGATGATGCTGGGTAACGTCAGCAGAGTTGGGTGGCCTATCGCGAGCTGATTGAGCCTAGACTGTTCTGTTCGGCCGATAGTGGAAAAAAGCGTCGTCGCGAGGGTCCCTATGGGGCCGAAAACCACATTGTTATTCCGGTTCCGCCGGGCCCTGAAATACCCTCGCGAACATCCCGTAAAACGGAACATTTTTCCAACGAAGACAACAGAGACTAAGAGATACAGGAAACCTCTAAGAAACAGAGGCTTCCGAGGAAACGCAGAAAATGGAGTAACCCATCCATGCCTCTATGCGTCATCACATGACCTGTTCTTGTGATCCATCAGTAACCTACTTGTGGATTACAAGGTCGAGCCTTGCAGTGAAGGGGTGAGTGTGGGCTAGCGTCACCCAAGTGCGGGATTACGATGGCGGCATGTGGTTCCGTCTACTTAAAACAACGAATGTAAAAAATACTGGGAATTATATACTTAACTAGACAGGCTAGCGAGCTGTGACCCGAATGGTCACGCATTGGATGGGGTACTCTAAGTCAACCTCAACAGAACCCCTCATATAAGAGCAAGTTACAAAGCCCTCGCGCCTATCAACGACAAGCATGTCAGGGCCACCGCTGTTTAAGGCCACTTTGTCCCCGATAAAGACTCGACTCAATGTCGTTTTTTTACTTACAACGCGCATAGGGTGTGTCTTTTAGGAGTTGGAAAATGGCATTTGAATTAGGTGATGTGGTGCAACTCAAGAGCGGAGGGCCTGTAATGACAGTCACCGCCCTTAGCGAAGGGACAAAAAAAATGGCTCAATGTACTTGGTTCAGTAACAATAAAGAAAGTAGCGGCAACTACCCTGTTGAAGCTCTCGAAGAATTTGAAGCTGGGCCTATGGGATTCATATCCTAGATTGCCCAGGCGAGACCTGCGTAATTGGGGGCTTTGCGTCACGGTCACCATCTCGCAACGATTGCCAGATAATAAACGGTTCACCGCCAAACATATCAATCATGTTCAACGTGTTGCGCGCCGCTTCTGGCGTGTAGCCTAGCGCGGTTATGTCCTGAAACGTGGGGTAACCGTGCTTATTGGGCATGTTAGGACCTTATCTGTGAAGAACCTGCGTCATATCGTTGATAAGAGTTCTTTTTTTGTTCTCACGTTGAGACTCAGAAGAACAAATCTGAAACACTGAAGAAGCTGATTCTATTTTATGTCGAGGAATTGGTAGGGCGCGGGATGCTCGAACATCCCGCCACCCTGACACTCACCTGCCGATACAGGAGACTGCGCAGAATGGATTCGTTAGCATTATGCACGTTCAGTAGTCAACCGTCGGCTAATATACGAGGCCACTCATGGCTACTTACGCAATAACCTTCCGCATTTCTGATAAGGGAGACCATGCCGATAGATATCAGTCTTTTCTATCATACGTGACCACCGCAAACAAAAGCGAAACACCTTGGGTGGAAACTACCTCATTCCTTCTAATAACCAGTGGTTTGAGCGCAAAACAACTTGCTGACTACCTGATAAATTCAAAGGTGAATCAGTATAGTGGCGACAAGTTCGCCGTGATTGATGTCGCAAACAAAACGGCGGCTCATTACGGCCTTGAATACCCTTTAGTTTTCAATTCATTTTTTGAATGAAATACTCGGTGTGAATAGCGACAGGCACGCGCATTAATCGCGCAAACTTCGTAACTATTTTCATTCTGAGCTTTTTCATAAGAACTCGCCTTCTGGCGGGTTCAACCGCCGTTATTTTGGTTTCTGAATCTTCTTATCAGCCGCAAAAAAGATTGCCTTGGCGATCTTCTCCGCAGGTGCGGGGATGGGCTTAACCTCGTTCTTGACGGGTCGTCCGCGTGGTTTCTTTTCGTTGTCTGACATACGCTAACCCTACTTGATTAGGTCCTGATAACGCAAGTGCTTGCCCACAAAGCCCTTAGCCAGCAATTCCATCTGAACCATCGTGTCAAAATCGCGGACGTTATGACGGCCTGCAAACTCTGTGATGTAGCGGCTCAAATGCTTGGCGCTCATCTTGTGATACGTGCCTTTGTAACCGCGCTTTAGCGTAGCCCAAAAGCTCTCAATTCCGTTCGTGTGAGCCATGCCGCGCACATACTCGCCTATGGAGTGGTTCACGGTGTGATGGTCGTAGTCAGCGCCTAGGTGCTTATACACCACAGCCGCGTCAGTCATGAGAACAGCATCGTCTTGGCATACGTTGGCGTAGACCATTGCGGGAGCTTGGTTCTTATGGATATGAGCGACGCGGATTCCACCGTCGCGCTCTAAAATGCCAACAACCGTCTCTTTGTTATTCCATTGCTTGCGGGCCTTACGGTCTTTCGCATGCATATTCTTGGATTTACCGCCGATATAAGTCTCATCAACCTCAACAACGCCATCCAGCTTTTCACCTTCGTCTTGACCATCTAGCCAGCCTTGACGGATTTTCTGCGCAAGCATCCAAGCCGTCTTTTGCGTAACGCCTAAATCACGGTGCAGTTTCATGCTGCTAACGCCCTTTAGTGACGTAGACATGAGATACATTGCGATAACCCACTTCTGCATCCCGACGCGGCTGGACTGCATAACAGTGCCAGTTTGAACGCTGAAATACTTGCGGCAATCGCCACAGTGATATGGCATCGGGTTTTCACTTGGGACGGTCTTAGTCTTTAGCGAGCCACAACGCGGGCAATGACGCTCACCTGTAGGCCAGCGCATCTCTTCCAGCCATTTACGCGCAGACGCATCATCTGGGAACATTTGAAACAACTGAATAACGCTAAGACCCTCACGGTCAGCGCGTCCCGGTGCTTGGTGACGTTGTGTTTTGTTAGTATCGTTTTTCATGTCTAGTTATATCCCATAAATAGGATATTAGTCAAGAAAAATCGTCTAGTTATGTCCCGAAAGTAGGGAGCTAACCCGCTAGATTGCTTATCAAACCGTCCAGATTCTGCCGATACCAAAGATATTCTGATACTTGGCTGGCCTTTTCATTATCTAACCCTAACTTTCCAACCAGGTTACTGGCCAGCATCGGAATCATAGACGGACCTAAAGTGTTTGCAGCACTCTTATCGTATATTCGATACTTAATAAAATCTCTGTCTGGTCTTTCAGCTATGTCCCGCTCAATAGTGTCGAACCCGTCTTGAGCCAACGCCATAAACTCATCCGCATCGATTTCTTTGCTGCTCAACTTTTTCTCCAAGTCCTTAAAAATAACAGCGAAGGAAGCAAAATACCTTTGGAGTTCAGCCCTATCTGTGTGGGAGCGCAAGTCTTTTGACAAATCCACAATCTCTGTGGATTTTCGTTTGTCTTCCCTAGCAGGGGTCGCGATTAAGTCCAAAACCCCGTAAAACATAAAGGTCAAAACTATCGCGACTGCTAGAGCCGCCGCCTCTGTAATTCTCTCTGCTAATGGTATCTTTGCGTAAACCAAGACTAGCCAAAAAACCGCCGTCGTCAAAATCGACTTCACGATACTGGACCTATCTGGAACAAACCCGTCCGCCGTTGAGCGCAGGGAAGTACAAAGGATCTTAAAGTAGTATTTGGGAATATATAGCATGCCCAAATTCTTAGCAGGACTCCACTTAGGCGCGCAATGTATTGATTTGATAGGGGTGGGGCGAGCAGCCCCTTTAAGGACTGTCTAGTCATGTATATAATTCCCAAAATACTTTACATTTCTTACGGTCTTCCCGTATGTAAAACATATTTTACATAGAGGCAATGATATGACGCGTATTGAAGACATGAGTTCCACACAACGTCAGGCTTGGTTGGTCTTATTGGCTGATGGGGCAGTGTTTGTTTGGTTTTGGCAGAAGATGACATCTGGCCTGACTGTACGTCCCATTAATTACGACATTAGTGATTTTGGTGCGATCATTGTGGGGGTCGTTATTCTTACAATTATCTTACATGCGGCTATTGCCGCAATCTTTGATATTATGTCGAAGTCCGAAAAGACTGCACGTGATGAGCGAGATGTAGAGATTGAACGCCGAGGTTCTCATATTGGTTACCGTATCCTACAATTTGGTATCGGTGCCGTGATCGTACTCATGTTGACCGGTGCAGGCATGGATGGAGGCTTTGAGCAGCCCATCGAATTGATCATACCCGTGCAGATAATTTTCGCACTTATGGTCGTTAGCTATATCGCTGATTTAGTCAAACATGCTGTGATGATCCATGGATATGGTCGCTAAAATGGGTGGTAAGAAAACCACGATTACAAATCATATCAAGCGGGTTCGATTGGCTCGCACAGATTTATCGCAGGCGGCTCTAGCTGCTCGAGTTGGTGCAACGCGACAAACGATCATTGCTGTGGAGGCGCAGAAATATGCGCCATCTCTCGAGCTTGCTTTTCGTCTTGCGCATGTTCTGGATGAGCGCATAGATATGTTATTCGTTTTTGCGCCCGAGTGGGATTAACATGTGAGCTTAGCGTTTAAACGTCACCAATTGCCGAGTTTGATCATATCCCGCACTCAAAAGTTCCGACAGATTTTCCCAATGATCGCTTGGATCAGGCAACACGCTCGCGTCTTCGCCTGGGACGGCTTTGGCGCGCATGGCTGTGCGCGTACCGCCTGGGTCGTAGATGTTAACGCGGACTTTGGTGATGGCCGTTTCCTCGGCATAGATATTCGCCATGGCTTCGAGGCCCGCTTTGGAGATGGCATAAGCCCCCCAATAGGCGCGGTGGCTCTGGGCGACTGAACTCGTGACGGCTACGACGCGGCCTGCGTCAGAAGCGCGAAGCAGCGGGTCCATCGCACGGATGAGGCGGTAATTCGCGGTGAGATTGACGGCGATGACGCTGTCCCAATCTTTGGGCGTTGTATGCGGTAGCGGCGTAATTCCGCCGAGTTGTCCTGCATTCATAAGCAGGCCATCAAGTCGACCAAAGCGTTCGTGTAGCGCCGCGCCGAGGCGGTCAATTGCGTTGCCGTCTTTGAGGTCCATTGGCACGAGGGTGCAGTGTCCGCCACCGGCTTTGATTTCGTCGTCGAGGTCTTCGAGGCCGCCTTGGGTTCGCGCAACTGCAACAACGTGCGCGCCACTGGCGGCTAATCGTTTCGCGGCGGCATAGCCAATGCCGCGCGAGGCCCCAGTGACGAGGATGATGCGTCCTTCATGGTCAGACATAGAGTTTACGCGACTTCCACGAGGAAGGAGAGTTGATTGCCGCCGAGGAGTTTACGGTCCCGATCAATGAGTGGTGTTGGATAGCAGCCCGTGAAGCAGTGATCCGTATATTGCGGCTCATCTTCTTCGCGGAATTTTTCGCCCATGGCCCAATAGAGGCCTTCGACAGACAGGAACCCGAGACTATCGACTTCCAACATGGACGTCATTTCTTCGAGTGAGTAATTCGCGGCGATCAATTTTTCTTTGGTCGGCATATCGATACCATAATGATCTGGGAATTTGATCGGCGGTGAGGCCGAGCGGAAGTGAACTTCCTTGGCGCCAGCCGCTTTGATCATACGAACGATCTTGGTCGAGGTTGTCCCGCGTACAATGGAATCATCGACGAGGAGGACACGTTTACCTTCGATCATTGATCGATTGGCGGAATGTTTGAGTTTCACGCCCATATCGCGGATTTGCTGTGTGGGTTGAATGAAGGTCCGTCCGACGTAATGGTTTCGGATGATGCCAAGCTCAAAGGGAATCCCTGTGGCTTGTGAGAAACCGAGCGCGGCGGGAACACCGCTATCGGGGACGGGGATGATGACGTCGACGTCGGCCGGTGTTTCTTCGGCGAGTCGTTGGCCCATGCGCTTGCGGACTTCATAGACGGATTTGCCGTCAACAATGCTGTCGGGGCGTGCGAAATATACGAATTCAAAGATGCACGGGCGGGATTTTGCATTGGGGTAGGCGGTGAAGCTGCGAATGCCATCTTCGTTGATGACGACGACTTCTCCGGGTTCGACTTCGCGGATAAACTCGGCTTCGATCATATCGAAGGCGCAGGTTTCGGACGCGAGGACGTAGCTGTTGCCAATACGGCCAATCAAGAGAGGGCGAATGCCGAAGCGGTCACGCACGCCAATTAGCATGTCTTCTGTCATGCCAACGAAGGCATATCCGCCGTCAACTTGGCGGATGGCAGAGACAAGGCGGTCAATAAATTCGCCTTCCTTCGCCCGCGCGATAAGATGGATGACGACTTCTGTATCTGATGTAGATTGGAAAATTGCGCCTTTTTTTACGAGTTGTTCGCGAAGCGTATAGGCGTTTGTGATGTGGCCGTTATGGGCGAGAGCGAAGCCGCCGGTATGAAGTTCAGAGAAGAGGGGTTGAACATTGCGAAGAACGGTTTGACCTGCCGTTGAATATCGGACGTGTCCGATTGAAATGTTCCCAGGAAGGCGTTCCGATGGATCATCTCCTGTAAAGCTGTCGCCTACGAGGCCAAGGTGGCGTTCTGTTCGGAATTGTTGTCCGTCATAAGCCGCAATTCCGCAGGCTTCTTGGCCGCGATGTTGGAGCGCATGAAGGCCAAGCGCCGTGAGGGAGGCGGCATTATCAAGGCCGAAAATGCCGAAGACCCCGCATTCTTCGCGGATTTTGTCATCCTGTGGGTCGAATTCGCAGCTTGGGTTGGTCATTGTCCCGACTCCAATATGTCTTCTGAAAGGCCGTCTATGTCGCCGTCTTTAATACGTTCAGCATAGGTTTTAACTTTGGCAAAGGGCAGCGCACGTAGGCCTGCTCCAATTTTATTTAGCAGTGGATAAAATGTGGAATTGGCGAGCATATCTGGAACAGGTTTTGGTTCGCTTTCCATTTGGTCGCGCATGGATTTTGGCATTTTGTTGAGGACTTCATCATAGATGCCCTGTTGGATGAGGCTTTTTTTGTATTCTTGTGCTTCTGCGGAGGCGCGGTTTCCAGCGGTGAGGAGCATAACTCCAAGTGCTGCAATGATGAGGCCGCGCGCGATGCCAAAGGCTGCGCCGAGAATACGGTCTAAAAACCCGGTTTCTTTTCCGGCGATTGTCTTGCCTATCTTCGACATGATGAGGACCATGATCAGATAAGCGATAAAGAAGACGCCCGCGAGGAGCGCGCCATCGGCCAACCAAGGCGGCGAGATAAAATCTTGCGCGGCAAAGCGAAATTGCCCCCAGACGAAAAGGGTCACGATAGCGGCGACCAAGAGGGCTGCAATGGAAATGACTTCCCGTAAGAATCCGCGAGAGGCGGCGTAAAGCATGGAGATAATGAGGATGATCAGAACAACGACGTCAAAGCCGTTGAGCTCCCAAGGGCCGATTGTAACAAATTGCATCAATTGGGCCGTCATGAGTCTGTGCCTTGCTCAGCTAGATGGCCCAACTTGTTGAATGTTCGAGGCCGCTTTCTGTGCTGGCTTCTACACGGCGGATTAGGTCGGGCAAAGCCTTGATTGCAATGATAGGCAGGGCGGAATGACCCGCCTTATCGCGTCCGTCTTTACGTTTTTGCGGCTTGGCGGTGATTGCGCGGTGAAAGCCGAGCTTAGCGGCTTCTTTCAATCGGGCATCTGCGCGGCCAACGGGGCGAACGTCGCCAGAGAGGCTGATTTCCCCAAAGACAACAGAATCAGATGGCAGAGGGACATCGAAAGCGGAACTTGCAATCGCGGCGGCCACGGCGAGGTCAGCGGCGGGTTCATTGATCCGCAGGCCGCCAGCCACGTTTAGATAGACATCTTTCCCTGCGAAACTGACGCCGCAACGCGTTTCCAGAACGGCCAAGACCATGGCTAAGCGGCTGGAATCCCATCCGACAACGGAGCGACGCGGCGTGCCAAAGGCGGCAGGGGCAACCAGAGCTTGGATTTCAGTAAGAACAGGTCGCGAACCTTCCAAGCCTGCGAAGACAGCCGCGCCAGAGGAGGCTTCGCCCCGACCATCAAGGAAAAGTGCGGAAGGATTCGGGACCTCCGCGAGGCCAAATTCGCGCATCTCGAAGACGCCGATTTCATCTGTCGGACCAAAGCGGTTTTTATGTGCGCGAAGAATACGGAATTGATGGGCGCGGTCGCCTTCGAAATAGAGCACGGCATCGACCATGTGTTCGACAACGCGAGGTCCAGCGATCTGTCCGTCTTTTGTTACGTGGCCCACGAGAATGACGCAGGCTCCGCTTTTCTTGGCATAGCGGGTGAGTTCCTGAGAACAGGCGCGGACTTGCGCGACGGTTCCGGGTGCCGCACCCAATTGATCACTCCAGAGGGTTTGGATAGAGTCGATGATAACGACATCGGGTTTGGTATCCATGAGACCATCGATAATTGGCCCAAGCGACGTTTCGGACGCGAGGCTGACAGGCTGATCCGAGACGCCTAACCGTTTTGCGCGGCGGCGAACTTGGCCCGTTGATTCTTCGCCTGAGATATAAGCTGTCTTGAGCCCGCTTTTGGCGAGCTCGCCAGTGGCTTGCAGAAGTAAAGTGGATTTACCAATACCTGGGTCACCGCCAACGAGAAGGGCCGAGCCAGGGACAAGGCCTCCGCCTGTGACGCGGTCAAGTTCATCTATTCCCGTCTTGAGACGTGGAACATCGCGGGACTCGCCGCCGAGGTCTACGAATTCTAGGCCGCGGCCTTTGCGGCGTTTATGGGCAGGCTTTGCATTTTGCGCTTTGACCTCTTCAATCAGTGTGTTCCATTCACCACAGGAATCGCAGCGGCCTGACCATTTCCCGTGGACGCTCCCGCAGGACTGACAGACGAATATTGTTGATGGCTTAGGCATATATCGCCTCTTTCATATTCTAAATGCTCTGTCAAAGTTTGTTTCTGCTTTGTTCTGTTTTATCGTAAGTGAATTTTAACCCTGTTTCGTTCATGATTGTTTTGAATTTTTAGGGGGCTGACCATGTTTAGGACAGCAAAGTTGAGCCAGTGGGGCGGCCTAAAAACGGGATTAATGAGCTGTGTTTTTGCAGGTGCCGTGCTCTTTCAGGCGCAGGCTTCTGTTTTAGATCGACCATTTTTCAATGCGAGTTCTGTTGTCATTGTATTTTCGGGCGGGAACTTCATTGAAAATGGTGGGGTTGCACCGCTGGCGCATGATTTTGTTTTACTCGATAATGTGTCGTCGGGAAGTGCAGGGAATGACTTGATCGCTCAAGATGGCGTGCCTGTAAACTTCCCCTTTGATCCCATCAGTGACGGAACCTCAAGTGGCTGGCCGTTCCAGATTGCGGGACAGACCTTTGGTGGAGTTTACAATAATAATCCATCCTTTCAGGTGTTGGATGCGAATGACAGTTACACCGCCTTTGGTATTGATGGGTCAACGGATATTGATTTATTAGGTAATAATGTGCGGTTCGCATGGTTTTTTGTTACGAGCAATGCGGCTTTTGATATTTATGCCGAAGCGTCAAACCTCACCACGAGCGGTGATTTTACGGGATTGGATTACTCAAATATCGGGTATCAGATTGTCGAACGCTCACCGGCATCGGCGTCAATAGGACAGCGATCTCAACTTGCTTCTATTGGTGGTGCTGGATTTGTTATTGGTAACAATGCGAATGGATTTACGCTTGATGATCTTTCGGGCGGACAAACGAAAGTTTATGATGGCGGGCGTAGAACGGCGAGAACGCGAGGGTCTATCGTTCAGCAAGCCACGGGCTTTGCGAGTATTTATAGATTGCGCGGATCGCCGGTCACCGGAAATAATTATGATTTCTCTCTGGGGACCGGGATATTATCAGCGGATGTGACCTATACGGTTTTTGCGCCTTAGCTCTTTAGCTTAGCTTCTACGACCTCTTCAAGCCGAGCAATATCCGCGCCGGATATATACTCTCCTCCGACAATAAAGAACGGCGTTCCTGTGAGTGCGGGAATTCGGTTCGCCAATTGCAGTGTATCATTAATGTGCTGATCAATGGACGCATCCGCAAGGTCTGCCTCATATTTACGCATATCGAGGCCAATGTCTTCGGCCGTTTGGCGAATGATATCGCCGCTTAGGCGTTTATGCTCCATGAGGGCAAAGTGCATTTTTGTGTACTTACCCTGACGTCCTGCAGCCAATGCCGCGCGAGAGGCAATGCGTGATGTTTTTGTTCGGTCGTCCAGAATAGGCAGTTCTTTAAAGACAACGCGGACATTGTTGTCGTATTTCGCGACTGCTTCTTCGACCCATGGCGTCGCGCGTTTGCAGAACCCGCAATTATAATCAAAGAATTCGACAATGGTAACTTTCGCGTCTTTAGGGCCAATGGACATATCGCGAGGATCGTTTTCTAGCGCGTCTTTGGCGGCCAGAATGGATTCGCGATTGATTTCTTGCTCTTGAACAACTTCTTTTTCTTGGAGCTTGATGATCGCGTCCCGAATGATTTCTGGGTTTTCCAGAATGTAAGCGCGGACCAACTCTTCGATTTCGGCTTTGCTCATATCCGTCGTTGCGCCCGCTTGGGCACAGGACGATGTCATTAAGCCGACCGCAGCAATGGTCGTCATCAGGAAGGTTCTCATATCAAAGCTCTATGTTCTCTCGTGAGTCTCGCTCACATATGGTATTTAGTCCCATATAGGGAGAACATCAACGCGAGGTGAAGCTCACCAATGGTTTTGGTCCACGACGTCGGCCGCGTTTCTTGGCCAGCTGCGTATCCGAGACCACAATAATATCAGAGGCGCGTCGCCATTGCGGTAGCTCACGGGATAGTTCTTCCTGTGCGCGCTGCGCAAATGAACGGGCACTTGCAACGTCGCCAATTGCGTAGAACCGCTCTGCCGTTGCATATTTGGCGAGGGATGTATTGCCTTGGCGTTCGTAAACATCCGCGAGCAAATACCACGCATAAGAGTTTGTGGGTTCTTCCTGCAGAGCGGCTTTAAGCAAAACCTCGGCTTTACCATAATCGCCTGCATCTCGCGTTTGAAGCGTGGCTTGAGCAAGCGCGATTTCGAGAAGTGGGGAGCCAGGCTTCAGCTCTAAAGCGCGACGGGCAGGCGCTATTGCGTCAACACCCTTACCAGATTCATACAAAATTTGAGCTTTTAACTCGTGGAAATATGGGTTTTCTGGCTCTTTCGCAATTAGGCTATCGATTTCTTTCAAGGCATTGCGGAGGTCAGCTTGTTTGAAGTTAGCGACGGCCCGCGCATATCGAGCAGGGTTCGATTCATCGGCCAGCGGAAAGCGAGAATAGACTTCTGCTGGGCCATTTAAGAAACCCCGTAGTTTTGCCTGCATCATTTTATGTTTGTGCAATTCTTCTGGTGTGTCGCTTGAGGTTGCATGTTCTGAGTCGCGGACGCGTTCGCGCAGAGCATCAATACGGTCGGACGATAAGGGGTGACCACGGAAGTAAGGGTAACGGCGAGCTTGGCTTAGAACTTCTTGAGCGCGAAACTTTTCGAAGAATTGGATGAGCCCTGCACCGCTTTGACCTGTACGGTCCATATATTCGAATGCATATTGATCTGCTGAGGATTCATTGACGCGGGAGTAGGAGAGAGCTTCCAATGCGCCAAATTGCTGTGAGCCACCCAAAATCAGAGCGCCCGCTTCGCCTTCGCCTGCTAATATGGCGGCTAAGCCAATGCCTGCTGCAATGAGTATGGAGCCGTAAGCACTTCGGTTGCCATAATCAGAGCGCACAATATGCCCGCCGGTGATGTGGCCTGTTTCATGTGCTATCACGCCTTTGAGTTGGTTCGGTGTATCCGCTTCTAGTATGAGGCCAGAATGTAAAAAGATATTTTGGCCGCGCGTCACAAAGGCGTTTAGAGATGGATCATTGACGATGTAAATATCGACAGAAGACGGTATCAACCCGCCAGCGCGCAAAATCGGGTCTGTGAATTCACGAAGGGTTTCTTCAATTTCCGTGTCCCGCAACAACGACTGCGCATTTGCTTGAGCGGCAGAAAATGCCAAACACAAAGCGGTAAGAACCACCGTTCGTAGCGAAAAAACCCAAGATTTAGATATCACATTCATGTGCAGGGTGTGGAGCCTCTCGAAAAGACGGTCAAGTTAAGCCCGTGTTAGACAACATGACATTTACGCGAGTTATAGTGAACGCAGGCTGAGTTTCGGTCGAAAACAATCGGGGCTGTCTCCAGCCCCGATTAATAATTTAGTCTTTCTTGAGACGGTTCCACCATCCTTTTTTCGCCTTTTTCTCAGGTGCAGTCGGCGCAGCAGTCTTTACTGGCGCTGGCTTAGCCGGAGCCGGTTTCGCAGCGATAGGTTTTGGTTCTGCTTTTGGTTCAGGCTTTGGCTCAGGCTTAGGTTTCGCAGGAGCTTTCCGTGTTGCCGCAGGCTTCGCTGCCGTTTCAATGGCCGCCTTTTTTGCGGGAGCTTTACGTGCGGCTTTAGGCTTAGCCGCTGCTTTTGGTGCATCAGCTTCAGCCTTTTTAACAGGAGCTTTACGGGTCCGCTTTGGCTTTTCTGCAGCATCTACCGCCGGCGTCGTCGCTTTTTTAGCAGGAGCCTTACGCGTTCGTTTTGGTTTCGCATCTGGCTCAGCCTTTGCTGCTGTTTTAGCTGGGGCTTTACGGGTCCGTTTTGGCTTTGCGTCAGTCTCCGACTCGGTTTTTGAAGCCGTTTTCGTTGGCGCTTTCCGAGTGCGAGTTGGTTTGCTCGCCTCTTCTTTTACAGGCGCCTTTTTTGTAGGAGCCTTTTTAACAGGGGCCTTGCGGGTTCGCGTCGGCTTAGCCTCAGGAGCGTCAGCCTTTGCCTTTTTTGCAGGAGCTTTACGTGTCCGTGTCGGTTTGGCTTCCGTATCCTCTGCTTTTTTAGCAGGGGCTTTCCGCGTGCGCGTTGTCGCTGGGGAAGATTTAGCTGTCGTCTCCTTAGCGTCTGAAGCAGGTTTTCTAGCTGGAGCGCGGCGTTTTCTTGCTGGCTTAGCTGTTTCTGTTTCAGCCGTTTCGGAAGCCTTTTTTGCAGGGGCTTTCCGTGTCCGCTTAGGCGCGTCTGTCGTCTCTGCTGACCCTGATTTCTCACGTGTCGGCGCTTTTCGACGCGTTGTTGAGCGGCGTACAGGCTTGTCGTCTTTTGCAGTAACGGTTTCTTCAACAGCGGTTTCGGCGACGGGTGCGTCTTTCGTCTTGGACGGTGCACGACGGCGACGTCCACGTTTTGGAGCCGTCTCTTCTGTCTTAACTTCGTCAGACTTTACATCTTCAGATGTGGATTTGTCTGATGTGGTTTCACCAGACCGTGAAGGCGCATTGCGGCGACGGCCTCGGCCACGTCTTGGCTTATCGTTTGAGTCTGTTTTCGACGTCTCTGCGTCGGATTTAGACTCAGTGTTTTCAGTTTCGTCTGTGTCTGACTCTTCTGACTTTGGCTTATCGTCACGACGACCACGTCCGCGACCACCACGGCGTCCACGGCGAGAGCGACGGCGACCGGATTTACGGCTCTCTTCGTCGCCATCCTCTTCAGATGTTGACGTATCTTCGTTATCAGATTCGTCTTCAACTGTTTCAGCTTTTGCTTTCTTTGGTCGACGCTTTGACTCTTCTTGCTCTTTCTTAAACTCGCGTTCAATTTTCAGGAGCGGGTCCGCGCGCTTATCTTCGCGTTTCTCAATAACTTCTAACTCATAATGTGGGCGTATATATTCATCATCGCCCACGACTTCGGTGAACACGTCTGCAACCTGGTCGACTTGCGTCAGCAGATCACGTTTCTCGTTCAAGAGATAAAGTGCTACATCAGGCGATGTTTTGAGGCGGATGCGTTTCGCTTTACCGCGAACCGCAAATTCTTCGACAGCCCGAATGGCGGCAAGAGCTGAGCTTTCGACGGTCCGCTTACGTCCTACGCCGGAACAATGTGGACATGAGGTCGTTGAGCCTTCCAAGAGGGAGCGGCGACGGCGTTGGCGACTGATTTCCATCAGGCCAAATTGACTGATACGTGAGGTTTGGATGCGTGCGCGATCTTGCGAGAGCATCTCTTTCATCTTGCGCTCAACCGCGCGGTTATTCTTGTTCTCATCCATGTCGATAAAGTCGACGACGATCAGGCCAGCGAGGTCGCGCAAACGCATTTGGCGCGCGAGTTCTTCTGCGGCTTCCATATTGGTCCGCAAAGCTGTGCGCTCAATGTTACGTTCTTTTGTGGATCGGCCAGAGTTCACATCGACAGAGACCAAGGCCTCAGTTGGGTGGATCACGAGATAACCACCAGATTTCAGTTGAACGGTTGCATCCAGAGAGTTTTCGATCTGCTTTTCTGCGCCATAGCGAAGGAAGAGTGGAATCTCCTCGTCATAATGTTTCACATTTTCGGCGTGGCTCGGCATCAGCATATTGATGAAGGCGCTGGCCGTGTCATAGGCGTCATTGCCCTGAACCAAAACCTCCTCGATGTCTTTATTGTAGAGGTCACGGATGGAGCGTTTGACCAAGTTACCTTCTTCATGGATGAGGGCGGGCGCAGATGACTCCATCGTGGTTTCGCGAATTTCGGACCACAGGCGTGAGAGATATTCGTAATCGCGGGTGATTTCAGTTTTGGTTTGCTTGGCTCCAGCGGTACGCACGATGACGCCCATACCTTTTGGAACTTCAAGACCGTTCATGATCGTCTTGAGGCGCTTACGGTCAGATCCATTTGCAATCTTACGGGAGATTCCTCCGCCGCGCGGCGTGTTCGGCATCAAGACGCAGTAACGCCCAGCTAGCGACAGATATGTCGTCATGGCTGCACCTTTATTACCGCGCTCTTCTTTGACGGCTTGCACGAGCAAGATTTGGCCGCGCTTGATGACTTCTTGAATTTTATAGCGGCGGCGAGAGATACGCTTGCGGCGTTTTACGGCGACATTGACTTGTTCGTCGGCGACTTCTGCGTCGCTTTCGTCAGTTGCGTCGTCATCATCTGGGTCGAGGTTTTCGTCACGTTCCTCTTCCTCTTCTTCGTCCTCATCTTCGAGTGCGTCCTCTTCATCCTCTTCGGATTCGTCCTCATCCTCATCGCGCTTTGTGCGTGACTTACGGCTTGAGGCGGCAGCCTTGCGGCGCTCGTCTTCTTCCTCGGCGTGACGCTGATCTTCCTCTTCTTGTTCTTTCAGCGCGAGTTTATCGGCTTCCGGAATGCGGTAATAATCAGGATGAATTTCTGAAAACGCGAGGAAACCATGACGGTTTCCGCCATATTCGATAAAGGCCGCTTGCAGGCTGGGTTCAACGCGAGTGACGCGGGCGAGATAGACATTGCCGCGCAGTTGCCGCTTATGACGGCTTTCAAAATCTAGTTCTTCAACACGGTTGGAATCGACGATTACGACCCGAGTCTCTTCCGGGTGGGCCGCATCGATAAGCATACGTTTTGTCATGATAGTCTCCAAGGGCTCGCGCGGATCTCCGACGTGACGTCGGTCGCTGCGAGACAAAATAGGGTGAATTAAGGTTCAGGGCCGCCAAATCCACGTGACCAACCGTGTTTACGGTCCTTTCGGTCATCAGTGTGTGGTGCGAGGCGTGCATAAAAACTTTCGTGAGGCAGTGCTGACATTATGTCAGGCACTACGCAGAAGCGGCGAGGGGGCGTTGATTCAGCCAACCGAACTCGCGTTCTGGTACGTCGCTGTGCCTCATTTTCGCCTCAAGGGCAAAGCATTTGTCAGGTGATTTTGTTCGAAGTGCGGTGCACTGTTACATAGGTGTAACTTTAGGGGGTGATATGTGTTTTGATAAGACTTTATTCACCATAAAATTGTCATAGCAGGTGTACTGTGAACCGTGTTTTTTCCATATGCTTGCTGACGGGCTTAATGACCGCAACAGCGTCTTATGCGGCTGTACCTGTGCCGAGTCTTAAACCTGGAACAGACGTGCCCCAATCAAACGTACGCGCGCCGGGTGTTCGCTATTTTGAAGGGGCTGTACCATTTCCCGCATTGAAGCCTAACCATGATGTAAAAGTTGTTCGCAAGCCTGTGATCGTTATTGATCCGGGGCATGGTGGTCGCGATCCTGGCTCGATCGGTGTCAAAGGCACGTATGAGAAGACGATTACGACGGCTGCGGCCAAAGAACTGGCCACAAAGCTGAATAAATCTGGCCGTTATACTGTGATCGTCACACGTTCTGATGATAGCTATGTCGATCATGATGATAGGCTGAGGATTGCACGCACGGGTCAGGCAGACTTGTTCATCTCCATTCATGCTGACTCGACGGGAAATAAAAGCGCGCGAGGTGCGTCCGTCTATACGCTCGCAGATCGCGCCAAAGGCCGGTCCAAACGGATCGTGAATAATCAAAACTGGATTTTGGATGTCGATCTCTCTGTTCAAACTGACCCAGTTGGCGACATTCTCGTAGATTTGGCCCAACGAAAAACTGAGAGTCAATCTGATGCGTTTGCAGAAATCCTGCTTAGCGAATTAAAGGGTAAGACGGAACTTGTCGGGAATTCACATCGGCGGGCTGGATATTATGTTCTTCTTGCGCCTGATGTGCCGGCTGTTCTGTTGGAACTTGGGTTTTTGTCCAATGCTAAGGATGAGAAGCTTCTGAAAACCAAGAGTCATCGCGCAAAAATTCTCTCTGGCGTGGAGCGATCGATTGATCGTTATATGGACGAGCGTTAGATTCCTTCGCGGTGGTTATGCCTTTATTAGGTGCGAATGCCCCGCTAACATCAAATTACTGCCGCATTCGGCCCGCAAATGATTCGACCTATGACCGAGACGATTTCTGCTATTCCTGAAGATACGCCCGTAAAGCGTCCTGCGAAAATTTGGCGCATTATCAGATGGCTATTTGGTATTGGTCTCGTCTTGGGACTTATCGCGGCGATTATCATTTTTGTCTTTATCGTTAAATCGACGCGCGACCTCCCTAGCGTAGAGAGCTTGTCCGAATATCAACCGCCCGTTATGTCCCGCGTTCACGCAGGCGATGGCAAACTTATTAGTGAGTTTCGGAAACAAGCGCGTGTATTCGTTCCGATTGAGACTGTGCCCGAAGCCCTGCAGCATTCCTTCGTCGCGGCGGAAGATAAGCGGTTTTACACGCATGACGGCTTTGATCCCATTGGCTTCACGCGTGCGATGAAGGCGAATATTGGTCATGTTTTGAATAAGCGCCGCATGGAAGGGGGCTCAACCCTGACGCAACAAGTTGCGAAGAACTTCCTTGTTGGGAATGAACGTAATATCGAACGCAAAATCCGTGAGGTTGCGATTGCGCGGCGTATTGAAAAAGCGATGGATAAAGACACGATCCTCGAGCTTTACCTAAATGAGATTTACTTTGGCCGTGGCGCTTATGGCGTCGCAGCGGCGTCGCTGAACTATTTTGGCAAGCCAATGAAAGATTTAACGGTTGCTGAGATTGCCTATCTTGCCGTTTTGCCAAAAGGTCCGGCGAATTATCAAGTTGGGGACCCTGTCAAAAAAGAACGGGCGCTGCGTCGCCGCAATTATGTTCTGACGCGTATGGCGGAAGACGAATATATCACGGAAGAAGAAGCTCAGACGGCGCGAGAAACCGACATTATCGTGACGGACCGTTTCGAAGGTGACGAATATTTGGCTGCAGAGTATTTCGTTGAAGAAGCCCGCAAGCAAATTTATCAAATGTATGGCGAAGATGAGCTATATGAAGGCGGATTGTCTATTCGCACAACGTTAGACACATCCATGCAACTAGAAGGCCGCCGCGCCCTGCGCAGAGGTTTGGAAATGATGGACCGACGTCATGGGTATCGCGGACCTCTGACGCGTCTGGACACGCTCTCAGACTGGCGCGCAAAACTGGAAGCTGTCAAACCGCCGCGTGACATTGGCGATTGGCGTATGGCTGTGGTTT
This sequence comes from uncultured Caulobacterales bacterium, assembly GCA_938003545.1. GTDB lineage: Bacteria > Pseudomonadota > Alphaproteobacteria > Caulobacterales > Maricaulaceae > Litorimonas. The sequence goes on from CALKXY010000002.1 coordinate 17,907, forward strand.
TGGAAACGACTTCGAAATCTGCAGAGCTGGCATTCGCCCCTCCGGCAGATTTTCCAGAAGGGGAGGCGTTCCCTGAAAGCGATGCCAAAGGTACGCTCGCGTTATCGGATATTCTTTGGGCTAAAAAGGCTCTCGCACGCGGCGCAGTTGGGGCAGATTTAAAGTCTGTTAAAGAGGTTGTGGCGCCGGGGGATATTATTCTGGTGCAGCGAAAACCTGTCAAAGCAGACGTTGATCCCTCAACTGAGTATAATCTGCGTCAAGTCCCGAAAGCAAATGGCAGTTTGATCGCAATGGACCCGCATACAGGTCGTATCTTGGCGATGATGGGCGGCTATAGTTTTGAGCAATCCCAATTTAACCGCGCGACACAGGCAAAACGTCAGCCTGGTTCCGCATTTAAACCTTTCGTTTATGCGGCTGCATTGCAGCAAGGATTCACACCTGCAGACCAAATCCTAGACGCGCCATTTGTTATCGAGCGTAAAGATGTTGAGTGCGAAGAAAATGAGCAAGGTACATTATCATTACGCGGAGCAGTCGATGAACGCCGCGAGGATGAAGACGATGCATTCGAGGACGAATGTGAACGGTTTTATAAACCAGAAAACTACAATGCTGGTAATTTCTATGGTCTCTCGACTCTTCGTCTTGGTATTGAAAAGTCACGTAATGCGATGACAGTACGTTTGGCGAATGAAATGGGCATGGCACCCGTTATGCGTCTGTCCCGTGAGTTTGGTATCTATGACGAACCGCAGCCCGAATTGGCATGGGCTTTAGGCGCGGGCGAAACAACATTACTGCGTTTGGCGACAGCTTACTCAACTATGATCAATGGCGGAAAGAGCGTTCAGCCTCGTATTCTGGACCGGGTTCAAGATGGAAATGGTAAAACGATTTTTAATGCTTTTGAGGCGGATTGCCCCACATGTCAGCAGGATGATTACTTTGGAGGCGAGCCGCCGAATTTGCCTGACCTTCGCCCTCAGGTCATTGACCCTGTAACAGCTTATCAGGTCACATATATAATGCAGGGCGTCGTGCAGAACGGCACAGGTGCGCGATTGAAGTCGCTGGGGCGTCCGTTAGGCGGCAAGACAGGTACGACTAATGACAGTTTGGACAACTGGTTTATGGGCTTCTCGCCTGACCTTGTTGTTGGCGTTTATGTCGGTGTCGATACGCCTGAACAAATGGGCCGCGAGACAGGCTCAAGTTCTGCGGTTCCTATCGTTCAAGATTTTCTCGAAACGGTCTTAAAGGACCAAGCCAAAGTTCCATTCCGTATCCCTGATGGCGTAACATTGGCTCCCGTAAACCGCGTTACGGGTGAACCGTCTTATATTGGCGCGCCTGACTTTATCTTAGAAGCCTTCAAGCCAGGCACAGAACCAAGTGTTGGCGGTTTGCGCCGTACCATTCGTGTGGGGTCTGGTACGGATTCGCTGGGTGGATTTTTTGGAGCTGATCTTCCGAAAGTTGAACCTGAAGGAACACTAAATGAGCCTGAGGAAAATGTTGAGGGCGAAACTCCGACGGAGCTAGAAAAAACGCTGGACCACCCGCAACAGGACGCCGTCGATGATGTCCGCACGCCGGGTGATAGTGTTGAGCAAGGCGAAGGTGCTGAACCTGAAGAAGGTGTTGAGGAGGGGGATACAACTGAAGCTCCTGCGCCATCGACGCCCACTTTGACCCCGCCAACTCCACCGCTTGAAGACCCTGTTGAAAAACCAGTCGAGAAAGCACTGGACGACGGTCTCTACTAACTCCATATCGGGCTCTATTATGAGAGCTGATATCCTTCAAATGCAAACCGACATCGAGCAGTCTATTGAACTGCTGAGGAGGCGTCTTTGACTGGGATATTGCTGAACGCCGTCTCGCGGAACTCAATAATCTAGCTGAAGACCCAAGCCTGTGGGACCGCCCGCAAGAGGCCCAAGCCTTGATGCAGGAACGTTCAAAGCTGGAGTCCAGTTTTGCCGCGATCCATAAAATACAGACTGAATTGACGGAGAATGTCGAACTCGCCGAATTGGCCGAGATGGATGATGATCAAGAGTTGATTGACGCAGCAGCAGACGCTCTCGTCAAAACAAAAGCCGCGGCAGATGCGGCTGAGCTGATTGCGCTTATGAGCGGTGAAGCGGATGCGAATAATTGCTTTGTCGAAATTCATCCGGGTGCTGGTGGTACAGAGGCGCAGGATTGGGCTGAAATGGTGCTGCGGATGTATATGCGTTGGGCCAATTCACGGGGTATGAAAACGGAATTACTGGAAGCCCAAGATGGCGACGGGGCTGGCATCAAATCGGCGACTTTGCGTATCAAAGGCGAGAACGCTTTTGGTTGGATGAAAACGGAATCTGGCGTGCATAGGCTCGTCCGTATTTCACCCTATGACAGCTCTGCGCGCCGCCATACGAGTTTCGCATCGGTTTGGGTTTTTCCTGAAATTGATGACACGATTGAAATTGATATTGATGAGAGCGATTGCCGCGTTGATACGTATCGTGCGTCGGGCGCAGGCGGTCAGCATATCAACAAAACCGACTCGGCCGTGCGGATTACGCATGAACCCTCTGGTATTGTCGTGCAGTGCCAATCTGATCGCAGCCAACATAAAAACCGCTCTCAAGCGTGGGATATGTTGCGAGCGCGGCTCTACGAAGAAGAGCTTCGAAAGCGCGAAGAAGAAGCGCAATCTTTAGCGGATAGTAAGACGGATATTGGTTGGGGGCATCAAATCCGAAGTTATGTTTTGCAACCCTATCAAATGGTCAAAGATCTTCGCACAGGTGTAGAGACATCTGACACATCGGGCGTACTGGACGGTAAGCTGGATGACTTTATGGCAGCTGCGTTGAGTGCCCGCGTCGGAACCGATGCAGACAAATAAACAGATCGGAACCGACGCGGATAAATAAACAGGCCGAAGTCGGCGTAGTGGTTTAAGCCGCGTCCAGTAATGGCCGTAGACTGACGTCAATATCAGGACATTCGGCACGAATGAAGTCGAGCAGGGCACGTTCATTCGAGTCGATCTCGCCGTCTGCCTTCAAGGCTTTGACTAACCAATCTGCTTCATAGGCTGTGATCTGCTCGGCCATATCCGTGCCTTGAGCCTCTAATATTGCGAAGCCGCCTGTTTTGTCTTTTGATTTTGCACCTAAAACCTCTTTGAAAGCATCGATTATATCTCTAGCGGAAAGACGGAATTTAAGACCTTCTCCATTTGTCAGCCACGCTTCGCGGCGCTGAGCTTCTGCGTAATCAATTTTTTTCGGGGCTGCGATCATCATCAGATGGTTTGCAATCGCGTTGACAAAGAAACGTTGCCATGCGGGATCATTATCCTTGCCTTTGGTGGCTTCATTCAAGGCAAAGATGGCTTCGGCTTCCATGCGCGTAATGCCCATGCCTCCGTCGCCGCCCATGCTGTAGAATATCTGTTGTAAGAGCGCGACTTCTGCTGCGCCAATAACGCCGGGGGTCAGCATGTTTTGACCCACGCGGCCTGATCCGTCCAATACGGCTTTTTGCACTTGTTTGAGCGCATAGGCTTCTAAACGCTCACCTGGGACGTCTGCGACTTTCATAACATTCATCAAAAGACGAAGCTCTGTGTCTGTTTCAACAACGCCGTCATGGTCAATACGCGCGATCAACCATGCTGCCATGGCATCATTGATGTAGCCCTCAGGTTGCCCTTGATGGACGAGGTAACTTGTCGTGACCAAGACGAAATAATCTGCCCAGTCATCAGGTTTCTTTGTCACGGTGTTGAGGGCGAAGAGGCTATCGGCTTCGCGGGCATCAATTTTCATATCCGCGCCAAACGCACGGCGTAGCGTTAGCAATTGCGCATCGGACATTTCGTCATGTGCCTGAATATCGGCTATTAGCTGGCTTGTATCTCTAGTTGGCATGTTGGCCCCTCACGTCGAATTTAGTTAAGAGCCTATCTGAAATTGCTAAATATCCCGCTAACGCGTGTTCCACGTAAATGGGACTACGGAATTTAGCCAATTTTGTGTAGGTTTCGGACCATTCATATCAAAGCGAAGAGCCTCCGCTCCTGAGTTAACGAGGAACCAATCCTGCAAAAGATCGGCTTGTTTTTCTGTCGGATAGTCATCGAATTTTGCGTCAGGTTTTACCGCATAATTATATCGCCAATTTCGAGGGTCGATGAGATAGCGTAGGGCCGTTAATCGTCCCGTTTCATATTGCCAAACATGACAAAGTTCGTGAACGAGTAACGACTGACTGACGAGAGTTTTACGTGTGAAGTCGAGGGGGAAGTTCTGCCAATATAGGGTCGAGCCACGACACACGATTTTATGCCTTGCGAATGGGTTATGTGCCCGATCGATGAGCTGCACAGAGGTTATATCGAATGATTTTGTGAATCCGTCGGGTAGGGCATTGATTTCATGCGAGGTGAGAGTGCGGGAACTGTTGGACATGCCTAAGAGTGCCAAGCGGTGCGGGATTGGCAAGTAAAAATCTGATTACCTATTGCGCAACAAAAAAGCCGCCTCGAATGAGACGGCCTTTTATTTGGCTTTTGAGCGCGGCTCGCCTAGCGGCGGCGCGGCTTCTTCTTTGAAGGGATAAGGCCTTCGATTTGGGCGCGTTTGCGAGCCAATTTGCGGGAACGACGCACAGCTTCAGCTTGCTCGCGGACGCGTTTTTCGGATGGCTTTTCGTAATGCTTGCGCGCTTTAATTTCGCGCAGGATGCCTTCGTTTTGCATCTTTTTCTTAAGAGCGCGGAGCGCCTGGTCCACATTGTTCTGACGGACGTAGATTTCAACCATATCGAGTTTTCTCGTATTTCGTGTTCAAAAGCCAAAAAGCCCCGCATTGGTCGCAGGGCCCTTTAAGTTGGGCGTTACCTATAGGCTCCAATCGGTCTCGTAAAGGGTGGATTTGCACCCCAAGAGATAGAAAAGAGACGCAAAAGAGCGTGTCACGGCAGGTTTTCTCCTCCATATCCTATCCTATGAACTTTGACGCCCCATATTTCGTTTCCAATGATTCCTTCCAGATCGCGACTTATACGGCTGGACCTGAAGATGGTCCGCCGATTATACTGGTCCATGGGTGGCCTGAAATCGCCTATAGTTGGAAGAACACGGTGCCCGCTTTGGTCGCGGCTGGGCATCGCGTTATTGCCTTTGACCTGCGCGGGTTTGGCCGCTCATCTGCGCCGCTCGATCCTGTGCACTATGCTATGCCGCAACTTGTGTCTGATATTGAAGCCGTCATGGATGGGCATGGTATTAGTGAGGCCATTATCTGTGGTCATGACTGGGGTGGATCGATTGTGTGGCATGCTGCGCGTATGATCTCGCACCGCGTTAAGGCGGTTATCGGAATTTGCGTGCCGCACACGTCGCGCGCGCCTGCACCGCCGCTCAAAATTATTGAGAAACGCTTTGGGCCTAAACATTATTTTCTAGAGTTTCGGGATCGAGGGCCTGAAGTGGCAAAGATGTTTGCGAAAGACCCAGATGGGTTTTTCCGCCTCATGTTCCGCTCGACACCCGCTGGGGCGAAAGCGGATGAGACATTCACCTATATTCCAACGCAGTTCGAACGCTTCCTATCCGAAGGCTCGCCGCAGCTACGCGGAGTGGTTCTGCCTGACGATGATCGAAAGCATTTTGTTGAGGCTTATATGCGGACGGGCTTTGAGACGGGGATGAACCTCTATCGAAATATCGACGTGAATTGGCACTTGGCCGAAGGTCTGAGCGACCGAATTACGCAACCTGTGTTAATGGTGAGTCCAGAGGGGGATCTCCTCTTGCCGCCTGAACTGACAGGGCCAATGGTCAAGATGTGTCCCGACCTTGAACGCGTGAATATTCCTGATTGTGCCCATTGGGCTATGTGGGATGCTCCTGAGGCGCTGAACGGTGCAATAGTAGAGTGGTTAGGGCGGCGATTTTAGTGTGTACGCTCTTCATTCGAGTTTTAACGAAAAAGCCGCTCCCGTAAGAGAGCGGCTTTGTTATTTCAGAGGTTGGGTTTACCGAACCTATACAATGTGGGCACCGGCGAGCCAGGCTCGCGTCGGTGTGTCTCTCAATGGCTACTTTTCCCAGTAGTAAGGTAAGCGTTTCTTATCACCAGTGATGACTTCGTTCATTGTATCGGCCTCATAGAGACGTCCGCCGATCATGACATGTTCGATCTTATCCGTGTTGCGGATATCGTCCAGCGGGTTGTCGGATAGGATAACGAGGTCAGCGAGTTTGCCGACTTCCAGCGAACCAATGTCTTTATAAAAACCAAGATGACGCGCAGGTTCTGTTGTGGCCGTCTGTAGGGCCTGTAGATTGCTCATGCCGCCGCGCGTAAAGCTCCACATTTCCCAATGAGCCGCAAGACCTTCGCGTTGACCATGTGCGCCGATGGAGACAGGCACGCCCGCTTCCATCAGTTTCTTGGACACAGCCGCAGCGGCCGCATCTGCATAATCCGCATCTGGCGCAGTTTCGCGGCGAACGGATTGAGCTCTTAACATCGCTGGGGGCGTGTGGGCAGATAGGATCGGGTGTTTCCACACGTCCTCACGGGCATAATAATAGCTCTCGCCGCGAATGCCACCATAGGTCACGGCAAGTGTTGGCGTATAGGCAACATTGGTTTGGCTGAACATCTGAACCACATCATCATAGATGAATTCCTGCGGCAGGTTATGTTCAACCGACGTATTGCCGTCTTGGACCAGCGACATATCCATATGATAGAGCGAGCCACCTTCCGCGACGACAATCAGATTTTCGTCACGCGCCGCTTTGACGACTTGCTGGCGTTGGTCACGGCGCGGTTGATTATAGTTCTTTACGCCATGCGCGCCTTGTTCTTTCAAACGGGACACATGTTCGCGCGCGTCCTCTTCCGATTGAATATTCGCAAAGAAGCCGGGAGCTTTCGCGCCGTAAATGACTTCGCCTGTGGAATATGTTCTTGGCGCGAGCAGCATGCCTGCGCGCTGCATTTCTCCCGCAGCAAAGATTTCACTGGCGCGTGAAGATGGATCGAAAATGGTTGTGACGCCTAATGCGAGCGTCGCGACAGCTTCCCAATTTTGTTGTGGGATCAACTCATCCGTGCCTTGGGGACCGTGCGCGTGAGCGTCGATAAAGCCCGGGACGATTGTTTTGCCGTCAAGGTCAACCGTTTCCGCGCCACGCGGGGCACGCAGATCTTTGCCGATTTTGACGATCCGATCACCTTCAATCAGAATATCGGCTTCTTCCATAACGCCGCCCTCTTCATCAGACATGCTGATGATCGTGGCATTGGTCAGCAGGACAGTGGTGTTCGGCGTGTCTTTTTTGACTTTATAGGAAATTGATGTCCCGTTTGTGACGGGTTCGAAGTCTTCATTCATCATTTCGTCTAAAGATGCTGAGAACACATCTGCGCCAAGGGACCAATGCAATGTTCCGTCGGTTGACCAGCTCGGATATGTTGCGCCGCCTTCGCTGACTTTCACAACGGGAAGTTCTCCCGTTTTCATGCCTGTCCCAATATTTTGCGGTCCAGACAGAAGCGGCATGACGAAGAGATTATAGTTTTCACGAAACGCGACATGTTTGCCGTCAGGCGCGACGAGGTAGGTCTGTGCCATTTTTGATGAAGCATGTGCGCGTTCGTCATCGCCGAGCAAGTTAGTTGAAACGAGTGTGCTCTTGCTGTCGATTTGTTTGGTGAAGAAGACGCGAAGGTCATCGCCGTCAAAATGCGGGTCGCTGCCAGACTTCGCAATTCGCATAGGTTCCCCGCCGTCAAGGGCGGTGACATATATGCCGGGCGCATCCGTGTAGGTTGGCGCGGTTAAGGCAGAGCCACCACCTTTTTCAAATGTCAGATAGTCTCCCGATGGCGATAGGCGTGGACGTTTGTAATGCCCGGGTTGATCGGTATGGGTTGTGATGTCCCCAGAGGCCACATCTATGGTGTGGATTGCGCCGAGTTCTGCATCGGTCCACGTCGTGAAAGCCACGCGCTTTCCGTCGCGAGACCAGCTCGGGTACAGCTCGCGGACGTCTTTAGGCAGTTTCGTCAGGTTTTTGATACGGCCACTGGCCATGTTTCGCAGATAGAGTTTGCCCAGAGATTCAAAGACAACGGATTTTCCGTCAGGGCTAGTTTGCGCAAAGCGGGGCATACGGATATTAAATTCATCTGGCGCGACGTCCACGTTCGGTCGCGGAGCGTCCATAACTGTGCGGGTGTCGCGTACCTTGAACGGGATTTCTTTGAACGCGCCGCTTTCGATATCCAGGTGATGAATTTTGCCTTTGGCCCAGAAATAGATGGCCGACCCATCGGGAGACCAGTCCATATTTGGGTACATGCCTTGCACGCCCCATGTTTCCTGCATGTCCTGATCAAGGTTGTCGAAGATCATCGTTTCTTCGCCAGACTCTAAATCTTTTAAGAACAGCTTGGATCGGGCTTCGACGCGTTTAACAAAAGCGAGTGATTTTCCGTCAGGCGAGGGCGCGCCGCGCACTGCGCCGCCATATCCACCCGCCGCCGTTGAAATTTCGCCTGTTTCCATATCGTATTCTTTGATCTGGAAAAGCTCTGTGTGGCTATTTTGGGCGTAGACGAATGTTCCGCCGGATGTTGTGTTTTGTGTGTAATAGATCGATTTCCCATCCGGCGCGAAGATAGGTTCGCCAAGTTCCTTCTGGTGCGTCTCAGATGGCTTTTTGACGAGCTGTACGCCGCTGCCACCTTTGGTGTGGTAAAGCCAGATTTCGCCAGTCCCTAAGGACCGCGACGTCGTGAAATGCTTCTTTGCTGCGATATATGTGCCGTCTGGTGACCATGTCGGGTTATTAATCAGGCGAAATTTTTCTTTCGTGATCTGGCGAGCGTTTTCGCCGTCCACATCCATGACCCAAATGTTGTCGCCGCCCGCGCGGTCAGACGTAAAAGCGATTTCCGTGCCGTCGGGAGAGAAGCGTGGTTGCATATCCCATCCCATGCCTGAGGCAATGTTTTTGGCCGTGCCGCCTTTGGCTGGCATCGTGTAAATATCGCCAAGGAGGTCAAAGGCAATTGTTTTTCCGTCCGGCGAAACATCAAGGCTCATCCATGTGCCTTCTTGGACATTGATTTTGATTTCGCGCTTGTCTCCCGGTGGGTTTGTCACGTCCCATTTGGCTTTGTCAGTCTCGTCAGTCTTCTGCGCATCAGCAAAAGATGAAGCTGCAAATACCACAGCTGTTGTAAGCGCGATCGTGGAGAGTAATGCTGTTTTGAGGGTCATATCAGGCCTTGGAGGATTTGGTTTTGCCGTAGTGTGGCGTGAAGGCTGAGGTAAATCATGCCTTTTCACCTAAGAGGGGAAATTAAACGTTAGGACAAATTGAGCGGATCAAAGTCTTCTCACGTAAATAGGGAGAAGAGATTAATCTCTTAAAAACGCCCCGCTGCGCCTGGGAATACAACAGGCGTTTCGCTGCCGTCTTTGGCAACGGCGCTGACACCAAAGAAATAGTTGTCGATCACGAGGTTTTCAAATGTCCACTCGTCAACCTTTCCGACAAAACGCGAATGGGTCCATTCGGCTTCGGTTGTCAGGCGCCAATGTACGCGATAGCCTGCGAGGTTATCGGCATTCTCGGGCGTTTCCCATGTAAGTTTAGCGGAAGGCTGAACAGCGCCTGTCGCTTCGACATTCATCGGGAAGGGCGGCGCGCCCGCCATACCAGCAAGTGTGATGGCATTTAGAGCGGTGAGTTTAGCGGCATAGGCGGCGTCAACGCCGTCCATTGTGTCGCCATATTCGATACCATCTTCTGTCCGTAAGTCCTGATGTTGGCGATCATAATGCTCATGCGTTTCCATGATGCGAATGCCAGGGATGCCAACTTGGTTGAACGGGCGGTGATGTCCGCCGCGTCCGAAACGGTCGAGTCGATAGACCATCATGATGTCCAAATTGGTCATATATTGATCGCCTTGTGACTTAACATAGCGCGCCAAATTGCGGGATGGACTGTCCACTTCACCGCCTGTGAAACGCCGCGATCGGGCTTCGGCTTCGGTTTCATTCGCGCGCGTACCTTCGGAGAAAACGCGGACAGTGGAATTATTTGTCACGCCATCAACGCCTGTGATGTTGGAGATCATATCGTTGTTCAAAACACCTTTAATACGCCAGTCATTTTCCAGAGCATAATCCGCAACGATCTTGCCGCCGAATAAGCCCTGTTCTTCGCCAGAAAGGCCCGCATAAATAATACTGCCCGCATATTTACGTTTCGAAAGAACACGTGCGGCTTCGATGACGCCTGCCATGCCAGATGCATTATCATTCGCGCCAGGACTGTCGGATGTCCCGTCCAGTGGATCTGTGACGCGGCTATCAATATCGCCGCTCATCATGACATAGCGGTCAGGGTCAATCGTGCCGCGCTGAATGGCTAGGACTGAGACGACCTCTACGGGGTCGGGAATGCGGGTTTCGCCCTCAACAACATCGCTGACATAGATGACTTCAAGACAACCACCGCAGTCTTTCGAGATGTTTTCGAATTCTGCAAATATCCAGCGACGTGCAGCGCCGATTCCGCGGGTGTCGCTTTCAGTCTCGGATAATGTGTGCCGTGTTCCGAAATCGACAAGTGTTTGAATGTCAGATTGAATACGGCCCGCCGAGGGTGCCGTTGCGATTGTATAGAGGTCTTGGACTTCCGAGGGTGGCCCGTAGAACGAAGATAAGTCTTGTGCGATGGCTGTCGAGGCCGTTCCAAGCAAGAGAGCTGTAGCCAGTGCGAAAGTCTTCATCTGAAATCCTTTATGCAGAGGCGAGTTTTAGGACCGCCCCGTAATCTTTTTGAATATCCATATCCGGCGCATGACCGGCCTTGACCATCGCTTTGTGTAAGACCTTCAATCGATAGCAAGGCACGAACATATAAGCGTGATGTTCAATGTGGTAATTCACCCAATAGGGCGCGAATAGGATGCGTTCGATCACATTGGCGTGTGTTGTTCGCGCATGGGTCAGCGGATTGTCATCATTGGTTGTCATACCGTGTTCGGCAATATTGCGCAGACGCAGGCAGGCAAAGAACCATGTCCAAAGCGGTAAGAGCCAAAGTGTTAGGAATAACCAAGGATGGCCGATCAGGACAAAGACGCAAAAAATTATCAGATTTGCAATAATGTAAGGCGCGGAAGAGTTTTTTTGAAAGGCTTCTGTGCCCGGGATAGACTCATCGTGTTTACCCATTTTCCAACTAGCCAGTCTCAGGCGGAGAAATGTTAGGCCTGTAACATCACGCGCGAATTTGCGGCGCAGACTCGCTTTTGTCGTTGGAAATTTCGCAGATAAAGGCAGGTCAGGGTCATGCTTTGACTGAGCGTAACGATGATGTTTCAAGTGATAATGGCGATAGGCAATCATATCCCCGCCATAGGGTGCCCCAAGCAAATATTTGCCGACATATTCGTTCAAGGCTTTCGTCTTAAATAAAACACCATGCGCGGTGTCATGTGTCAAAATTGCCATGCCGTGCTGACGGGACCCGATGATCATAAAACTGGCCGCAAAAACCCATGGATTTGGAAAAAGGATATAGGCGAGGACAGAGAGCGCAATCACACCCCAGACATGAAGGGTCAGCCAAACGCCCCAAAGGTCAGATCGCTGCGCAAAGCGCCTAACCTTTTCCTTTGGGATATATTCAATTGCATGCTGCATCAGCAATAGAATGCGCGGCAGATGCCACCATTGTCAACGATCTAAAGACGCAGATGACTTGACGTTACTGCATGGACACGAAAAATAGAGGCATGGAACGACTCATCAAAGGCTATCAATCTTTTCGTGCTGGGGATTATAGCCACCAAAAAGCACTCTATGAAAAATTAGGCCGTCATGGGCAAAATCCTGATATCATGCTGATTGCCTGCGCGGATAGCCGCGTGGATCCGACGGATATTTTTGACGCCTATCCGGGGCAGATGTTTGTTGCGCGCAATGTCGCAAACCTTGTGCCGCCGCCTGATGCAAATGAAAGCTATCATGGCACGACGGCGGCCATCGAATATGCCGTAAAAGTCATTGGCGTGGATATGATTGTCGTCATGGGCCACGAAAGCTGCGGCGGCATTCAAGGCTGCATCGCGGGATTGGGGCGAGACCCAGGCGATAGCTATGTCAATAAATGGCTCAGCCAGATCAACCATGTGTGTGACCGCGTCGCAGAACGCGGATTATCGGACGAGGATATGCAGTTCGAGATGGAATTGGAAACGGTACGTCAGTCTCTAGCTAATCTCATGAAATATGATTTTATACGTGAACGCGTTGAAGCCGGTTCGCTGAAACTCCAAGGCGCGTATTTCTCAATTATTCAAGCCCGCCTCATGCTGGCAGATGAGACAGGCGAATTTAAACTGATTGAAGTCGAGGATTAAGCGGCGGCAGCCTGTGCTCCGATAACGGAGTACGGGTCTATCCCATTATGTCGCATTGCGGCGTGAACGGCATGGTATTGTGTCGGTAAGTCTATGCCTAAATATGCGCGAACCTCATCCAATGGACGCGGCAGAAGCGCAATCAGGTCTTCATATGTAATGTCTTTCGCGGCTTTACCAATCTGTCGCGCTTCATGAATTGATTTGAGAACAGGCGCGTTTTTCGGGGCTGTTTTCCGTATTTCCCATGCCGCGCCGTAAGCAATGAAGATCACGCCTGGTCCGCCGTGCTGTGCATAGCTGAAACCTAAAACGGAGGCTTCGCCAAGCGCGTCGCGGCCGAATCCCGTCAAGACGTGCAGCATGTCATGTGTATCGCGAAGACGATCCGCATAGATGTTCATCTCTGGGTGCCCGTAATCGCGTGAGATACCTGAAGCAGAATATTCGTCTACCAACCCCTGAGCTGTCAGCCCCTCGGTTGTCATGAAGTTTAAATAAGCGCGCCCTAAACTCTCTTCGGGTAAGGTCCGCAACCAATCATGATCATCCAACAAAGGTGGCAGATAACGCGCCTCATCCAGACGTTTACGTCCTGCTTCAGAATTTGCAAATTCCACGAAATGCTTTTGAAAACTATCCCCATTCAGGGCATCAATCACATAAAAGACTTGCGACGTATCTTCCTTGTTTTTGATCAGCTTACGGAAGTGATGCAGCGCCTTTAGCGGACGTCGTCGACGTTTTTCGAATGATTTTACGGTGTATTGCGGTTGTGTCATGCAATTTTGTTAGCATGGAAAGCCTTTCCATACCATGACTGTGGTTGCATAGAGTTTATGCAATCAGCGTTGATCGCTGAAACGTTGCAGTGAGGGCAAAGACATGAAGAAAGCTGTTTTATGTGCGAGCCTCATCGTGCTTTCGGCGTGCATGCCTAAAGCGGCTGTTGAGTCTGATGTTACTGTGATTGTCGGCAATATCATCACCATGGATGAAACGCGGCCGCGAGCCAAAGTGATGGTCATTAAAAATGGCCGTATTGCTGCAATTGGTGATCCCGTCCTTCTGGAGAAAATGAAAACTGTGAATGTGATCGATCTATCGGGTCAAACCATCCTGCCCGGTTTTATTGATAGCCATGTTCACGTGCGTGAATTGGGTATGGATCGGATCAAGGCTAATCTTGTTGGTGTTGAGACGGTGGAAGATATTGTCGCGCGGCTGCAAGCGCATTTTCCAAATCCAGAACCAGGTATTTGGTTGATCGGGCAAGGGTGGGACGAGGGTGCATTTGCCTCGCGGGGGTATCCTGATCGGGCAAGTTTGGACGCAGCCTTTCCGAATAACCCTGTCGCGCTCGAAAGTTTGCATGGATTTGGCGGGTTTTATAATGGCCGCGCGTTAGACGTCGCTGGGATCACGGCCCAAACGAAAGACCCCGAAGTTGGCGATATTCTACGCCGCGATAATGGCGACCCAACTGGTGTTATGCTGACGCTCGCGCAAGACTTAGTGGACCAATATATTCCAAAACCCAATCAAGCAAAGCTCGAAGACGCGATTTTGGCAGGCTTGACGCAAATGTCCGAAGCAGGTGTCACATCTGTGCATGAAGCAGGCATGACCCCAGCTGATGTCGCGGCGTTCCAAGCTCTAGCTGGGCGTGGCGAGCTACCTATTCGGGTCTATGGTCTGTTGGACGGGAATGACACGGCGCTGATGGAGGCGTGGTTTGAGCAGGGACTGCAAGATGATCCAGAGGATTGGCTTGATATTCGCGGAATCAAAGTGTTTTACGATGGCTCGCTCGGCTCTCGCACCGCGCTTATGGCGGCGCCTTATTCTGATAAACCAAATGCCGCACGTCCCACAGAACGTATTTCGCCAGATGCACTACAAAGCCTCGCGGGTCGTGCCGCGAAAAATGGATTTCAAATGGCCGTTCATGCGATTGGCGACGAAGGCAACAATCGCACGCTCAATATTTACAACAAAGCGTTTGGCGCAGATGTGTCGGCGCGTTGGCGTATTGAGCATGCGCAAGTCGTGCTGCCGGATTATTATGACCGTGTTGCAGACATGGGTGTGTTGTCATCTGTGCAATCGTCCCATGCGGTCGGAGATAGTGATTGGGCTGAGGACCGTGTGGGGCCTGACCGGATCAAAAATGCCTATGCGTGGCAGACTATATTGGGCGCTGGCGGACGTTTGATGTTGAATTCTGACCTGCCGGGCGAGCCTTGGACACCAATGGAAACGCTTTACTTTGCCACTACGCGTAAAAAACTTGATCCAGCACCATTTGCTGATGGCTGGTTTTCAAATCAGGCGCTTACCGTTGAACAGGCGCTAAAGGCTATGACGCTCACAAATGCCTATGGTGCATTCCAAGAGGATGCGCTGGGGTCTTTAGAGGTAGGCAAGCGCGCAGATTTTGTTGTGTTGGATTCTGATCCGACCCAAGTCACGCCGACGTGGATCAAACACATAACTGTGCAGCAAACCTGGGTGAATGGTCAGCCTGTGTATCAGGCTGACTGAGTAAGTTTAGGCCGTGTAACTTGGGCGGGCCTTCATGCGGCCATGCCATTCTAATAGTGCGGTTTGGTCGTCTTGCGGCGTCACTTTAACCCAACGTCCGAAGTCCACAACCACTGTCGCCGTAATGTCTGCAACGGAATAAGTGTCGCCCGCGACATATGTATTGGATGAGAGTTGGCGGTCTAAGGTTTTGAAAAACCATCCAAGTTTCATGAGTCCGCGTTCGGCCAGTTCAGGGATTTGCGGGATGTTTTTTGGACCAGGCAGCGCGCGATCTTTCATCGCGGGCGAGCTATTGCGCAAGGCTTCAGCGGCTGACATCAAGCCGCCCATCTCGCAGCGCCAATTCCATGTTGCGATCTCGGCCTTTTCCATCGGAGTCGTGCCGAGCAGCGGCGTTTCAGGATAAAGGGCCTCTAAATAGGCTGCGATACCCGCATTTTCAGTGAGGGTGTGGCCGTCATCGGTCACAAGCGCAGGCACGGTGCAGCCTGGGTTTATCTTGCGAAAGGCGTCACTCATTTGCTCGCCTTTGGTCAAATCGATTTGGATGTTTTCGTGTTCGATGCCTTTTTCAGCTAAAAACATACGAGTTCTGCGTGGACTAGGCGCGGTTGTGCAATCATAAAGTTTTAGCATCGTCATTCCCTTATTTTCGTTGGACCCACACTATGTCTGAATCGGCTGCGATCAAGTCCGTTCTGAAACCAAGGTCCAAGAATATTGGTGATTTCGACTTGTCTTGATGAGTGGTGCGTATTTCGGCCAGCGGCATATCGATTGGAATTTCGTCTCAAGCCGTAAGGACCGTATTGAGCTAGCCAAAGCGGATTGGCGTGTTGGGCAGTTCCCAAAGGTGCCAAACGACGAAGACGAGCATACTGCGCTGCGTGCGTGAGGCGTGAAGGGGAGGCGTTAGATGTTCTATCCTCGTGTTAAGCAAAACATTATTACTTTGATTCAACGCCTTAGCACAAAATCGATGAGAATGATTCATGTCCTCAAAATCTGTGTCATCTTACATAGGTTCTTTCGGACAAGGGACAGGCTCGTGATCATTGGTTGGCTGGTTCGAAAGACGGTGTGCTTATCTATATTTGGTAATGCGAGTATAGCGGGGCCTGAGGGTGTGAGCTGAACTGTCTGGAACGACAGGATATAAATTCCGGCCGCTTTTCGCAAAACACCGCCGCAGGATTATCACTTGCGTAAAACAACTTTTCTATTTCGGTATTCCGTCGCGGGTGCCGATCCTGCGGGCTGTCCCTCTTATTGGACGCGCATCATATTTCAGCAGTCGCCCCAAAGAGGGGAAAGCGGCTGTAAACATTTCCGCATGCCTGATACTCTCTCGCCTGTGTCTTGACCCCGTCGGCCGATCGTTTCACGACAGGGCAACGTAAAACTACAACAGGCCCGTTTCATGACAACTTATCACCAAATGCTTTCGACCGTCACGACAGATGGATTGGAAATGAAACTAGTGGCGCGCGAGATACCAACACCAAAAGACAATGAGATTGTTGTGCAAGTCGAAGCTACGCCGATTAATCCATCGGATCATGGCGTGATGTTTGGCTGGGCAGACATATCCAAAGCCACCTCAACAGGCGAAGGCGCAGATCGTGTTTTGCGCGCGCCACTCGCGCCGGGCGGCTTGTCACGTATGAAGGCTCGCCTGGGTCAAGATTTGCCCGTTGGCAATGAAGGCGCAGGTATTGTGGTCGCAGCTGGGGCAGATGATTATGCGCAGTCCCTTATGGGTAAGCGCGTCGCAGTTATGGGCGGCGGCATGTATGGGGGCTATCGCGCTGTACCTGCCATGACGGCTTTGCCATTACCTGACACGGCGTCATCGAAAGATGGCGCGTCTTGTTTCGTCAATCCGCTCACCGCGCTCTGCTTTGTCGAAACAATGAAAAGTGAAGGCCACACGGCCATTGTCCACACAGCGGCGGCGTCTAACCTCGGCCAAATGCTAAATCGTATCTGCCAAGCCGACGGTGTTGATATTGTCAATATTGTACGCCGCAGCGAGCAAGCCGAAATCCTCAAAGACATGGGCGCGAAATATGTCGTGAACTCTAGCGACGATGATTTCCACATGCAGTTAACGGATGCGATCCATGCAACGGGTGCAACGCTTGGCTTTGATGCAATTGGCGGCGGCGATATGGCCTCGAAAATTCTGACCGCCATGGAAGCGGCTGCTGCGCGGACGCCGGGCGCATATTCCATCTATGGCTCTGTCGCCCATAAGCAGGTCTATCTCTATGGTAGCCTAGACTTCACGCCGACAACGCTCAACCGGGCCTATGGTATGGCCTGGGGCGTTGGGGGCTGGCTGCTGCCAAACTTCCTTGCGAAGGCGGGAATGGAGACGGCTGTGCGCCTGCGCAAGCGTGTCGCAGCGGAACTGCACACAACATTCAAAAGCCATTACACAGATGAAATTTCTCTGTCGGAGGCCTTAGATGCGGATATTGTACGCCGATATAATGCCAAGAAAACGGGCGAAAAATTCCTGATCAACCCTCAGCTTGGGCTCTAGGGTGGGAATTGGGTTTTCGGCAAAAACCTTCCAGCTTTTGGAAGGCATACGCGATAATAATAATCGCGAATGGTTCCATGCCAACAAAGTGGACATCAAGGAACATTGCCAAGACCCGTTCGCGTTTCTTCTGGTCTGTGCGACGCAGGAATTATCAGATCATTCCGTCCGTCTGTCGGGCGGAAAACAAACCATGTTTCGGTTAAATCGCGATGTACGGTTTGCCAAAAACAAAGACCCTTATAATTATCACCTTAGCGGAACACTGACCCGTTCAGGTTTGAAAAACGAGCAGGGCGGTTTCGTCTATCTTCGCCTTGACCCTACGGGCGGACGGCTTGGTGCAGGTTATTTCGGTTTAACAGCAAAGCGCATGGGG
This sequence comes from uncultured Caulobacterales bacterium, assembly GCA_938003545.1. Taxonomy (GTDB): domain Bacteria; phylum Pseudomonadota; class Alphaproteobacteria; order Caulobacterales; family Maricaulaceae; genus Litorimonas. Next base: position 35,851 of record CALKXY010000002.1, read on the forward strand.
CCAATCCGCGATCTTATTCTGACTGAGCCTGATCGTTTCAAGGCTCTGGTTGATCACCTCGCGGGGTATGGCCTTGAGTTTAATACTGAAAGCAGCCTGACGAATATGCCGCGCGGTTATGCAGAACACGCAGAACATGAGCTGGCTTGGGCATTGCGCATGAAGAATTTCTTCATAGGGAAGCCGATGAAACGTAATGATTGGAAAGGCGACGCCAGTGTTGAACGCGTCGTGGAATTTGCCAAAATCGCGACACCTGTATTAGACTTTGGCCTCGTCAGTGTTGATCGCCCGAAGATGTCCGCAATTTAAGTCGCAAAGACCTGAGACATATCCTTGAAACTCTTGAATTCAAGTGCGTTGCCGCTGGGGTCCATGAAGAACATTGTGGCCTGTTCACCGACTTCGCCTTCGAACCGAATATAAGGCGCGATAATGAATTCTGTGTGTGCCGCGCAGAGTTTATCTGCCAATGCGTGCCAGTCAGTCCACTCAAGGATAGCGCCAAAATGACGGACGGGAACATCTTTCCCATCCACGCTATTTGTAGGTTCGGTATGATCGCCCAAATCCGCAAGATGAAAACTGAGTTGATGTCCGAAAAAATCAAAATCTATCCAACGTTCGGCTTCGCGGCCTTGCGTGCAACCAAGTAAGCCGCCGTAAAAGGCACGCGTTGTTTCTATGTCTTTGATGGGGGCGGCAAGATGAAAGATTTTCGCTTTCATTTTTATTTTGGTCCGTAAGCGTATTCGCCGCCTTTTTCCAAGGCACGCTGATAGGCGGGCATGGCGTGAATACGTTCAACATATTCGTTGCACGCATCATAGCCTTTCAAGCGACCGCGCGCTTTCATGGCTTCTAATGGGAAGATCATCTGAATATCTGCGCCTGTCATTCTGTCGCCAGCAAACCATTGTTTGCTTGTCAGATGGTATTCGCAATAATCCAAGATGCCTTTGATTTCAGCCATGATCATCGGCTGTAACGGCGCTGCCGCGTCGCCGAGATAGCTGGTGTATAGCGATAGAAGCATAGGCAACATCGCTGAGCCTTCGGCGAAATGCAGGAAGTGAACATAGTCCACATATTCCTGCGTGCCTTTTTCAGGACGCAGCGTCGTATCCGCATATTTATCGAGGAGGTAAACAATGATCGCGCCCGTTTCGGCGACAATCAAACCATCATCTTCAATCAACGGGCTTTTACCCAATTGATGGACAGCTTTCAATTCTGCAGGGGCTCGGTTCGTTTCGGGGTCGCGGGCGTAATGTTTGATTTCATAGTCTACATCCAGCTCTTCGAGCAGCCATAGAATACGTTGCGAGCGAGAGTTGTTGAGATGGTGTACAATAATCATAACTCTTGATGCAGTTCCTATGCATGAGGCGCAAGAGTCAAATCTTAGAAATGATAAAATTATGATTGTCTTAAAGATTGTCTCGAGAGTTATTTCGTTGAGCTGACGACGTTCATATCACTGCCGCTAAAAACAATTGACCGAATGCCATCCTTGGTCGGAAGGTTGATGACATTATCAAATCGTGGACTCAGGTCGCGAAGGATAGCGTTCTTTGCAGACCATGTTTTTGGGAGGGCGGCGAGTTGCCCCGTTTGATAGACATATAAATGTCCGCCACCAATATCAGCGCCGAGTATTTCAAGTGGGATAACAGCTTTATCCGCGATTAGCTCAAACCGCTCGGAAGTGTAAAGCGCGACCTGCGCGCGGGCGCGCAGACCGGAAATATCATTAGACGCGATAACACCGTTTTTGTGCAAAAGACGCTGCGCAGCAGATAATTGCAACACATGGGTGACATCCAAGCGGCCATCAGCGTGATGTGTGACCTCAGTCTCAACGCGGGGCGCATCATGCGCCGCCGCAGATTTAGCCGCGCCAAGACTCACGACGGCTGCGCTCATCAGAGCGAGACTGAAGAGGGCAGCACGCCGCGTCATCATTTATTTGCGCTCCAGCATACGCTCGAGCGTTTTACGTAAGGAAGACTTTTTGTCGCCTTTCTTGTCCATTTCTTTATCTTGCTCTGGCGTTTCATATGTCCGTTTTTTTGTGCTTTCGTCCGATTTTCTACCGGCTTTGCTGTCATCCATTTTCTCAGACTTCGACATCTCTTCGTCTTTTGATGCGGCATCACCCATTGGAACGGATTTACCATCGGAGTCAGACTCTTCGTCTTTCTCTGAGTGCAATTCACGCAACATATCCGCCATCATTGAGGAGGACGAACGGCTCGACTTATAGAGGTCAATACGGCTTTGCGAGATACGCGGAGGATAAGCGTTGTTGGAATAATCCGCATCAGCAGTTTGATGCGCAACATCCAAATTGAAGCTAGATGCACGGTTGTCCAGAACGAATAATTTCGTGACGTTCTTCGCATTTCGGCGCCAAATTTCAGCGGGGATCATATGCTCTTCTGACGTGCCGTTCTCATATTCAATCGTGACAGGCAAAGGAGAAATTAAACCACCAAGGTTTTCAAAATCAACGAAGTAGAGATATTTCCCGTCTTCCATTGCACGGTCATAGGCAGTGCGTTCCCAGTCTTCGAGGCCGTCATAGAATTTCTTGAACTTATTACGATCTGCGTTTGTTACCGTGAATTTGTCGTTCTCATTGTAGAAATCTTCGAGATCAGAATAGCGTTTCAGGCGTGTTTTCAAACCTTCTTCGCGGTTGCGGCGTTGTGTAATATTTTCTGGACGATTTAAGGCGTCTTCATCGCGCTTAATATCTTTTTCAATCTCGGGATTCTTAGTCGAAATTTGATATTCACGGACAGCGTTCACGGACATATCAACATGATCTGTGCCGTAATACCACCCACGCCAGAACCAGTCGAGATCGACTGCGGAAGCGTCTTCCATTGTACGGAAGAAATCAGCGGGTGTAGGGCGTTTGAACTTCCAGCGGTTCGCATATTCACGGAAAGCAAAGTCAAATAGCTCACGGCCCATCACGGTTTCGCGTAAGACGATGAGGGATGCGGCAGGCTTGGAATAAGCATTTGGGCCAAACTGCAAGACGCTATCTGATTGCGTCATAATTGGCACCTGATTGGAACTCGTCATGTAGCTTGGGATAACGTCGAGCGGATTTTGCATACCACGGCTGATCGGGAAATCTTCTTCCCATTCATATTCAGCCATATATTCGAGGAAGGAATTTAATCCTTCATCCATCCATGTGTAACGGCGCTCATCGCTGTTCACGACCATAGGGAAGTAAATGTGACCGACTTCGTGAATAATCACGCCAATGAGGCCATATTTAATATTTCGAGAATAGACAGTTTCGCCAGATTTTTCATCTTCAGACGGACGATAGCCGTTAAAGGTGATCATTGGGTATTCCATACCGCCGCGTTCCCATGAGTTCACGGATTGTGCGGTCGGGTACGGGTAGTTGAAGGCGAATTTGTTATAGACGTCCATGGTGTGAACCACGGCTTGCGTCGAATATTTAGACCAAATTGGATCCGCTTCCTTCGGGAAGAAAGACATCGCCAAGACTTCTGGGTTGTCCGCGTCATCTTGTTCGAATTTCATCGCATCCCAGATGTACTTACGGGAAGACGACCAAGCGAAATCACGGACGTTGTCAGCCTTGAAATTCCAAGTCTTGGAACCTTTGGCTTTAGACTTTTCATTCTCTTTGGCTTCTTCGGGGGTGACGATATATGTTGGTTCTTCTGTGCCTGCGTCAGCAAGGCGTTTACGCTGCTTTGCTGTGAGGACGTCACGAGGGTTTGTTAGCTCACCCGTTGCGGACACAATGTGATCGCTTGGGACCGTGAGGTTTACATCATAATCACCAAATTCGAGCGTAAACTCGCCGCGACCCAAGAACTGTTTGTTCTGCCAACCCGTGTAATCGGTATAGGCGGCCAAACGTGGAAACCACTGCGCCATGCCGAAGATGTAATTGTCATCTTCTTCGAAATATTCATATCCACCACGACCGCCGATAGAGACTTCGTCGAGGATGTTATGCTCCCAATCCACTTGGATTGTAATAGACTCGCCAGATTCAAGCGGTTCTTCAAGATCAATTCGCATCATGGAGTCATTGATCACATACGGTAGGGCGTCACCTTCCGCGTCCATGATAGCTTTGAACTCGAAGCCATATTGACGATCTTCAAAGGCTTGCTCTTTACGCAAAGCAGAGAAAGAGTACCTGTCTGAACCGCCTGCGCCGTCACCGCGACGAGAGCCCGCAGCAGAGGCTGTTGCAGAACGACGTTCGAGAGAGCCATCTTTAAAGCGGTTCTGGTCGAGAGCCAGCCAAATGTAATTCAGCGTATCTGGGGAGTTATTCGTGTATTCAATATCGCTTTCAGCGAAAATACGACGCTTTTCCTCATCAAGACGCACGTCCATCTTGTGGCTTGCGCGTTGTTGCCAATATCCTGGACCAGGCGCGCCTGAAGCACTGCGGTAGATATTTGGGGAGGGTAAAACATGATCAAGCTGGCGAAACTTCGCGACGGCATCACCTGCTGATCCCGCGGGCCCGTCGGCATTTGTCCCGTCATTTGCGAAACTCTCAGTGCCTATGGCAAGGGCTGCCATCGCGCTGAATGTCGTAATACTGGCGAATTTAAGCGCATTTTTGATGCCGGCCATGAGGGCTCCCGAAATCTTGTTATGGTATTTGGTTCAGCTGTATCGGTACCCTGTAAGGCATTCCTACTAAATTCCCGTAAAGAACGAAAGATTCATGCGTATTCGCGTCAGTCTGGTTTACGTCCCTGTATTGGTGAAGAAAAAGAATGCTTCCGCATGCGAATGTTATGAGTAACATCTCGTAGAGCCGCGACAGGATGGTTTCGCCGAAAGGCGTGCCGTCCTTCAATGACTCCAAATGGCATAGCTCTTGGTCCGTGTTCATCCTGCAAGATCGTCAAAGCGTGTTTCTGAGCTGCAGTGACCGTATTTGTACGCTCTAAGGCAAATTGTTTTGCTTTCAAAATGTGAGGAAGTCTTTCCGCATAGGTGTTTTGAGCTATGGCCTCTCGTATAATCCCTTCGCTGCCTGCTGGATCATATATGTTGATAGGGATCACTGCCTCTCGCGGGTAAGTCTTCGCATATTCTGGGTCACCAAAGTAGAAAGCCAAGCATTCGGCGAGGAAACAATCTGTCAGTTTTTCCGTGTGATGGCCTGGTTGAACATGGTTTTCTATTGCAATGTGATAGCGGTAAGGAGCCATGGCGTCGGCTTTATTGCGAACAGGGTTAAACCCGCGTCCGTATAAATCCATATCTTGCCCTAACCGTGCTTTCATATCTTTGATGAAATCTAATCGCGCGCGATGGAGTGTATGCGGCATATTTTTATCGGAGGTGATGGTAGACAAGTCTGCGGTTTTGGCTGGGGACTGCTTAATTTGTGCCAATGGCCAATGATCCTGACCTTCCATGTCACGTCCGTAAAACCATCTTAAAGGCAAGGGTAGATTGCAAATCAATGTGTTTGATTGCTGTAGGAATTTGCGTTCTCTTTGCGTGAAGTTGCGAGACGTCCAAACACAGCCAAATTGACCTAAATAATGTAATCCTTCTTGCCGTATCGAACTGGGCTCAGGTGTTATGAGGAGTGTCCGATGTGGAGGGCATGCCAGAATTTCACGCCGCAGGATTTTCTTTTCATCCGAGCGAGGTGGTAAGTCCTCATATACGGCTAGGAAGTCATAATCACGATCATCTGGATCAAAAGTGTAGGTTACATTCTTTGTTCTATCTTTCGGTAAAAGTGCCCCCCAAAGGCTTTCAAGTTTCTGAAGAGGCGTTTTGGAAAGAAATTTAATGCGAATGCGTTCAGACATATCCGCGTTCTCCAACGCGTTCATGGGTGAACAGACCTGGGCCGCAGGCGACCTTCCAGCCCGACTGCCGCCAACCTTTTGCTTTGTTTAACTCGACTTCTAGGTTCGGCAGACGATTTGCCCCTCGCGAGGTTGAAATGTTGCGGGCTATGGGGAGTATTTGATTTAGAAATGTTTCGCGGTGAATCAAAATGGATTGATTAGTCCACGGCATGACGGATGCGTCCACGAGATGAAAGCCGTCTCCCGCATCATGGAAATAATTTGGGTGACGCAGGGCAGGGCTATGAGAGTCGTAAAGTGCATAGCCTGTCAGCCGTTGGGCTTTATCAGGCCTTGTCAAACGTTTCAGCTTGGCTGCGAATGTGTCGCTGAAGAGTTTTTGATATTTTCCTAATCCTGGGAAGGCCTGACCAGGGTGACGAACGCTGCGTAATCGAGCCATGATAACATTGTCATTTTGTAAAAGGGCAAGTGATTTAGTTATTTGCCTCTCGGCTTCTGCTAGGCTTTCAATTATGGGACAGTCATTTTCGAGCATGAGAATATAGTCACAGGAGATGCAGGCGGCTGCGCGCGCCATGTTTTCCATGATTCCAAGGTTTTGTGGTTCAGTCTTAACCTGAATTGGATATGCTTTAGTGATATTTAAGACGGCTGCATCTGGATCAGGTAAAAATATTTGAGTTTCATCAAATAAAGAAAAAAGGTCTGTTTCGGCGTAACTCTCTAGGCTAACCGTCAAAGCTTCTGCACCTCGCCAAGATAATATGGATAGACCGATACTCACCAGTGATCTGCAATCCAAGCGGTCGGGCGTACATGCTTATATATTTTCTTCCATGGCGCTGAAACGGGCCACACACCAATTGCGGCTTCATCTTGGTCAGGTTTACCTGTGAAAGCGACAATTTTAGTGTCTGAGGGCAGAGTTGGAGCTTTGAAGAAGTTCATAGGCCAGCGGGGCATTAATGTATGTTTGAAGCTAGCGCACCAGAGACGAGGCCAAAACACCATGTCGTCCACTTCGCGCGAAATATAGACTTGTTCGATACGATAGCTTGAGAGAATGCGGTCGCGTTCCGTCGCGATTTTATCAAAAATATGCGTATGATCGCCGACCCGCCATCGAAAGCAGGATGTATTCCCAATATTTTTGCCGGGCTGCGTCCAATTTTCGATAACGCAGAAGCGGCCAGCTTCATAATCAAACATCTCGTCGAGGTTGCTCGTCACTACAAGATCGAGATCTAGAAAGAGGACGTCGCCAGACAAGCCGACGAGATTATCCTGCCACAAGACTAACTTCCGCCAAGGGGTTCGTGCCAAGTCATCAGGAAGATCAATATCTGGTATAGGTTCACATCGGACATTCTCATCTATGCCAGACGGATCGTCGGTGAGGCAGACAAGTTGCGTCGGACGTGAGGTGTTTCTTTGGACCGCGGCATATAATCGATTGACGAAGTTCGCGCCGTAGCGCGTACCCCATTTCATACAGATAACAGTTTGCATTGACTTGCGCGCCTATTTACCGGCTCGCATGTCGTCACGAAGGCCTCTAAATTCAGTGCCTTCATACCAATTTGGCCAATCATCAGAATTGGCAAGGTCGTACCCCATATCCAACATAATATCAGTGGCTTGTGCAATGCCGCTCATGTCCCAGCTTGTGTCATACTCATCGCCAGGCTTGTGATAACGCTCAGCCGTATATTCCTTCGCAAATTTTTCGCCGTAAGTCAGACCATTTGTGACGTGGTTGTTGCCTGGGTCAGCATAGAGCATTGGCACGCCAAGTTTTGCGAGACTAATGTGGTCAGAGCGGTAAAAATATCCAGCTTCCGGTTTGTCGTCTGGCACGACATACATGCCGCGTTTGTCGAGTTGTTTCTTTAATAAATCTTCCAATTCACTGGATCCAAAGCCAATAACTTTCATGTCTTTGGTTTCGCCAACGGGCAACATAGCATCAATGTTGATGCCGCCAACGGTTTGCGCGAGCGGAACAATTGGTTTGGCACCGTAATATGCAGAGCCAAGCAGGCCTGATTCTTCTGCCGTAACGGCCACAAATAGCACAGAGCGTTTTGGAGCGCCGCGTTCAACCATAGTCTCTGCAACCTCAATTATTGCGGCTGTGCCTGTAGCATTATCAACGGCTCCGTTAAAAATTTTATCATCGCCGTCAACGTCTTCACTTGTGCCCAAATGGTCCCAATGGGCCATGTAGAGAATATATTCATCAGGGTGCTCGCTACCTTTCAGCACACCTGCAACATTTCGAGACGTCGTCTTTTTGACAGTTTGTTCGATGTCTGCATTCAGCTTTAGGTCTGTTAGGCTTACGGGCTTGAAGTCTTGAGAAGCGGCAGCGGTCATTTGCTCAGTAAGGTTCAAACCGGCGGCCTCGAAAACTTTAGTGGCAGTATCGAGATGTAACCAGCCTTCTAGAGCCGCACGTGAAGCGCCGCCATCTGGACGGACAAGATCATATTGTTCACCGGTCCAGCTACCTGAAACGACATCCCAACCATAGCTTGCAGGTTCTGTGTCATGAATGACGAGGACGGCAGCTGCGCCCTGACGTCCCGCTTCTTCGTATTTATAGGTCCAACGGCCATAATATGTCATAGCGTTGCCTTTGAAAAGCGCATCGTCTTTCGTGGCAAAACCAGGGTCATTGACCAGCATCACGACTGTTTTTCCTTTGACGTCGATGCCTTCATAATCGTTCCAGTTATATTCAGGCGCGTTTACGCCATATCCGACAAAGACCATCTCGGAATCAGCAACCGAGACTTTGGGGTCGATGCGTTTTGTCCAAAAGACGCCATTTGTTTTCTGGTCAGCATCAACCAAAACGTTATCGCCCTTGCGAATGGACATTGTGGAACTTGGCAAGACCGCGGCGGCCGTCAACTCAACCGATTGAAAATAGGTTCCGTTCTCTCCCATCGGGGCAAGGCCTGCTTTTCCCATTTCGTCAGCAACATATTGCGAAGCGGCCTTTCCGCCCGGGGTGGAGGGTGCGCGTCCTTCAAAATCGTCGCTCGCCAATCGTTCGATTCGGCGGCTTAGGTCAGATGCAGAAGCTGTTGCATCTGGGTTTGTCGCTGGGGTAGAGGTCGTCTCCCCAGCACATGCTGTCAATAAAGCTGTCGATGTGAGCAGCAACGCGAGACGCGCCATGTGTTTCAAATAGGACATATAAAACTCCGCAAAGGTGAGATGTATTTGGTCTCATTCATAATTGGATATTGCAATGGTGCAATCGCTACTGTTCAACGCGCCGTATGAAAAACACTAGGACAGGGATTCACATGCGCCAAATCTTCATACTTGCTTCCGCTTTATCCATGATGGCGTGTTCAGCGCAGACGGAATCGCCATCTGACACAAAGAATACGACAGATGCGTCTCAAGAAACACGCATGGATGTACTCGACTTGAAGGCGCAACAGGCCAAGCAGTTGATTGATGCGGCTCTTAGAGGGACGCAAGGTTATGATATTACCGAGAGCCTGACGACAGAAGTCGGGCAACGTTTGGCGGGCACAGAAGCCGAGGCAAGGGCTCGCGATTGGGCTGTTGCAAAGTTTAAAGAGATCGGGCTCGAAAATGTTCGTGTCGAACCTTTTATAATTCCTGGGTGGGAGCGAGGCATTGAAACCGCAGCGATCACAGCGCCATTTCCACAGGACCTCATTATAACATCTTTGGGCTACTCTGTTGCAACGCCAGAAAATGGTATCGAAGCCGAGGTTGTTTACTTTCCTGATTTAGAGTCGCTGCAAAATACGACGGATGACCTAAGTGGTAAAATTGCCTTCATTTCTGGCCGCATGGAAAAAGCGCCTGATGGTGCGAGCTATGGCCCTGCGGGATTGAAAAGGCGAATTGGAGCGTCGGAAGCCGCCAAACATGGTGCCGCTGCCGTCCTCATTCGATCTGTAGGTACAGATAGCCATCGCTTCCCACACACTGGCAGTATGCGTTATGCACCAGATGTAACGAAAATCCCCATTGCTGCCATGTCTGGCCCTGATGCTGATCAGATGGAGCGTATTTTTGAACGAGGCGAGACGGTCAGAGTTAAAATGACGCTTACGCCCATTAATACAGGCGATCGACCGTCTGGTAATGTCATTGGCGAAATTGTTGGTACAGATGCGCCTGAGGAAATTGTTATCATCAGTGGGCATTTAGATAGCTGGGATTTAGGAACAGGCGCGATTGATGATGGTGCCGGGATCGGTATTTCCGCTGGTGCTGCGAAGGTTATTCTTGAATCTGGCTTGAAACCGAAACGTACAATTCGCGTTATTGCTTATGGCGCAGAAGAAGTCGGGTTGTTGGGAGGATATGCCTACCGCGATCAACATAAAGACGATTTAGGCGATCATGTCATGGCTACGGAATCGGACTTTGGTGCCGTAGCGCCTTATGAGGTTCACTATAATCACGAAGAAGGACGTGAAGATATGCAAGTTTTGGCTGACCTTCTTAATCTTCCTCTCGTAAAAAAAGATACATCTGGCGGTCCAGATATAGGCCCAATTAAAGCTAAGGGTGTACCCACTATGCGCCTACAGCAAGATGGTACGGATTACTTCGACCTCCATCACACGCCTGATGATACATTCGATAAAATTGATCCTGATGAAATGGCGAAGAATACCGCTGCTTTTGCTGCAATGGCTTGGATCACGGCGAACTCAACTTCTAACTATCGCGATAATAAGGAAAACTAGATGTCTCTTCCTCCTATTCTTCAGGATCTTCCGCTTCCTGTAATTGGCTCGCCCATGTTTATCGTTTCTGGCCCTGAGCTTGTCATTGCGCAGTGCAAAGCGGGGATTGTTGGAACATTTCCTGCGTTGAACGCGCGCCCGTCCGGAACTTTGGAAAAGTGGATTGTGCGAATCAAGTTGGAACTCGCCGAGTATCAAAAGGCCAATCCAGATAAAAAGGTTGCTCCATTCGGCGTTAATCAAATTTGCCATCCGTCAAATAATCGTTTGCAGGAAGATATGGAAGTTTGTGTAAAGCATGAGGTGCCGATTATTATTACGTCGCTACAGGCTAACCAAATGGTATATGATGCGACGCATTCTTATGGCGGCATTATTCTTCATGATGTGACGAATATTCGTCATTCGAAGAAAGCTCTCTCAATGGGCGCTGATGGGTTAATTGCCGTTTGTGCAGGGGCAGGCGGGCATGCAGGACGTTTATCACCCTTCGCACTAATCCCAGAAATCCGTCAGTTTTTTGATGGTCCTCTTCTTTTATCAGGATCAATCGCGACAGGCGGAGCAATTGCCGCGTCGCTGGCGATGGGGGCTGATATGGCATATATTGGGACGCGATTTATCGCGACCGCTGAAGCCAATGCAGATGAGGGCTATAAGGATGAGATTGTTGAAAGCTCAGGTGAGGATATTGTCCTCTCCTCTCTCTTTACGGGCGTGCATGGTAATTATCTTCGCGGTTCAATTGAGAAGGCTGGGCTGGACCCGAACAACCTCCCAGAAGCGGATAAGTCTTCAATGAATTTTGGATCTGGCGGAAATACAGAAGCAAAGGCGTGGAAAGATATTTGGGGTGCGGGCCAAGGCGTCGGATCTGTTCATAACTCTCCGCCCGTGGGTGATGTTATTGCTGAATTAAAAGCTGAATATGATGAAGCATGTAAAACCTTGGCGTCAAAAATTTGTTGAAAACAATCTGAATATTAGATGAATATACGCCTGTCTGGCGAGTTGTGCTTATTTAATTAGTTAACGGGCAGCGTTGCATGCTGGCCGTTCTTGCCTTATGGGGATCAAGAATCCCGAGTCACGTTGGTGGCTTAAGGGGCTAAGGGAGTATGGCTTATGCTATCGAAATGGTTAGGGGCGGGTCTGTTACTCGCAATCGCAAGTCTGATATTAGCTGCGATCTTAGGTATGTTGAAAATACCTAGCATGGAAAATGATATCCGCGCTGCGCTGGACGCTAAGGGCTATCAAAACATTCAAGTGAATATGGATGGAAATGAAGCCGTCTTATCTGGGGAAGCTGCAAACGAAGCACAAAAGATTTCCGCTATTGAGATCGCTGATAATACAGAGTGCTCTTCCTGTAATGGAAAACGCAAATGGCATACCGTAAGGGATGACATGACGTTTCAGTCGCTTCCGACGCAAACGCCTTACACCTTTAACGCCGTTAAAGATGCAAATGGTAATGTAACCTTGTCGGGTTACGTACCTTCTGAAACGGCTAAAGCTGATATATTACTTACGGCTAATCGTGTTTTTAATACGAAGCCGATTGATCGTAAAATTCAGATTGCAAATGGTGCACCTGATAATCGTTTCCTTGATGTAACCCAGAGTTATATGACGGAATTAGCGCGATTGGATAAAGGTCGTTTTTCTCAAGAGGGATATAACGGACTAATCAGCGGCACGTCATCTGACGCAAATATTAGAACTCAGATTAACAGTGCAGGACAAAGTTTACCTGCGAAATATGCTGCGGGTTTTGCGGCGAATATTGATGTTCCACAAATGGCAGCTGTTAATGTTGGTGAAGTCAAATCAGAAACGATTTGCCAAACACTTTTCGATGATTTGAAAAATGATACGCGAATTCTTTTCGAAACAAATGGTGCCAATATTAAAGGGGCGCAGAGTTTTGATGTTTTGAACAAGGTTGCATCTGCCGCAAATCAGTGTGCTTCATTCCGTATTCAAATCGCAGGTCATACTGATAATGTCGGTGATCAAGCTTATAACCAACGGTTATCCGAAGCGCGTGCTGACACGGTGAAAAACTATCTCGCTGATCAGCAAGTCGAAGCTGATCGTATGACAGCCACAGGTTTCGGGGAAACTAATCCCCGTGCATCTAATGATAATGAAGAGGGTAGAGCACAGAATCGTAGGATCAGCTTTACCGTCACACGCGCCCAATAGGAGTATCCAACTATGTCTAACTCAATCTCATTTCTTCTCTGTAACTGGTGGATGCTTCTCCTTGCAGGGCTTATTGGCCTACTTTTAGGGTGGCTTTTCTTCCGTGGTAAAAAAATTGACGGCGATATGTCTATTGAAGGTGAAGCCGCTTTGCGGGCTGAAGCTGATAGCCTGCGTGCACGTGTTCAAGAACTTGAAGGCAATGTATCTAGTCGCGACACTGAAATTTCTGGCCTTAAGGGTAAGTTAGCAGCTGGCGCTGCTGGTGCAGCCGCCGCAACGGCACTTGCGGCAACAGCTGCTGCATCGAAATCTGATGACAGTGCAGCTGACGATACATACGCTCTAGAGTGGAGAAATCGTTATCTTGCCGCTCGAGTAAAGTATCTTGAAAGCCAAGTCGCTGAAGCTCCAAAAGCTAAGAAAGCTGCTCCGAAGAAGGCGGCATCGAGCAAAGCAGCTAAGGCTGCTGGCGCGGCGGCCCTAGTGGGTGCTGCTGTAGCGACAAAACCGAAAGCGAAAGCTAAGCCTAAAGCAGCTGCAAAGCCAAAGGCAAAAACTGCGGCGAAGCCTAAAGTTCTCTACACGGATGGCCCGACGGACGGTACGCCGGATGATCTGAAGTTGATCAAAGGTATTGGGCCAAAGTTCGAGAAAGACCTTAACTCAAAAGGTATCTATTACTTCCGCCAGATTGGGGCTTGGAAGAAAAAAGATGTCACAATGGTTGAAGGTGTTATCGACTCAATCCCGGGCCGCATAGAAAGAGACGAGTGGGTTAAGCAAGCCAAAGGCTTTGCTAAGTCAACGTCAACAAAATCACGTGGTAAGCCTGGTCCTAAACCTGGCACGAAACGTGGTGCATTAACTGCAGCAGGTAAGCCTCGCCAAAAGCCTGGCCCTAAGTCGGGTTCGACACGCACGAATGCTAAGGCCAGTGCGCAAGAAGCTGCTTTTGAGAAATACTTCACCAACGTACAGAAGTACCATCCAAAGGCTCGCAAGCCAGTTGTTCAAGGCATCGTTAAGCATTGCGGCATCGCATTGAGTACGCGTGATGGATCACTTGTAGCATGTTCTGATGAATCCGAATTGCAAACTGTTGCAGACGGCTTTGTAACCAAGAAGTTAGGGAAGACGGAAGGTCAAATGGATCTTGTCAAAGAAGTTTGCCAAGACATGAAGGGCGAGCGTTTCAAATCTCGCGTCACATTCTATTACTTGGCGGCTAAAAAAGCGCGTAAGCTGGGTCAATTCACATAGAATGATCCGCATATAAATTACTTGAAAAACCCGTCTTTATGGCGGGTTTTTTTATTGCATCCATGAGCTTTGCCTCTGATGTACGTTCTAATCATGGAAATTATCCGTGATATACATTTTGCCAAACTCAATCCATCGTTATGGCGATGGAATAGTTTTCATCCGACAGAACTTGCCTGCCGTCATTGCGGCGAAATATACATCTGGCCAGATTTTTTGGACCGCCTTCAAAAGGCTAGAACTCAAATAAATCGACCTTTCCATATTCTATCCGGACATCGCTGTCCTTTGCATAACGCTAAAGTTGGCGGCGCGCCTTTTTCTCAACATTTGAAACTGGCTGTAGATATTTCTCTGCAAGGGCATGATCGTTTTGACTTACTCGATGCCTGCCGAGCAGCGGGCTTCACGGGATTTGGATTTTACCAAACCTTCCTACACATCGATTTAGGCCGCCCAAGACAGTGGTGGTCGACCCCAACAGTGAGAGATTTATGGCAGATATTATGACGCTTGGCTTTGAGGCCGCGACAGGCGGTCTTTTCGGCATTTTTGGTACGGCGTTAGGGCGGGTCGCTGGTTTCTTCGAAAGGCGGCAGACGCATTCCCAAGAACAAGCCCGATGGGGCCATGAGGTTAAATTACATGAGTTGAACATGCGAGCACGGTTTCAAGAGACAGAAATGGAACTGGCCTTGGCGGCGCAGTCTGGATCATGGACGGGTCTAGAGGCCTCGATCAGAGCTGACGCTTCCGTGGGTGTAGCAAGTCAATGGGTTGTAAATATATTGAGGCTTGTTCGTCCCGCTTTGACCTTTTCTCTATGGTTGATTACGGCTTGGATATTCTTCCGAACGCAAAACCAAGCAATCGCGGAAGCGGCTGTATTCGCGGCGACTGCATCTACGTTGTGGTGGTTTGGTGATCGTGCACCCAAGCCATGGGGAAGCCCTGTTACCTAGAGCTGCCCCATTTCAACAGCCTGTTTCACAGATGTTGCTGTCAGTATTGTTACCACAATCAGCATTACCAGAGCATATATCGTAGCAATGCCGTAGCTGGCAATAATCGTCTTAAACCACCCGCGTTGAAACATCCGTTTTGCGCTCAGGGGAAGATAGATCATCATTCCTATGAGGAATATGTTGAAGGATGCGGGAATGGGCGTCCACTGCGCAAGTAGAATCAAAACAACAAGAAACCCGAAAGTGACAGCATGTATATAGGCTGCGTGAACAAGGTGGTCATAAAGTAGGGCGTTACGTCGCCCTCTAATGAAACCAATGCCGATGAAGGCGGCTAGAGGCATCATCAAAAACATAATGCGAGGAAGGTAGCGTGATATACCTTCATTCAAGAGTGCGGGATTACGTAAAACTTGAACAGATATACGTTGAATGTCTACTTGTGACAGGTTCAAATCACCTATTTGACCTTCGCCTAAATTGATTGAAAGCCCTTGCTCTATATTTGTCGGGAGTATGTTGAATGAGGCTCGCGTTAATCCGAGATTGCTTAGTCGTTGATCAAGAATTTCTAAGGAATCTCTGGTTGCTGCCTTTCCATTTTCATTCACGGATGGATGAAGTTCGTTAAAAAGATCTAGCTGTTTTCCTTGTTCATGGGCTTTGATAATTCGGTCGCCGATGGTCTCTGGGTTACGTGTTAAACTCAGGATGTCATTATAGACACTAAGGGCATTTTCTACATTGTCGCTATAGCTTGACAGAGCTCGATTTCGTTTAGACGTTATTTCTGTGTCTGCGTCAGGTTGGTCTTTTTCTTCCTTTGGCCAAACGCCATAGGTTTTGAGGTTTTCGTCATTGAGGGAAGCGTTTAGCTGTGTTGGGTCTCCATTATAGACAAAGACCTGCTTTGGTGTGCCTTTCATAAGTCTCGACACGCGATCAAAATCCGTATTGGCGTTTAAGGTATCTATTTCTGCCTGCCGCCGAAAGAAGCCAAATTTAGGTGCAAGTTTAACAGATTGATCGTCCATGTATTGGACGTTCCCTGTCATTGAATCCCTCGCGACAATGTCGGTTCTTACGCTGAAAATGTGGGTTTCAGTAAGGCTCATATATCCGAACAATATAATCGACATGGCGAGGTATATTCGCACTGGTGA
This sequence comes from uncultured Caulobacterales bacterium, assembly GCA_938003545.1. Classification (GTDB taxonomy): domain Bacteria; phylum Pseudomonadota; class Alphaproteobacteria; order Caulobacterales; family Maricaulaceae; genus Litorimonas. Next base: position 52,062 of record CALKXY010000002.1, read on the forward strand.
AGTCCAGATAGTCCGCCTCCCGTCTGCAAATTCACGCGAGACTTTTCCTGGGCGTATTATCAAGGACATCCATGTGCGCCAAATTCGGTTCTCAAGTGAGAAAACAGAGGCAAAAGTCTCAAGGCCTAATGCGAATATGGAGCGACGATAATTATCATTCCTTTGCCCGCAGGCGTGACAATAAACGTCAACCAAAACTTGCTCGCAGGAAAAACATGTCGCGCGTTGGTTTTCATCTGGGATAGAGTCTTTGCTGAGAAGCTCTTCTCCTGCGATAAAGGCGGCTGCCTCGCCATCCCCGAAACTTGCGCTTATGCCTGATGGTGTTGTCGACACGTCAATCCCCTTTTTCCTAGATTGCCACATCGTCATGGATAATAGAACATTCAAATTTGTTTCTTGAACCTCTCGATGATGCGGCTACACCTTGAGTATGTTTAAAAATCAAGTTGTTGTAATTACTGGCGCGTCCGGAGGCATTGGCCGAGGTCTCGCTGAAATGTTTGTAGCAGAGGGGGCTAAGGTCGCGATAAGCGATCTGTCCAAGCCAGAAATGGTCGCATCTGAAATCGGCGCCGCAGCATTTAAATGTGATGTATCAGACGAAGCATCCGTTAAGGCCTTCATTTCAGACGTTGAGTCTGATTTGGGCCCAATTGACATATATGTCTCAAATGCGGGTGTCGGGTCAGGAAATGGGAAATATGTTGCTGGTGGGAGCAATGAAAGTTGGGAGCTGGCGTGGCAGGTAAATGTGATGGGCTCTGTCTATGCTGCGCGTGAACTTATGCCGCGTTGGGTCGAGCGTAAGTCTGGCCGTTTCGTTATCACTGCATCTGCAGCAGGATTATTAAATCAAATTGGCAGTGCATCTTATTCCTGCACGAAACATGCGGCGGTCAGTTTGGCAGAGAGCATTGCAATTGAGCATGCGGATGACGGGATCAAATCCCATTGCATATGCCCGCAATATGTTCGGTCCAACATGACCAAAGGGATGCCTATGGCAGAAGGATCACAAGACGGTCTTCTTGAGCCAAAAGATGTTGCGAATGCCCTGAAAGCTGCGATCGAAGCAGATGAATTTTTTGTCTTTCCGCACCCAGTCGTCAAAAGTTACTTCATCAATAGAGCCATGCATCCAGACGCATATTTGTCAGGCATGCGAAAGTTAAAAGCCAAGGTCGGACAGGCCTTTGGTAAAAAAGGATAATGTTATGAGCCAAAGATTTGATTTATCGGGCCGTGTAGCTCTCGTTGCAGGCGCATCTCGTGGTATTGGCGAGGCCATTGCTCACGGCTTAGCTCAGCACGGAGCCACTGTTGTGTGTTCCAGCCGTAAACAAGGTGATTGCGAAAAAGTTGCCGAAGCCATCCGAGCGGCAGGCGGCAATGCCATCAGCGCAGAACTCCATTTAGGTGAGCTGTCTGATCACGGTAAAGTTGTCGATATGATTGGCGAAAAATATGGTCGTCTGGATATTCTAATCAATAATGGCGCAACGAACCCTTACATGGGACCGTCACACGAAGCGCCGGACTCCGCCTATGACAAAACCTTCGATGTGAACGTCAAAGGTCCATATTATCTTTCATCCACGGCGATCCCGTTAATGTTAAAAAATGGGAAAGGCGCGATTGTGAATGTTGCGTCGATTGACGGTATTCAGCCTGCGCAAGGTCGCGTTATTTATGGTATGACGAAAGCCGCCGTTATCGCCATGACAAAGGGTATGGCCAAGGAATATGGCAATCACGGAATTCGTGTAAATGCATTGCTGCCTGGGTTTACGGATACAAAGCTAGCTTCTGCACTCAAGAAAGCTCCTGGTATTCAGAAGTTTATGGATGAGAACCTTGCGATTTCACGTATGGCACAACCTGAAGAGATGGTTGGCGCCGTGCTCTATATGGTAAGCGACGAAAGCAGTTACTTTACAGGTCAAGGCATGGTGGTCGACGCTGGAGCCATTATCTAACCATGGCGGATAATAATCCAACCATTGAGGTGAGAGACGGTGAAGCCTTAGACATGGCTGTCATTGACCCGCTTTTAAAAGACTCAATCCCAGGTTTGTCGGGCGAGGCTAACGTTACGCAATACCCTAGCGGCGCGTCAAATCTTACATATGCGCTCGATTATCCAGAACGACGCCTCGTTTTACGCCGCCCTCCTTTTGGGACAATTCCGAAAGGTGGCCATGATATGTTCCGAGAATATCGGATCATGCGTGATTTAATGCCTGTGTTCTCGGCTGTTCCGCCTGTGCTTTATTACACTGCTGATGAAAGTCATATTGGCAAAGAATTCTATGTGATGGAGCGGGTGGACGGCCACATTTTACATCGCATCCCCAAAGATTGGGGCTGGACAGAACGCGAAAACCGCCAGCTTTGCGAAAACTTCTTTTCTAAATTATGTGATCTGCATACCTTGGATGTCGAGGCAGCAGGCCTTGCAGATTTTGGTAAGCCAGAAGGCTATGTTGAGCGGCAAATCATGGGCTGGAACCGTCGTTGGAATCGGGTCCTCACAGATGATGTTCCGCATTATGAAGATATACAGCAGTGGTTAGAAGATAAAATGCCGGCTGATTCTGGTAAGGTTGGCGTCCTTCACGGCGATTACCGCATTGATAATTGTATTCTTGACCCAAAAGACCCCACGCAAATCTCAGCGATTATAGATTGGGAAATTTCTGCACTTGGCGACCCTCTTATGGATTTGGGTAATACGCTGGCTTACTGGGTTCAAGCCGATGATCCGCCGCATATGAGGCTAACGGTACGTCAACCTTGTATGAATCCGGGTATGATGACGCGTAAAGAGGTTTTGGAGTTTTACGCTGAGCGGACAGGTTTTGATGTGTCCGATATGACCTATTATTATGTCTATGGGATTTGGCGTCTTAGCGTCATTATTCAGCAAATTTATTTCCGTTATGTCAGCGGAGCGACGCAAGATCCGCGTTTTAAAGACTATGGTCAAATGGTCATGGCATTGGCAGAGACGGCAAGAGAAAAAATAAAAACAGGAGAAATTTAATGGGAAATATGAGTTTAGGTCGGACAGACCGTGTCGAAAAACTATGTGATTCAGTTCGCGAGATTGTTCGCAATGATGTCATTCCTCTAGAAAATGAATGGCACGCAGAAACTGAAAATGCGGATGACCGTTGGAAACACACGCCACGCCAGATGGAAATTTTAAACGGGTGGAAAACAAAGGCACGCGAACAGGGGCTTTGGAACTTTTGGCTCACTAAAACAGGTCTTACTGCGTCCGACAAAGGGTATGGTCTATCGACTGTGGAATATGCTTATCTGGCCGAAGAAATGGGCTGGTCCCATCTTGCCCCCGAAGTCTTCAATTGCTCTGCACCTGATACAGGTAACATGGAAGTCTTTGAAAAATACGGGACTGATGAGCACAAAGACCGTTGGTTGAAGCCAATGCTTGAGGGTGAAGTACGCTCCGCATATTTGATGACTGAACCTGATGTCGCGTCATCAGATGCCACAAATCTTGATTTCTCAGCTGTAAAAGATGGTGATGAATGGGTTTTTAATGGCGAGAAATATTGGTCCTCGGGGGCGGGGGATAGCCGTACTAAAGTTTACATTCTCATGGCACGAACAGCGCCGCGCGACGGCGATGCGGGACGTCATCAGCAGCATTCAATGTTTGTGGTGCCTGCTGATACGCCGGGTATCACGAAACTTCGGGCTATGAAGGTGTTTGGTAATGATGATGCGCCTCATGGTCATTTGCATCTTCGCTTTGAAAATGTCCGTGTGCCTGCAGATGCGCTTTTGATCGGTGAAGGTCGAGGTTTTGAGGTTAGCCAAGGTCGTCTTGGGCCTGGCCGTATTCACCATTGTATGCGCGCCGTTGGGCAAGCTGAACGTGCGATGGAGCTAATGTGCAAACGCGCCGTATCGCGGACGGCCTTTGGCCGCCCATTGGCAAAACTGGGTGCAAATTACGATATAATTGCCGATTGTCGTATTCAGATTGAGCAGACGCGCTTGCTCTGTTTGAAAGCGGCTTGGATGATGGACCAAGGTGACCCACGTGCAGCTGCACCTTTGATTTCACAAATTAAAGTCTCTGCCCCGAATATGGCACTAAAAGTCATAGATGAAGCCATGCAAATGTTTGGCGGCACGGGTATCAGTCAGGATACACCTCTTGCTGGTATGTATACTCAGATGCGGACCCTGCGGTTTGCGGATGGTCCGGATGCTGTGCATCGTATGCAGGTCGCGCGTAAAGAACTGCGCGCTTATACAAATCAGAAAGTCTAACTTAACCTGATTTTCAGCCTAACACTGTAACGGGGGTCTACGATTGCGAGCGTGGGACCCCGTTATGACATTTGCCGACACTGATACGACGACTGAAACTGTTGATACGCCAACCAAACGGGTTTTGGGCCTTGCCGCTATATTCACGGCGACAATTTTCCTTTCTGCGACATTGCTGTTCTCTGTACAGCCTATGTTTACTAAACTCATTCTTCCGCTTTTGGGTGGGGCGTCGAACGTCTGGAATACGGCGATGGTCTTCTTTCAGGCCATGTTATTAGGCGGATATATTTACGCGCATTTAGTATCCAAATATTTGCCATTAAAAGCACAAATTGGTGTCCATGCCGCCGTAACGGCAGCGGGCCTCTTGTTTCTGCCCTTAGCTGTTTCCTCCAACATTGTCCTACCTGAAAGTGGAATGCCGACATTTTGGTTGCTTGGATTGTTTGGTGCGACTGTAGGGCTTCCGTTCTTTGCGCTCTCGGCGAATGCACCACTGTTGCAACGCTGGTTTAGTCTTACTGATCATAAAGATGCACAAGACCCATATTTTCTTTACTCAGCGAGTAATGCCGCGAGCCTCATTATCCTCTGTGCTTATCCGTTCTTAATCGAACCCAATTTTAGGTTAGGCGGACAAACATTCACCTGGGCTTTAGGGTATGCGGCTTTACTGGTGATGATTATTTTGACAGCCATTATTTTACTGCGACGTTTACGACCCACTGATAGATCATCTAAAAAAACACCAAAACAGGCAACGTTAAGTAACTGGAAGGATAAGGCCTTCTGGGTCTTTTTAGCGTTTTTACCATCCAGCCTCATGTTGGGTGTTACGTCCTATATGACGAATAATATCGCATCGGCACCGTTTCTCTGGATAATGCCGCTCGCTTTATATCTGCTTACATTCGTGATTGTCTTTGCTCGCAAACCACTCGTTAGCGGTAAAGGGCTGGGAAGGTTTTTTCCTTGGGTTGTGATTCTTGGGTTCGCCTTAATCGCCCCAAATCAGAGCTTTAATATTGCAGGTATGACCCTGAATACGTCGCCTCCGCCTATGATAAAAATTCCGCTCCTATTGGGTGTGTATTTTCTAATTTCTTTATATTGCCACGCATTGCTGGTTGAGCGACGTCCAGATGTTTCTGGTCTCACGGGATTTTATATCCTCATGTCGGTTGGCGGCGTTTTAGGTGGCATCTTTAATGCTCTGCTTGCGCCAGTGATTTTTACGGGCATTTATGAATTTGCGTTAGTTCTCGCGCTCGTTTTGTTTCTGAGGCCGGAAGGTATTGTTTTGCCTCAATCTGCCGAAAAGCCTTGGTCGCTTTTAATCATTGGGACGATAGCGGCTGGCGTGAATGCGCTTTTGTTGATGGCGACCGGTGTTGAAACAAAATTCATTCTATTCATGACGATTGCTATTTTGGCCTTATCAACGATCCGTTTTGACATGGGACGATTAATAAAATTCGCTATGTTCTTGGGCCTTCTTGTCGCGGCCTTTGGTTTAAATATATTCGGGTCAGGCTCTATCTTTAAAGACCGCTCTTTTTATTCTCTGCTGGCGGTAAAGGTTGACGATAGTCCGCATGGTAAAGTTCATAAATTTGTCCACGGCGACACGTTCCATAACTACCAACTTCGTGCGCCTGACTTACAGCATGTACCCACGTCCTATTACATTGAAGGTGGATCGATCCACAGCGCAGTCGAATCTGTCAGAGCCAATGTGGAAGATGGGTTTGATATTGCCGTTGTCGGCTTGGGCGCAGGCGCAATGGTTTGTTATGAAAAACCAGGTGAGAATTGGACCTATTTCGAAATTGATCCTGCCGTCGTCGACTTGGCCCGGAACTCTGAATATTTCAGTTATATCGAAACCTGTTCGCCAAATGCAGATATCCGGATTGGGGATGCTCGTCAGAAGTTAAAGGCGGTTGCAGAGCGTAGCTTGGATATGATTGTTATTGATGCCTTTAGTTCTGACTCTATTCCAGCTCATCTGGTCACGCGCGAAGCCTTGGCTCTATATCAATCGCGTTTGAAAGTTGACGGAGTTGTTTTCTTTCACACATCTAACAAACTTTTGGATGTGACGTCAGTTGTAAGCCGACTAGCTGAAGATGCTAATCTAACCGCGCGGTATATTGATATCGATAAAGATGGGTTCCTAGGAAATCCATATGCAGATATGGGGGCGCGTTCGACGGGTATTCTTATGGGGCCTGATACGATTATGCAGCGTGCAACAGCTGGAAATCCAAAGTTTCAGACATGGAAGGCTAGCCGTCATGTCAAGGTTTGGACGGACGACTATAGTTCAATTCTGGGCACATTGGTAGCTCAGAGCTTGAAAGACGGCCGTGCGGAGGCCATACCGCAGCCGTAAATTGACAATTGCGGAGCTTAACAATGCCTTCATTTGATATCGTGTCTGAGGTCGATATGGCCGAAGTCGACAACGCTGTTCAGAATGTTACGCGCGAGATTTCGACGCGCTATGACTTCAAGGGCTCAAATTCGACCGTTGAAGTGAAAGAGGGTGGGTTAGCCGTATTGGCTGACGACGAACTCAAATTGAAACAGGTGCAAGAAATTCTGAGAGGTAATCTTTCTAAGCGCGGTATTGAGCCGGGTCAGTTGGATTATGGCAAGGAAGAAAAAGCATCAGGTATGGCGGTGCGCCAAAAAATCACTGTCAAAGAAGGCATCGATAAAGAGACCGCTAAGAAGGTAGTTAAAGCCATAAAAGGCGAAAAGCTGAAGGTTCAAGTGTCAATTCAAGGCGAAGAGCTGCGCGTGACCGGAAAGAAACGTGATGACCTTCAGGCCACGATGCAGTTTGTAAAAGATATGGGCCTTGATCAACCTGTGCAATTTAAGAACTTTCGCGACTAGCGACCGTCAAATGCAAGACGGCCATCAACCATAGTGAGGATAGGTTTGGCCGCCAAGATGTCTTGACCGTTAGCCGTCATAATATCCGTATCGAAAATTGTGATATCGGCTTTTTTTCCGACTTCAATTGATCCCGTGACAGACTCTTGAAATGCAGCATGGGCAGGCCAGATAGAAAACATTTTCAGGGCTTCCTCGGGCGTTACCTTTTGCGCGGGGTTCCAATCTTCGTTACTGAACCCTTTTAGGTCTTTGCGCTGCGTTGCGGCGTAAAACTCTATGCGGGGATCACCAACTTCGACGGGCGCGTCAGAGCCACCTGCTATTTTTGCGCCACTGTCAATAAGGGCGCGCCAAGCATAGGCGCCTTCTAAACGATCTGTGCCGAGGCGGTCTGGTGCAAAATGTAGGTCCCCGATAGCGTGGCTGGGTTGCATGGAAGGGATAACGCCCATTTCGACAAATCGTGGAATGTCATCAGGTTCAATAATTTGCGAATGTTCTATCCGCCAGCGCGGTTCTTTCTCCGTCCACTGGTTACGCGGGACACGGTTGAATGCGGCTTCGTACCAATTTAAAACCATGCGATTGGCGCGATCACCAATGGCGTGCGTGTTGATCTGTGTGCCGTTGCGTAAAGCTGCGTCAAAGATAGCCTGCGCTTGATCTTCCTTCAATAACATGAGGCCGGAGTTTTTTTCGTCATCAGAATAGGGGGCAAGAAGAGCGGCACCGCGGGACCCGAGCGCGCCATCAGCATAGAGCTTAATTGCGCGTGTCGTCACGAGCGGGTTGTCGATGTCTTGCATCTTACTAAGGTGAGACAAGGTTTGTGTCGTTTTCGTGGGGAAAAGGTCAATCGAGTTGTAGACCCGTATCTTTAATTTCCCATTTCTTGCCAATGCATTCAGCATCGTGACATCTGCGGGATCAACAGACATGGAATGAATGTTGGTCCAACCGCGTGAGGCGTAGAGTTGCGCCCCTTTAATATAGGCTTCTTGTTTTCGTTTTTTTGTTAACTCTGGCATGAGGGGTTGTATCAGACCCGCTGCATTATCTATGAGCATCCCCGTCGCTGCGCCGTTAGCATCACGATTAATAGAGCCGCCAAATGGGTTTTCTGTTTTGTCGGTGATACTCGTCATTTCCAACGCTAGGCTGTTTACGACACTTGCGTGACCGTCGGCTCGTTCAAGAATAACAGGGTGTGTGGTTGTGATGGCGTCTAAGTCTTGTCGCGTTGGAAACCGTTTTTCAGGCCAATGTGTCTCTATCCAGCCTCGACCGTAAATTGTTTGACCTTCGGGCGTTTCAGCCACGACTTTAGCTAGTTTGGATTGCAAATCCTTGACAGATATTGTGCCTTCGAGGTTGAGCGTCATTTCGCGTAGACCTATGCCAAGCAAATGACCATGCGCATCCGTAAACCCAGGGAACGCTGCTGCGTCTTTTAGGTCAATATTTTGCGAATTTGTTCCAGCGGAGTTGGCGCACCAATCTCCCGAATCAGGGCCCGCATAGGTAATGATGCCTTTGCGTATTGCGACGGCTTGAACTGTGGGGGAGGCGTCATTGGCTGTATAAATCGGGCCCCCTGAAATACACCAGGCTCTCGCAAAGTTGTTTGAGGCCTCACTGGGCTGTTTCGAGCCTTCAGGCTGGCAGCTTATCAATGCCGCGCTCGAAACAAGCGAGAGTAGGGCTAGTTTATAAGAGTTCATGGCAACCTTCTTTCTAGAAGGTCATATGCAGTGGTTAGGGTCTAGGCTGCAAGTACAGAACTGTCCTGTTTAGCAAAAACTCGATCCAAAGCGCCTAAAACCTCTATCAGCTTAACTGGCTTCGCCAGAGCGTCATCCATGCCGATATTCTTGCATAGACGGCGTTGCTGATATTGAGGGTCCGCTGTGAGGGCGATAATTGGTATATCAGTGTAAGCCTGTTGAGATCCCCGTATGGCTAAGGTGGCTTCGATCCCGTCCATCAGGGGCATATGGATATCCATTAGAACGACATCGAATTGTGCATTTGCGGCTTCTGCGCGCTCAATCGCCTGAATCGCCTCTACGCCATTCTCTGCAATGTCGATATTGGCGACCATTGACTCGAGCAGGGACGTTACAACCATATGGTTGGTGGCATTATCGTCAACAACGAGAATATTGAGTTTCGCGTAATCTGATGCAGGTGGTGCGGCCCCCTCTAGCATTTGCTCAACTAGCCCACTGCTGGTCTCGCGGCGGCGATCATCTTCTCGTCGATCTTCTTGAATCGGTAAGGTGAGGGCAATTACAGTTCCTGTTCCAAGTTCCGATTTAGCCGTTATTTTGCCGCCCATTAACTCAATGACTTGTTTCGTAATGTTCATGCCGAGGCCTGTGCCTCCAAATCGACCGGAGATCGTTTCGTCCGCTTGGGTGTAGGCTTCAAACAGATTGTTCAACTGCACGTCGTTCATGCCGATACCGCTGTCTTTAACAACCGCGACGAGATTGTTCGTTCCGCCTTTTTGCAAAGTCGTGAGAAAGACTTGAATTTTTCCTGCGGGCGAAAATTTCACAGCATTTGAGATCAGGTTATTGAGGCATTGTTCGTAACGATGGCTATCGAAGACAATGCTTTGCGGGACGCTATCGTCAATCCGACAATTTAAATCGATATTATTTTCGACAGCCTTTTGTTCCCATAGAGCACAAACCGATTCAATGGCTTCGCGTGGTGAAGCGGCTTCTGGTGCTAATTGTATTTTTGCTTCAGCGAGTTTCGTATGTTCGAGGCTTTCGTCAACAATACGTATGATTTTCTCTGCGGAGGATTGGATAAGCTCTAACTTAGGAAGTATCTGAGGATTCCCATTATGATGAATCAGGGCGTCAGCTATGCCAACAACAGCATTCATAGGCGTCCGAATTTCATGTGATAGGCGCCCTAAAAAGGCATTCTTAGCACTTAAGGCTTTTTCAGACTGTTCTATCGCTTTGCGCAAATCATCTTGGATTCGTAATTGCGCAGTCACTTCTGTGTAAAAGAAGATGTAACCTGTTACACGACCTGATTCAGATATCTGTGGTGTTGCTTGGGTCTTGACCCAAACCGTTTCGGCTTTCTCGTTCATCATTCGAAACGTGCCGTCCCAAGGCTTTCTGTTCTTGTGAGCAAGACGCCAGACATTCTTGAGTTTCTTGTAGTCGTCAGGATGCATTAAATCCTTCATCTCTTGATTTATAAAACGGCTTGCGATTGCGTCACGTTGAATCCGTTGACCCATATCGCCATGCACGCCGAATTTTTTTGTCTCCAAGTCGTAGATTACATAGCCAGAATTACTGCTATCGAGGGCAACCCTAAGTGCGTGTTTTTCTATGTAGCTTTGCGTGACGTCTTTACAGCTCAGCATAAAGAAACCGTCCATTTCGAGATCTTGCCTGAACTGCACCCGTCTTCCCGACGGGGTCAGAAAATTCATTGATCTCGGTTCATGTTCTTCAGCTCGAACAGGTTTCATGAATTCTGACCTGAGGATTTTAATGAAAACGTCTGGATCACCTGGTCCAAAGTCGCCGCGCTTTGCCATCTCTGATACGACGTCTAAAACGCACACACCTCTGAGGTCTTCAGATACATTTAGCTCTAAAGTGTCTATGATCGCCTTGTCATAAAAAACGATATTCAAACTTGAATCTATGACGAGTGTTCCCATCCCGCTCATACGGCTTAGGCGAGATAACCATTCGAATTGGAGGCTTTGCAAACTCGACAATGGAATGTGATCCGCAGGTTTCATGTCTGATGTAATAGATGTCACGTTGAGGTGGCCTCGATACTGGTTTCAGTTTCGAGCTAATCAGAGAAAAGCGAAAATCTGGTTAAGTAAACGGAGGCTTCACAAGAAAAGCTCATTATCCGATTTTGCTAAATTTCAGAGTTCAGCTGCTAGGAGGAACGCTGGCACCCTAGCTTTGGCTCATCAAGGCTCAGCAGGTCGTGATGGGTATTCCGGTAGCCATAGACGCCGCCTCTTTCTCCCTGTCGCTTCAATACAAATTTCGCGCTAAAAACACGCGCCCACGCTTTTTAGGCTTAGAGGTAACAGGTTTGTTAGAAATCAGCCAAATTCTGAAACATATCTGGAACGTAATCTTAGACACACTTATTTGCCTCGGCGTCCATACGGTGACTTGTGAAATCTGGGCATTTTTCATCCTGCCCATCTGATGTCAGGCAGTGTGTTCGAAGTATCGGCGGTATAGCTTTCGCAAGAACCCAAGGTCTTTATTGCCACTGCTACCGCTCATAGGCTTGCTACCGTCGGTCGGATGGATACGGTCTGCCCAAAACTTTCTGAGAGCTTGCGCATGGTCGCGTGTTATCTCTCGCATCGCAATATCGCCGTTGATTTTGACGAAGTTTGCGACGGCTCGGCGCTTAACCTTAATGTAGGCGTCCAGCTGTTCTGGGGATTTGCCTGATTGTTCATCAAGCGCGATTTCCGATAGATATATGTTGAGTGCTTGCGTTATCGGGACTGGCGAAGCGTCCACGAGGCCGAGAAGTGCATCCGCATCTCTCCCCATTTTGGGCGTTTTGGTCAACGGACTCATCGCATCAATGCGCTCAATTACGTCCTCCAGAGTGGCGCGTTGGGCCAAGTCTTTCGCAGGGACGTATGCGTAACCGAATGACTGCGCGTGTTGATGGAGGTCCTTAAAAATAACGTTGGGGTGAAAGTTTTCGAAGGCATTGGGGGCGATTTGGTGCCAGCGCTGATCATCCGCTGCTGCGCAAATGTCGCGACGTTGCCGTGCCACTTTACGGCTATCTGTGTCTAAGGACCGATGGATGACGGCACGGTCTTCAACATGCTGGACCGCTTTGGGGACCCTTCGAACGTAATGCCAGATGTCCTGACGCAGGCGCAAATATTGATCTGGACGCTTAATCGACTTCATTTTGCCATCTCCTGTCTGCCGAAATGTACGGCAAAATGTGCGGCAAATCGCTTAGTCAATAGAAGGTGGCTTAAGGGTAGGCTAGGGTTCCTTAAGTTTTACAATGACTTATGTGACTTGCTTGGAGAGAAAGCTGGTGCCGCGAGGGAGAATTGAACTCCCGACCTCATCATTACCAATGATGCGCTCTACCACTGAGCTACCGCGGCTTTTCAATGGGTCAGCATCTTAAAGCGATTTTATGTGTCATCCAGCAACGGCTATAGCTTTGTTCGTAGCTACAGCCGAAGCCCGTAGCTACAATATTTCAGTTTGGTTTTACAAGTCTAAATGCAGTTTAATGAGCAATAATATAGCAAAATATTTACTTGAATATTAGAGATCATTCTTGATGTTTTCACATTACATAATGCGTCTATACTGCGCTTAATTTCATCTCTGTGATGAGATATTTTGCGAAACAGTTTTGAACATTTTTGATCAATGGGTAGAGCAGGGGCATATTCCTGCTGGCAAGCCCTCCACATAACTTCTGACTAATAAGAGATTACCCTATGAAAACACGTGCTGCGGT
>CALKXY010000003.1 GCA_938003545.1 uncultured Caulobacterales bacterium
AGGCGGTCGGCTCTCACTCCAAAAGTCCCGGCACCTCTTTGGCTCTCACACCAAAACGCTCAGACCCACCGTCTCTCGGTACTAGAAGGTGAGGCGCCTACCTGTCCCGTGTCCGAAAGAACTTCTGTAATGTATCATAGCTTTTGGGGCCAAGGATCATTCTCTTGGTTTTTATTGTAAGATACTGAAATAGATAAATTTTACTTTCTGCAACCCGAGGATTATGTTCTCAGATTACATGCCCCACCATAAAATAGGTCGCCCAAATCTAACCAAGGGTAACAAGTGCTTTTACAGTTTATTTAAGCGGCACGGCCAAATCGAACACCGCGATAAATTCACGACCTTCTCGGCGGAGTGCATAGGTTAACGTTTTTTCTGGTTCGAGGGTGAAAGACCAAACATTCGTCACGGACGCGTCCAAGCCATTAGCTCGAAATGTATCAATCGAAAATTGGTCAACCGGAAAAATAACATGCTTTGCGGTGCTTTGATCAGAGGCCATGCCGCCATAATTCGTAACAGGGTCAGGCGAACCATCTTTTAAACTATGTGCATGTTTAAATTCTAAAGCTTGGCCCTGCTCCATCAAATCAAGCGACCAGACACGACTTTTATCTGCGCCGACATTCAAGGCCATTGTCGTCTTTTCTGGCGACACACAAGTGATTGGCCCCAAAGTCAGAACCTCTTTGCGCCAGCTGTCATCTTGCGGATCATCGCTGACCACGCGGCCTTCGAAACTTTGCCCGCATAACGCCTGAACACTTGAGTGAAATTGAGAGACAGAAGTGTCTGATACTGCAGCACTACACGCGCTCAAGCTGGCGGCTAAACATATTAGGGCCACAGGCTTTTTCAAATCAGAAAACAGGTTCGTCATCGTTATGCCGACCTTCGTATTGTGATGGCTTTCCCAGAATAGGTTTCCAACTTATCAATCAGCTCCACCTGTTTAACCGGTTTTGTTAAATAATCATCCATACCCGCAGCTAGGCAATCTTCCTTATCGTTTTTCAGAGCATGTCCTGTGAGTGCGATCACAGGGACTGCGTCGAGGTCATTTTTCTTTTCGAAATCACGAATAACGCGCGTGGCTTGATGGCCATCCATGATTGGCATGGACACATCCATGACAACGAGCGGGAACCGTGCTGGATCTTTGGTGTAAAGCTCCACGGCCTCTTGCCCATTATGTGCAAAGACGGGCACAAATAGTGTGTCTGCCAACATGAGTTTAACAACGTCTCGATTAAGGGCAAAATCTTCAGCAACAAGAATTTCTTGCTTCCCAGATGTACCCATTGGCATTTCTAGGTCTAACGCATCAGGTTTCACTACCTCTTCACGGGTCGCTGGATTCGATAAGACACGCACAATCGTATCGAATAAACGTCGTTCACGAACAGGCTTGATGAGGTAGCTATCAATACCAATCTTGGAGAGTGACGCCGTGCTGACTGGTTGATCACAAGATGACAGCATAATGATTTGCGGCGATTGGATGGAAGCGGTTTGATCTACAAGCTGCGCAAATTCCTGACCATTAATGCCCGGCATGAGGAAATCCAGAAGGATTAAATCATAAGGTTTACCCTCATCTTGCGCTGTTCTAATTTTGGTCAGTGCCTCCACACCGTCCACAGCCGTATCTGTTTTCAAATTCCAAGCGTGGAGTTGTTCTGAAAAGAGGTCACGATTAATACGAATATCATCAACGATTAGAACACGCTTGTTTTCGACCAAAGACGTATCAAACGCTTCATGTTTAGCGTGTTTATCTACTGGCAGTGGCACACGGAATCCAAAAGTCGACCCCTCTCCGAGTTTAGACCGTACACGCATACGGCCGCCCATCATTTCGATAATATGTTTAGATATGGTGAGGCCTAATCCTGTACCGCCATAAACCCGTGTCGTTGACCCGTCAGCTTGTGTGAATTTATCAAAGATTCGATTCATTTTTTCGGGGGAAATCCCGATGCCTGTGTCTGTGACCTCAACCGTGCAGACGGCCATATCGCGACTAGGCTGAATATCTACATCGATGGTGATGTGACCACTTTCAGTAAATTTAACCGCATTCCCGAGCAAGTTTGTAATGACTTGGCGAATACGTCCGGCATCACCAATGAAGGCCTTTGGCATATCCGTAGAGTAGTTGATGATCAGCTCAATATCCTTTTCTTGCGCCTGTATGCGAAGAAGAGACGTCACGTCGTTAATTGAAGATTTCAGATCAAATGGAACAGGATCGATTTCAAACGCACCTGCCTCGATTTTGGAAAAATCGAGAATGTCATTAATGATCGTTAGAAGGGCTGAAGCGGAATTATTAATAACAGACACAAATTCACGCTGGCGTTCACTAATATCCGATCCGCCCAAAAGCTCTGCCATACCCAAAATACCGTTCATCGGCGTCCGGATTTCATGACTCATATTGGCAAGAAATTCTGACTTTGCTTTTGACGCTGCAATGGCCTCATCTTTCGCTTTTTCTAATTCGGCTGCTTGCAATCTGGACCGCGTCACGCTTTTCACAAAAGCCTGAATACGAATAGCTTTCCCGTCTGCATCCCGTATAATTTCGCCAGTTGTATTGAACCATTCCTCAGCACCTTTTCTGGTCCTGCTACGGTTTGTGATCTCGAATCTGTTTCCTGTTTTTGGCGCATTCTTCAAGGCCAGTTTAAATTCTTCTCTATCCTCAGGACGAAGAATAGATATAATTCCCTTGCTTTGAATCCGTTCTATGACCTCTTTGCCAAAATAAAAGTGAAGAGATTTACTGAGCGTATAGGTCTTTGTTGCAATATCCAGCGACCAATATCCCGCATCTCCCAAGGCAAGAGATTTATCTAGAAGCTGATCTTTTTGCACAAGTTCCGATACGTCATCCGCAATAGATAGAGTTTTCCCACACGGTAACCGTTTGCGAACAAACCGCTGTGTGGCGCCGTTCCCCAATGTGACAAGGCGCGATGTTTCCTCTGCTCCAGAATCATTTCGTTTTATTTGTTCGTCCGACGTTAACCGCTGCTTCGCAATTATCTCTGGCGTGAGGAGGCCCTTTTCCACCATGATCTCATGGCATTTTGAGAGAGGGTCTCCAGGCTTCAAAAACTCTTTTGTTGTCCCGATACTCTCGTAAACAGAATTGGAGAGAAAGAGGTAATTCATGTTTTCATCGAGGATACTAACGCCAGATTCGATATGTTCAGCGAATATCTTTAAATATGCTGCGTCTCGTGCCTGCGCGGCAGTCTCACTTAAACTGGATTTTTCTGTCATTCTACATACCCTCGCCAAATTACATTGGCCTTTTCCCCTATGCGTAGGTTTGTTTTGGCGAGGTAAGGTTAATAAACCAAAAAAAACGGCCCGCTGCTAAAAGCAGGGGCCGTAAAAGTCTTCGCAAATCAATCGGGGAGAGTGAATGCGGTGTGAAGCGCAGCAACAAACAGGGGAGGACGTTGCTGCGTTCGTGATTAGTATATAGGAATATGAAATCACTTTCGGAACCCGTGACGACGCAAGTGAGCTATGCAGAAACGCATACACCTAGCGCCTAAATCCACTTTTTTGTTCAGCTTAGCGTCAGATAGAGCCTCAAACCCTAGAGTTTTGGCCAGTTCCGCGTGGTTTCCATTAAAAATTCACGGAAGACCTTAGCGCGGACCGACCCTCGTAATTCTGTCGGATAGACAAAATAGAGGTCAAATTCTTCGCCGCGAACACTCGGAAGAACGCGTACAAGACGCTTAGAGAGGACTGTCATATAGTCGGGAATACCCACAATACCGATCCCAGCTTCGGCAGCGCGCATGATGCCGTGCAAGTTATTGACCACCAAAGCTGGCTTGCGCGGCGGTTCGCCTGGCTCGTGGCCCACATTCAGGACCCAATTTGCGCTGTGGAGATTTTTCGGGATCAACTCTCCAAAGGCAACAATCCGGTGGTTATCCAGATCACGTACGGATGTTGGCGCGCCATGGTCGGACAAATATTGATGGCTGGCATAAAGCGATTGGGTGATCTGCCCTAATCTGCGTTCGATCACGTCACCTTGCGTGGACTTCCACGGTCGCAATGCGCAATCGACATCAAAAGCCGAAAGGTCATGCTCAGAATCTTCCAAAATAAGCTGCACATCAATGTCAGGATAGGCTTTGAGGAAATCTGGCAGAACGGATGGCAACCAATTTGAGCCGAGTGATATCGGTGAGGACACACGCAAGACGCCTTGCGGTTTCTGGCGACTATCGATGACATGGCTTTGTACGCGGGCAATCCGTACGGCAACATCATCGGCTGTCTTGAACAAGATATTACCTTGCTCCGTTAGCGTCAAACCCCGCGCATGACGGTGAAACAACGGCATTTCGAGATAGTCTTCCAGCGCCGTAATTTGGCGTGATACCGCCGATTGGGAAATTTTCAGCTTATCTGCTGCAGCCGTCAGTGATCCCGTCTGCGCCGCCGCATGAAAGGTCTTCAGCTTATCCCAATCGAGGGAGTGCGGCACCTATTCGGCGGCCTGTGTGAGTTTCTCCGCCGCATCGATTTCGGCTAGATAACGTTCCGCCTCCAGCGCGCCCATACAACCGAGACCCGCAGCCGTAACCGCTTGACGCCATAGCTCATCCGAAACATCGCCAGCTGCGAAAACGCCTGGAATATTCGTTGCCGTACTGTCTGCCGCTGTTGTGATATAGCCACCCTCATTCATAGCGACATGGTCTTTGAATATCGTCGTCGAAGGTTTGTGCCCAATCGCAATAAAAACGCCATGCGTATCACGGTCATAGACTTTGCCTGTTTTAACATCTTTCAAACGAACACCCGTCACGCCCAAAGGCTGATCATCCCCAAGAATTTCTTCCAATGTCGTATCCCAAAGGATGTCGACTTTCGGGTGATCGAATAAACGTTGTTGCAAAATCTTCTCTGCACGTAATGTATCGCGGCGATGCACAAGCGTGACCCGTGAGGCAAAATTCGTGAGGAAGAGAGCTTCTTCAACGGCAGTGTTCCCGCCGCCGACTACGACAACTTCTTTTTCGCGGTAAAAGAAACCATCGCATGTTGCACAAGCTGATACGCCAAAACCTTGGAACTTATCTTCCGACGGCAGCCCCAACCATTTGGCCTGTGCGCCAGTCGCGATGATGACTGAATCTGCTGTATATTTTGCACCGCTTTCACCATTTAATTTGAATGGACGCGAAGAAAAATCGACATCTGTGATAATATCTTCATGGAACGCCGTACCAAATTTGAGCGCATGCTCTTTGAATTTATCCATCAACTCTGGTCCCATAATTGCTGGAAATCCGGGGTAGTTTTCAACATCTGTCGTGATCGTCAACTGTCCACCAGGCTGCATCCCCGCGACGATTCCCGGCTTCAACATAGCGCGTGCCGCATAAACGGCAGCTGTATATCCCGCAGGGCCTGAGCCAACAATGAGAACGCGGTGGTGGATAGTCTCGGTCATGGGTTAATCGCTTTTATAAAATGTATCGGAACGAATGTAAGCGCGCCCTGCCCCATCCGCAACAGTTTACACCACCACTTGTTGTGGACGCCTAAATCGCTGCACCTTTCCCAAAAGAGACCGCCAACATGTGAGGCGTTGATGATGATTAGGGATATACCCAAAAAGGCTTCACGGCGGCAAAGGCGCATCTAATCCACCGAAATTTCGACCTAAATTTAGAAACAAACTGGCAAGAGGCATATAATAAATTCATGGAATTGATAAAGAGCCACTGCCTAGGGCCTATTTCGACCTGCAGTTTTTACATCGTCAAATCTATCCCAAAACACCTGCGCAACGCGCGCCGTTTCATCTAAGGGGGAGACGTCAGCTCCCTGCGTTTGCTCTACATAGCGAACTGCGCCGCAGCGGGTTTCGAGTGCTGTGTAAAGCGTTTGGAACTTTCCGGGCGCCCCCGTCATGGGTAGACGGTAAACAGGCTTCCCCGTGACACAGGCTTCCGTCAGCATATTCGTACTGTCTTCTGTGACTAGAATAAGCTCCGCACCGCCTAAAAAGGCAAAATAGGGGTTTGGTCCCTCGCTATCATGTAACCAGACATTTGCGTGATCAGATGCGAAACGTTTCCAGTCGAGAACCGCAAAGTCAGGGGTGCGCCGCGATGTTGTGATCAACAAAGATTGGCCTGCCGCCATTAATGTTTGCGCCGCAGCCATATGCGAAGCGTGGCTTTGTCGGTCCAATTTATGTGTCTTGGATGACCCACCGATCAGAAGGGCTGCGCGGGGCATTGGTAGCTTTGAAAGACCCTCTGCAAAACGCAACGTTTCGCCAATAATTTTGTTTTGTGTCACGCGGTTCGGCGACCCAATCATGGACACAACATTATCGCCCTGAACCGCGTCATGTTCAGGCGCGATGACTAGATCAAACCTATCAGGCTTTATACGGGGGTCCTGAATATAGGCCGTGAAGATATTTGGCTGTGTGCGTTTAAGGTGCAGAAGCGCCGCAATCGCCTGCCGACCGCATCCAATTGCAATATCACAAGGCGGCAAATCAAAGGACGCTAAACGCAGTTGTGCCTGCGGCGGCAACGCCGCCACAACTTTTGAATGTTTGATATGATGCGTGCGGAGTTGAAGCGGGCGCAGAGACGCAAGGCACTCTGCGATCCCTAGGGCTTGGTTCTCAATCCCGCGACGTCCGTCGGACAGGACGAGACAACGAAGCGGCTGCTCTACCGCCGCCTCCGTCATTATTGGTATTTAACGTCCAAAACTTCGTAAGCCTTGGATCCACCAGGCGCGACAACTTCGAATCCGTCGCCGACTTCCTTTGTGATCATCGCACGAGCAATTGGCGATGTGATGGAAATTTTCCCGTCTTTCACATTCGCCTCGTCTTCGCCCACGATTTGATAGGTGCTTTCTTCGTCTGTATCTTCATTGACGATTTTCACCGTTGCGCCGAACCGCACGACGTCACCTGACATCGTTGTTGGATCAATGACCTGCGCCAGCGAGAGCTTGCTTTCCAGCTCTTGAATGCGGCCTTCGATGAAGCCCTGCTTTTCTTTCGCCGCATGATATTCGGCGTTCTCTTTCAAATCGCCATGATCGCGCGCAACAGAGATCGCATTTATGATCTCTGGCCGTTCAACGGATTTGAGGTGTTTAAGTTCAGTTTCAAGCGCCGCGTGGCCTTGGACTGTCATCGGAAATTTTTGCATCATGAAAACATTCTCGGCGTCAAATTTACAAGCCATCAGCAGATAGGGGCAAAAACGAAACCGTCAAGGCGAAAGTTACGGCCACGTATGAAACTCATTCGTAATTCTTACTAAAATAACAGGTAAAGGACACCTTCTTGTTATGTGATGTCATCCAATGATATTTCATAGGGCAAATTAAGTTATTATCGTTTTTCGATAATTAATCTGGACAAATCATTATTTTTCCTATATCGATAAACAATAAGGTTTAAAGTACCTTATACTATTTTCAATGTCCGGCGTGCCAGCTGGAGAGAGAATAGAGTCAGACCGCCCAGAGCGTTTCATTGGGAAGCGCAGGCGGAACAAAGGAGATCTGACATGAAAACTATATTTAAAACAACCGCTATCGTTCTAGCCGCATTAGCTACAACCCTCGCACCTGCTGCTTTCGCAGCGCCATCTGACGACATTAGCGTGACAATCGACACCCGTTATTTAGAAACAGACTGGGGCATTGAGATTGTTTATGACGCCTTATCCCGCAAAGCCGAGAGCGCCTGCACGAATGGCCACACCCGCAGCCTCGCGGCGCGCAATTTTGAACGCGACTGCATGAGCGACCTTCTTGATGATTTCATCATCAATGCAAATAAAGACAGCCTAACGGCTCATCACGCGCGTATGACGAGCTAAGACAAAACCAAATATGAATAATAAGGTCTCAGGTCTTCCCAACGGAAGGCCTTTTTTATGATCCAAAACCATGCACTAAAATTGCAAAATATTGGCACTGAAAAGGCCCAATTATTTTGGGTTCCAAAATGAGATGGTCATGAAGTTTTTCAGGCAATAAAAAAGCGGCAGGAGTGCCACCCTGCCGCTATACGTCTTTGTCAATCGAAAGGAGACGAAAATCTAAAGACTATAAGAGGTTACGAGGAATTAAGCCCCTCTGTCAAGCGTGCCATGCGGCGACAGAATGACCCGCATGGCTTTCCCTCTAAGACCTTAGTCTAAAAGCGTTTTCTATCCCGCCGCGATGCTCTGCAGGCTCTCAACTTCATAATCACCTTTAGACAACGCCTTGATAGCTTCAACGGTAGCTTTTGCCGCCGCGGCTGTTGTGAAATATGGGATTTTTTGCGTTAAGGCTGTACGGCGGAGAGACTTACTGTCTTCCAACGCTTGCTTGCCACTGGTCGTATTGAAAACGAGCGCAATTTCACCATTCTTCATCATGTCGACGATATGCGGGCGGCCTTCATGGACCTTGCGGACATACTCCACCTCGACGCTATTTTCACGTAGGTGTTTCGTTGTCCCGCCTGTTGCCACGATTTCAAACCCGAGCGCGATCAGGTCTTTTGCCATTTGCACCATGGCGGGTTTGTGGTCTTCGCGGACAGAGATAAAGACCTTGCCAGAAGATGGCAATGTGACGCCGCCGCCAAGCTGACTTTTTGCAAAGGCCATGCCGAAATCTTCAGCGAGACCCATGACTTCGCCAGTTGAACGCATTTCAGGGCCAAGAACCGTATCGACGCCTGGGAAGCGCGCGAAGGGGAAGACCGCTTCTTTAACCGCAATATATTTCTGCGGGCGCAGAGCCAAATCAAATTCAGAGAGCTTCATGCCCGCCATGACTTTTGCTGCGATATTCGCGACAGGCAAGCCGATGGCTTTCGCGACGAATGGCACAGTCCGCGAGGCGCGTGGGTTCACTTCGATAAGGTAAACCACATCATCTTTGACGGCGAATTGTGTATTCATGAAACCGATAACGCCAAGTTCAAGCGCGAGAACAGTTGCCTGTCGACCCAGTTCTGCGACGATTTCATCGGAGAGCGTATAGGGCGGCAGAGAACAGGCCGAGTCACCAGAATGAACGCCGGCTTCTTCAATATGCTCCATGACGCCCGCAACGAAAACGGATTCGCCGTCGCAAATAATATCGACATCGACTTCTACCGCGTCGCGCAAATATTGATCAATCAAGAGCGGTGATTTGCCGGACACTTTTACAGCTTCTGTGATGTAGCGTTTCAACTCTGCATCTGAATCCACAATTTCCATACCACGTCCGCCAAGGACGTTAGATGGGCGTAGAACGAGCGGGTAACCGACGACATCTGCGCCAGCTTGAGCCTCTTTAGCGTTGCGTGCGATGGCATTATTCGGCTGTTTTAGGCCCAGTTTTTCGACCAGAGCCTTGAACCGTTCGCGGTCTTCGGCGCGGTCCAACGCATCACGTTTCGTGCCTAGCAATGGAATACCATTGGCTTCTAAGGCCTCGGCTAGTTTCAACGGTGTCTGCCCGCCAAATTGAACGATAACGCCGAGCAGTTCACCAGATTTCATTTCACCTTGAATGAGTTCGAGAACATCTTCTTCCGTCAACGGCTCAAAATAGAGGCGGTCGGATGTATCGTAATCGGTCGAGACAGTTTCTGGATTGCAATTGACCATGATGGATTCAATATTGAGTTCCGCCATGGCGTAAGCCGCATGGCAACAACAATAATCGAATTCGATCCCTTGACCGATGCGGTTTGGGCCACCGCCAAGGATAACAACTTTTTTACGGTCTGAAACGCGGGCTTCATTGACGACTTCGCCATCAAAACTCGGCTGCTCATATGTGGAATACATATAGGGTGTCTTGGCTGCGAATTCGGCCGCACATGTATCGACGCGTTTGTAGACGGGACGTACGCCAGCTTTATGACGCGCCTTGCGTACGGCCTGTTCGGATTTGCCCGTAAGCTGTCCGATACGAACATCTGAGAAGCCTTCAGCTTTGATTGCACGCCATGTGTCTGCGTCTTTCGGCAAGCCCGTTTCGGCAAGCCAGTTTTCAGCTTTTACAATCGCTTCGATTTGGCGGAGGAACCACGGATCAAATTTCGTATATGTTTGGACTTTTTCAACTGAAAACCCTGCGCGGAACGCCTGTGCAATGACAAGAATACGGTCTGGCGCTTGGATTGTCAGGCGGGACTTGAGGGCCGTATTTAATTCTTCAGGGCTTTCGACACCCATATCAATAGGGTCGAGCCCAACCAAATCGGTTTCCAATGACCGCAACGCCTTTTGCAGGCTCTCCGCAAAGGTTCGGCCAATCGCCATAGCTTCGCCAACGGACCGCATGGCAGTCGTCAAGATAGCTTCACTGCCCGGGAATTTCTCAAAGGCAAAGCGCGGAATTTTCGTGACGACATAATCAATTGTCGGTTCAAACGCCGCAGGCGTTGCACCCGTGATGTCATTATCTAATTCATCGAGCGTATAGCCAACCGCGAGCTTAGCGGCAATTTTAGCAATCGGGAAACCTGTCGCTTTCGATGCCAAGGCAGATGAGCGCGAGACACGTGGGTTCATTTCAATTACAACCATGCGGCCATCTGCAGGGTTAACACCGAACTGCACGTTCGACCCGCCCGTTTCGACACCAATTTCACGTAGAACCGCGATAGAGGCGTCGCGCATGATTTGGTATTCTTTGTCCGTCAACGTTAGTGCAGGCGCGACGGTAATAGAATCGCCCGTGTGCACACCCATTGGATCGATGTTTTCAATTGCGCAGATGATGATGCAATTATCCGCTTTGTCGCGGACAACTTCCATTTCATATTCTTTCCACCCGATCAGGCTCTCATCGACAAGCACTTCATTTGTTGGCGATGCGACCAAGCCCGAGCGAACGATCTCTTCGAATTCTTCTTGATTATACGCCACGCCGCCGCCTGTACCGCCCATCGTGAAGGCTGGACGAATAATCGCAGGCAATCCTGTTTCAGGAAGTTTACGCACGGCTTCTGCGACGCCTTCGGCAATATTAGGCTTCCCGTCTGCGCCCATCGGCGCGGAAATCATACTTGCGCGCGGGTTTTCCAGACCGATCTTCGTCATAGCTTCAGCGAAACGTTCGCGAGATTCAGCTTTGTCGATAACGTCAGCTTTCGCGCCAATCATCTCAACGCCGTATTTTTCCAACACGCCCATTTGTTCAAGAGACAAGGCCGTATTGAGCGCCGTCTGTCCGCCCATTGTAGGCAACAAGGCATCTGGTTTTTCAATCGCAATGATTTTTTCGACAATTTCTGGGGTAATCGGTTCGACATACGTCGCATCCGCCATCCCTGGGTCGGTCATAATCGTCGCAGGATTAGAGTTCACCAAAATGACGCGGTAACCCTCGTCTCGCAATGCTTTACAGGCTTGGACACCTGAATAGTCAAATTCACAAGCCTGACCAATGATGATTGGCCCAGCCCCAATGATGAGAATGGAGGAAATGTCGGTACGTTTTGGCATGTTTTCTCTACGATTCGGAAGCGACTAACGACGGGCGATAAAGCAAATTGTCTCGACATAATGAAGTGGGCTCATAGGTGCAAGCATCATGCCCCCACGAATGTGGAAAACTGCATGTTTTTATTCAGCTCTGGAATATGAGACCAGCGTTTAAACGCGATTCCGCTTTCGGGTTGGCCTTACGCGGTCTGCGCGCTAGTCTATCCCCCATTGAGGAGAGTGCGTCATGGTATATCGCAGGCAATTTGGTAATCAACGCCCCGTCAGGCGCACGGCCCGAGGCATGTCACAGCTAGGCGGCGGCCGTGGAATACGTCGGCGCGGTGGATTTCGGTGGCAGATCATGCTGCTCTTCGCCATTGGCGCGGGCGTCTATTACATGATGAACCAAGAAACGGTACCGCTGACAGGACGCAAACAATTGCGCACAATGGAACCTCAGCAAGAAATGCAGCTGGGCCTACAATCCTACAATCAAATCTTAGGTGACTCGCAAGTCGTCTCTCCGAATGAGCCTGTTGTTCAAGCGGTTCGTCAAATTGGAGACCGTTTGAAACGTGCCGCTGCCCCGGAAGACCCTGGTTTTGAATGGGCCTTTAACGTCATTGATAGCGACCAAGCCAATGCCTTTGCTCTGCCCGGCGGCTATACAGCTATTTATACGGGCTTGATCCCAATTGCTGAAAATGAAGATGGCATTGCTGTGATTATGGGACATGAAATCGGACATGCTCTCGCCCATCATGGCGCAGAACGCATGGCCCAACAAAATATGAAACGTATTGTCGGCGCAGGTGTATCCTTAGGCGCAGGCGGCATGGATTATGGTGCACAACGCGCTGTCATGGGCGTCTTTGGTGGCATTAGCCAATATGGCTTTGCCCTCCCCTTCTCACGCAAACATGAATCGGAAGCAGATTATATCGGCCTCATCTTGGTCGCGCGCGCCTGTTATGATCCACGTGAAGCGCCGCGTTTATGGGAACGCATGGGCGCCAATGGCGGCGCTAAACCGCCAGAATTCCAATCAACCCACCCTAGCCCAGAAACACGCGTCGCAGATTTCCAAAACTGGATGCCCGAAGCGATTGAAATATATAATCAAAACTGCCCCACTAAGATTTCAATGAGGTAAAACACATCAAGATCAATCTTGATTTTTCCTGATATTTCAATATTGGAGATTTAGAGGTAGATTATGTCATTACATCGTGAAAAATTTTCAACGCAAATGGATTCAAAGCTGCTCTCAGACCTAAGGCGTGTTGCAAAGCAAGAAGGACGGCAGCTTCAATCTCTCATCGAAGAAGCCGTCGAGCGCCTTTTGACAGAAAAAGATAAAATGCGGCCCAGCGCAGATGTCATAAACAAAGCCCAAACAGCTATGGATAAATATAGCGACGCCTTGGAATATTTAGCGAAATGATCGTTCGCTACCTCACGGTTGCGGATGTCATTGCTATCCATGACATGCAGATCGAACGATTTGGTGGCGGAGATGGACTACGCGATCCTGGGGCTCTGGAATCCGCGCTTTTTCGCCCGCGAAGTGGATATTATACTGATTTAGTTCAAGAGGCCGCCGCGCTTTGGGAAAGCCTATCCCAAAACCATCCTTTTACAGATGGAAACAAACGTACAGCCTTTGTCTCTACGATCGTTTTTTTAGGCATGAATGGATTGGATCTAACAGTTTCAGGAACAGAAGCCTTAGCCTTTGTGATGAATTGCTATAAAAACGCGCAGGCTGATTTTGTAAATTTTGACACATGGTTGCGCACACATACGAAAGCTGCCCTATGACCGATACTGTTCTCGTCACCGGCGTGTCCGGTTTTATCGCCAGCCATGTCGCGGCAGGGCTTTTGGGCCAAGGCTATGCGGTGCGCGGAACGGTCCGCAACAAAATTAAAGGCGAACGCATTGTTGAATCTTTGGCCGCGCAGGGCGTGGATATATCAAAGCTCGAGCTAGTCGAAACCAACCTCGATGATGACGCCGGTTGGAAAGACGCCGTGCAAGAGTGCCGATATGTTCAACATATCGCTTCGCCCTTTCCGCTCGAAGCGCCGTCTGATCGCGAAGCTCTTGTCCCTGCCGCACGCGCGGGCGCAATGCGCGTGGTAGAGCAAGCCATTGGCGCGGGGGCGGAACGCGTTGTGATGACATCCTCTATGGTGTCCATGATGGGCCAAGCTGGACGCGGAGAGCATATGCGCGTCAAAGAAAGCGATTGGTCGGATCCAGATTGGAAACCACTAACCGCTTACCCTGTATCTAAAACGCGCGCTGAGCGCGCCGTCTGGAATTATGTAGAGGCACAAAATGTAAAATCGCGGCTTACAACAGTCTGCCCAGGTCTCGTTTTAGGTCCCGACACATACGATAATAGCGGCGCATCATTAGCCATTATAAAGGCGATGTTCTCAGGCAGAATGCCGATGACCCCGCGCATCGCGTATCCAATCGTTGATGTTCGTGACTGCGCCTCTCTGCATATCAAAGCCATGACAACGGCTGATGCGGGTGGGCGGCGCTTAATGTCTGCGTCGAATACCTTATGGATGTCCGAGATCGCAGCGGTCTTGCGCGAGGCTTATCCAAAAGCAAAACTACCCACGCGAGACTTGCCTGACTTGCTCGTCAAACTTGGTAGTATTTTTGACACGTCAATTAAAAGTATCGTCCCAGATGTTGGTACGTTCCACGAAGCGGACGCAGCCTATGTCACGGGCTTAACAGGCGTTATTCCACGCCCCGCAAAAGACGCTGTGTTGGCAGCTGCGGCAAGCCTCGTCGAAAACGGACGCGTTCAATTTAATTAAACAACAGCCTCTGCGAACCGCTCGAATAGATAGAAACTATCTTGCGGGCCTGGGCTGGCTTCTGGATGATGTTGAACGGAAAAGACGGGTTTACCCTTTAGGCGAATTCCGCAATTTGTTCCGTCGAACAGGCTGACATGTGTCTCTTCAACTGTGTTCGGCAATGTAGAGCTGTCCACAGCAAAGCCGTGGTTCATAGATACGATTTCAACTTTTTCCGTCGTGTGGTCTTTGACGGGATGGTTTGCGCCGTGATGGCCCTGATCCATTTTCACCGTCTTCGCGCCCAATGCCAAAGCTAGCATTTGATGCCCCAGACAAATACCGAGCAACGGTAAATCTGCCGCAATTAATTTCTGGATGGTTGGAATGGCGTATTTACCCGTCGCTTCCGGATCACCGGGACCATTAGATAAGACAATGCCATCTGGTTTCAGCGCAATAATATCGTCTGCAGATACAGTTGCAGGCACGACCGTGACTGCAAGGCCTGAGCTGACAAGGTTACGCATAATATTTCGTTTTACGCCGTAATCGATCAACACAACACGTTTCGCATTTTCGACATCCGTATAGCCACCGGGCAATTCCCAACGCGCTTGCGTCCAATCAAATTTTTCCTGCGTCCCGACATTTTGCGCCAAGTCAGCACCGACGAGTCCGGCCCAATCGCGCGCTTGTTGCGTCAACGCGTCTATGTCGAATTGTCCATCGGGCGCATGTGCGATCACGCCATTTGGCATCCCATTATCGCGAATAAAGGCTGTTAAAGCGCGGGTGTCGACACCTGACAGAGCAATAATTTTACGCTCTGCAAGCCAATCTCCAAGTTCCGCATCCGAACGCCAGTTAGACGCAGGTGTAACAGCTGCTTTGAAAATCGCGCCAACTGCGGCGGTTCGCGCACGATCACTGCTGGCTTCTTCGTCTTCAATGGTTGTGCCCGTATTCCCAACATGCGGGAATGTGAAACACACGATCTGCGCCGCGTAAGACGGGTCCGTCAGAATTTCTTGATACCCTGTCATTGCGGTATTGAAGCAGACTTCACCCACTGCAGACCCGACATGGCCGATGCCAGTTCCATAAAAAACCTGACCGTTCGCGAGAACAAGTGCAGCAGTAGCTTGGCGAGTTGGTTGATAATCCGACATGATTTAAACATCCAATAAACAGGCGAGCCATAAACAAGCAGGCAAACTGTCCGAGCTTTTATAGCCCGCGTCACAATAGGCAAGACCGCATTCGCAGGAACTTCTATATGTTGACTTGTTTTGTGCAAAACCTTGATCGCGTCACGCCCTCACCTGCTCAAAATAGAGTCAGCTATTGGCAATCTTGTCTCAGAGGCTTATGGGTACGCCCTTGAAGACATGGGCGTGGGGCCGCCCTGGATATATATTGGTCAACCGCCATGACAGATTCAGCTGAATTACGTGTTAGAATCAATGAGGCTACAAAAGCCGCAATGAAAGACAAGGATAAGATCCGCGTCTCGACTTTGCGCTTGGTCAGTGCAGCCATAAAGGACCGTGATATTGCGGCCCGCGCGGAAGACCGCTGTGAAGGTATTGATGCCAGCGAAATCATGTCCCTGCTGGCTAAAATGGTCAAACAGCGCCAAGAAAGCGCGAAGACCTATGAGGATAATGGCCGCCCTGAATTGGCCGAACGTGAGCGCGAAGAAATCGAAATCATCCGTGATTTTATGCCGAAACCCCTCTCTGAAGACGAGATGAAATCCGTCATTGCGAGCCTCGTCAAAAATTCAGGTGCGACATGCCTAAAAGACATGGGTAAAATCATGGGCAAATTGAAATCAGGCTATGCGGGCCGTGTCGATATGGGCAAAGCGGGCGCTGTCGTTAAAGACCATCTGTGCAATCAGGCCGCTGACTAAGCTAGAAACGCCTCCAGGCGGTCCAAAGCTATATCTAAATCTTCCATTGCCGCAGCGTAGCTGATCCGAATATGTCCTGGCGCATAAAAGGCGCTGCCCGGAACCGTCGCAACACCGGTGTCTTCTAGCAAGCGCAGAGCAAAGCCTGCATCATCATCTGTCACCGCTGAAATATCAGCGAAAGCATAAAACGCCCCTGGCGGGGTGAGACAGCTGACGCCCTGCATGGCATTCAGACGCGCGACAACATGATCGCGGCGCGCAGCATAGGTCGTGCGCCACCCATCCAGAAAATCTTGCGGCCCATTCAACGCCGCGACGGCAGCCCATTGACTGATACTGGCGGGATTAGATGTCGTTTGCCCCATGTATTTTCGCATCGCCGCGATGAGCCACTCTGGCCCGCCCGCATAACCAATTCGCCAGCCCGTCATGGCATAAGCTTTTGAGACACCATTCATCGTCACCGTGCGGTCTCCGAGGTCTGGCGCAACTTGCGCCATCGTCGCAAACGCGAAACCATCATAGACAAGATGCTCATATATATCATCGCTAAGCACCATGATTTGCGGATGCGCACGCAAGACTTCAGCCAGAGCCTGAAGCTCATCAGCCGTATAGGCGGCACCTGTCGGGTTAGAGGGTGAATTCAACATCAGCCATTTTGTACGCGGCGTTATCACGGCCTCAAGCGCATCCGCTGTGAGTTTGAACCCTGTCTGCGATCCACAAGCGACAACAATCGGTGTTCCGCCGCATAAACGCACCATATCAGGATAGCTGACCCAGCACGGTGCTGGAATGATAACTTCATCCCCTGACCCAACCGTTACGGCCAGTGCGTTGAATATGACAGGCTTCCCACCCGGCGACACATTGATTTCACTCGGATTGAAGCGAAGGTCATTATCACGTTCAAATTTAGCAATAATGGCGGTCTTTAACTCTGCAATTCCGTCAACAGCCGTATAGCGCGTCGCACCTGCATCCATGGCTGTGACTGCCGCCGCTCGGATATGTTCAGGCGTATCGAAGTCTGGTTCACCCGCCGATAATGATACGATATCCCGTCCTGCCGCCTTCATCTCGCGCGCGGTTTGCGTGATTACCATAGTTGCTGAAGCGCCAATCGCGGTAATTCGATCTGTAAGTCTTGTATCCGTCATAAGACGGGCATAGGCGCGAGAGGGTATTTTGGAAAGCCTCTAACTGTGCCTTCTACCTAGTGAGTGGTGACCCCATGTCTTTACGCGAATTTTCGGTATTGCTGTTGATTTGCTTAATCTGGGGTCTGCATTTCGTTGTCATGAAATTCACTATTGTTGAGATGGGCGTTCCACCCCTATTTTATGCGGCCCTGCGTGTCACACTTATGGCCCTTATTCTGCTCCCATTCTTGCGTTGGCATACAGGACAAATGAAGGCGGTTTTAATGGGCGGCTTAGGCTTTGGCGCATTGAATTATGCCTTCATGTTTCCAGCTATGGAATTAACGACAGCCAGCGCAGCCGCAGTCACGATTGAGCTGTATATGCCATTCTCGATCATTCTCTCTGTACTGATCCTAGGCGAAAAAATTGGACCTTGGCGCGCGGGTGGAGCCGCTCTCGCCTTTGCAGGTGTTGTTTTAATCG
Source organism: uncultured Caulobacterales bacterium (assembly GCA_938003545.1). Classification (GTDB taxonomy): domain Bacteria; phylum Pseudomonadota; class Alphaproteobacteria; order Caulobacterales; family Maricaulaceae; genus Litorimonas. Next base: position 17,894 of record CALKXY010000003.1, read on the forward strand.
GCCTTGGTGCGCCAGTTGAAACAGCGGGTAAAGGCTTCGCACTTGGGATTGGATTGATGGCATGCGGGGCGATGGCTGAAGCCGTTGGCGCGGTCAGCGTAAAATCTGTGAAATCTATTTCTCCCGTCCAACTCCTCGCTTGGTTTGGCTGCGTCGGCTCCGTCGTGCTTTGGCCCTTAAGCGTCTTATTAGAAGACAATCAAATGCGCGCATTTGCGCCAGAAACACGGATCAATTTTGGCCTCGCCTTGATGTATTCCGTCTTATTAGTCAGCCTCGTCGCGCATGGATCTTATTATTGGCTCCTTCAACGGCTTCCCATTCATACTGTCGCGCCATCTGGGTTGATGACGACAGTGATTGGCGTGATTGGCGGCGTGATGATTTTGGGCGAAACCCCCACACCTATTATCCTGCTCGGGGCCTTTGTGACACTCTCGGGTATCAGCGTTATTCTTTGGCGTAATCGGCATGACGCCAAGCGCAAAACAAGGCCCATCACCACAGAAGTTTCATAAGGCCGTCATTTTCCTGCCACGGTTTACCCTGACAAGAGGCTGAAAGCACAGGTGAATGACATGACACAGGACTTAAAATTTGAAAAAGCTGTTCTGATTGGTACAGCCCTCATGGCCGTCTTCATCTTTATCGCCCAAGGCATTTAGTGCAAAATACCACACAGGCGGCCCCAAAGCCGTCCCCAGCCTGACTGAAATTTAAGCGGAATGCGTCCTGCATGACCTTGGCGCTGACCTCGAACCGTCCTAGTCTTATCGCCTTAACGGCGAAAAGAAGGGCCGAGTTTGCTGCCCACGGGATCAAGAGACGCGAGCTTTTCGCCTTATCACGATGATGATCGTCTTTCCGACTTTATGGATGACGATGCGCAGCGGTTTACGGCGAATGCTGCCATCGTTTTCGCTGTGCATGTGGGGCTTATCTTTGCAATGTCGGGCAGCTTTATCGTTCCGGACCTAAAACCCCCGCCGCCGCCAGAAGCCATTACAATAGAAATCGTCACATTCGACCCTAGCCCGGAGCCAGAACCGGAACCTGCTCCTATTATTGTGGAACCAAAACCCACACCTCCGCCGCCTGCACCTGTGCCTGCACCGCGGCCACAACCCAAACCACAGCCTAAGCCCGAACCAAGGCCTGAGCCCACACCGCCACCACCGCCCCCTGTGCCGGAAATCATACCCGAGCCAAAACCTGTTATTACACCGCCACCGCCGCCGCCGCCTGAAATTTTGGTTCAACCTGAGCCGGAATTACTGGATCCTATTGTGCCGGAACCTGAACCTCTGCCCGAGCCAATTCCTGAGCCCCTGCCAGAACCAGAGCCAATTATCGAATTTTTCGACCCTATCCCTGAACCGGCGCCTGAACCCGACCCTCAGCCCATTATTGAGTTTTTTGAACCTGTCCCAGAACCTGTGGTCGAACCTGAACCTATCATCGAATTTATTGAGCCTGAACCAGAGATCATCCCAGAGCTGGACCCACTCCCTATTGTGCCTGATCTTCCACCGACGCCTGGTGTGATCGAAGCTGAACCTCTACCCGAAATTATAGAGCCAGACCCTCTGCCCCCTGAAATCATCCTTCAGCCAGAGCCTGAACCCATTGCACCAGAACCCGTGACACCTGAACCCATCGTTGTTGAGCCGGAACCTTTACCTCTACCTGATATTGTGCCGACTGCGCCGACTGTCTTGGCATCGCCCGACGCGCCAGAAACGCGCGAGGAAGAAATTCGCTCTGTCCCACAGGAACAAAGCGACCCTTTTCTTGATTTATTAAAAAAAGACCGCAACTCGACGCTTAACGATCCTGTCGTCACGCGGCCTAGTGGAGGCGGCAATCAAGGGCCAATCAGTCAGGGCGGCACGGCGGCAAATCCGCCAGGCGGCGGGACACGTCTTGGACGAACCAATCCAGGTGCGGGCGGTTGGACCTTGGCCCCACAAGCCCCTGGCGCAGGCAAAGCCTATGAGGGTTTGAACTTGGATATTCGTTGCCGCGAAGCGGGGCGGACACATGAGGATTGCCCTGAATATCTACAAACGAATAAAGGCCGTGATCGCACGGGACGGGAGAGTTTCAATGGTTTTGCAGGCACAGGTTCAGATCGCGGAAACCGTATATCTGAATCGCGCACAATCCCGTCTCGCGGATCAATTGGCCTTAATATTGGCGACAACTCGATCAATAGCGGCGGGCCGTCGACAAGTGTGCTTGATTTCCAAGACACAAACTTTGATCGCGAGTTTGTAAATAAGCCATTGGGCTTGGGCGCACCGCCAAAAGGCGTGTTAGACATTTTTGCCCCAAATGAACCCGTAAAACCAGCCGAAAATTGGACCTTTGAAACCCCTCCCGCACCCCCAGATGCACAAGAGGATAAGTCTTTAGATTGGATGTTGAACAAACCGCCTGAAGAATAAAATAATCTGGAGCGTGGCGTTATTCTCCTGACGCAACCATCTGCGTAAGACCTGCTGCCGCGCGATCAAGCGCCGCGCGCGTGGAGTTCCCCTGGCGCACGGCTGCGATACGTCCAATATATGGGAACCCGCCTAAGTCACGCTGTGCTTCGATTAAGAACCCTGTACCAGCGGCATCTTCATTCAAAGCCAAAGTCACCTTTTGCTCCCCCAAAGGACCAATCGTACGCAGTAGTACAAACTCACCCGGCGTAGATTGTAAAATTTCAAGGGACCCGAAGGCTGCGCCTGAGTGCCAAGCGGCGGTTTGGCCTGTTCCTTCAACCGCCCCACCGAAAACCCACTCGCTTTCAGGACCTCCAATTCCGCTCCATTCAGGGTAAGACCGGAGATCGGACACCACATCATAAACAGCATCGCTATCCGCAGTCAGAACCACAGTCGCATCTGTGATCTGTTTCGACGGCAGGAAAAACCCGCCTACGCAAAGCGCAATAAACGCGAATATTATAAATCCAATTATGCGAAACAGCCATTTCATGTGCTGCTTTTAAACGGCTATCTCTGCGGACGCCATCAAAAACGGATTGCGGGCAAGCGCGCGCCGCTTCATATGCTCTATAGAGGAGACTGCACATGCCACTTTATTTGATATTCGCTGAGAGCGACCCAACAATGATGGCTGAGTTTGGTGGTTTAGCTATGTCAGGCTTAAACCTCTTGGGGTCCCTCTTTTTGTTCCTCGTTGGATTAGCAATGGCAGCCGTGGCTGTTTTGTTTATCATTGACATCACGCAGACACGGTCGGCCATACGCCGCAATTACCCTGTCATTGGACGATTTCGGACAGTGTTCTCTCACCTCGGGGAATTCTTCCGCCAGTATTTCTTTGCCCTCGATCGCGAAGAAATGCCGTTTAACCGTGCGGAACGCGAATGGATCGACCACGTTTGTGAAGACGGTAGTGATGTCGTGCCTTTCGGATCCACTAAGAATTTAGACCCAGGAACGCCCATCTTTGCCAATGGCCTGTTCCCCGCATTGGATGATGACGAACGTCCAATTCCTGATTTCATCATCGGGCCAAATACGCGCAACCCATATAAACCCGGATCACTCTTCAATATTTCTGCGATGAGTTATGGCAGCCTTTCAAAGCCTGCTATTCAGGCGCTCTCGCGCGGGGCGGCGCTATCGAAATGCTTCCTCAATACAGGCGAAGGCGGCGTTTCTCCTTATCACCTCGAGGGCGGATGCGATGTTGTGTATCAATTAGGCACCGCCAAATTTGGGGCTCGCAATGATGACGCGACCTTGAACGAAGATAAATTACGCAAGGTTTGCGAAAACCCTTTCATCAAAATGGTAGAAATCAAACTTTCGCAAGGTGCGAAGCCTGGCAAAGGTGGCATCCTGCCTGGGAATAAAGTGACTGCAGAAATAGCAGAAATTCGCGGTATCGAAGAAGGACAAAGCGCGCTGTCCCCCAACCGTCATGTTGATGCGAGCAATTCGGAAGAACTACTCGATCTCATCCATCGCGTCCGCGAAGTCTCTGGCCGCCCAACAGGTATCAAGCTATGTATTGGTCAAGTCGGTCCAATTATAGGCTTATTAGAAGCCATTAAGGCACGAGGCGACGCTTCCGCACCTGATTATATTGTCGTCGACGGCGGCGACGGCGGAACAGGGGCCGCACCTCTCCCGCTCATCGACAACACAGGTCTGACCGTGCGCGAGAGTTTACCGCTGATGGATGACTTGCTGCGTGAACATGGTCTGCGCGAACGCGTTAAGATCATTGCATCGGGAAAATTAGTTACCTCTGCGGATGTGGCTTGGGCCTTTTGTGCAGGTGCAGATATGGTCAATAATGCGCGTGGATTTATGTTCGCGCTCGGCTGCATCCAAGCTCTCAAATGCGATAAAAATACGTGTCCGACAGGTATTACGACGCATAACCCCCGCCTACAAAAAGGTCTCGACCCTGCGAACAAAGCCGTGCGCGTTCACAACTACATCAAGAACATCATCAAAGAAGTCGAGATCATCGCCCATGCGTGCGGCGTGGATGAACCACGTCAGTTGCAACGTGAACATCTGTTGATCGTCCAAGCCTCTGGACGGTCAAAGCCTTTTGACAAAGTTTGGGATAGCTCACGCTACGCCTAGCAAGGATGCATACGCCGAGGCGAGAACCGTTGGAAATCAGGCGTATTTTTCACCGAGGTAAACACGACGAACATCTGGGTTTGCCCTAATTTCATCAGGTGTACCTTCAAACAAGGCTTCACCCTGAAACAAGATCGACGCACGGTCGACGATATCCAATGTTTCGCGAACTCTGTGATCGGTGATCAAAATACCGATTCCGCGTTTCTTGAGATACAACACAAGTTCGGAAATATCGGCAATCGCAATTGGATCAATCCCAGTGAACGGCTCATCCAAAAGGATGAAACTCGGGCGCGATGCTAATGCGCGCGCAATTTCAACACGGCGGCGTTCACCACCCGACAACGCCAAGGCAGGCGACTTCCGAATATGTCCAATATTCAATTCGTCAAGAAGGGCGGATACATTATCATCCCATTTGGAGCGGTCTTTCTCTGTCAGCTGCACAACCGCTTTAATGTTCTCTTCAACGGTCAAACCGCGGAAAATTGATTGTTCCTGCGGCAGGTACCCCACACCAAGGCGCGCCCGTTGATACATCGGCAACTTGGTAATGTCTTGACCATCCAAAGAAATCGAGCCCCGATCAGCTTCGATCAAGCCCATAATCATATAAAAGCTCGTCGTCTTGCCAGCACCATTCGGCCCCATAAGCGCGACAACTTCGCCGCGCTGAACTGTCAATGTAATATCTTTAACAACGACACGGCCACGATAGGCTTTACCAATATTATTCGCAGCCAAACCTGTGGCAGGCGGCGTAATAATCTTAGGCTTTAGGCGAGGATCTGCTTCAGCCATTAGTTTGTGCCTTGCGAATTTGTAGACCGGATCAAAATTGCGACGCGGCGATTTTTAGCACAGCTTCGCCCTTTGCAGTCACCTTTGACGTTGGCCGCACGAGTCTTCAAATTATAATCCAATTTCGTCCCTGTCACGACACTATCATCTTGCAGCAGAACAACATCGCCTGTGACAACAAAACTTTCTGTTGCACGCGTATAGACACCTTTATCGCCGCGAACTTCTTGTTCTGGCGTAATGTAATAAAAATTACCCGTCGCAACCATACGCGTAAAACCATCTGTTGAAACAAGACCGCCGCCAGAGCTGCCATCTGTGTAAATCTCAACTTTATCAGCCAATAGACGAACATCGCCTTGGCGAATATCAGCTTGACCGGTCAAGGTAATCACACCGTCTCTGGAGACTGTATCATCCGCATAAAGAATGGTGTCTGCAGTGGAGTCAGGAGAAAATTGTGCAAAGGCCTGCGCTGGAACAAGTCCTATCAAAACAGTTACAACAAGGCTTAAAAAACTACGCATGACATCACGTCCTAATTACTTGAGCCGGGAATAACGATCCCGACACGCCCATTTGAATCGCAATCGCGCCCCAAACATTTACCGGAGAACCGGATTGTACCCGTTTGTGTGTCATATGTCAGCTTTTGCGCTTCGACACGATTACCGCCAGGTTGAATGACAACCACATTACCCGTCACGGTCATAAGGCTTTTCTCGCGTTCGTAAACGCCTTTGGCCCCGCGAATATCATTCTCTGCCGTGACATAGCGGAAGTTACCTGTCGCGTTGATTAACCGAATCGCGCCGAGTTTCACGCTGCCCGTTGCTGCGGTAGTTTTATCCACGCGGTAAATATCCATCTGATCAGAGGTGATAATCGCCCCCTCTTGGTCGACACGTACATCGCCGCGCAAATCGGTAAAGTCGCCTTTATAAATGCCTGTTTGAGCCTTCACATCAATCGGGCCGGATCCGCCAAACCCGAAACTATCGTCTACATCCGACGCAGAGCCATTGCGTTCCAGTTTTGCCGTGATGCCATCTTTAAAAATAAATGTCGTGTAGTTATCGTTGATTTCATAGGTCTGCCCGTTGACCTGACCAAAGCCGCCCATGCATGAGATAGCTTCATCACCTTCAATGCGTTTTTCAACATTAAAAATGCGCGCATGGGTCGTGTCGCAACTATTCCCATCATCCGTATTTAAGTTCACGTCCGTGCGTAATTCTAAGATTTTCTTTAGATCATTATATGACCCAGTTTCGGCAATCACCGAGCTACTTTGAACACCTTCGTCTCGAATAAACTCCAAAACAGGCTTAGCCAGCACGACTGTATCTCTATCTGTCATACGACGGATAGCTTCATCAGCTGTCAGGTAGAATGGAAGACCATCACCCGTGCGGCCCGTATAGCGCGGGTTGACCATTTTGACGCTTTCGGTCGGGTCATTTTCGAATTGGACACCGCCTCGGTCGGAGAGGAATTGCCAAATCAAAATGGCAACTAGGAACGCCGACAAACCCATGAGAATGTAACGCATCCACTTAATACGTTGCGTATGCGCGCGCGCCGCCTCTAGCGTCAGCGCACGCTTAGGCTCCCAAAGACCTAGATCTTCAGAAACCCGGCGATCGGGACTGGCGGATATAGTGGCTGCAGCACTCATAGTAACGTAAGTATAGCGAGAGGAACGCGTGGGTGCGACACATAAAATGCCGGAATAACGTATTCGTAATGCGTTCGCTTCAGGCTCTAATCGGCCCGGCGCATGCGGTGAGAGAATATATCAACATCTGCCCAGCCTGACAGATCAAGCCGCGCGCGTGTCGGTAAGAATTCGAAACAGCCCTGTGCGATATCCCAGCGGTTTTCCCGCATCAGGCGGGCCGATAAAATTGTTTTCAATTGATGCAGGTATAAAACATCAGACGCGGCATAATTCAGCTGCGCTTCCGTCAGTTTATCCGCGGCCCAATCCGAAGACTGCTGTTGCTTGGACAGGTCGACATTGATCAATTCTTTCGTCAGGTCCTTCAGACCGTGACGATCCGTATAAGTCCGCACGAGGCCAGACGCGATTTTTGTGCAGAAGACAGGCGCAACTGTTACATCCAAATCCCGCATCATCATCGCCACATCAAAACGCGCAAAATGGAAGATTTTGACAACATCAGGGTCCGCCATCAACTTCTTCAAATTCGGCGCATCATAGCTGTTGCGGTCCATTTGTACGATATGCGCATCTCCATCACCCGCAGAGAGCTGCACAAGGCAGAGTTTGTCGCGAACCATAGACAAGCCTTGCGTCTCCGTATCAACGGCAACGGATTTCCCGAAATCTAATCCGTCAGGCAAATCATTTTTATACAGATGAACAGTCATATCAGTGTCTTTCGTATCTCGGCCTGTCTCTAGGCGGGACGACGAAGCGTTTCAAGTTTTGCGCATCAATTAGACTGTCTTGATGGATTTTCGGCGACGACAGCTATAATCCCCTGCTAAGGTTCATGAATGGACCTACTGACACCCACATATCCTGCAACACATGGCGCATGTTACGCCGTCTTTCGAGAGCAGGATGTAACCTATGATGGACATCTTTTTGTCGGCGTAAGTTCGACGGGTATATTTTGCCGCCCAGGTTGCCCAGCCAAACTACCTAAATCGGAAAATTGTACGTTCTATCCGACGGCTAAGCGCGCCCTAGACGCAGGATTTCGAGCCTGTAAACGCTGCCACCCTGCGGGCGGCGAAACGGCCCTGATCAGACAGCTCATCACTCTGGTTGAGGCGGACCCAGACGCAAAAGTAACCCAAGCCTTGCTCGCCACCCACGGCATTGATGCGTCAACCGCGCGGCGGCAATTTCTGAATCGCTTTGGTATGAGCTTCACCGACTACGCCCGTGCGCGGCGATTAGGGCGCGCCGCAAAGACTTTGGCCAAAGGCGGTTCAGTTCTGGACGCACAGCTAGATGCCGGATTTGATAGTCCATCAGGTTTTCGTACGGCCTATGCCAAAATATTTGGAACCACGCCTGCCAAGGGCAATCCAGACCCTCTCTTCATAGAGTGGGTCGAAACGGCGATGGGCCGCATGATTGTCATTACAGATGATGACGCCTTATATTTATTGGAATTCACGAACCGTAAAAATATGCGCCGCCAATTTGATCGCTTACGGAAAGTGCAAGCCCGCGCCGTTCTGCCAGGTCGCACAAAAATCACTGACCAGATTGAAACGGAATTGAAAGCCTATTTCAAAGGAGAACTCTCCGATTTTAAAACACCCCTTGCGACATCAGGCACAGAATTTCAGCAGCAAACATGGGACGCGCTGCAAACCATTCCGCACGGCCAAACACGCTCTTATGCCCAATTAGCGGAGATGATCGGCAAACCAGCTGCCGTGCGCGCGGTGGCCTCAGCCAATGCCAATAATGGGTTAGCTCTCATTATACCGTGTCACCGCGTTATCGCTAAAGGCGGCGGCTTAGGCGGATATGCGGGTGGATTAACCCGGAAACAAAATTTATTAGATTTAGAATCTAAATCGGGTTCAGCGTAAATTGCGCATTTAAGGCCCCGTCAGGCGCGGTGCTAATCATCGCTGTATCCACATCAACGGCATAACCTGCGATCAAATCATTGATAACTCCATAGAGCGCAGGGGTAGAGACATCTTCGATCCAAACCGTCAAACTGCCATTGGATTGCGGTTGCATACGAGAGAGGTCCACGCCGCGTTTGCGAGCTACATCAATCAATACGCCGCGCGTGAAGGCCGCCCGTTCTGCACCAGCAGAGCCTGCGCTAAGTTTCGGAGCCGCACGCAGCCAAAGTTCGCGATCAATTTGCGCAGCTTCTAATTCAGATTGCCCGCTAGGGCCGCTGTCTCGCGACACTGCGAACCATGCAACAAACAGCGCAAGCAATACGGCCATAATTATAAGCAGCACACGTTCGCGCGGCTCACGAGATTGGAACCAATCTATCATGACGCAGCCTCTAAACTCAGCGTCGCTTCGCCAACAAATGCCCCATCTTGTTCGCGAACGCCGCCAGTAGTCAACGTGCCGCCCGCTTTAGCCATTGCGGCCTCCGCACGTGCCGCCGCGTCAAAGCTCGGATAAATAAGCCGCAAACGCAACACGCCATCTTGAGCATTATACCGCAGCTGATCGACGCGCATGTCATCAAATTCCGCAAGCCCTGAAAACAAAACGGCGGATAAATCTAAAAACCCTGTCGGCACATCGGGACCTGACTTAACGGCCTGTGCGGCTGTGCGTCCAGGATTAGCTGGCGCGCGTTCACCCGTCGCAGATAAATAATCCGCAGCGGTTTGCGCACGTAAATCTTTAGCTTGAGTTGATGCGGCGCGGGCCTGAACACCATTCCAGATGAAAAGCGCCACAGCCGCAGAGGCCGCTAGGGCCGCAAAACGGATCAAAGTTGGCCGCGGCACATCCACATTGGACCGTACACGATAGTCGCCTTGTAAAAGATTGACACCGCGTCCTGCTTCCACACCCTGCGCAAAAAGAGCCGCAAGTTCGATATCGCTGACGCGTGTTAGGGCCTCGTCGGTCCAATCTAAGTCTAGCGCCGCCCGCCCAGGTTCAACGGCGCGGTCAATCACGTGCAAAGCCCTGTCCCCGAGAAGTAAGTCATAATCCGCATAGGCAGCCTTGGGACGCAAACCACCCAGAGTTTCCATCAAGCGGTCCATCACATCCGTATCGATGACGGCGAGATGCGGAGGTTGTTCATCCGTGAGTGCAAAATGCAAGTCATCAGCCCCATTCGCAATATCATCTTCGCGTGCAAAACGAGCCATTTTCAGCTGTTGCGCGCGTCCAGCTTTCGGTAAATCTGTTTCATAAATCCGGACAACTTGCCCCGGTAAAATGAGAATAGAATCAGAAACGGTCAACGCTGCGAGCTGCGTTACGGCCACACGCGTCGTGTCATACCCTGCGCCCGACGGCGTTGCGACAATCGCTTCGCCCCCGTCCAAGCTAGGTAGAATTAAATATGTCGGTGCCGCCATTAGCGCGCGTCCAATTCAATTTCGATCTCGGGCCGGAACGTCTCTCGACCCCACCCGCGATATGTCAGGCGCGAGGCCCCCGTGTCCACCCCATCATAACGATATGTGCGAACACGTTCAGCTGGCCCAACTTGTGTTATAGCCTCAACAAAGACGGCCGTCACGTCGATGCCTATGCGTTCCACATTGACATTTTCAATCGCAAGCTCCGTAAATTTGGCATTTACCTCGTCAACATCGCCATATCCCGTCAACGGCCTATCGTTCAAAAGACTTTGCGCCGCAGGTAAAACTGTCTCGCCGCTGGATTCGCCTGAAAGCGCCGCCGCCAAGAGTAAAAGCCTTTCTGGTGGCAGGCTGTTTACATTGACGGGCGTTAAAATGCCGACAGGACCCGTGCAGACAAAGGGCTGGAACAGCGCCCAAAGATCTTCGTCCATGCCATTTAACGCGCGCATCTCATCTGGACTGCGCAGGGCGGTGTCTGCCGTGCGGTAAGGCGGGTCACGGCGCAAATATGTACCATCCTCTGCCCCGCCCGCACTCAAACGTTGATCTTTGTCCTGCCAATCCACCAGCGCATTAGACAGCGAAGACGCTTGATTTTGCGGCAGACCCAAGAGTTGCGCTAATTCCCCAAACTCCAATATTGCCGTATCATTTTTCTGGCCTGTTTCGGTCACAACGCTATTGAGATTAAAGCAATGACTCGCGTCCTTTAAGGTCAATGTGATCGCACCATCTGGCGTTGGCAAGATAAGCGGCGCATTTGCTCGAAGAAGAGCTGATTTTGCAATCGGGTCCAACGCAAGAAAATCATTCTGCAAATATGCCAATACAAAATCTTCTGCACCGCGAGCCTGCCAATCGGCTTGTGCATAGGCGTGAGCATTGATCGTGCGTTTCACGGCCAACCGAATATCATCCATTAACGCAACGGTCAGCGCAGCCATCATCGCCATAATCAACAAGGTCGTCAGCAAGACAGTACCTGTTTCAGACTGTGGTTTCTGGATCATAGACCCACCTCAAACAAATGGATCGTCACATAGCCGCGCATATCAGTAATACGTAATTCCACTGCGCCCAGATTTTCCGACAGTTCCACGGTTTGGTCATTGAGAATTGTCCAGTTTTCAAGTTGAACATCAACGTTCACAGCCCGCGCCACATAGCGCAAACGAACATCTTGTAAGTTTTCAATAATCACGCGGCCGCGCCATTGATTTAATTCCGATGGGTTTTCATGCGGCAGACTTTCGCGGATGAATTGACCATCTCGAAATATATATCGCACACGCTCTGCCTGCCCGCGCCGAGCGGCTGTTAGATTGGATCGCCCCAATCGCGTGAAACTCAACAAAGGCTCACCGTCCGTCGTGACAAGTGTCGGCTCCCGTCCACCAAACCCATCCCGTCCGGGACGTAAGTCTAACGCCGCCATATCCGCGCGTATTATTGATCGGAAGGCCGCAATATCAGCTAGCTCTGTGGAAGCTTGGTCTAAACGATCTTTCGCCGCGAAAGTTTGAAACATTGCCCCCAATGTTCCGGCACTGATGATCGCAAATATGAAAAGCGAAATCAGAACCTCAACTAGGGTGAACCCTGCGTCATATGCGGATTCGCGCTTCATTGTTGCGGCTCCGCTAACCAAGCCCGGCGCGTGATCAACATATCGTCGTCTTGCGAGACAGAGACTTGCAATTCCAACAACCCGTCTTGCGGCGTTTCACGCGTTTCAACACGCCAAATATACGCTTGTCCACCTGCGGTTTCTTCGCCAGATTTTGTTCCGATCTGCGGTCTCAGCATGCGCGCCCGAATGAGCTGATTATCCGCCACGACGCTGGCATAAGTTTTATCGGTCAGCCGCTGCGTATGGGCAACAGATTGCGTACCCGCGCGTGACAGCCCGACAATCGCAAGTGAGAAAATCAGCAGAGCCGCCATCACTTCAACGAGGGTGAAACCAGCGTCTTTCATGGTTGAACATCAACCATAATTTTCCCGCGTGTATTTGGAGAGAGGATGAAACGCTCGTCGCGCCCAGCAACTAATAGTTCAAAAGGCGTAACGTTTCCTGTTGCGTCGAGGTGGATCAAGGGAGGTAAGTCTTTTTTTGATTTGGCACGCGCTTTCAAGTCGATGTTTTCATTTTCGACTTTCAAATCAATACGGAATACATCCGGGAAATCACGGCGCGTTTCAGAGACCCACTCGCCTTCATATCGAAAAAACTCAACTCCATTTTCGCTCACATCAACCGCACGCGCTTTGCCGTCGATAACACTTTCACGCGACGCAAGATTTAAGGTTGTCGCAAGTAAGTGCACTTCAGCTCGCAGAGGCGGCGTAGGCTTTGGCAAGTTTAAAACAACCAGACCCGCCGTTAACCCCAGCAGGGCCAAGACACAGAGAATTTCAACCAGAGTAAACCCGGCCTCTGTCCACTTTAGGCGTGTGTCAGATGCGGTTACTGCCAATTCCCAATATCCGCATTTTGTTCTTCGCCGCCAGGTTCGCCATCTGCACCAAGAGAATAAATATCAATTTGCGCATTCTCACCCGGGTTACGATATTGGTAGGGGTTTCCCCAAGGGTCGAGCGACATTTTCTTGATATACCCCCCCGAACGATAGGCCGCCTCATTTGCGCCAGCAGGCGGAACAGTCAGAGCCGCAAGACCTTGTTGTTCTGTCGGATAACGGTTCATATCAAGATAGAACATTTCTAACGCTGTCTCTATATTCGCAATGTCACCTTTAGCTTTTTGCACTTGCGCTTGCCCTTGAGCGGGCAAAACATTGAGCACGACAAATGTTGTCAACAAGCCAATAATGACGAGCGTGACCATAACTTCGACAAGGGTAAATCCGTCTTCATTTGATTTATATTTCATAGGTCATAGTCCTCTAATAGGCCAAGGTGTTAAGCTGCAGGATAGGAAGGAAGATAGCCGCTACAACCAAGAGAACAACGCCCGCTAGCATGATAATAATTGCAGGCTCCAAAAGTGTAAGAAAAACTGTTGTTTGCGCGTTAAATTCATCTTCTAAATAATCCGCAGATTTTGCGAACATCGTGCCTGTGTCGCCCGATACTTCGCCGCCAATAACCATTTGCGTAACCAGCGGCGGGAATACGCCCGTTTCTTTAAGAGCGGCCGACATAGGTGCACCGGACCGAACGCGTTCGACTGCCGCGCCCATAGCATCGCGCATAACCGTGTTACGCAATGTATGTTGCGCGGTTTCCATCGCCGCCAATGCAGGCGTTCCAGAGCTGATCAAGCCCGCCATAGTTCGTGAAAAACGCGCGGCATTCACATCCCTGTGCAAACGGCCCGTCAATGGTAAACGCAGTTTCAGCGCATCCCACCGCCGTCGTAAAAATGGCGTTTTCAGTCCAAATCTCACGCCAACACTTCCCGCAATGATGAGACCACAAAGTAAGAGCCCATAACGTTGTAGAAATTCAGACAACCAAATTGTGGCTATCGTCAGCGGGGGTAAACTCTGTCCAAATGTATCAAATTGCTCGACGACTTTGGGAACGACAAAAATCATCAAGACAACAACGACAATCAAAGCCACCGCACTCAATACAAGGGGGTAGGCTGTCGCGCCTGCGATCTTACGCCGGATGGCTTGGGCGGCTTCGAGATCATCCGCCAAACGCAACAGAACTTCAGGCAAACGACTGGAGGTTTCGCCCGACGCAACCATAGCCGTATAGAGATCAGAAAAGGCCTGCGGCTGACTGCGCAATGCTTGAGACAATGTACTACCCTCGACAACTTGCGACCGGATGGACAGCAGCACGCCCTTCATAGGAGATTTTTCGAACTGCATGGCCGTGACCCGCAACGCATCTTCGACAGGCGTAGAGGCATCGATCAAAATGGCGAGCTGGCGCGTCGCTCGGGTTAGGTCTTTATGTTTAATTTTGCCTGAGCCGAATTTCCCTGCCGCCTCGACTGCACCAGAGGTAGCTTTTTTCTTGCGCGATGGGTTCAGGTCCAACGGCGTGAGTGCACGCGCGCGCAGCAAATCACGTGCTTCGCGGGCACTACCAGCCATTAATGTGCCAGAACGTTTGGCCCCGCCAGCGTCTATTGCGCTATATTCAAACGCATCCATATTTAAATAGTCTCAGCCACATGTGCGGAACAAACGCGCAGAACTTCTTCGAAACTGGTTGCGCCAGAAAGAACCGCGTCAGCCCCGCTTTGCAATAATGTCTTGCGCGATTGGAACGCGTAAGACGCCATATCCGTCTCCGACGCACCATCATGAATCATTTGCCGCAATGTATCGTCATTAATGACCATTTCATACAGGCCGAGACGGCCTTGATAGCCAATATTTTGGCACTGCATACATCCTGTTGGCTTATGGAATGTCGCGCCGGATTTCACGCCAAGCTCTGCGCATTCAGATGCCGTCGGTTTATAGGGCAGCTTACACTGTTCACATAATTTCCGTACGAGTCTTTGCGCAACGAGCGCCGTCACAGTTGACGATAGTAAAAACGGTTCCACGCCCATATCGCGCAGACGCGCAATTGCGGCGACAGCGGAATTCGTATGAACCGTAGATAAAACAAGATGTCCCGTAAGGGCAGCTTGCACCGCAATTTCTGCTGTTTCAGGATCACGGATTTCGCCGACCATGACAACGTCAGGGTCTTGACGCAAAATAGCCCGTAGTCCTGCGGCAAAGCTCATTCCGACTTTATCATTAACCTGCGTTTGTCCAATACCATCGAGCGCATATTCCACGGGGTCTTCAACCGTTAGGATATTTCGCGTGCCGTCATTTAACTGCGAGAGCGCACCATAAAGTGTGGTCGTCTTACCCGACCCTGTTGGACCTGTGACAAGGATGATACCATTGGGCCGCGCGAGCATAGACTGGAAATCAGTCAGCATTTCGGCATCCATGCCGAGGTCCGACAACCCAATGCCTTGGCTATCTTTCTCTAATATCCGCATCACAAGCCGTTCGCCGTGACGCGCGGGCAGCGTCGACACACGGACATCAATCTGGCGTTCGCCAAGGTTAAAGGAGAAGCGCCCATCTTGGGGAATGCGTTTATTTGCAATATCTAGACGCGCCATAACTTTTACGCGGCTGACCAAAACAGAGGCAAGACGCGCAGGCAGCGAGAGTTTTTCGGTTAAGGTTCCATCAATGCGAAACCGAACAGACAAACGTTCTTCATAGGGTTCAACATGAATATCCGATGCGCGAGACCTGATCGCTTCTTGTAAAATTCCATTGATGAGGCGAATGACGGGCGCATCGTCAGCATCATCCAACAGGTCAGATGATTTCGGCAAGCCAGACGCCAATAAAGACAAATCTTCAGGGTCGCCAATCGCGGCATCGGCGGAACTATTCAAATCAGACTGCGCATAGGTTTTGGCAATCAAGTTTGAAAACGCTCCCGCGTCCATTGGCTCGGGTCGAATGGGGCGGCCAAAAACGCGGCGCGCTTCAAGTAGGGCCTCGCGCGCGGCCCCGGGGCGATGCGCCAGAACAGGAACGCCGCCTGTACCTTCAGCCACAACAATCCCATGCAAACGCGCAAAGGCGTATGACAGCGGAGGTGCGCTAGGCGCAATCACGAGAGTTTCAGCTTCCATATAACATTAGCCTAGCGTGTTGAACCCGCGCAGGGAAGCGGTAGCAGGTGATAATTCAGAAACCTTTATACGATTTCTTTAAAACTCAAGCCTTATCGTTAATCGATATTTTTGTTGTTTTTCGATATGTCGCATGCTTAGAGATATTACTTGCATAAATCACTTCGTGTTCAGGGGAATGCTATGTTGTCCATTTCAAACATCTCAAAAAGTTTTGGGGATCTACACGCGTTAAAAGGCGTGTCACTCAACTTAGAGCCGGGCCTATTTGGTTTACTTGGCCCCAATGGCGCAGGAAAATCAACATTAATGCGGACACTGGCAACGCTACAACAACCTGACACGGGTTCGATTTCATTGGGCGGCGTCGATATTCTGGCTAACCCCAATGCTATGCGGTCCACTCTAGGTTACTTACCTCAAGATTTCGGTGTGTATCCTCGCATGAGCGCGAAAGCCTTATTGGACCACATTGCTGTCTTGAAAGGTATCGAGCCGAAAAAAGAGCGCGAAGCTCAAATTTTATCTCTTCTGAAAAACGTCAATTTACTCAAACATAGCTCGGCCAATGTTTCGACCTATTCTGGCGGTATGCGTCAACGTTTCGGCGTAGCACAGGCGATGTTGGGCGACCCTAAAGTCCTGATCGTGGATGAACCAACAGCAGGCCTTGATCCATTTGAACGCCAACGTTTCCTCGACCTTTTGGCTGAAGCGAGCAAAGATAAAATCATCATTCTGTCCACCCATATAGTGGAAGACGTGCGGGACCTATGTTCCGATATGGCAATCATGGGAGCAGGTGAAATCATCGCGCGCGGGGCGCCAGAAGATTTAATCAAAACAATCGACGGGCGTGTGTGGCGTCATGTAATGGACAAAGCCGAGGCCGAAAAATTCGCTGGCGTCGCAGGTTTCCTCAATAAACGTCAAAAACGGGGTCAGACAGAAGTGTCAATGTTAGGCCTAGACTTTAACGACGCGCCGCCTGCCCCTGGTTTTGTCAAAGCTGACGTGAACCTTGAAGACGCCTATTTTGCATTTCTAAATGGGCATGTGACACAATCTCAAATGGGAGCCTCGGTACATGCTGCGTAAGCTCTTAAAATTTGAACTCGCCTTTCATATTAAATCCGTTGGTTTCTGGCTGACTGTTGCCGTCATGCTAGGTCTTGGCCTGTTGTCGTCTACGGATTGGCTCAGCATTTCGGCCAGCGGCGGCGCGAAAGTAAAATTAAATGGCGCCTTACCTGTCGCCCTCAACTTATCTGTACTCTCCATTGCTTGTATCTTTTTTGGCGCTGTTTTTGTCGTAAATGGCGTATTGCGCGATGACACATTTAAATCTGTCGAAGTCATTCATGCCACCCCCGCCAAGACATCTGATATGGTTTTATCCCGCATGTTGGCGGCTTGGCTGGCTGTGACGCTCTGTTTATCCGCCGTCGCGATTACAATGATAATGGGACCGCTTTTGCCTTGGGCAGATAAAGACGCCTTTGGACCAATCAACGCGCTGTATTTCCTGCAGCCACTCATTTTATTCGTCGCCATTAACGCGCTCGTGATTACAGCCATATTCACAACAATCGCAGTCATCACACGCGACAAAGCCATGGTTTATGTCAGTGCCGTCGGCATTCTCATCCTCTATTTTGCAGCAGGCGCTCTAGCTGGCGACAATGCCCCTGATTGGTACGGCCCAATGGTTGATCCATTTGGTTCATCCGCCTTGGCCGAAGTCACGCAATTTTGGCCTGCGGCAGAGCAGAATAGCCGGCTCGCGCCTCTCAATAGCTATATCGGTTTAAACCGTTTGCTCTGGGGCACACTCGGGCTTGGATTATTTGCACTATCCTTTGTTAAATCCACACGCGGCATTGTTAAACGCCGCGTGCGTAAGAATAAATTTGCGGATGTGACCGAAACGAAAGACATTCAACTTTACCCTGTCACGCCAAAATTAGGTCTTTCACATAGCCTCAAGACTTTCGCGCGGCGGCTATCGCATGAATATGTAACCACAATTCGGTCCACGCCCTTTGTGATTATGATGGGGATTTTTATTGCCCTTTTTGGTATCGTGCTTTGGGGCAACCAAGCCGCAAACCCTGACCCCACAATTCCAACCTCAACCTATATGGCTTCCTTAGTTTTAAGCTCACTGGCTCTGCCTGTTTTAATCGTCATGGTCTTTTTTGGCGGTGACATTATTTGGCGTGAAAAAACCGCTGGCATTAACGAAATTTTGGACGCGACCCCCGTCAGTAATTCCAGTCTTTTATGGTCAAAATGGATCGCGCTTTCAGGCGTCCTTTTAACCATGATCCTAGTCGGCATTCTGTTTGGTATTATCGCCCAAGCCGCGTTGAGCGGCGGACGCGTCGACATTAATCCATTAATTTACTTCAAAACGGGTCTGCTTGCATTTGGCATTAGTTTCACTTTGCAAGCCTTCCTCGTAATGTTCATCCAGAATTTCATGCCTAACCGCGTCGTGGGGATGTTAAGCGCCGCAGGCGTTATAATCTTCTTCACATTCTTAGTTGGACAACTTCCATTTTTCCATCCGTTGATGGATTATGGCAGTGTCAGTCCAGGCAGTCTTTCCGAGATGTCTGGCTATGCAGATCTCTCTAACTTCAAGTCATTTGGTGTTTATTGGGCGGCTTTGGCACTTATTCTCGCGATCGTTTCGATCTGGTTATATCGCCGAGGTTTACAGAATAACATATTGGCACGTCTACGCCGGATAAAAAGCGCGATCACCCTTCCAACGGCTGGATTGGCCGCCCTTGGCCTTGCTGGATTTATCGGTGCAGGCGTCTCTATTCAGGGCGCATATTCTGATGGTGAATATCGTAATAAAACTCAGACTGAGAAACGTCTGGTCGCATTTGAAACACTCGTCAAACCTCACGAAGATGATCCGCAGCCCAATGTCATTGCGGTCACAGCGGATGTCCAATTCTACCCTGACAAACGCGAAGCCCTTGTCGCAGGCACATACACAATCGTGAACCCTCATGACGAAGCGTTGGAGGAGTTTTTCCTGCGTCCCGCCGTCGGCCATGAGGAAGACGTTCGCGAGTTGAGCGTTAAAGGCGCAACGCGCGTGACGGACGGTGAATTAGCCGAAGGCTTGAAAGCCTATGACATCAATATCTTCAAATTCGATACGCCGCTCGCATCAGGTGCGAAGACAACCATTGCATTTGAATTCTATTTCCATCCACCAAAATTGGGCGACGGGTCTGTTGTCGTCGATAGTGGGACATTCGTAAATAATGCGCAGGTCATGCCTGGGTTAGGTATTCCGCGAAATTACATGCAGAACCCTGACACGCGCCGGAAATACGACCTGCCTGAATTAGAAGACATGCCCGAACGCACGGATATGGATGCACGAGGTCGTAATTTCTTCGATGCCTATTCGCATACTGTCGATTTCGAAGCGACGGTTTGCACCGACGCAGATCAAATCGGGATCGCGCCGGGTGATCTGCTGCGGACATATGACGTCGATGGACGGTCTTGCCGTGATTATAAAGCTGTACGCCCTATCGCGAATTTCTTTAGCTTTCTGTCGGGCGATTACACAGTTGCGACCGATGAATGGACGACGCCTGATGGCACCGTTATTCCGCTCGAAATTTTTCACTACGCTGCGCATGATTACAATGTGCCGCTAATGCTCGAAGCTATGAAAGATAGTTTCGAAACATTCACGCGCGAATTTGGTCCCTATCAATATTCGCAACTTCGCATCGTTGAATTCCCATATCGTAGCTTTGCGCAGTCTTTTGCGGGGACTGTTCCCTTCTCCGAGAATATCGGATTTATGCGGGACCCCGGCGATCCAGAGGATAATAAAAGCGTCGATCTGGCAACCTATGTCACCATGCATGAAATCGGACATCAATGGTTCGGCCATCAAATTTTCCCCGCGCAGACGGTTGGCTTTAATGTGCTCTCCGAAGGCCTGACAGAAAATGCTGCAATGACAGCCTATGAAGAAGAACTCGGCTGGCAGAAAGCGCGGCGATTGTTGGAACAACGCGCCATTCAAAGTTATCTCATCTCGCGCACATTTGACAAAGAAGACGAACCTCCGCTCGCCAAAGCTGAAGGTCAGCAATATCTGGTTTATAATAAAGCCAGCTGGGTTTTTTGGGGCCTTAAGCAATATATGGGCGAAGCCAAAATGCAGACGGCAATTAAAGAATTCGTCACAGATTACGGCCTGAAAGGCGCGCCTTATCCGACGACACTCGAGCTAACCGAATATCTACGCGACGCCGCAGGTCCAGATTATGATCAATTGATCACGGATTACTGGGACCGCATCACCTTTTGGGATCTTGGCTTTGCGAGCGATAGCGAGCCTGTCGTCAAACCTAATGCGAATGGCGGATATGACGTGACCGTTCACATCAGAGTCGACAAATTGATCGCGTCTGAGGAAGACGGCAAGGAAACCTCTGTCGGCGAAATGGACGACGAAGGCTTGAATGAGCTGATCGAAGTCGGTCTCTATACCACGGATCCAGAGGACACATTTGGCGACGAATGGGACGCGCTGGAACGTGTTCGTGTGACCGACGCAAACTCCGTCGCCGTTGAAGGCGAAGACGAAACCGCGCGGACATATTCCGTGACAATCACCGTCGACAAAGCCCCGAGCTATGTCGTCGTTGACCCGCGTCGCTTGCTGATCGAGCGCAATGCCAAGGACAATGTGAAACCCATCGACGGACCGCGCGCTGAAAAATAGCATAGGCCCTGAATTTGAACCTCAACAGCCGCACCGCGAGGTGCGGCTGTTTTCATATCAGAGCCTCTCTTTGCCGCGTTCAAACGAGAGGTCATTCCTGCGCGCTGCGGCTTGCCCGCTCGGCCCTGCACTGTTAAGGCCCCGCGACGTAGAGACGCGAAGGAGCCGACCCATGAAAATGAACGGCAATGAAATCAAACCCGGCAACATCATCAAGCACCAAGATACGCTCTGGGTGGCTGTGAAATGTAATGCGGTGAAACCTGGCAAAGGCGGCGCCTTTAATCAGGTCGAAATGAAAAACCTCCTCGATGGACGTAAGCTAAATGAGCGGTTCCGCTCGGCTGAAACCGTTGAACGTATTCGCCTCGATCAAAAGACGCACACTTATCTTTATCCTGAAGGCGAGATGCTTGTGTTTATGAATGCTGAAAATTACGAACAAATCTTCCTGCAAGCTGAATTTGTCGGCGAGAAAGCCCAATATCTAACCGACGGTATGGAAGTCGAAGTTGAGTTCTACGAAGACCGCGCCATCACCGTCTCCTTACCTGAACAGGTTATCCTTGAAGTCGCAGAGACAGAGCCCGTCGTCAAAGGCCAGACCTCTGCCAATTCTTTCAAACCTGCGACTTTAACCAATGGCGCACGCACTAATGTGCCGCCTTTCGTAAATGTCGGCGAACGTTTGGTCATCAACACGACCGACGGGTCATATGTCAAACGCGCTGACTGATGTGCTGATCCGCCAGAAATGGCGGAAACTTTAGACGAAGCGGGGTGAGCTTTAATCCCGCCAAACGAAACGCGCTCGACGCGAAACTTATCCATTTATGGAGTGCCCGATGTCCGGAATGTCAGTTGTCATGACCCTAATGCAGACCGCGGCGCGTAAAGCGTCTCGTAATCTGCTGCGCGATTTCAATGAAGTCGAACATTTGCAAGTCGCCCGCAAAGGTCCTGCAGATTTCGTCTCTCGCGCTGATAAAAAAGCCGAAGAGACCATCGTTGAAATCCTCCGTGAAGGCCGTCCAGGTTATGGTTTCCTCCTCGAAGAAGGCGGCGTGATTGAAGGCTCTGATAAGACCCATCGTTTCATTATTGATCCATTGGATGGCACAACGAATTTCCTCCATGGCATTCCTCACTTTGCTATTTCTATCGCGCTTGAACGCGAAATTGATGGTACACCGCCAGAAGTCGTGGCCGGCATGGTCTATAATCCGATCACGGACGAAATGTTCATGGCCGAAAAAGGCAAAGGGGCCTTCGTCAATGACGGTACACGCGGCGGAGCCGACCGCCGTCTTCGCCCTGCCAAACGCGATATTTTCCAAGACAGTATTTTCGCCACGGGCATTCCATTTTTGGGTCGTCCAGGCCATGCGCGATTCCTCAAAGAGTTACATAAAGTCATGGGCTCCAGCGCAGGCGTTCGCCGTATGGGCGCAGCAAGTTTGGACCTCGTTTGGACCGCTGCGGGCCGCTATGACGGATATTGGGAACGCGACCTCGCCGCATGGGACGTCGCCGCAGGTATCCTCATCGCGCGCGAAGCCGGCTGTATTGTCGAAAGCCTTTCTGGCGGTGACCCAATTTATGCAGGCGACCCATTGGTCACAAATGAAAAACTACTGCCGATGCTGAAAGAACGTTTGATTGTAAGCTAACTGCGGCCAAGCGCGTCTCCCCATCGCCCATCTTGTGGCGACCGAATTGATCAAAGCGGGACAGTCCGCGTGGTGGTCTCCGCGATGGAGGACCAAAATAGAAAAGTTGTTTTACGCAAAGACCGAGCGCATTTGGTTGTAAATCAAATGTACGGCCACGCGGCAGCGGTTTTTGATGCAGCGGCCTGTTTGTCCCCGCAAGTCATGCCATTAGACAAGGCGGTCGGCTCTCACTCCAAAAGGCCCAGCACCTCCAGATGTCTCACCATCCGACGCTTAACCCCACCGTCTC
>CALKXY010000004.1 GCA_938003545.1 uncultured Caulobacterales bacterium
TTACCCAGCATCATCCAATGACAAGCGCCGCTCCCCACCGAACAAGCCAACGTACGCTTGGTCGCCCGTTGTGAGAAGACAAGTTTAAACTAGCCTACAAATATAGACCCAAGGACGCATCTCTTGATATTTTTATAAGTAATTGAAACTGTACACATTTATTTTTCGCAAGACGCGGATTAAGTTTCAAGGGCTTTAAAGTTTGACGGGGTGGGGAGTGCGTTCAACGCGTTGCCGCAGTTGAGCCTGAGTTTTTCTGAATTAAGGGAGGTTGAAAAATAAAATTTCGGACGGGGTTTGCGCCGTTAAAGCGAAGGGGACATCTGTGCCTTCAAAGGCCAAGCCATCCCCTGTTCGGTAGGTTTTGCCCTCAATTTCGACGCCTCCTTTGACGATATGCAGGAAGCCATAACGATTAGCATCCAGCATGACATCGACGGTTTCGCCTGCATCAGGCTTACTAACCAAGATAGTTGCGTCTTGGTTGAGGCTGATTGCGCCCAGATCCCCTTCTGGCGTGGCAATGGGCGTGAAGCCATTTTTACCTGCGTCTGGAAGCAGCTCGACTTGTTCATATGAAGGTGTGTGTCCGTTCTTTTTTGGTTCAATCCAAATTTGAAGAAAATGGACGGGCGCTTTATTCGATGCGTTCATTTCCGAGTGACGAATACCTGTGCCTGCGGACATTCTTTGAATCTCTCCAGGACGAATGATGGAGCCATTTCCAAGACTATCTTCATGCCCAAGTTCACCATCCAAAACATAAGTGATTATTTCCATATCCCGATGACCATGTTGGGCAAAGCCTCCAGCGGGTGCAACATGGTCCTCATTGATAACTCGCAGGCTTCGGAAGCCCATGCGTCGGGGGTCGTGAAACTCGCCAAATGAAAAACTATGACGGCTATTTAACCAGCCATTGCGGAATTGACCGCGTGTCAATGAATCATAGTATTGTGTCATACTTGTCTCCAAAAAATTGAAGTTTGAATTAAGTCCAAGCCGCGAGAGCGAGACCAGAAACGGCTATGGCGGAGAGACTTGTAATAATAATCGCGAGGTAAAGAAGCGTGCGATGTTTGATGCCGTTTAGCTCTTGGCATTCAAAACCATGCCCAACGAGAAACTTATCAATTGTGTCTGTCATGGAGGCGGCCGCCTAAGTTTTTAAGGCTTGAATTTCGGCGGATGCGTCAGCGCGTTTCTCATCTGCGTTTGCACTCAATGCATCCGCAGCGATGAAGGTGACATCCGTGATACCCACGAAGGCCATGGCTTGCTTGAGATAGGGCGTGGCAAAATCAATGGGACTGCCGACAGGTGTTCCGCCAGATGCTACCAAAATAATGGCGCGCTTACCTTCGAGTAAGCCTACAGGACCTGTCTCAGTATATTGAAAGGTCATACCCACTCGACACACCATATCGACCCAGGCTTTTAGAGTAGCTGGAATGCCGAAATTATAAATTGGCGTGGATATGACAATCGTGTCAGCAGATTCGAGTTCAGCGACAAGACTATCCGAGAGGCTCAACTTCGCTTTGTGAACCGTTGTTCGTTCATCGACGGGCGTGAAATTGGCGGCAATCCAATCCTCATCGACGAAAGGCAAGCCGCTCGCAACATCACGGCTGACAAGATTGACGGCCCCGAGTTCAACGAGATGGTCTATAGTTTCGTCGGCTAAGCTACGTGTTACGGACCCCGTCTTGCGGGCACTAGCGTCAATACGAAGTATGCGATTAATCGTAGTCATATCTGTCTCCTGTAATTCGATGAGTGAGGGATATCTTGTTCTTTAAAAAAGAATTAGGTGGCTATTTTTGAAATTACTGTTCTAATATAGAGAACAAATGAGCAAGTATGAGGAAATGGAAACCTTCGTTCGCGTCGTTGAGGCAGGATCCATAACTAAGGCTGCGAGCCAATTAAAGATCGCGAAATCAGCTGTCAGCCGCAGGTTAAAAGAATTGGAAGCGCGTTTGGGTGTTCAGTTAATGACGCGGACAACTCGCAAACTTACACTGACGGATACGGGTGAAACGCTTTATAAGCGGTTTGTCGTTGTGCTTGCTGATTGGGAAGAAGGTGAAACGGCCGCCAGCGACGCACAAGCCGCGCTCGCAGGGAGTATACGCATCGCGGCCCCTTTATCATTTGGGGTGTCGCACTTAGGCCCCGCTATCATAGATTTTATGCGTGAACATCCACTCGTGGATTTCGATATAGATTTTAGTGACCGTAAAATTGATCTTATTGCGGAGGGCATGGATTTAGCTATTCGCATTGGTGATTTGCCAGACTCCAGTTTGATTGCACGAAAAATTGCGGCCTTATCTACCGCGGCTGCGGCAAGCTCTGCATATTTAAAAGAACATGGTACGCCGCAGTCTCCAGATGATTTAAAGACGCACAAAGAACTGCGGTATGGATATCGTACCAACGCGTCATGGTCTTACAAAACCCCTGACGGCGTTGAAGGAAAAGTTGAAATGTCGCCGCGCCTACGGGCAACGAATGGCGAGTTTTTGCGAGATGCTGCAGTCGCTGGCGAAGGTGTACTCATTGAGCCACGTTTTATTATATATGAAAATTTTCGAGATGGTTCATTGATCGAAATTCTACCCGGTTACAAATGGCAGGACATCACAGCCTATGCTGTCTATCCGCCCACTCGCCATCTATCTGTCAGAGTACGTGCCTTTGTGAACTTTTTAATCGAAAGATATAAAGGCACCCCGTATTGGGAAGCGTGAAGTGACGGTAACGCCCGAGCAAACAGACAATGCGAGTGGCTCATAATCGAAGCCCAAAGTATACAGTTAGCTTACGCCTGTTAATCCCCCCGAAAGGGAGGGGAGGTATTTCAATAACGAAACTTCCTCATCAGATTAAATTACCTTCCTCATCAGACCTCTGATCTGATCTTCTTCATTCGCCGATAGTGAGTCACCTTGATTGAAGGGTCGAGACACTAAGCGATCGAAAAGGTCAGCGTGTTGAGAAATAAACAATGGGCATTTTTTTTTAAGAATCTGGAGGTCAAGAATGCCGTTAGCGCGTCCCGTGTCTATCTCTCTTATATTAGATGCCATGTCTGCCAACAAACCACTAAAGCCAAGAAATTGTTTACGCAGCATAATGAGCTCAGTTAAGTCACGGCCATGTGCAGGTTCTCGAAATATTTTTTCCCTATCCCGCTCTATGAGTTGTTTAAAAAAGAAGGGCACTAGATGAAATTGGTTCGAACCTTGCTTTTGCGCCACTGTGCCGTGAGCTAATTCATTTCTGGCGCAATTTAAAGCCATAGTGATTTTTGCTAACCAATTCATTATTTCCTTGGAAAGCACTTGGATTTCGGGATGTTGCTTATTACTCCATGTGATGACGGCACCTTTTACAGTCTTTATCCTGCCAGCGATGTTGTGATTTCCCCAAAAATCAATTGTCACGGAAAGAGCTGGTTTCCCACCAGACGCGGCCTGAAATATTTCCGCTAAGCCGATTTCCACCTGCCCCCATCTTGACAGTGCCCAACCAACTTGTTCCCACATAATCAGTTCATCATGAGATGCGTGATGAGGATATTGACCTGAGATGGTTTCGTCACACTCTTCAAACGCTAAATCAATGGCTTCATCATAACTGGTAGCCCCTGGCGGGTAATATCTTCGCATTTAAAAGCTCCTTTTGTGAATGCACCTTTCTTGCCTGATAACAAACGTTGTTACTTTACCCAAGCAAGCTGAATCTAGTGGCCGCTTTGTCTTTCCCTCTTCTAGGAGACGGTTTCGATTTTAGTTGGTTAATATCAGTATAGCCGATAAGCTTCATTTTTAAGTTGTAGATGGGCGTCCTATGCGTGTTCTAAAATTATCCGTTTTGATCTGTGTGTTAGCCGGTTGTAACGCCACGGAACCTGAGGACGCCTTAGAACCCATTCAAACGACACATGTATATTTTCCAGACACAAATAGCGCCCCAACCGAGTTAAATATGACGCTTGCAAATGGAGACTGTCATGTCCGTGTAGACGTTTTGAGTACGGGCGGCGGTACGGATAATGACAACAATAGCGTCGCATTCCGCCTGTTCGACTTTCAGGTTTTCTCGCCCAGAGTCGGTAATTTATACCAACAAAAATGGGGGAGAGAGGGAGAGTTTTCGACCTGTGCGCAAGTGCCTAATTTTGCAGATATTGCAATCCTCAAAACTGAATTGAATGATGTATTAACAACCTATGGTCCGCCCACACGTGGTTTAGTTACGGTCGGCCCATAGGCACGGCTTAAAGGGTGAGGTTTTACTAATATCTCGCTCTGTATTTTTTTACTTTTGTCCTCAAACCCCCTTTCGTCTCGCGCTTAAGCCTGCTTAATAAAGCTATGCGAAATATACTCATTCCTCTTTGTCTTCCTCTTGGCCTTCTCCTTTCGGCCTGTGTGCCGCAGGGAAGTTCGATGTCTAAATCAGATGCGCTTTCAGGGCTTGATCATCGCGCTGGGTTTATTGATCTGCATGTGAACGAAAAGACGAATCACGTGCTGGTCAAATTGCCTGTGCCTGACGAAAACGGCGTCGCTATGCGCCTGATCCATTCCGCGCGCTTGACGGCGGGATTGGGGTCTAATCCTGTGGGATTGGATCGAGGGTGGGGTGAAGGCGGCCGCATTGTGACATTGCGGCGCATGGGCGATAAAATTATCGTCGAGGAAGAAAACCTACGGTACCGCGCAAATCCCGATAACCCTTTGGAAGAACGCGCGGTACGCGAGAGTTTTGCGCGGTCTTTTCTCGCCGCTCTGCCAATTATGGATGATGCGAAAGACGGCCCAGTTGTCGATATGACAGCGTTCCTGACCTCGGATAGCCTCAATCTCGTGCAACATATGAAAGATGCTGATCAGGGCAGTTTTAAAATAGCTGAAGACCGGACTTTCGTTGATACGAAGAACGCGCTGGCTTTTCCCGATAATGTCGAAATTGATGTCTTCTTCACACTCAGTTCCGCCGATGCGGGCGGCGAAGTTACGAGCACGGCGGCGAATGGCAAAGACGTCACCTTGATCCAACATCATAGTTTTGTACGCTTGCCAGAGACAGGTTTTGAACCATTGCTTTCTGACCCGCGCGCCGGTGTGATTGAACAAGCGCATTATGATTATTCTGCGCCGCTTTCAGCTTCAATTGAGACCCGCTTTGCACGGCGCTATCGTTTGGAACGCGCCGAGGATGGCAGCGTCGTCAAACCTATTGTCTTTTACATCGATAGCGGCGCGCCAGACCCTATTCGCTCGGCTTTACTGGATGGCGCGCGCTGGTGGGAAGATGCTTTTGCCGCTGCAGGGTGGGAAGGCGCGTATCGTGTTGAGATATTGCCCGAGGACGCGCACCCGCTCGATATTCGCTATAATACGGTGCAATGGGTGCATCGCCAGACGCGCGGCTGGTCTTATGGGGGCGGCGTGTCTGATCCGCGCACGGGCGAAATGCTCAAGGGTCACGTGAACCTAGGCAGTTTGCGCGTGCGCCAAGACCGTATGATTTTCGAGGGTTTGCTCGGCGCAGGCAAAACGGATAGCGGCGATCCCGATGATCCAGTGCAATTGGCGCTGGCGCGTATTCGCCAACTCTCTGCGCATGAAATTGGTCACGCGTTGGGCTTTGCGCATAATTTTGCGGCGAGCTCTGATGATAAAGCCTCCGTCATGGATTATCCCGCACCTGATGTGCGACTAGTCGACGGCGCGCTGGATGTGTCGGAGGCGTATGGCGTCGGGATTGGCGATTGGGATAAGGTCACGACGAGCTGGCTCTATGGTGAAAATACAAGTGATGAGCGCGATGATCTATTGGCTACGGCTTATGCGTCAGGCTTGTCCTATGTCGCCGACCGTGACGGGCGCAGCATTGGGACGGGGCATCCCGACGGCAGCGTTTGGGATAATGGCGAAGATGCCGTGGAAACATTGCGCGAAGTGATGAAAGTGCGGGCCTTTGCATTGAATAAATTTGGCCCCGATAATCTACCCGCGGGACGTCCCCAATCGGACCTGAATGCCGCGATTGTGCCTATCTATCTTTACCATCGTTTCCAAACGGCCGCTGCAGCCAAGCAGATTGGCGGGATGCGATTTAATTACGGGGCATCTGGCCCCGCAGACATCGTCGCGCCTGCAAAACAACGCGAAGCCTTAGACGCTGTGCTGGAAACGCTCGACCCAAAAGCTCTCGATATTTCGGATGAGGTTCTGGCGCATCTCACGCCGCGCTTGGGGAGTTACTCTTTCGCCGATTCAGACCGCGAGTTATTCCGTAAAACGGCCTATCCTGCATTTGATACGTTGAGCGCAGCAGAGACGGCAGCAGATTTGACCTTTGATGTATTGTTCAACCCACAGCGCGCGGCGCGTTTGGTTGAATTCCATCGTCGTGATGCGGATAATCTATCTCTCGATGAGGTTATGGATCGCACCAGACGCAAAATTATGGGCTTCTCAACGCGTGGCCGTACGGGCGAAATTGCACAGACAGTCCGAGCGCAATATGCATATGCATTGATGGCGCTGGCGGACAGCGACGCGTCTCCTGCAGTGACGTCTTCCACGGATATTGCCCTGCGTGAATTGGCTACCAGTTTGCGCGTGTTAAATGATGAGCGCAGTACGTGGATTGCTGAACGGATCACGGCCTATCGCGCGCGTCCACTGACCGCGACATCCCCGGTCACACCCGCAAAAGCTCTCCCGCCGGGCAGTCCAATTGGGTCGGAGTAATGGCTCTCCATCACGGCAAATGTCATTGCGGGCAGGTTTGTTTTGAGTTTGACGCGCCAGCTACAATGGATGTGACGGATTGTAATTGTTCGATGTGCGCGATGACAGGATATGAGCATGTATTTGTGCCGAAGGGTGATTTACGCTTTCTGTCTGGTGAAGACTATCTAACGGAATATCGATTTAATACGGGGCAAGCCGTTCATATGTTCTGCCAAAGCTGCGGGATAAAACCGCTCTACCAGCCTCGCAGTCATCCAAACGCCTGGAGCGTAAATATGCGCTGTGTCCAAGCGGGCACGCTGACCATCGGCAAACGCATTGCATTTGACGGTAGCGATTGGGAAGGCAATATCGCGGGACTGAAAGCTGCTACCGAATAGAGTTGCTCAAAACGCCACGACGTTATACCTCGCGCGCATGACAGATCTCTTTATCCCGCTCTCTGGCCTTGGCCAAATCATTGATGATTATGACGCCGTGTTTTGTGACATTTGGGGCGTGATTCATAATGGCCGTGCACCGTTTCGTGAGGCTTGCGAGGCGTTGGAGCGGTTCCGCGAGCGCGGACCTGTCGTCCTGATTTCGAATGCGCCCAACCCGAGTATAACGATCCCAGAAAGTTTTGCGCGCCTTGGTGTGCCGGGTGAATTTTACGATGCAATTGTGACATCTGGCGATGCGACGATTGACGCGCTTGCGCGCCGTGCGCCTGGGCCCGCGTTTAAAATTGGGCCTGAACGCGATGACCGTCTCTATGCGGGCTTGGAACTTAATTTCACAGATTTGGATAGCGCCGTCTTTATCACCTGCACGGGGATGTATGATGATAATGAACATCCTGATGATTACACAGAACTCCTAAGCCAAGCGCGTGAACGCGGATTGCCAATGGTCTGCGCGAACCCAGATATGAAAGTCAAAATTGGTGATAAGGTTGTTTGGTGCGGCGGTGCGCTGGCGAAAATTTATGAAGATATGGGCGGCGAGGTTATCTATGCGGGTAAACCCCATGATCCAATTTACCGCCTGTGCCGCGCATGGCTAGACGAAGTGACGGGACATATCCCGCCGCCTGAACGCATTCTTTGCATTGGTGATAATATTTTTACCGACCTATTGGGCGCGAAAGAACAGGGTATGGATTGCTTGTTTATTCAGGATGGTTTGAACGGCGAAACCGAACATCGTTTCAAAGAACTTTTAAGTGAGCATGGCGTCAGCGCACGATATATTGCGCCGCGTCTCATTTGGTAGCGAAACATCCACGATTTGTCGTGGTAAGACCCGTTTCGCTTTGCTAAGGCGCTTTATGACCGTAAAATATTATATTGATGACCTCGAAGTCGGCATGCGTGCAGAAACACGCGCCACAATCACAGAGGAGATGATCAATACCTTCGCCGACATCACGGGGGATCATAACCCGATCCATGTGGATGCGGAGTTCGCGGCAACAACTGATTTTGGCCAACGCATTGCTCATGGTGCGCTTTCGGCGAGTTTTATCTCTGCGATTTTAGGTAATGACCTTCCGGGCCCTGGTGCTGTTTTTGTAGAATTGAATTTGCGGTTCCGTAAGCCTGCTTTTATTGGAGACGAAGTTCTCGCAATTGCCGAAGTCGCTGAAATAAACGAACGCACGGGTCGTGTGAAAATGAAGTGCCATTGCGAAGTTGATGGCAAAAAAATCTGTCGTGGTGATGCGGGCGTATTTGTTCAGAAACGTCCCGTCGAAGATTAAACGCGTGAAAACGCTCCAAACTTATTCTGGTCTACACGCTGATGATAAAGGCGCAGTCATTGCGCTTGGAAATTTCGACGGACTTCATCGCGGGCATCAAGCTGTTATCAGCCAAGCTCAAGCGATTGCAGAGGACTTGGATGCACCGCTTGGGATTGGTGTATTTCGTCCGCATCCTTATCGATATTTCAAACCCGACGCCGCTCCCTTTCGTTTAATGAGCGCGCGTCTTCGGGCGTTGGTCATGGCCGAACTGGACGTTGATTATCTCTATGAAATTCCCTTCGATGAGACTCTGCGCGATATGGATGATGTCCAATTCGTTGAGGAAGTCCTGCACGCGGGACTGGGTATTCGTCATGTTGTTGTCGGCGCAGATTACGGCTTTGGGAAAAACCGCTGCGGGAATGTGGAAAGCCTGACACGTCTTTGCGCAGAACGCGGCATAGGTGTTACGGCGATAGCTCCTGTTGGTTTGCATAAACTTTATGGCAAATACGGCTCCACAGAAATCCGAAAAGCCTTACAAGACGGTGATGTGTTTCATGCGCAACATATGTTGTCACGTCCGTGGCAGGTGGACGGCATTGTGCAGCAGGGTCAACAACGCGGCCGTACGATTAACTTCCCTACCGCGAATCTCGACTTCGGCGATCTCGTTCGTCCAAAATTTGGCGTCTATGTTGTTGAAGTTCGATTGGAGGGCGAAACAGATTGGCGTCCTGGCGTAGCAAATACGGGCAGTCGTCCAACGGTCGATGGTGACGAGGCGAGATTGGAAGTGCACCTTCTCGACTTTAATAGAGACTTATATGGTCAACTGATTGATGTGCGTTTTCGTAGTTTTATTCGGGCTGAAAAGAAGTTTGAAAATTTCGACGCGCTCAAGACGCAAATCATGCGGGATGCGGATGGTGCCCGTGCGATTTTAGCAACGGTAAATTAAGCATAGTTTCATTAACCTGCATCGCATTTTAGCCTTTATTCAACTCTATGAATTACCCGCGCCTCATGCTGGGGCATAATGTGGGATGGGTTTAGTGTTTAATAGTCAAGTCGAAGCGTTGCTAACGGTCTTAGCTTTATCTGTATTTGCGGATAAGCGCGTCCTTTCAACGGAAATTGCGGCCTTTATCGAATCCGCCACCGAGATTAATGAGAAAGTTCAGTCGGACATTCCGGTAACGGAAGCAAAACTACTGATGTGGTTTGAGATGAACCGAATTAGGCTCGGCGATAAAGTCAGATTAGGCCCCATTGGTTTTAAGCATTGGTTCGACTCGGTTATGTCTGATCTTGCTAAGTTTTCGGATAGAGACTTCCTGATTAGAGGTCTTCAACGTATTTCGCTGTCGGATGGCGAGCTTCATATCAGTGAAAAGGCGCTCTGTGTCCTTGTTGAGAGACGACTGAGAGATAAAAATAAAGTCGCTGCTCTGCTTCCGTCTTGCTGATGTAAAACATAGGTCCAAAGACTGAACATATTGGGGCTAACATTTTTGTGATTTGATTTATCTCAACCTAAAATTAAACCTTTATTAACTACGTTTAATGAGGGGCTCGTTGTGAAGTTAATAAGAGGTTTTGGGGTTATAGCTGTTTTTGCTTTTTCTAGCATTGAGGCTGCAGCGGGGCCGTTATGCGCGTACACAAAAGCCAAATCAGGCAGTTCACATTTACCGCCGTCTCCAGAGGCTTTACGTCAAACCAATTTAGTCAATTACGCGCTTTGTCAAAAATACCCTTGCCCGAATTATCAGCTATGGCGAAGTGAGGCGATTAGTAATGCATCTGCGACGATGGATGCGACAGGTAATCGGGTAAGCTATAATGCAGGCTTTATGGCGGGCATTCAAAATCGATATTCAAATTACGCGACCATAGGCATATTTGGCCATGAATTGGGTCACCTCATAGATTTCAATCTGAACCCTTCTAGTATTAGCGGGGTCGTCAGAGAGGCGAGAGCGGATCAATATGCGGGCTGTGCTTTCGCAATAGCGGGTGAACCCAAGCAAAACCTCATTTATCTTGCGCAGACATTGCAATCATTGGGAACCTCACCAGGTTATCCGACACCGCAACAAAGAGTCGCATTGTTGGAAATTGGCTATGACTCGTGTTGAGTTTTACTCGCCTTTATAGACGATCCCACCTTTCATAACGAAATCGACATCCATTAGCTCTGCAATATCTTCGCGCGGGTCGCCGTCGACGCCAATCAGGTCGGCGTATTTTCCGGCTTCCAGCGTCGCAATCACTGCGTCTAATTCGATATGTTTTGCGGCTGTGACGGTGGCGGCGCGAATAGCTTCAGTTTCGCTCATGCCTGCCGCGACCATATATTCAAACTCTTTGGCGTTATTGCCGTGTTTGGACACGCCTGTATCTGTTCCAAATGCGATGGTGATGCCGCTTTCATGCGCGAGCGACAGCATATCTAACATGCGCGGCCCGACTTCTTGTGCTTTCTTATAGCTGGCAGGTGGAAGGAAATCCCACTCTTTCACGGTCATGCCTGCTAAGACTGTTGGCACTAAGACCGCGTCATATTTCTTGAAAAGGCGGGTCGTGTTTTCGTCTAAATATGTGCCGTGTTCGATAGAGCTAACGCCTGCGTTTAGGGCGGCTTCGATTCCGTCCTTACCATGCGCATGTGCCGTGACTTTGCGGCCCATGGACGTGGCCGCTTCGACAATGGCAACCAGTTCGTCATCGGTCATTTGCTGGCCCGTGCCCGCATTTGTATTGGACAGCACGCCGCCCGTGGAAGCGATTTTGATAAGGTCTGCG
This sequence comes from uncultured Caulobacterales bacterium, assembly GCA_938003545.1. Lineage (GTDB taxonomy): Bacteria > Pseudomonadota > Alphaproteobacteria > Caulobacterales > Maricaulaceae > Litorimonas. The sequence continues at coordinate 11,314 of CALKXY010000004.1, forward strand.
CCGTTCTTGATCGCAAGGCGTGTGGCCCGGCGGCAATCATCCGCACCATCGCAATTTGTGGGACGTTGGAAATGCTCAAGAATATCAGCGCGAAAGCCATTTAACTCGCCATGACCACCTGTAATGCTGACATTGCCAGAGGCGCGAATATGCGGCCCAGGGACTTTACCCGCTGAAATTGCGCGTGACAGGGCTTTGATTTCTGGGGGGCCGCCAACATCTTGTACGGCGGTAAAGCCTGCCATTAGCGTTTTCCGTGCATTCGCCGCCGCGTCATAGGCGACATCTCCAGCTTCTTTGGTGAAGTTTTCAAGTCGTCCATTTGGATTCCATTCACCACGTAGATGCACATGGCTGTCGATTAATCCGGGTAAGAAGAACATATCTTTGCCATCGATCGTCGTCGCGTCTTCATCTTCCAAAAACCCCGGCTCAACACCGACAATTTTTCCGTCATGGATAATGATCGTGTGATCGGACAAAACGCGTTCGCCAGGCACAGTCATGACGTCGCCTGCATGGATTAATGTATAATCTTCATGGCTGTCATGCGTTTCGTCATGGGCATAGGCAGAAAATCCAACGCCAAGCGCACCAATGGCGAGGGATATATAAAGAGCGGATGTCAGAAGTGTGCGATAGGTCATAGGCGCTGTTAACACATTATTAATGAGTTGAAAGCGGACTCGCCCAAAAAGAGAAACTCAATTTGGTCAATCTCTGTGTCTTATGTATTCTGCTTCAAAGCCTGATACGCGATATCTGTGCGGTATTGTTTGGCTGACCATTTGATCGCGTCAACAGCTTCGTAAGCCGCGTCGACTGCGTCGCGCAGCGTCTCGCCTGACGCTGTGACGCTGAGGACGCGCCCGCCATTGGCTTTTAACTTGCCGCAATTTTTTCCGCGACGTGTTCCGGCATGGAAGACGACAATACCGTCTCTTTCATTCACGGCCTCTACGCCTGAAATAACCGTGCCTTTTTTATAAGCGCCAGGGTAACCTTCGGCTGCCAAGACGACATTTGCCACGGGTTCACTAAACCATGCGGGCGCATCAACCTTGTCTAATGTTCCGGCTTCAGCGGCCAAAAGGAGCGGCAGAAGATCAGATTGTAGACGACGCATGATGACTTGGCATTCTGGATCCCCAAACCGTGCATTATATTCGATTAGTTTCGGACCTTCGTCAGTCATCATCAAGCCTGCGAATAAGACACCTTTGAACGGGTGGCCGTCTTTTGCCATGCCGTAAACGGTTGGCTGTATGATCTTCTCCATTACCGTTGCCAGAACCGCATCTGTAAAGATCGGAGCGGGGGAATAGGCGCCCATTCCGCCCGTATTTGGGCCTTTATCACCATCATAGGCACGTTTGTGATCTTGCGCCGCGATGAGGGGCAGGGCTGTTGTGCCGTCGGATATGGCAAAAAAGCTCGCCTCTTGTCCGCGCATAAATTCTTCAATGACAACCGTTTGCGAGGCATCCCCAAATTTGCCAGAGAAAAATTCTTCTAATTCAGCTTCTGCGTCTTTGAGGGTTTCAGGAATGACGACGCCTTTACCTGCGGCCAAGCCATCGGCTTTCAAAACATAAGGCGCGGTCATCGTTTTCAGATGGGCTTTCGCGGCGGCAATGTCCGTAAACACACCATAACCTGCCGTTGGAATATCGTAGCGATCACAAAAGGCTTTGGTAAAGGCTTTGGAGCTTTCTAGCTGCGCGGCGGCTTCCGTTGGGCCGAAGACGCGGACACCTAAATCATTTAGTGCATCGACTAGGCCCATAGCGAGCGGTTGCTCTGGCCCGACGACGACGAAGTCATAGGCTTCGCGTTGGATAAGGGCGAGGAGGCCAATGATGTCGTCCGCCGCGATGTCAACAATATCCGCGACCTCTGCAATGCCAGCATTTCCAGGCGCGCAGTGGAGGGTTTCGACATTTGGCGATTGTGCCAATTTCCAAGCCAGTGCGTGTTCGCGTCCGCCGGATCCGATAAGGAGCAATTTCATAAGGTATCTCGTCTAACGACAAATAGAATAAGACCGCTCTCTAGCGATAGGTGGCCCTCGCGGCAATCGGGCGTGTGCGACCTATCCACATCGTTCACATTTTCGTTTACTGAGCGGCTCATTTCCGACTTGTCCGACGCCGATGGCCCGCTTAAAGACTTCGCCATGTCTGGACCCTCTAAATCAAATCTGCAGCTCATTACGTCGAAGGCGCAAATGATCGAACATTTGGCTGAAGGCTCTAAGCCCAAGTCAGAATGGCGGGTTGGCACAGAGCATGAAAAAATTGGATTTTCGACAAAAGATAATCTGCCACTACCTTACGACGGCGCCTGTTCCATCAAAGCAATGCTGGAAGGCTTACAACGTTTTGACTGGGAACCTGTTTTTGAAAGTGGCCATATCATTGCGTTAAAGCGCGAGGGTGCCTCTGTGTCGCTGGAACCTGGCGGACAATTTGAGCTCTCCGGCGCGCCGCTGGAACATATTCACCAGACCTGCGCCGAAGTGAACCGTCATATGCGCGAAGTGCGCGAAGTCGCGAATGAAATCGGCGCTGCCTTTTTATCGTTGGGATTCCGTCCAGATACGAAACTCGAAGACGTGCCTGTGATGCCGAAAGGCCGTTATAAAATCATGCGCGACTATATGCAAAAAGTGGGTACAATGGGCCGCGAAATGATGTTTCGAACCTGTACGGTTCAGGCGAATTTAGATTTCGGGTCAGAAGCAGATATGGTCAAAAAGTTCCGCGTAAGTTTGGCGTTGCAGCCAATCGCGACGGCGCTTTTTGCGAATTCTCCTTTCACAGAGGGCAAGTTGAACGGTTATAAATCTTTCCGCTCTCGTATCTGGATGGATACGGATGCAGACCGTACAGGTATGTTGCCCTTCGTCTTTGAGGAAGGTTTCGGCTTTGAGCAATATGTCGATTACGCATTAGATGTACCGATGTATTTCGTTGCTCGCGACGGTGAGTATTTAAACGCAGCAGGAAAGAGCTTTCGTCACTTCTTGGACGGTAAGCTAGATATTCTTCCGGGTGAAGTCGCCACCATGCAAGACTTCGAAGATCATCTGTCGACAATTTTTCCTGAGGTTCGCCTCAAGCAATTCTTGGAAATGCGCGGCTGCGATACAGGGCATTGGGATGAGCTTTGCGCCATGCCAGCATTTTGGACAGGCCTTCTCTATGACGATACGGCGTTGGATGCGGCGTGGGATATGGTTAAAGATTGGACGGCGGAAGAACGCCAGACTTTACGAGACATGGTCCCAACACATGGATTGCAGACGGAATTCCGCGGCGGAACAATTAATGACCTGGCGAAACAGGCTTTGGATATTTCACGCGCCGGATTAAATGCACGCGGAAAATTAAATGCGCATGGCGAAAATGAGACTGTCTTCCTGCAAGATTTGGACGCCAAGGTCGCAGCAAAACAATCCAGTGCAGATCGCCTCATCACGAAATTCAACCGCGAATGGGCAGGCGATATTTCGCGGGCTTATAAAGAGTGCATCTATTAAGAGGCTCTGTGCCTCTTAAGCGCAGGCTTTAAAACGTATCCGTCACTTCGAGAGAGATGCGTTGTCCGCGCGTTCGCTTTGTCTGTTCACGCCGCGTTAAATCACCGGCGCGGGTGCCGTCAAAAACAAACCGTTGGCGTTGAAATTCAAAGTTCAAAATGTTCTGCACACGTAGTTTCCATTGCATGCCGAACAGGTCTTTGTGAACGAATCCAAGTTCCATTTCAGGTACGTTGAAATCATTTTGTAGTATTTCATCAATGCGCAGAAAATCTGCCTCTTTGCCCTGTTCGAATTCAGCCTCAAGCGCATAGGGCGTGTCGTAAATGTCCCAGCGCACTTCGATATCATATTCCCAAAGTCTCTGGCGATTTGTGGCCCGATTTTCAAAAGTGATGATGTCTTCAATGGAGCTATCTGCAATCGTACCTTCTACGTTGAGGCGCAAGCCTTTGAGAATATCATTCATCACCCAAGTTAGGCTGCCTTCAATGCCGTATACTTCGGCATTTGTATCCAGATTTCCGGGACCCTGCGTAATGGTTCCATCTTCAGGGGCGATGAAAATAAGCTGTTCTATTGGGTCTTCGACGATGTTGTAAAAGGCACGCGCACGTCCCGATATCCCGTTCGGGTTCTGGCGTTGCAATTCTAGTTCTGTCTCCCAGCTTTGTTCAGGAGAGGTACCATTACCGATTGAGGATGATCCTTCGGCTAAGCTGACTTCGGACACGAATGTATCGAAATTGAGCTGACCAACGGTACGCTCGACTTGTCCGCGAATAGTCCATTGATCATCGAGTTTGTAAGATGCACTGAATAGGCCTTTAGGTCTAAAAAAAGTGCGGGCAGGTGTGTTCGTGTCCAACACATTGTCAATTTTAGAATACTCAGCCCCAAGCGAAGCCTGAACACTCACCTGATCATTTAATGCCCAGCTGCGTGAGAGATTGCCTTGCGCGCGATCTTCTTCAACGCGGACGGCTGTATTATCTACACTATCGCCATTTAGAAAGAGTTCCGTATCAGAGTCCAATACGTTTAATGCGCCCTCTAGCGATAAGGCCCAGTCTGAACTCTCACCGGTTTTCCATGTATATTCTGCCCTTGCGATATATTCTGTCTCTTCGTCATCTCGCAGGAATAACTGCGTTGTTTGACCTGGGGCACCGTCATCGAACGTAAAACGATTATCAAAATTTCGGGTTTTTGCGCTAAAAAGGCTGATGAATTTTAAACGTCCATTTCTTCCCAACACAGGCGCATCAAAACTATAATCGCCACTGATTTCATAGGTTTCCCTGTCATCCCCATTTGCGGCGATAGAGGTTCCGGACAAGATGTCAGATGTACGATTTAAAAATGTCTCTTGGAGTAAGATGTTTCTGTTCCTAAATCCGCCAGACAGATTCAGATTTCCGATGTCGCCATTGTCCCGTAAGAGAGTGAGGTTGAGGTTCGCGCTGGGTTCTTGCGTATTGAACCCAATTTTCTCAACACGATCTTGGGTGATGCTCCCATCGCCATCAAAGAAGGTTTCATCGCCGTCTTCCGTGAAAATGAACTGCCCAGAGTTTAAACTTGCAACGGCCTCCAGCCTCCCTTTTTTAGCGGAAAAGCTAATGCCGCCGTCTCCGAGTTGAGGTTGCGAGCCCTCTTCAAGTCGTATGGCATAGTTCCAGTTGCCCGATAATTCACCTGTCTTGGCGATAATATTCGCGACTTGTCCAGACAGTCCTGGAATATCTAATGTTGCGCCGTCGACGATTTCGATTCGCGTCACATTATTTGCGGGTATGCGGCCAAGGATTTGATTAGCCCCTGACGATTTAGAAGACGGGCGGCGTCCATTGATAAGAATATTGAGAGAGGCCTGCCCAAACCCGCGTCCGGCATCTTCATTTCCGCGAATTTCAAACCCCGGCAGGCGCGCGACCATATCCGCAGCCGTTAAAGGCGCGAATTGTGTGAAATAATCAGGGGAATAAGACTCAAGCGTTGTTTCAGCCTCAGTCGCGGCAGGCGTTGACGCTTGCCCGAAAGCTGGCACCGTATAGGCCGCAAAAGCTGTAGATAACAGCAAAGTCGAAAATAAAAGTCGTGTCAAAAAACTACCCCGTCTAGGATCACTCGATGACTTATGAGCGACAAATAGTCCACCCTCACGTTCACCTCATTCGTTCACAATTTTGTTGCTGCGCAAAGGGTGAATTTTTCAAAGAAGAAAACATACACCGCGTTGCGTCGTATCAGAGCCTATGCCAAAGCGATTATTAAGATCGACAGGGTGACAAGCCAAAAGCTAAGCGCCGTCGACATAAAATATATTATAAGGGGAGCTAAATGTTCTATCTTTTCCTAGCGGGGGTTGCCTTCATCGGCCTGATGATGGTGCTCTTTCAGATGAGAAACCATGAGAAGGGTTTGTATATCCTTTTCTTCGCGGAGATGTGGGAGCGGTTTTCTTATTACGGAATGCGCGCGCTTCTTGTTCTTTACCTAACGAAACATTTCTTGTTTGAGAGGGAGGCAGCTTACGGTCTTTACGGAGCCTATACGACGCTCGTTTATATTACGCCTGTAATTGGCGGCATGTTGGCAGATAAATATCTCGGTGCACGCAAAGCGGTTTTGATTGGCGCAGTTCTTCTTGTTGCAGGTCACGCGACTATGGCAATCGAAGGCGCACCCGTTGTCGCAGGTGGTTCCGCTGACCCAACAGTTCTCAATATTTTTTATCTCGCATTGGCGTTAATTATTGCAGGTACGGGTTTCTTGAAGGCGAACATATCGACAATGGTCGGTGCGCTTTACCGCCGAACCGATGAACGTCGAGATTCTGCGTTCACGATTTTCTATGTAGGCATTAATCTAGGTGCAGCTTTTGGCGCTCTCTTGGCGGGTGGTATCGGCGAAACTTACGGTTGGAACTATGGTTTCGGTCTGGCGGGTATCGGTATGTTGGCGGGTCTTCTCGTCTTTATCTGGGGTAAACCTATGCTCAACGGAGCAGGCGAACCTGCAAACCCAGAGCTTTTAAAGAAAAAGGCTTTTGCTGGCCTATCTATTGAGTGGACAATCTACCTAGCTACATTCGTGGCCATCATCGCGCTCTGGCTGTTGGTGAGAAACCAAGTCGTGGTCAATGTCTTATTGCTTGCCGCGATGGCTCTGACATATGGTTTCATCCTCTTTAAATCTGTTTCAGAATTAACGAAGGAAGAACGCAGCCGTATTTTTGTGGCGCTCTTTTTGATAACTGTGAACGTCTTGTTCTGGGGATTGTTCGAACAAACAGGGTCGTCCTTGACATTGTTCACGGACGAAAGTGTTGACCGCAATATCATGGGGCAGGAAATCGCAACATCCGTTTTCCAATCCATCAATGCGATTTACATTATTATATTGGGACCGATTTTCGCGGCACTTTGGGCTTGGCTTGCTAAGCGGAATAAAAACCCGTCAGCACCGTTTAAGTTTGGGCTGGCTGTCATTCAGCTGGGTTTGGGTTTTCTTGTCCTTGTCGCGGGTGCAACTGCGGCTGGTGGCAATCTGACCCCAGTTCTGTTTATTTTCTTGATCTACCTCCTGCACACAACTGGCGAGCTTTGCATGTCACCTGTTGGTTTGTCTGCAATGACTCGTTTGTCGCCAATCCGCATGGTAGGCCTCATGATGGGGGCGTGGTTCTTGGCATCTGGCGCAGGTAACGCTGTCGCAGCTCTCATTGCTCAGGCAACAGCTGTTGAAGGCCCCGATGGCGAACCAATGGTCTTGGCGGTTTATTCTCGTGTTGGCTGGATTGCCATTGGTGTCGGTGTCTTGATGGTTATCGCCTCACCGTGGCTTAAGAAAGCCATGTATCTCGACACGTTGAAAGATGATAATCAAGACGATGCGATTGAGCGTCTGGGTTAGATGTTTTGCCATAATAATTGCCATAATAATAAAGAAAAAGCCCGCTCATTTGAGCGGGCTTTTTTATTCGCGTGTTGCTCCGCAATCTCTGCGGAGCTGGAAGTGAATGCGGTTAGCGTTTCATCAACATGCCGAGGATATCGTCCATGGAACTGCCATCCCCATCTGCGTCGAGCATGTTGCCTAACATGCCGAGGCCTGATTGATGTGCTTGGCTAGCCTGCTGTTGCATTTGTTGCTGCTGACGACGTGCGCCGCCGCCGCCGAGGAGGCCGCCCAAAAGACCGCCGAGGCCGCCTTTGGATTGTGATCCGCCTGTCAACTGCTGCATCGCCATTTGGCCAAGCATGGATTGCAAGCTGCCGCCTTGGTTGAGCATGCCTGCGCCACGTGTTTGTTTATTCAGCGACCCCATCGCCATCATCGCGACCATCGGCAGCATCTTTTTTAAGATGTCTGCGGAGACGCCTGATTTTTCTGCGGCACGTCCAGCGACGGCGCGGCTAACCTCTTTGGTGCCAAATAAATGACCCAATACACCGTTTCCTTCGGCGACGGCTTCGGGGCGTCCTAAATTCGCAGGGTTTTCCAAATATTGGTCATGGCCGCCATTTTGTAGTGCGCCCAAAAGGCCCGCTAGCCCTTGAGGTGAACCAGCATTTTGCTTCAAGCCTGACGAGATCGCCGGCAGTAGCGCCGCGATTGCGCTCTGGCTTTGTTGTGGGTTCAGACCAAACTGACTCCCGAGTTGCTGCGGGGCTTGGCCGCCTGCCGCGCTCATGATCATATCCATCATGTTCATACCCATATTCGTACTCCTTCGATTTAGGTTCGTACTGAGTATGTAGGAAATATGAGCCTCGCGCGAGCAAGATTCTTGATTTCCTTAAAAAAGGTTTAGATTGTGTTCATCTGGCGCTCTGTTCGGAAGGCCTATGCGTATTCAGTTCTAACTCTTGCGATCTAAACCGCACTCCCTCCAACCGTTAGGTTTTCTACATAAAGACTAGGCTGACCAACGCCGACTGGCACGCCTTGTCCTGCTTTACCGCAGACGCCGATACCTGGGTCGAGGGCCATGTCATTACCAACGTGGCGAATTTGGGTGAGGACGGTTGGGCCATCGCCGATCAGCGTGACGCCCTTGAGTGGTTCGCCGACTTTTCCATTTCTGACACGATACGCTTCGGTGCATTGAAAGACGAATTTGCCGCTGGTGATGTCAACTTGACCGCCGCCGAAATTTGTCGCGTAGATGCCGTCATTGAGCTCAGCGAGCATTTCGCTAGGGTCGCGCTCGCCGCCCAACATAAAGGTGTTGGTCATGCGCGGCATAATGGAATGGGCGAAACTTTCGCGGCGACCATTCCCGGTTGGCTTGACGCCCATCAGGCGCGCGTTCTGACGATCTTGCATATATCCAACAAGAATGCCGTCTTCGATCAAGGTCGTGCGGCCCGTTGGTGTGCCTTCATCATCAATCGTCAAGCTACCACGGCGACCCGCGATCGACCCATCGTCAACAACGGTTACGCCGGGGGAGGCGACACGCTCGCCCAACATGCCCGCAAATGCGGATGTGCCTTTACGAATGAAGTCACCCTCGAGACCATGTCCCATGGCTTCATGCAGAAGAATGCCGGGCCAGCCAGGCCCGAGGAGAACGTCCATCTGTCCCGCAGGTGCAGGAACGGCTTCGAGATTGACTTGTGCTTGACGCAGGGCTTCTTTGGCTAAGGGCTTCCAGAATTCAGGATCAATATATCCAGCGTAAGGTTCACGCCCGCCCGCGCCAGCAAAGCCTGTCTCGCGGCGGCCGTCTTTTTCTGCCGTGATCATTATATTTAGGCGAACGAGAGGTCGGATGTCATCATACCGCTCTCCGCCTGCGCGTAGAATAGATATGGCGCGGCGATTTGCGCTCATGGAGGCGGTGACTTGAACGACTTGGGAGTCCAGCGCGCGGCAAAATGCGTTGATCTCCTGTAATAGCTCGACCTTGACGCCAAATCCTGGTGCAGCAACGGGGTCGATGTCCGGGTAAAGTGAGGTGTTCGTTCGTCGCGGTGAGGAGGCCGCCGTTCCATCATAGCCTTGCTTGGCCAGACTCACAGCATTGGCGGCTCGCGCGAGAGACCCAGCTGAAAGCTCAGTGGATTGCGCAAACCCAGAGGTTTCGCCCGCAACGCAGCGCAGGCCAAAGCCACGCGATGTGTCAAAACTTGCCGTTTTGAGGCGACCATCGTCAAATGTTAGCGATTCGGAGGCTGAGCGTTCAACGAACAGCTCGCCATCATCAGCCCCTTTGAGGGTTTCATTCAGCTGATCTTGCGCCTGTTCTGCGTTCAAGGCGCTGTCATCAAATACGAAATCGGTCATGCAAACTTTCAAAGCGTAAGAATCACGCCCAAAACATTGACGAATTCACTGTTATAGGACTTTATCTAAGGGCTCTCACGCTATAGACAACCGCCCAAATGCGACAATTCGTGCTGGAATACTCTCAAGACATTCTGGCACTGCGCGCGTATGTAGTTTCGACACCGGGTAACGAACTCTATCGTGACCGGATTATGAGTAAGAGGGCCGGATGAAGTCTCCAACGAATAAAACGACAATCATTGCTGCAATTATAGCGGTGGCGATTGGTGTGGGCACCTTTGTTGCCCTGATCGTGCTCGGTTTGGGCGGTGAACGCGGCATGGGGCAACCCGTTGATGGCGGTTACTTCCTCCAAGACGCAGCAACGCCTGTTATGGAAGATCTAACAACTGTACATAATATGGTGTTCTATTGGATTTCAGGCATCACGGCCTTTGTTATGGCGCTGATGGTCTACATCATGATCCGATTCCGCGAGAAAGCGAACCCTGTCCCATCCAAAACGTCGCATAACACGGCGATTGAGGTTGTTTGGACAATCGCACCGGTTCTGATCCTACTCTTCATTGCAGTGCCATCTATGCAGCTTCTGTATTTTCAAGATAAATTGCCAGAGACGGATATGACGATCAAAGCTGTCGGTAACACATGGAACTGGTCTTATACTTACCCTGATCTCGAAAACATTGAAGAGATCATCTCCAACCCACTCGACGAAGTTCAAGCTAAGGCGCAGGGTAAGCCGTATCTTTTAGGTACAGACGCACAACTCGTTGTTCCCGTTGATACGAATGTCAAAGTCCTCGTGACATCCATCAATAATATGCACAGCTGGACCGTCCCAAGTTTCGGTATCAAAATGGATGCTGTTCCGGGCATCATCAATGAGACGTGGTTCCGCGCGACACGTGAAGGTGTGTTCTACGGCCAGTGTTCAGAGATTTGCGGTATCAAACACTATTATATGCCGATTGAAGTGAACGTCGTATCCAAAGCTGAATATGCGCGCTGGGTTGCCAATGACGGTGCCTTCACGTCATCAGTCGCACAAAACAATACCTTAATGGGCAGCGGTCAAACCGCGGCTCAGAAATAGGAGAGAGAACAATGGTTGCACTCCCTGGAGAAAATATCTCTGCCGAGCCTGCTGGTTATCATGATGACGGTAAGCCTAAATTCTTTGCGCGTTGGTTTTATTCAACCAATCACAAAGATATTGGTACGCTTTACCTGATTTTTGGTATCATTTCCGGTCTGATCGGTGGCTTCCTGTCTTTTATGATGCGTATGGAATTGGCCGATCCAGGCATTCAATTCTTTACAAATGAGCATCAATACCTCGTTTATGTCTCCATGCATGGTTTGATCATGATCTTCTTTATGGTCATGCCCGCCTTGATTGGCGGTTTTGGTAACTGGTTTGTTCCGATCATGGTCGGCGCGCCAGATATGGCGTTCCCGCGGATGAATAACCTGTCTTTCTGGCTTTTGCCGACAGCACTCATCTGTCTGTTGATAAGTTTTGTGGTGCCGGGGAATGCCAATGGCAATGGATTCGGGGGGAGTTGGGTTATGTACCCTCCACTCTCGACGACGGGGCATCCGGGTCCCGCATTTGACTTTATTATTATTGGTCTTCTCGCGGCGGGTTTTTCATCCATCTTTGGTGCGATCAACTTCATTACAACTATCTTGAACATGCGTGCACCAGGCATGACAATGCATAAAATGCCATTGTTTGCCTGGGCTGTACTTGTAACAGCTTTCTTGCTTCTCTTGGCTCTGCCGGTTCTTGCAGCGGCTCTGTTCATGTTGTTCACAGACCGGATTGCTGGCGGTACAGGGTTCTTTGATCCAGCCCGCGGTGGTGACCCGCAGATGTTCCAGCATTTGTTCTGGTTCTTTGGCCATCCTGAAGTTTACATTATGATCCTGCCTGCTTTTGGTATCGTCTCACACATCATTTCGACCTTCTCGAAAAAACCAATCTTTGGCTATCTCGGAATGGCCTATGCGATGGTCGCGATTGGCGTTGTTGGCTTCGTCGTGTGGGCGCATCACATGTATACGGTTGGTATGGATGTGAATTTGAAGGCGTATTTCCTTGCGGCGACGCTCGTGATTGCTGTGCCAACGGGTGTTAAAATCTTCTCGTGGCTCGCAACGATGTGGGGCGGATCTATTCGCTTCACGATCCCAATGCAGTGGGCGCTAGCCTTTATCTTCCTCTTCGTCGTTGGCGGCGTGACAGGTGTGATGCTCGCCAATGCGGGTGTGGATGCTTATCTTCATGATACATATTATGTTGTGGCCCATTTCCATTACGTGTTGTCGATGGGCGCAGTCTTCGGCATCTTCGCGGGCTTCTACTACTGGTTCGGTAAAATGTTCGGTGTGATGTATAATAAGTTCCTTGCAGCGGCTCATTTCTGGCTCTTCTTTATCGGTGTGAACGTGATCTTCTTCCCGCAGCATTTCTTGGGATTGAACGGCATGCCACGTCGGTATGTTGATTACCCTGAAGAGTTCGCGATCTGGAACCAGGTTTCATCCTTCGGTGCCTATATTACACTTGCGGGTGTGGTGTTCTTCTTCTTGATGTTGATCGAAGCGTTTATCGTCCGTCGCCGTGTTGGCGATAATTATTGGGGCGAAGGCGCAACGACGCTGGAATGGACATTGTCCTCTCCGCCGCCATATCATCAGTTCAACGTCCTCCCCCGTATCGAGGACAATGCGGAGCACTAGGCTCAGCTGAACATTGAAAAAGAAAAAGCCGTTCCATCTGGAGCGGCTTTTTTGTTTGGGTGTTACATTTTGAACTGCGGCAAATCTTCATGCGCTCTTGTGAGTCGCGCCGTTTTGGACGATATGCAGTGCGATGAGCTTAGAGACACATATTATATCGGATGAACCGGTGGCGCTTGCAGGATCTGGCCTGTCTTTGGCTGGACCGCGAGATTTCTTTCAATTGATGAAGCCTCGGGTCATGAGTCTTGTGATCTTTACGGCGATCATAGGCCTGCTTGTCGCGCCTGGAACACTCCCACTGTATAATTCTGTCATGGCAATTGTGTGTATTGCCGTTGGTGCAGGCGCATCTGGCGCGCTGAATATGTGGTATGACGCCGATATTGATGCGCAGATGACGCGTACGAAAAAGCGGCCTTTGCCGCGCGGTGTTATGGAGCCTCGAACAGCCCTAACGTTTGGGTTCTTCCTCTCGGTCGTTTCTGTTTGGATGCTGGGTCTGGCAACAAATTATGTCGCTGCAGGATTGCTGGCGTTCACGATTTTCTTCTATGTCGTGATTTATACGATGTGGCTGAAACGGCGTACGCCGCAGAATATCGTTATTGGCGGTGCACCTGGCGCGCTTCCGCCGATGATTGGATATGCGGCTGTGACCGGAAGCGTCACACTCGACAGCACCATCCTTTTCCTGATTATCTTTATTTGGACGCCTCCGCATTTTTGGGCGCTCGCGTTGTATAAGTTAAGTGATTATGGCCGCGTCGGCATTCCGATGATGCCAAATGTTGCAGGGCCAAAATCGACTCGAAACCAAATGTTTGGCTATTCACTGGCGTTGGCGGCCATCGCGGCGGCGCCCGTTGTGACAGGCCTCGGCGGGTCAATTTATGCTTTTGGCGCGCTTTTACTCAATATTGGTTTTGTCGCCCTGACATTTAAAGTCTGGCGCTCCCGCGCGGGCGAGAAAGACGAGGTGCAACCTGAGAGCCTGTATGAGGTTCAAAAAGGGGACCGCGACGCGCGCAATCTCTTCGCTTATTCAATTCTCTATCTTTTTGCTATGTTCGCCTTAATCGGGGTTGATCATCTTTTACGTGGAAGTCTCTGACATGCAGGAATATCGCGACAAACCACAAAACTTCGTTGAGCCAACGCCCGAAGAAGTGAAAGCAAGGTCTAAACGTAATATCGCTTTGGCGGCAGGCCTTCTCATTTTTGTTATTCTTGTATTCGTCACGATGGTTAGCCGAGGGCAGTTGCCAAATGCCGTCTAATACGAAAACACTTGTGATCTTATCCGCCGTCGGTGTGGCAATGCTCGGTCTCGGCTTTGCATCTGATCCGCTCTATGACACCTTTTGTAAGGTAACAGGCTATGGTGGAACGCCAAAGATTGCTGACGACAATCTGTCTGAAATTATCGACCGAACTGTGAAAGTCGAATTTGATTCCAATGTTGCGCAAGACTTACCGTGGAAATTCAAACCTGACCAACGCAGCATTGACGTCAACCTCGGGCAATCGGGTCTCGCTTATTACACTGTTAAAAACGAAGGTGACGAGCCTGTGACAGGTGTCGCCAATTTTAACGTTATGCCAATCAAGGCTGCGCCTTTTTTCATTAAAACGGATTGCTTTTGTTTTGAAGAACAAACGATCCAACCAGGTGAAGAGTTGAGTTTACCCGTGATCTTCTTCGTCGATCCGCAAATGGATGAGGATAAGCGGCTCAATGATGTGAAAACGATCACCCTGAGCTATACCTTTTTTCTAACTGAAGCGGGCACAATGCCCGCGCAAAACGTCTCCCTTACGCCGTCATAGGGAACTGTGACTGCGACCAACTAATCCACGATGTTATATTGCGGCGAGGACACGGCGCGGCTATAGCCTTTTTGATTTTTAACCTCGCGCGTTTTGGCGTGCGAATCTAGCGACAAGAGTTCTCTCATGGCCGGACACGCCGTCGAACACGACTATCACCTTATTCCACCTTCCCCGTGGCCTTTCCTGTCAGGGGTCGCGTGCCTTGTTTGGGGTGTTGGCATGGTAACTTTCTTTGCCGGTCTTGTCCCTCGTACTGGCGAGTCACCTATGCTGGAATGGTTTTTCTCAAAGGGCCTAGATAGTCTGCAGGACAGCTATCGTCCTGTTGCAGACCAAGTTGGTGCTGATGGTGGTTGGGCGATTCTATTAGCAGGCACTATTATGGCTGCTTTAGTGATGATCAGCTGGTGGAAAGATGTTGCGGCCGAAAGCCGTGCGGGCGATCACACACCTGTTGTCGATATTGGCCTGCGCTACGGCATGATCATGTTCATCATGCAAGAAGCTATGTTCTTTGTGGGCTGGTTCTGGATGTTCTTTGAATTGGGTCTCTTCCATAAAATGCGCGCGGCTTGGAATACGGATGTTCTTGAAAACGCGCCAGAATATGCCGATTCTATGGCGCCAGGCATTCATGCCGTTGATGCGTGGAACCTGCCGCTGATGAACACTATCGTGCTTCTCTTGTCAGGTACGACGGTGACATGGGCGCATCATGCTTTGATCCATGGCGACCGCAAGGGCGCAAAATGGGGTCTTGGCCTGACGGTTCTTCTCGGTCTCTTCTTCACAGGCTTGCAGGGTATAGAGTATGTAGAACTCTTCCATGAACGCGGCGAGGGTGCACCTTGGCTGTCAACAGATGCCTATGGCTCTGCTTTCTTCATGGCGACAGGCTTCCATGGTTTGCATGTTTTGATCGGTACAATCTTCTTGGGCGTCATGTTCTTGCGCCTCACCAAAGGTGGATTGCGTCCTGAGAAGCATTTTGGTCTCGAAGCCGCAGCTTGGTACTGGCATTTCGTTGATGTTGTTTGGCTCTTCTTGTTCGCCTTCGTTTACATCATCTTTGCCAGCAGTCTGCATGGCTAATCGCCCACATGGCTAATCCCAGACGAGGCCGGCGGAGATTACCGCCGGTCAAGACCGGTCTCTCCGGTCGATGCCCCGAATGCGGGGAGGGGCAACTCTTTAAAAACCTTCTGAGCTTTAATGACGATTGCGCCGCTTGCGGTGTAGATTTCCGGGATGATGATTCCGGCGACGGGCCCGCAATATTTGTCATATTTGCCATAGGTATATTCATCATACCCATGGCCTTGGCGTTTCATATGTTGCTGGATCCGCCTTTGATCGTAACCTTCATCATCTGGAGTATCGTGATTGTTTTGAGCAGCCTTTGGCTGTTACGTTTGATGCGCGGCGTCATGTTCAATATCGCGTGGCAACGCAAAGCCCGCGAAGTTCGGCTTCAAGATTTTAAAACTGAGGATTCGGACAGGTGAAGCTCCAATTTAAACCCATGCCTTGGCTGACAGGGATCGTCGCGATTATGCTGGTGATCCTCATCACCTTGGGTGTTTGGCAATTCCAACGCCTGCAGTGGAAAACGAACTTACTCGCTGAGGTGGAAGCGTCCGTGACGGCGCCGCCATTGACGTCACTCGATGATTTAGAACGCGCTATTGCTGCAGATGAACCTGTCGACTTTCGGCGCATTGCGTTTCAATCCTCACCGACAGCCGGACAGCCTATTTATGCTGTATATCGTACGCAGCAGGGCGGCATTTATTGGGACATATTCCAGCAATATGGCCTCGTTTTTGGAAAATATGAGACCGTCCTAAATGACTCTAAACCTGATGGATCCGCCGTCAGCCCAGCGACTCTCGTGGCCGATGTTTTGGTAGGCTATGTGCGCGAGGATCACCCAATGGGACGTGTGGAAGGCTGGTTGAAGTCGAAACCAAACCGCAAAACCAATCGGTGGTTTAAATTCAATCAAACTGGCGATTGGGGCGATGCCGAAACACGACTGTCTCATTACATCGATATTGAAAGAACCTTACCTTTTGATACTGCGGATAGAGGGGCTTCGGTTGCAGCTGCATTACCTGTGCGGCGTCCGTCGATTCGGAATAACCACCGCGATTACATGCTGACGTGGTTCTCTTTCGCAATCTTGCTCATCATTTTCTATCTTATGATCCACCGCCGCGCAGGACGATTGTCTTGGTAAGCAGTCGCGGCACGCATACCATCCTCACTGCGCAAGCCGCTGGCGGAGTCATTCGGTTGGCGCATCCGCGTTGGTCTGATTTTGAGGCTTGGGCGAGTTTGCGGCGCGAGAATACGGAATATCTGCGCCCTTGGGAACCTGACGTGTCGACCATGGGCTTAAACCGTCCTGCCTATCGCGGTCGTCTCGCACGCCTCAAAAAATTGGTGCAACAAGACCGCGCTTATCCATTCCATATCTTTAGGGGCGAGGCTTTGGTGGGAGCGTGCAACATCACCCATATTGATCGCGGCACCGCGCAATCAGCTAAATTGGGCTATTGGATCGGAGAGCAATTTACTGGACGGGGGTTTGCCCGGGCATCTGTCGGCGCGGCCGCGACGTTCTGCTTTAACGGCTTAGGGCTGCACCGCGTTGAAGCGGCCGTCCAAAGTGATAATGCCGCGTCGATCAAGGTCCTGCAAGCAAGCCATTTTACCTTTGAAGGCACCGCGCGCGGGATGTTGAAAATCAATGGAGAGTGGCGAGACCATGATGTCTATGCCAAGTTAAGCTCAGACAACGCGTAGTTAAGCGCGCCCTCCAGATTGGCTTAAGCTGCTAGGACTAATGCCCATGTCTGATAAGGCTGTCGCCCATTTTCCGTCCAGATCTTCAGAAAATATGAGAGCTTCATCCGCATCTGTAACAAGCCACGCATTATCTGCAATCTCTGTCTCTAACTGTCCCGGTCCCCATCCGGCATAACCAATTGCCAAAACGGCTTGATTCGGGTGTGTGTCCAGCACGAGTGATTCCAACACACCTTTTGTTGGTGTCATCGACAACGTATCCGAAACTTTTAACGATGAGTCGGGTGCGAAATAGTCTGAGCTGTGCAAAACAAAGCCGCGATCAATATCCACAGGACCGCCGTTTAAGACCGCTGTATCTGCAACTTTCACATCCCCCTCAATACCAATTTGTTCTAAAAGATCGGAAATAAGTAAGCCGGGTTTCTCTTTATTGATAATGATCCCCATTGCGCCCGATGCGTCATGTCCCACGACATAAACGACGGCAAAATGAAAGCGGGGGTCGCCCATATCTGGCGTTGCTAATAAAAGTTTCCCACGAAAGCTTTGTAGCAACGGGTCTGAATTTGGAGTTTGATCTGACATGGGACCACAATGCCTAACTCTGGCAAAGGTTCAATCGAACTCTCTTCACAAAATCGAAAAGTAACCGTTTTCGGCGAAATCGGATTTGGACATCTTGCGCGGCAGCTCAACCTTACCTATATTTATCGAAAGACGATAAATGATTATTCTGGGAGTTTACACACATGTCTATTCAAGAAGGGGAAAAGCTCCCCACTGCGACATTTATGAAAATGAGTGCTGACGGACCTCAACCTGTGAATACAGATGATGTGTTTAAAGGGAAACGGGTCGCGCTTTTCGCGGTACCAGGTGCATTCACGCCGACCTGTTCTGCTAAACATCTGCCGGGCTTTGTTGAAAAAGCTGCGATGTTAAAAGCGCGTGGTATTGATGAAATTGCTTGTGTTTCCGTGAACGATGTCTTCGTGATGGGCGCATGGGGCGAAAGCGCGGGTAGTGCCGATGTGGATATGCTGGCCGATGGTAATGGCGAGTTTGCCAAAGCGATTGGCCTTGAATTAGATGGCTCCGGTTTTGGTATGGGCCAGCGGTCGCAACGCTACGCCATGGTTGTCGATGATGGGACTGTAGAACGTTTGTTCATCGAAGCGCCGGGCGAATTTAAGGTCAGCTCCGCTGATCACATGCTATCTGAACTCTAAAACAGACCTTACTATATAAAGTAGACTGCACGCTCCCGAAGACGAGGGGGCGTATAAATTATAATTGTCAAAAGGGGACAAGATTATGGAATTTGCGAGTATTATCCCAATCGCACTGGTTGTGCTGGGCGTTATCATTGTCATGAAAACAGTGCGGATTGTGCCGCAAGGGTCCGAATGGACGCTGGAAAATTTTGGTCGATATGCAAAAACGCTGAAACCCGGATTGGCCTTCGTTATTCCATTTTATCAGCGGGTTTCAAATAAAATGGACATGCGCGAGCGTGTGATCGACATTCCCAGCCAAGAAGTTATCACCAAAGATAACGTCATGGTCACCGCCGATGCTGTTGTTTTTATCCAAGTGATCGACGCACGCATGGCAACCTATGAGGTGTCGAATTTGGAGAATGCGATACAGAACCTGTGTCTCACAAATGTTCGAACCGTTGTGGGTTCTATGGATCTCGATGAAGTTCTTTCCAAACGTGACCAGATCAATGCGCAGCTTTTGACTGTGATTGACCAAGCTACGGATAGTTGGGGGTCGAAAGTTGTTCGAATCGAAATCAAAGACCTCTCGCCTCCTCATGACATTACACAAGCGATGAACAAGCAAATGAAGGCTGAGCGTGAAAAACGTTCCGATATTCTGATTGCTGAAGGTCATAAGCAGTCATCTATCCTTAAAGCTGAGGGTGAAAAAGAAGCTGCGATTCGTGAAGCCGAGGGTCGTAAGGAAGCGGCTTATCTCGATGCCGAAGGTCGTGAACGCGAAGCCCAAGCTGAAGCGAAAGCGACAGAAATGGTCAGCACCGCGATTGCACGCGGTGATGTAAACGCGATTAATTACTTCGTTGCACAGGAATATGTGAAAGCCTTTGGCGAGCTGGCCAAAAGCCCGAATCAGAAGACGATTATCGTCCCAGCCGAATTATCTGGCTTGGCCGCGACAGTTGGCGGCATTACCGCACTGCTCGACGGTGCGACTAAAAAGAAATAGGAGAGCGAGCATGGAACCTGAAACCAACATATTGCTGGCGTTCTTGGAATCCATGAACGCGACCCGCTGGGGACTGCTCGGAATTGGCTTGGTTGGCTTGGAGCTGGTCACAGGTACAACTTATATCTTGTGGCCCGCCGTCGCGGCTTTAGTTCTGGCGATAGCGGCCTTCTTCTTGCCGATTGGGTGGGAGCTGCAATTTATACTTTTCTTTGCCCTGTCTGCGGTTCTTTTGGTTGTCGGGCATATATATCTTCGCCCGATGATGAAATCAGGTGAACCGGCTGATCTCAATGATCCTGGCCGCACTATGCTTGGACGCCGCGTTGTTGCCTTTTCTGATTTTGATAATGGCGATGGCCGTGTCACCGTTGGTGATACGCAATGGAAAGCCAGTACAGATGCAACGGCGGACCCCAAAGTGGGGGACAAGCTCATCATCACCGCTATTGCAGGGACGACATTGATCGTTGAACCTGCACTTAAGGCATAGCTGAAGCGTTTATATGTCTCTAACTATCCAGAGCTTTGGAGATCGCCGGTCTTTCGAGATGATCCGAGACGAGGTCGTCATCGGCGGTTTAGCCTATGCCTCAGATATGCGGAGCCCAAAAGGCAATGCGGCCTTCGCGGCAGCTGCGGCCCATATTCACGGCATTGATGTGAACATATCAGCGCAAAATTCAAATTCTTCCAGCAAAGCCATGGAGTATGACTTGTCGAAAAAAGGCAATCGTATGGGGCATCTAAAATTGGATTGGAGCAAGGGCACGCTAAAGCTGCGGCGCGTTGATGGCGGCGAAGACGTGTTTAAGATAAAGCCTAAAGGCGTAAATAGCTGGTGGTTTTTGATTGAACAAAATGGTTACCCAATCGTCGAACTGCGTCCAAAAATGAAATACTCCAAAGAGGCCTATGATTTCGACATACGTCCTCGGTCTCGCCGTATGCCGCCGCGCATCATGGATGAGCTTTGCGTTTATTTAGGTTTTGCCGCCCAGTGTTTATATGGACGAAATCGTGGCGAAGATCGGGACTAAAGGGCGTTTGCGCCGTAGTTTTTTAGCGCAAGCGAGGTTATTTATTCGGAATACCTTTTCCCGCCAATTCATCTGCACGCTCGTTACCGATGTCTCCGGCGTGACCTTTGACCCATTCCCACCGAATGTTTCGTGCGGCGTTTAGGGCGTCGAGCTGCTGCCAGAGGTCTTTATTCACGACGGGTTTTTTGTCTGATTTTTTCCACCCTCGTTTTTTCCACCCATGAATCCATTCCGTGATACCTTTTAAGACATAGGTCGAATCGGTGAAGAGAACGATTGGACCTTGGAAACTCGGCTTTATCGCTTCTAAGGCTTTAATCGCTGCCATCATTTCCATACGGTTATTGGTTGTTTCTTTCTCCCCGCCGTACAGCTCTTTCGTTTTTTTGCCATGATACATGATCACCCCCCATCCTCCGGGGCCTGGGTTTCCGGAACATGCGCCATCCGTATAAATCACAAGAGCCCCGTCTAATGCACCGGGTTCAAGAGGTTTGCTTTTACGAGGCATTATTTATCCAGCAATTGGCGAGGTAGGCGGAAGATGACTTTCTCTTTTGTGACTTCGACTTCCTGGCATGTCACATCATAGCGTGAGCGCAGAGCCGCAATAACGCCATCAGTTAGATATTCAGGAGCGGATGCGCCTGCTGATAATCCAATCGTCTCGGCGCGGTCTACAGCGTCCCAATCAATAGACGTAGCGTCTGAGACTAACGCGGCCGTATTTGCGCCCGCTTTGGCCCCAACTTCTACGAGTCGTTTTGAGTTAGAAGAGGCTTTTGATCCTAGCACGAGTAGAAGATCGCATCGTTCGGCAATGGCTTTAACGGCCATTTGTCGGTTTGTCGTCGCGTAACAAATGTCCTCTTTATACGGTAGGGCAATATCGGGGAAACGCGACTGTAGGGTCGCAATGATGTCAGATGTGTCATCCACAGATAATGTGGTTTGTGTAACTAAAGCCAATTTTTGACTGTCTTTTGGAGTATATGTTTGCGCATCCTCATTCGTCTCGATTAAGGTCATCTGCCCATCAGGCAACTGCCCCATCGTTCCAATAACTTCTGGGTGCCCTTCGTGGCCAATTAAGAGAATATGCAAGCCTTCCTTGGCATGGCGTTCGGCTTCTACATGCACCTTGGAAACAAGCGGGCAGGTGGCGTCGAGAAAGTTTAGCTCGCGAGCTTGGGCGGCTTTTGGAACAGACTTAGGTACGCCATGCGCAGAGAACACGACAGGGCGATCATCTGGACAGTCGCTTAACTCTTCGACAAATACTGCGCCCAATTTGGTCAAACGATCAACGACATGTCGATTGTGAACAATTTCATGCCGCACATAGACAGGTGCGCCAAATTTTTCGATGGATTTCTCAACGATTTGAATGGCGCGATCCACACCTGCACAAAATCCACGCGGCGCGGCAAGTAGAACATGCTTTTTTTTCCGATCATCCGGGGTTTCACGCGCTATTGAGGCGTCGGATTTCGGCGCAGATGTGACTGACATGAGGACTCCTTCATAATCCACGCATTGCAGCGATGCGCAGATTTGATTACAGGCAGACTATAGCATTGGGATGCGTGCCGCGATAGGGCAGGGAACGCGTCAAAACAGGACCGGATTGGGACTTTTCCATGTCGATGAAAACCACACTTATCGGGGCTGCGGCTCTTTCACTTCTCGCGCTTGCGGGGTGCCGCTCTACGCAAGAGGCATTGTCTATTGGCGCGGCCGGGGAGGCCAACCCAGGACCCTGCCCGCGGGCGTTTGCTCTCTATGAAGCGTCACGCATTGTCGAGATCAATGGCGATGGGGCTGAGAGTTTCGGCAATGTTGGGTTCACGGGCGAAATCGACAAAGTGCGGTCTTTATGCCGGTACTATGCAGATCGTCCAATTGTCGGAGATTTGACCGTTGATTTCTCTTTGGGTCGTGGCCCGTCTGCGGCAGGCGATACCATGACATATTCCTACTTTGTGGCCGTCACGCGTAAGAATATCGATGTCTTAGAGAAATCCTATTTCCCTCTGACCGTAACTTTTGCGCCCGGACAAGACCGAGTGAGAGTGACCGAAACGATTGATGAAATCACGATACCGCGCGCAAATGACACGACATCTGGCGAAAACTTTGAAATCATCGTCGGCTTCGAAGTGTCGCCAGAACAACGTGCGTTTAACGCCGATGGCAAACGCTTCCGCGTCTCCGCTGGACAGCGTTAGTCCGATGCCAAGCATTTTGTCCGAATTGGACGCTGTCGCTCGCGCTGCATTTGAAACGCTCGGCTATCCAGCGGCTATAGCTGCTGTGCGCGAATCAGATCGCGGTGATGCACCTTACCAATGTAATGGCGCGATGGCGGCGGCTGGAATCGCTAAAAAACGCGGTGAGAAAGTTAATCCCCGTGATATTGCGGCGCAAGCCGTTGAGATCATGCAAGCCAATGCTGCGATGGGACAGCTCGACATTGCAGGTCCGGGGTTTATTAATATCACCCCTGCAGATGCGCTGCTGACGACGCGTGCAAATGCGCTTTTATCCGATCCAACCTCAGGCCTTCGCGTTGAGTCTCCGCAAACAATCGTCGTGGATTACGGCGGCGCCAATGTCGCAAAACCGATGCATGTCGGCCATTTACGTTCAGCCGTTCTGGGTGAAGCGATCAAGCGCATCTTGCGCGCCCAAGGCCATAAGGTCATTGGCGATGTTCATATGGGCGATTGGGGATTGCAGATGGGGCATTTGATCTCTGAACTCGCCGAAGAGCAACCAAATCTTCCGTATTTTGACGAGACATATACAGGTGAATATCCATCTGAATCGCCCGTTACGATGGACGATCTAGCTCGGCTTTATCCTGCTGCATCCAATAAGGCGAAGTCTGATACGGACCGCATGGAAGCCTCTCGCGTGGCAACAGCGCAATTGCAATCTGGTCGTCGCGGTTATCGTGCCCTTCTTGATCATTTCATCAATGTGTCTGTTGCTGCGTTGAAAGTTGGATATGGTAATCTGGGTGTCGAATTTGACCTCTGGAAAGGGGAAGCCTGCGTTGATCCGTTGATCCCAGATATGATTGAGGGACTGAAAACCTCTGGTATTACTGAGCTTGATGACGGCGCACTTATTATTAATGTCGATGATAAGTGGGACCCAAAAACGCGGAAAGGCACGCCGCCTGTTATGCTGCTCGCGAGCTCAGGCGCAGTCCTTTATCACACTACAGACCTCGCGACCTTGGTTGACCGTAAGGCCGAAATCGACCCAGACATGATCGTTTATGTCGTGGATCAACGCCAAGCCTTGCATTTTGAACAAGTTTTTCGTGCCGCCGTAAAGGCGGATTGGTATGAACGTGACCAGCTTTTCCATGCTGGATTTGGTACGATGAACGGAAAAGACGGGAAACCTTTCAAAACGCGCGAGGGCGGAGTTCTTCGCCTTGAAGATCTAATGGAAATTATGAGCGATGCTGCCCGTGATCGTCTGGACGCATCCGGTATTGGGGCCGATTTTGACGCAGAAGAACGTGCGGAAATTGGCCGTAAGGTCGGGTTGGCGGCGCTAAAATTTGCAGACCTTCAAAACCAACGCATGACGAATTACATTTTCGATCCAGAGCGTTTTACTGCGTTTGAAGGCAAGACGGGCCCTTATCTTTTATATGCAGTCGTGAGGATCAAATCGATCTTGCGTAAAGCGAAAGACATGGGCGTCTCAGCGGGCGTTATCGCGGTTGCGGCCGATACAGAAACGCAGTTGGTTATCGCATTGGATTCCTATGCGCGTGCAATTGAGTATTCAGCCGAAAAATATACGCCGCATGTGTTATGTGAGCATATTTACCGCGTCGCGCAGAGCTTTTCGCGTTTTTACGCTGATTGCCCCATTTTGGCTGATGATGTTGCAGATGAGGTCAAAGCCTCTCGTCTCGCATTGGCGACAGCCACGCTCGCACAGTTGGAGCATGGCTTGAACTTACTCGGTATTGAAGCCCCAGAAAGAATGTAGCTTTGGCTGCGCGTTAGCGCGGTTGAACTTGCTGCTGATATGTTGGCTGCGCAACTTGCTGGCGCGGCTGGGCATTCTGTTGTGGTGCAGCGGTTTGCAGAGGCGCCTGTTGGAATGCTGGCGGCACTTGATTCTGTGCAGGATGCGCAGGGCGAGCGGCTTGCGGAAGAATGCTGGCTTGCTGAGGTGCGGCCTTAGGCTTTGGTGCAGGCGGTGAATCTTTGAGACGTAAGGCAGATGGCACGTTGCCATCAACAGACCGTAATCCTGATGCGGCTTCGAGGCATTGTGCATACATATCAAGGATCGCTTCTTGATTGTTTTCACCCCAAACGCCTACACCTTTTAGTTTTGCGACGAGTTCGAATGCGATTTCTTCTTTTGACTTGCCCGACATATTGTCACCTGTGCTGAAAATTTGTGCTTATGTTCTGAGGCGTGAATAACACACAGGTCTTAAGGCTTTGGTGCTTTCGCTAGATTGACTCATGAACAAATTCCAAGCATTCGAGGTTCATCCCTGCCAAGTGGGAGAGAGCGACACATATCTTTTATATAAAAGATCAGGTCGCCACCGAAGGCGCAACCGCCCCGGAAACGCTCAGGTCAACGGACCGCTTGGTAGTTAAAACGCTGGAAAGCGGGCGACCCTCGGAAGAGGGATGGTGAAACGCCCCGCCGACGGAGTAAGCTCTGCGCGACCAGATGTCGTGTTTTGTCAATCTCTCAGGCCCAAAGGGACAGCAGGTGGCACTGGAATCGGCTCTGGCCGAAATGTGCCTATGACTGATCTGAAAACAACAGCTCTTCACGCCCAACATGTTGCACTCGGTGCGAAAATGGTGCCGTTCGCGGGTTATGATATGCCCGTTCAATACCCAATGGGGGTTTTGAAAGAACATCTCCACACGCGCGAGAAAGCGGGTCTATTTGATGTCTCGCATATGGGGCAAGTGTTCCTAATGCCGACGGATAATGATTTTGCCACGGCGGCGAAGGCCCTTGAAAAACTTGTACCTGCCGATATTCAATCTTTGGAACCAGGACAGCAGCGTTACTCTCAATTCTTAAATGAAGACGGCGGCATTCTCGACGACCTCATGATCTCGCGTTTAGCGATGCCGGGCTATGAACATGTCTTATACTTGGTTGTGAATGCAGGCTGTAAGACGGTGGATTATGCGCATTTGAACGCCCATATGCCGGACACTGTTAATGTCATGGTCAAGGATGAAACGCTCTCCTTGGTGGCGTTGCAGGGGCCGCGCGCGGCTGAGGTCTTAGGAAAATTCGCTCCTGCCGTCCAGGACCTCGTCTTCATGACGCATACGGATCTCGAGTTGCAAGGCTCGCTAGAGACGCCTGTTTGGGCGCATGTGTCGCGCTCTGGATACACGGGCGAAGATGGATATGAAATTTCGGCCAAACATGAAGACATGGTGCGCTTAGTCGACGCCTTACTGGCACATGATGATGTCGAACCGATTGGTCTTGGCGCACGCGATAGTTTGCGCTTAGAAGCAGGGCTGTGTCTCTATGGCCATGATATTGATACAACGGTTTCGCCGATTGAAGCCGGATTGTTTTGGTCGATACAAAAACACCGCCGCAGCGCGGATGCTGGATATTTCGGTGCAGAACGGGTCGCCGCAGACATTGCGAATAAGTCGACAAAACGTCTTGTCGGCATCTTGCCAGAAGGGCGCGCCCCAGCCCGCGAACATACTGAAATTCAAGATATGGACGGTAACATTATTGGCGAAATCACGTCTGGTGGATTTGGCCCAACGGCGGGAGGTCCCGTTGCGATGGGGTATGTCGCTCGCAAGCTTACGAAAGCAGGTACGGACGTCCAATTGATCGTGCGCGGCAAAGCCCGCCCCGCCAAAGTCGTCAAACTTCCCTTTGCCCCACATAATTATTTCCGAGGAGCCTAGTCCCATGAGCACATATTTTACCGAAGACCACGAGTGGATCAAAGTCGAAGGCGACATTGGAACGGTGGGTATTTCCTCTTATGCCGCGAAACAACTTGGCGATGTCGTCTTTGTTGAACTGCCAGAAATTGGCCGCGAAATGGACAAAGGCGATGAAGCCGCCGTTGTCGAATCCGTCAAAGCGGCCTCTGAAGTTTACGCGCCAATTGGCGGCGAAGTCACGGAAGTGAACGAGAAGCTCGAAGAGGCGCCCGAGACTGTAAACGCCTCCGCAGATAGCGACGGTTGGTTTCTGAAAATGAAAATCGCTGATGCAGATGAGCTTGAAGGCTTGATGGATGAAGCAAAATACAAGGCCTATTGCGACGGTCTATAGGCGTCGTGATGCGCCATCCAATATTCTTGAAAATCTGGGGCGTTGCAATCATCGCCCTTGGTCTCTGGCATGTTGTTTCTTGGCGGCAAGACCTTGATCCGAATAAGGACGACTTCACCTTGGCAGTAGGCATTTTTTGTCTGTTGGTGGGTGTGATTGTCGTCGCAATGAACTTTGATAAATTCGACAAACGGAAAGATAATTAAATGCGTTACCTTCCTTTAAATACAAATGACCGCGCGCAAATGCTGTCAGTTATTGGTGTGGATTCAATCGATGATCTGTTTGAAACCGTTCCGAAAGAGGCGCGTCTTGAAGGCTTAATTGATCTTCCCACCCATCAAACCGAACAAATGGTCGAGCGGTTCTTTCAAAAGCTATCAAACAAGTCGACGCCTGCCGGCAGTGTTCCGTTTTTCTGCGGGGCAGGGGCGTATAAGCATCATATCCCCGCGACAGTCGATCATTTGATCCAACGGTCTGAATTTCTAACGGCCTATACGCCATATCAACCAGAAATCAGCCAAGGCACGCTGCAAACCTTATTCGAATTTCAAACACAAGTCGCGCTTCTGACGGGCATGGATGTTGCGAATGCGTCCATGTATGACGGATCTACGGCTTGTGCTGAAGCCGTTGTAATGGCGCACCGCGTTGCACGAGGGAAGAAATCCAAAGCGATTCTCGCGCCGGGTTTACACCCGCATTATGCCGCCGCGACACAAACACTTGCGTCGACACTCAGCATTAAAATTGATGAGCGCGAGTGCCGCATGGGCCGTGATGATAATGTCATTGACCATATTGACGATGATACGGCCTGTGTTGTTGTGCAGTCACCAAACGTCTTTGGTGAGATTGTTGACTTGCGCCCGATTGCAGAAAAAGCGCATGCCCACAAAGCCCTCCTCATTGCCGTCTTTACAGAGCCCGTTGCACTCGCTGCAATTACGCCGCCTGGTGAGCAGGGCGCTGATATTGTCGTTGGCGAAGGCCAAGGTCTGGGTGTTGGCCTTGCCTTTGGTGGGCCGCATGTGGGGTTATTTGCTTGTCGCCAAAAACTCGTGCGGCAAATGCCCGGCCGCGTTTGTGGTGAAACGGTTGATGCCAATGGCGATCGTGGTTTCGTCCTGACGCTCTCCACCCGCGAACAACATATTCGCCGCGAAAAAGCGACATCAAATATTTGTACGAATAGTGGTCTGTGCTGTCTCGCTTTTACCATTCACATGAGCCTGCTCGGAGATGCTGGTATTCAACGTCTTGCAACTTTGAACCACGAAAATGCCTGCCATTTAGCCGACGTTCTGGACGGTATTGAGGGCGTGAAAGTGGAGAATGAAACGTTCTTCAATGAGTTCACCGTCCGCTTGAGTAAACCTGCAGCAGACGTCGTTAAATCTCTCGCAGATAAAGGCGTCATCGGAGGGGTTCCGCTCTCCCGTCTTACGCCCGAAGGCGATCCAAATCTCTTGTTAGTTTGCGCGACGGAAACGTCATCAGAAGAAGATATCGCCGCCTTTGAGACGGCTTTGAAGGAGGTGTTGTCATGAAGACCGAAGGCCGCACAACAACGCCTGTTGCCGCAAATATGAACAGCATTCAGACCGTTTCCGGTTCCAAAGCCTTGGATCAAGCGACGCAGCTTATTTTTGAAACGGGTACGCCGCGCCGGACAGGTATAGATTTCCCGGAGCCTAAAGGTCGTCCGAGCCGTTTGGGAGCCCATGCGCGTCAAGGCGAGATTGGTTTGCCGGGCCTGAGCGAGCCAGAGACACTACGTCATTATGTGCGTTTGTCGCAGAAGAACTATGCAATTGATCTAGGTGTTTATCCGCTCGGGTCTTGCACGATGAAACATAACCCGCGCTTGAACGAGAAGATTGCGCGTATGCCTGGCTTTGCGGATGTGCATCCGCTGCAACCTGTCTCAACCGCGCAAGGCGCATTGGAAGTCATGTCCGTGCTCTCGCATTGGCTGATGACACTTTGTAACATGCCCGCCGTCGCGTTAACGCCCAAAGCAGGCGCACATGGCGAGCTGTGCGGGATGATGGCGATTCGTGCACGTCTTGACCATGACGGTGCGTCGCATAAACGCCGCGTGCTTGTCCCTGAATCGGCTCATGGCACAAACCCGGCCACGGCCGTACAATGCGGTTTTACAGTCGACGAGATACCTGCAAATCAGGGCGGCCGCGTTGATATGGACGTCTTACGGGCCAAGCTCGCAGGGCAAGGCAAGGAGTCTGACGTCGCAGGGATCATGCTGACCAACCCGAACACCTGTGGTTTGTTTGAAAGCGACATTATTGAGATTGCCGAATTGATCCATGCTGCTGGCGGATATTTCTATTGTGACGGCGCAAATTTCAATGCGCTGGTCGGGCGCGTGCGTCCTGGTGATTTGGGCGTCGATGCGATGCATATTAACTTGCATAAGACATTCTCAACACCGCATGGCGGCGGTGGTCCAGGTTCGGGCCCGACGGTTTTATCTGAGGCTTTAAAAGATCACGCGCCTGTTCCATATGTTATCAAGACGGATGATGGATTTGATCTGGTTGAAAACCCTGACGAGAAGAGCTTTGGCCGCATGTGTGCCTTTCACGGGAATATGGGCATGTATACGCGTGCGCTCTCTTACATGATGAGCCATGGTTCGGATGGCTTGAAGCAGGCGACAGAAGACGCCGTGCTGAATGCCAATTATGTTCAGGCGTCATTGTCCGATGTGATGACAACTGCATTTGAAGGCACATGCATGCATGAGGCCCTCTTTGATGATCGTTTCCTAAAAGACACAGGCGTTGAAACACTCGATTTTGCTAAAGCCATGATCGACGAAGGCTATCACCCGATGACGATGTATTTCCCACTCGTCGTGCATGGCGCTATGTTGATTGAACCAACAGAGTCAGAGTCCAAAGGCGAATTAGATCGCTTTATCCTCTCCATGCGCAGCTTGGCTGTGCGTGCAAAGTCTGGTGATGTTGAGAGCTTCAAACAAGCGCCAATTTATGCCCCTATGCGGCGTCTGGATGAGACATTGGCTGCAAGGAAGCCAGTTCTTCGGTGGACACCTCCAGCGGATGTGGCCGAAGCGGCGGAATAACGAAACGAAATTAAAACATTCCGATGATATATCGGAGCGATGGATATTTCATCGCTCCCAATTTCATATGCACACATAGCTCTTATCGCGCTCTCTGTAGCGGGGGGCACGGCTTTTTTGACTAATCGTGTGACCTATAAAATGGTCGGTGTGCTGATGGTGGTTTGTATCTTTGCAAGCCTCATTTTCCCCGACGCACCTGACTCTCTAGGCATACGAGCGGGGATCGCGAGTCTTATATTCCTGATCGGAATGGGCCTGAGGTTTGCTAAAGTTGGCATGGGCGGCGGCGTCGTTTTGGCCGCGTGCTTGGTTGCCATCTGGATGCCTTTACCAGATTTATTTGATGTTTTGGTCATGGGTTTAATCGCTGGTGGAGCTTGGGCTCTAGTCTCTATGTTTTTACGTTATTACGATGTGGGCGTCCTTTATGATGGGATGGTTCCGCTCGCTGCGATATTTCTCTCTGTGGCTGTATTCTCTATTTTCAATTCAAATGTTCTGAATGTTGAAAAGACGCCTACCATGATTATCGAGGTGCCTAGTTTACGACGATAGCCCATATTCGCGTTCATGTGTTTTGGTTAGCTGCGCAGTTTCAAATGGTCCGAATGCAGCACATGAAAAAACGCCCATAAATACGATCACGGGGCGCTCAATACACAGTGAAATGAGGTGATTGGAGAAAGTTGGAATATTCTTTCAATGTGATTTCATCGAAACAACATAGAAAGACAAATATATGCCTCGTTCCCTTATTGCTCGTATCGTAAACTCTAATTGCCATTCACGGAGTCTAACAATCCGTCATTTAACGCGTAAACTTGACCGGTTGAATGAGCGGACATCTCGTACGGATGCAAAACCTCATCACTATACGCAACGTGACCGCGTTGAATCCCAACTTGTCGAAGCGAGCGCCTATCTGTGTTAGAGGTACAAAAAAGCCGTCCAGCAGGTAATCTGCAGGACGGCGCGTTCGTGATGAGATTGCTCTCTAGGTTTAGCTAAGAGCGGCGCCCATTTGCTTGATGCCGTCTTTTATTAGCTTAGATTTATCAGCTGTTCCAAGTTTAGTGCGGAGCAATGTTTCAGCTGTGTCCATGGCGAGGTCAGCGGCCTTGGCTTTCACTTCGCTCATCGCCTGTGACTCAGCATTGGCAATTTTAGCTTCGGCTTGGGCTGCACGGCGTTCGAGGCGTTCGGACAAATCTTTACGAGCTTGTACGGCCATAGTTTCGGCGTCTGTACGGGCTTGTTTCACGATGTCTTCAGCCTGTGCTTCAGCTTCCTTTTGCTTGCGCTGATAAGAGGCAAGTAAAGTTTGAGCTTCTTCGCGAAGGCGGCGAGCTTCATCTAGTTCCGCGCGAATACCATCAGCACGCGCATCGAGGGCTCCTGCGATTTTTTTATGTACGCCAAAGTAGAGCA
This sequence comes from uncultured Caulobacterales bacterium, assembly GCA_938003545.1. GTDB lineage: Bacteria > Pseudomonadota > Alphaproteobacteria > Caulobacterales > Maricaulaceae > Litorimonas. The sequence goes on from CALKXY010000004.1 coordinate 42,701, forward strand.
TGGCGAGCAAGAATAAGACGACTGCAATAAAAACAATAGTTGTCGGATCGCCGAGATCGGTTGTGAAATGCATGGTCCGGTCTCCCTAGTTCAGCGCAGATTTAACGGTGGCGAGCGTGAGAGTTTTACCTGTCAACGCAACAACAGCTGCTTGTGCAGCTTCCGCTGCAACCGTTTCAATATTGCCAAGGGCTTTTGTGCGAACCTGACGAATGCGGGCTTCTGCAGCTTCGGCGGCTTTACTTGCTTCCGCATCTGCGGCGTCGAGTTCAGCTTTAATTTCTGCGTCGACAGACTGTTTTGTCGTCTCCGCGACGTTCATAGCTTTGGCGCGGGCGTCGGCCAATGAACGTGTATAGGCTTTTTCAGCCTCTTCCGCTTCGCGCTGCATGCGCGAAGCTTGGTCAAGATCGTCGGCGATGCGGGATCCGCGCTCTTCAATTGTTTCACCTACGCGAGGTAAGAAAACTTTTGCGAGGAGGAAATACAACGCGATGAAAGTTAGGAAGAACCAGAACAATTGCGATGGGAAATAGGCTGGATCAAAAGGTGGAAACACCCCTGATCCGCTATCCCCACCTGCATGGTCGCCTGCTTTTTCAGCAGCGGCCATGAACCAGCTCATCTTATCCATCAACACGTCGATCATCGTCGTACCTTAATTAAGGGTGTCGTCTTAAAGGACGAACATCAGGATGAGGGCAACGGCGAATGAGAAGATGCCGAGCGCCTCTGTTACGGCGAAGCCGAAGATGAGGTTAGAGAACTGACCTTGAGCTGCAGATGGGTTGCGCAATGCGCCTGCGAGGTAGTTACCAAAGATGTGGCCAAGTCCGATGCCTGCGCCGGCCATGCCGAGACATGCAATACCTGCACCGATATATTTTGCTGCTTCTGCTTCCATGATGATCTCCTTGAGAAAGCGGTTTTGTAGGCGGTTTTAGTGATGTCCAGGATGCAAGGCATCCGAGAGGTAAACACTCGTCAGTAGGGCAAACACATAGGCTTGAACAAAGGCGACGAGAAATTCGAGAGGCATGAGCGCGAGCGTCAACGAGAAGGGCACGATGGAGCCGGCTGCCGTCAGGCCACCTGCGGCGAACATTGAGATCGCGAAACCTGCGAAGAGTTTCAGCAGGATATGTCCCGCAAACATGTTGGCCCAAAGACGCACAGAGAGCGAGATTGGACGAGAGATGAAAGAAATGATCTCAAGTAATGAGACGAAAGGCTTGATCGCGATTGGGATACCTGCAGGCCAGAATAACTTTAAGAAGCCAAAGCCGTTTTTCCAGACACCAAAGCCAATAACGACGAGCATGACGATCATCGCGAGGGCAAATGTTACGATAATATGGCTGGTCACAGTAAAGAAGAACGGGATCATGCCGAGCATGTTTGCAAACAAAATGAAGACAAAGATCGTAAATACGAGAGGGAAAAAGCGCATGCCTTCTTTGCCTGTCGAAGATTTGAGCATGTCTGCGATGAATTCGTAGGACATCTCAATGATGGATTGCGCGCGCCCTGGAACAAGTTGACGCTTGGATGATAAAAGGAACCATAGAGAGACACAGGCGAGTGTCACAATCATCATGAGAGATGAATTGGTGAATGAGAGGTCGAAATTACCGATTTTCAATTCAGCTAGCTTATGCAGCTCGAATTGTGCCGTCGGATCTTTAGCGACAATGGGAAGCCCAAAATTCATGCGTCTTCGTCCTCGTCAAGCTCTGCGGGAAGATCCTCGCCTGAGCCGTCCATACCTTCACGAGCCGCCCGCACAACGTTCATAACGCCGGCACACAGCCCCAGAAATAAACCACCCAGCAAACCAAAGGGCGAAGTTCCTGCTAGCTTATCGACACCCCAACCGAGGGCCGCACCAACTAAAACCGCCGCTGAAAACTCGCTGGCATATTTTAAGCCTTCGCCCATATTTGAGCCCGAGGTCTGCGTCATGTCCACGTCCGGTGCATGCTTGGCTTTTAACGCGTCGAGTTTTTTACCCAAAGCGTCGATGTCAGGCGTGTCGGTCAATGGCGTATCGCGTCCTTCGGAATCGGTCATAGCATTGGCTCAATACCTCCGAAAGAACCCCCTTCGAAAGCGGCCCCTACCTAACGAAGGGGATAGGTGAAGTCAACCAAAGTGGGTGAGGGTCTAAGCTGTTGAAAAATATACGATAAAGACTTTTGCTGCGATGTTTTTTCAGCCTGTGGATGGAGTCTTTGAACAGACTCGGTTTGAGAGACTAACCTAAGGTCAGGCTCTACAAAAATTTACTCTGCTGCGACCAAGGCTTCCGCTTTGGACAGTTCGATAGAGAGAAGCTGCGAGACACCTTGTTCCGCCATAGTCACACCAAAGAGGCGGTCCATGCGGCTCATCGTGACGGGATTATGCGTAATCGCGATGAATTTGGTGTTCGTGTTCTTCTTCATATCATCCAAAAGATCGCAATAGCGCGCGACATTAGCATCATCCAGAGGGGCATCGACTTCGTCCAAGACACAAACAGGGGCAGGATTGGAGAGGAACACGGCAAAAATCAGAGCCGTTGCTGTCATCGCTTGCTCGCCGCCTGACAATAGAGACATCGCTTTGAGGGATTTTCCAGGTGGACGTGCCATGACTTCGAGGCCAGCTTGGAGTGGATCATCGGATTCGGTCAGAGCCAGCGCAGCTTCTCCGCCGCCAAACAAAGTCTGGAACAGGCGTCCGAAATGCGAATTTACCGTATCGAATGCCGCGAGGAGGCGTTGGCGACCTTCCGTGTTCAGCTCATCAATGCCTTCGCGCAATCGTGCAATCGCCGCGATAAGGTCTTCGCGTTCTGACACCATCGCAGAGAGACGTTCTTCCTGTTCGACAGCTTCTTCATCTGCACGCAGGTTGACGCCGCCCATTTTTTCGCGCTCCGCGTTTAGGCGTTCGAGTTTTCGCTCAATATCATTCTCAGATAGGTTTGAGTCTGTGGTCAACTCACCCAAATGGGATTTAAGTTCGGAAGGCTCGCAGTTCAGCGTTTCATTCACGCGCGCTTTTGTTTCGCCGATCCGCTCTTGAGCCGCTGTTAAACGCGCAGCAGAGGCGGCGCGAGCTTCGCGGGCCGCACCTGCGGCTGTTTCTGCTTCGCGAGAGGCTTGAACAGCATCATGTGTTTCTTTCTCGGAGACACTCAAAGCATCGGCAGCCGCTGTACGGCGAGCCTCGGCGGCGGCGAGTTCAGCGAAAAGCCGTGTGCGGCGTTCGACGAATTGATCTGGACCATTCGTGGCAGCGGCTAATGACATTTCAATGGCAGCGCGGCGGTTTTCTAATGTGGCGACGCGTTTGCCTGCGCTCTCTGAGCGGCGGGACCAATTGGCGCGTTCTGTTTCAACGGCTTTCAAACGCGTTGCCCGTGCTTCTGATTCATTCTTGAGGCTGCGATATTGGGCGCTCGCGTCATCGGCCAGATCACGGGCGGTGCGTAAACGTTCTGCGAGCTCCGCGCTTTGCGCGCTCAAATCTTCGCCGCCTGAGTGGGTTGCAAGATTTTCTTCTGCCGCCGCGACCTGTTTGTTTAGCTCATCGGCTTCTGCTGTCAGGCGGGCAATACGGTCTTCGAGGTTTGTCTTTTGTGCGGACGCACGCGCAATATCGGTTTCATATTGCGCCATAGCGGCCTGAGCGGCACGATCGGCGCGTTCCAAATCTGGTAGTATCTTGCGAGCGTTACGCGCGGCTGTTTCTGCCATCTGTCGTGCTTCGCGGGCGGTTTCAAACGCAGCCGTCGCAGAGGCAATGCCGGCGTCGGCCGTTGCAATTTCTGCATCTAGTTCTTTGATGCGGTTTTGTTGTTTCAGTTTGATCGCCGCCGAGGTTTCAACACCCGCCGCAATTGTAAAGCCATCCCAGCGGATGACATCGCCACGTGGTGACACGAGGCGTTGACCGGGTTTCAACCCTTTGGCTTTGGTGTGAATGTCGTCAACAGATGCGACGCCAATCTGCGATAGACGGGCTTTCAACTCTTTTGGCGCGGTGATGTGATCTGTGATCGGATCCACGCCCGCAGGTAGACTCTGCGTCGGAATGTCTGCGCCGTCCCATCGTAATCCTGCAGACCCGCCAACAGCTGCGTCCAAATCCTCACCCAGCACAGCCGCAAGGGCTTGTTCATATCCAGCCTTGGCTTGCACGCTGTCTAGAGCGGGCGTCCAATCCGCGGAAGCGGACCGGCGCAGGACGTTTTCCAAAGCCGATTTCTCAGCTGTGAGTTTTTGTGTGGCTTGGCGCACTGTCGACAAATATTCGCGGGCAGTGCTGTCAGCTTCTTCGGTTTTCGTGCGTTCAGCTGTTAGGCGCTGTTCTGTTGCACGAGCAGCTTCCAATTTCTCTAACGCTTCTTGTGAGGCTGCGCCAAAGAGATTGGCGTTTCCAAAGCTGTCCGTGTCCAGACTTGCGAGTTTATCTTCGGTTTGCTCCAGTTCAATCCGAATGCGGGAACGTCTTTGTTGAACCTGAGTCAGCTCTCGTTCGGCGGCTTCGCGGCGCGCGGATTGGTCAGCTGTTTTGCGTGTCAGCTCGTTAAAGTCCGCGTCTAATGTATTGCGCGCTTTGAGGGCTTCAGCGGCGGCATCGGCGGCGGCATCCAGCGCCGCAGAGATATCTTTAAGGGCAGAGAGTTCCGCGTGTTCAGCCGCCAGTCGGTCTTCGGCTTTTGCCGCATCGTCGACGACCTCTTGTTCATGGGTTAGGTCTGACGAAATATCCGCAAGTTGAGACTCGAGTTTTCGGACTTCCGAGCGCGCAGTCTCTTCGTCCTGCTCCAACGCCTCTTTCGCGGCATTTAAACGGGCCAGCAAAGCCGCAGCGATTAGCTGTTCTTCGCGTTTCGGTTCAAGTAAGCCAGAGAGTTCATCTGCGCGGCGCATAGATTCAGACGCGCGTAATTGTGTATCAGCAACGGATTTTTCGCGCTCCCTTAAATCGGTCTGCGCAAGTTCTAAGGTATCCAGTGCCGCTTGCCAGCGTTTCAGCCAAAGGAGGGCCTTATACTCATGGATTTCGCCAGCAAGACGTTTGTAGCGAGACGCTTGGCGGGATTGACGGCGCAGCGATAAAAGCTGGCTTTCAATTTGGCCGACGATGTCTTCGAGACGGTCAAGGTTGGTTTCTGCTGCGCGGAGACGAAGTTCTGCCTCATGACGGCGCGAATGCAGGCCTGAAATACCAGCGGCTTCTTCGAGGATGCGGCGGCGGTTAGAGGGTTTGGCTGCGATGAGTTCGGAAATTTGACCTTGGCGGACAAGCGCGGGCGAGTTTGCCCCCGTTGATGCGTCAGCAAAGAGAAGTTGAACATCTTTGGCGCGGACCGTCTTGCCGTTGATTTTATACTTAGAGCCTTTGGACTTCTCGATAATCCGCATGATTTCTAACGTGTCATCGTCATTAAAGGCAGGCGGGGCGATCCGCGCGGAGTTATCAACCGTGATGGTGACATGAGCCTGATTACGGCCCGGACGTGTTTTTGTCCCGTTGAAGATCACATCTTCCATCGCCGCGCCGCGCATGGCTTTGGCAGAATTTGCGCCCATAACCCAACGAATGGCTTCCAAAAGATTGGACTTACCGCAGCCATTCGGGCCGACGATACCCGTCAGGCCGGGTTCGATGAGGAATTCCGTCGGTTCGACGAAAGATTTAAAGCCCGTCAGCTTAATAGAATTAAAGACGAGCGATCCCATGGATTAGTCTTCTGTCGTTTCCGCGGGCACGTCTTCGCCTAGCATTGGCAGGATGATTGCTTCGATGCTCTCCAGATCGTTTTTGTTAATCCGTTGTCCGTTCGCAAAAACGCTGGGTGTGCCTGTAACGCCTTGATCATAGCCGAGTTGAGCAAAGGCTTCATAACGCGATGTGATGTCTGGATCGCTCATGCATGTGATGAACTCTTGTTCGGATAACCCTGATGCTTTTGCGAGGCTGATATAAGCTTGGCGCAATTGTCCTTTTTGACCCATGTCGAAAATTTGTGACTGACGGTCAAATTGGATTTTGATGTTTTTAAAGAACTTATCTCGGTCACCGCAAAGCGCCAATTTATGACCAGCTGTTGCAATTTCAACATTTGAGGCTGGAAACGGGCGGAAGACATATTTCACTTTGCCTGTGTCGACATATTTGCTTTTGACTTCGGGATAGACATTTTTGTGCCAATACGCGCAACCTGGGCAAGCGACTGATGCATATTCGACCAATGTGACCGGCGCGTTCGCATCCCCAAGGATGTAATCATCGGCGACAGTATATTTACCATCTGCGCCGCCTGTCGAAACGGCAGCTTTATCCGCGCCGCCACAAGCGGACAGAGCTAAGGCGCTACCAGCCAGCAACAATACAAAACGTCTCGAAAGCGAATCAAAATTTCTCATAGAAGTAACTCTTCGGATTTAGCCAGATTTAGCAAGGGCACGGGCAATGCGAGCCTTACATAGGTTGTGGGCGATTAATCGTGATTAGGATGAAATCAAGGCGAATTTAAGCCCTTATTCGTGGGCGTGACCCGTGTGGTCTGTCGTGGATTTTATGCCTGCAGGCAGGGCTGACAGACCTTTTTCGTCCATTTCAGTGATAAGATCGACCAAAGTTTCTGCATCGGATGCGCCCTCATAGGCTTCGCCATTAATAAAGAATGCAGGAACGCCGCGAACGTTCGCGACGCTCGCGCGGTCTGAATTATCTCTGATATGCGCGACCATGTCGGGATTGCGCAGACAGGCCGTGATGGCATCGTCGTCTTCCATGCCGGCTAGTTTTGCGATCTTATTATATGTCTCGCGTCCGCGGCCCTCACTGGCATCTTTGAAAATCTGTTCTTGGTTTTCCATCTGATATTCGATGATGGACATATAATCAGCAGAGGGTGCGCACTCCGCCAAAAGGAAGCCTGTCATGGCCAATTGTGCTGGGGCTGTCGGGAACTCGCGAAAGACAACACGTAATTTCCCAGTCTCGACAAGGTCAGCTTTCACAGCTGGCCATTCATTTGAAAACCAATTGCCGCAGTGGGAGCAGGTGATTGAGGCCCAAACGATTAACGTTAAAGCGGCATCTTCGCTGCCGATTACATGGTCATCAGGGGCTTCGGTCAGTGCGAAGTCCGTCACATGCGCGGGCAAATCAACGGCGGGCGCACCGCTTTTATCTTGCGCAAAACTCACCAGAGGCGTCAGGGCCGTTGTCGCGGCGAGGGCGAGTGCGAGGATAAATTGTTTCATCTCTTACGATCCTTTCGAGATCACATTGCGGCCCATGGCTTCCAAGGCTTGCTTTAGTCGTTCGTTTTTTACTGTCGACAAACTGTCCTGCAATGCGGCTTCTTGCCGAGGGGCCAATCCACGTTTCGGTTGGGACCTTACAGGTGCAGTCATACGCGATTGGACGACCTTAATTCGCGTAACATGACTGGGACCTAAATGCGCATTTAACCGCGCGATGATGGGGCCAGATTGGGCTAGAATGAGGGCGGCGGCGGGACCGGGGGCGGAAATAATCAAGGTGCGACCGCTGCGTCCGCCTAAAAAACGAACTGGTGTCGAAATTTTGGACCATCGCGGTCCCATGATTTCGGGCCACACGCGTTCAAGCGATAAAGCAGATCGCCCAGCGCCATGTTTCTTTGCTAATGGGCGCATGACTTTTGATACGGATAAGCCTGCGCTGGGCGCAGCGCGAAACTGCGGGCGCGCGCGCTGGCTTTCGATCCAATGTCCGAGGACTTGGCGGTTATGTCGATCATCTTCTGACATCAGATTCAGTGTCGCCTATTGAAGCGTAGCGGTAAAGCGGACAGAGCCGTTTTATGCATAACGTTTTAGACATGCGCACGGCGCTTTTGCGATGGTATGATGATCAGGGACGCACTTTGCCGTGGCGCGTCCGTCCAGAGGACCGCGTGCGCGGTATTGTGCCCAATCCTTATGCAATATGGCTCTCCGAAGTGATGAGCCAGCAAACGACGCTTGCACATGCCACGCCCTATTGGGAGGCTTATCGTTCAGCGTTTCCAACCGTGGTCGATCTGGCAAATGCGGACCGCGAGGTTATTTTGTCTATGTGGGCGGGATTGGGATATTATGCGCGCGCGCGAAACCTGCATAAATGTGCGGGCGTCGTGCGGGACGAACATAGAGGTGTTTTTCCGACGGATGAGAAGACGCTGCTGAGCTTGCCGGGCATAGGTCCCTATACGGCGGCCACCATTGCCGCGATTTGCGCAGATGAAGCGACGAATATCGTCGATGGTAATGTGGAACGCGTGATCTCGCGGAGCTTTGCATATGCCTCGCCGCTGCCGAAAGGACGAAAAGGACTGCGTGATCTGGCGGGGACATTGGTTCGGGCCGACCGACCTGGTGATTATGGCCAAGCCTTGATGGACCTTGGTGCAACGATTTGCTCTCCGAAAAACCCAACCTGTTTGTTGTGTCCGTGGCAGACGTGGTGCGTTGCTCATGCGCAGGGTGAGGAAACGAAATACCCGATCAAGACAAAGAAAAAACAGATACCTGTCCGCTATGGTTATGGGTATGTTTTGCAATGCAGCGGCGAGATTTTGGTCGAGCGCCGTCCGGATAAAGGGCTTTTGGGCGGAATGCTCGGATCGCCAACCAGCGCATGGGGAGATAAACCCACGGATCATTCAGCCGCGCCAATGAAGCGAAATTGGGAAGCGAAAGGCGAAATCCGCCATGTCTTTACGCATTTCGAATTACGGCTGGAGGTCTTCACCGCCGAGATTGATCAGCGGGTTGACGGTGAATGGGTGAGCGATATTTCGGGGTTGCCGACTGTGTTTCGGAAAGTTGTGGAAGCGGGCCTGGCTTAATCGGGTGTCTTTGCAGATTTGTCAGGCTTTGTTCAAATCGCGTCTCATTTCTAATGATGCGGTATTTGATATGTGCGTCTCGCATTAAAAAAGGCGCGGAGCCAAGTGACCCGCACCTTTTGATAAAATTGAACCTCAAATGAGAGGTCGCAGGTCTTACTTGTCGTAAACGCTGGCTTTGTTGAAATGCTTTGTCAGGAGGTAATAGACAACTGCGCGATATTTGTTGCGATTGGATTTACCGTATTTTTCCATCACGGCTGCAAGCGCGCCGTCGAGGTCTTGGCTATCGGATAAGCCGAGTTTCTTGATGAGGAAGTTGTTCTTCACTGTATCAAGCTCGGACTGATCGGAGCCAGACACAGTAGATGCGTCTTTATTATAGATGGATGGACCACAGCCGATTGTGACTTTCGTCAATAGGTCCATGTCCGGCGTCTCGCCGATTTTCGTTTTGATGTCTTCAGCGTATTTTGCGATCAAGTCGTCACGTTTGCTCATAGTGTTCTCCTAAGGTCCCCAAATATAAGAAAGCCCGAGCGGCTGCCCGGGCCTCGTCATTGCTATGGTTAAACTAAGTTAAACGCAAGCTGAACGGGTTTAACTTTACGTTAGGCGCCTGCGGCTTCAGCCATCTCTAAGCGAACTTCCGCGCGGATTGTGTCAATCGGTTGAAGGCCACTTGGCCCTTGTAGGTGCCAAAACGTCCATCCGTTGCAAGATGGAGCATTTGTCAGCAATGCGCCAAGTTTATGGATCGATCCAGACTGCTTGCCCGACTCGAGGCTCCCATCTGCGCGGACCGTGGCAGAGAGTATGCCGTTCTTGGAAAAAACCTTCGTACCAATTTTGACCAGACCACGCTCGACCAGATTACCGAAAGGCACTTTAGGTTCTGACCGTTTGGATTTCGTCACAGCAACGGTTTGGCCTTCTTCAATCGCGGCGATGCGGCGACTGGCATGGATGATATATTCTTCTTCGCGTTCAAAGCCGATGAAGTTACGGCCCAGTTTTTTGGCAACTGCACCTGTTGTACCTGTGCCGAAGAATGGATCGACAATAACGTCGCCCGGATTTGTTGTCGCAAGGATAACGCGGTGGAGGAGCGATTCTGGCTTTTGTGTTGGATGGGCTTTCTTGCCTTCACCATTTTTCAGACGTTCGCGGCCTGTGCAGATCGGAAGAGTCCAATCGCTGCGCATTTGTACACCTTCATTGAGCATCTTCATTGCATCATAATGAAAGGTTGGTTTGGCGTCTTCTGACTTTGAGGCCCAAATTAGAGTTTCATGGGCATTCGTAAACCGTGTGCCACGGAAATTCGGCATTGGGTTTGTTTTGCGCCAGATAATGTCATTCAACACCCAGAATTGTTGATCCTGCAGGATTGTGCCAACGCGGAAGATGTTGTGGTAGCTGCCCATCACCCAAATTGCGCCATTAGGTTTCAGGATACGGCGGGCGGCACTCATCCACTCATGTGTGAACAGATCATAGGCGTCCATCGTGTCATATTGGTCCCAATGTTCCGTCACGCCCGCGACATGTGAATTATCAGGACGGGATAGGTCACCGCCGAGCTGCAGGTTATATGGTGGATCAGCAAAGATCAGATCGACGGATTCTGCCGGAAGATTATTCATATTCGCGACGCAATCGCCTTGAACGATCTGGTTCAGAGGCATCTCTGCGATTTGTGCATCCCGTTCTGCGTCATTCCGTTTGGGTGGGTTCGGATTGGTGATGACTTTGAAACGGCTTTTGAGGGTAGGTTTCACGGTATGAAGGCTCCGGGGCAGGGGGAAACATATGACTGAGACCCTGACTCTCTGATTCGTATGAACAGTCCGTAAACGTTTGATTTACCTTAGGAATTAAGGTTTCGGTAACAGGCGTTAATATCCACAGGCCTTTTGTTAGGGAGTGTTACCAACACATGAAAATAGCTGCCCGAATGGACAGCTTTTTTGGGTTTTACGCGTTAAATCAGCATCTTCTCATGAGACGAGTCTTAAGGGTTGGCATCTCATCGACAGATCTCACGTTTGAGGTGCATGTGAAAATTTATGTATATTCCAAACCTATTTTAAAAAACCCATTTGGAATGATGGGTCTGGGCTACAGCTCACCAGATGATCGTCTTTAATATATGTATTTTATATATTGCTTTAATATATTTCCTGCAGTATCAAATATGCATATTAAATACATCTATGGAGAAAGACATGGATTACGCCGTTAGAGACACAGTTGAGTATTTTGAAACAGCGGACGTTGAAGTCGCAGATGAGATGGCTTTGACGCCAGATTTGATGTCGCCTGTTATGGAAAGGTTTCGTCAGAGTGCCGCTACTGCGCCAAATAAGCGAATGCACGGTGCCGTTTATAAAACATTGGGAGCCATGTTTATTGGTATCTTGACGGTTTGGGCGATTACGTTTCGTGAAACGCCATCTGTCTTGTTCAATTTGAGCATCTGCTTTGTCTATCTCGCCATGTATCTAGGCGGCCCCATTCTTTTTGCGCGTGTGACCGGACAAGGCGTGAGTGATGATCTGCCCTTACGGAAATTCCTCCGCGAGCCTTTCGATACGAACACAGGCATCATCACGGGTAAGCAGGCCTGGATTCAGGTTTGCATCATTCCTGGCGCGTTATTTATCTGTACCATCGGAATGGGGATCGCGGCCACAATCGCGAATTAGAATATTTTGTGGTTTGTTATAGAAGTAGATCGGCGGCGAAAAACGCAAAAAATCCGCCGATTATATAGATGAAGATTGAGGTGTAGAGCAGAATTCCGCTGAGCCTTCGTAGGCGCGTGCAGGCTCTGGCGGCATCTACATCAACAGGGCAGGGCGCGTTACGAGCATGCCAGCGCGAAAGAGCGGCCGCGGCGAGTAAAATGCCTGACAGTATAAATAACCCGACTTTATGTTCCGTCAGCCAAACATAGCCTGGTACATTTGAGCTGATCCCCGCCATGACGGCCCCCGCGCCGATGGTGACAAGCAAGGCAGGTAGGGCGCAGCAGAGCAATGTCGACGTACTGGCGAAAAGGGATAGTGTGGGCGCGAATAAGACGCGTTTTGTGATTGGTTCAGCCATGAGATGTCGTCTCGACTAACCGTCTATGAGATTTGGGCCTCGGGCAATTGAATCTACTTTATAACCAGATTTTTTCACAGCCTTGATGAGTTCTTTATCTGTCATGGTCGCGCCAGGTTTCAGAACGAGGTTGAGTGTTTTGCTATCTAGGTCGACATAAACGGCTGCGACATCGTCGCGTTTACCAAATGTCTTGTTCATGGCTTTGACGCAGAAATCACAGACAGCTCCCAACACTTTGGCTACAATAGGTTCTCCGCCTGCCGCGACGGCAGCGGCGAGGTTTGGTTGATTTGCGAGTGTCAGGGAGTTGATCACCTCTGTCTCTTCATGTGTCTCGGCCTCATGATCATGTCCTGCATGGTGGTCAGGTTTGTAAGCAGACCCATGGTCCATCTTACTGTGATCTATATTGTCCTGCGCGAAAGCGGGCGTTGCGAAAGCCATAAGGGCTGGGATGAGAAGTCTGCGAAACATAGATGTCTCCAATTAGGTAACTAAATTAAAATCGATATTGAAAATTGAGGAGGGGTGCGTCGCTGGTGACGTTCCAGCCTGCTTCAAATAAAGCCGTCCCGTAGAAAAAGCGTAAAAGCGGCGTGACACCTATGGGGTCATCATTCTCTGGACGGTGATCTACTTCTAGCATCAACCACGTATGTAACTCGCCTGTATCGCCTTTATATGGGGCGAAACCCGCGCGCGCCACTTGCATAGCAGATTGATCTAATTTGCCGAAGTCTCGTGCAGACGCACGGTAGGACAAAAACAATTGCCGTGTTTCCCAATCCGCCATAATACCAGCCTGCGCGCCAAATTGATCAGCGCCCGCATTGGATTCAATACCCGACGCCAACCCTGCCGCACCCCAAAAGTACAGATTTGCCTGATGATCTTCGCCAAACCAGCGTTTCGCCAGCCATGTGGCTTGCGGCCCAACAAAGACGATATCGGATTTACGGTCCCACTCGGTTTTTAGCCCCAAAGAATAAAACGCCGATGGCGAATAGTGAACCAAAGCCGACGTCGATTGCCGATCCGTTTCCTCTATAAGCGTCCAGCCGCCCGCATAGGATACAGGACGAGCGGAAGCCGCCGTACTCATGGCCATTAATATGGCTGTAATTAGGCCTGTTCTTAGCATACCCCTAAGGGGTATATAGAGTGAGCGTGGAAAGCAACTGTGAGGCGCAGACATGACAGATAGAAAAACGCGGCGGGCAGGCGTAGGCCGAAGATTAGCTCGCATTGAAGGCCAAGTGCGAGGCCTTTCAAAAATGATCGAAGATGATCGCTATTGCATCGATGTACTGACACAGGTGAAAGCCGTGCAAGCGGCTTTGAAAAAAGTCGAAGGAGAACTGCTCACAGATCATGCAGATCACTGTCTCGCCGCTGCCATGGCCAGTGATGATCTAGCAATGCGTGAACAAAAGGTCGCGGAGTTGGTCGCATTGCTCTTAAAGAAAACATAAATACCTCGCACACGTAAAACTTCATATAAGTTCACAGTAATGTCAGTCTCTATGATTAGACTTGTGAACCAAATTAAAGAAATCACCTCTCAATAAATCGTTGTATTGGGGTTTGAGTTGGAAGTTCTGTTTTTTGTCATTGTCGCCGGTTTAGCTTTTGCGAATGGGGCGAACGATAACTTTAAGGGCGTCGCCACATTGTGGGGCGGAGGAGACCTCACTTACCGACAGGCTTGGTTTGTCGCGAATGCTGCAACTCTTTTAGGGGCTTGCATCGCAGTTTACCTTGGCAGCGAAGTTGCAAAGACATTCTCAGGTAAGGGTGTTGTTGGGCAAGATGTGTTAGAATCTTACGCCTTTGCTATGGCCTTTGCGGGCGGTGCAGCCGCAACTGTATTTTTGGCAACCTTCTTACGCTACCCGATTTCGACAACGCATTCAATTCTTGGAAGTCTCGCTGGAGCAGGCGTTGCGTTGACGATGGGTGAGGTTAATTTGCAACCTCTCATCAATAAGGGCGCGATACCGCTTCTCATGTCTCCCTTAATCGCGGCGGCTTTGACATATGTGCTTTGGAAAATTGGGTCTAAGCTAATGTCGCCATCCCGATTAACGGCCAGTTTGGAGCGTTTGAGCCGACCTTTACATATCTTATCAGGATCAGCTGTTTGTTTTTCCCGGGCTGTAAATGACACACCAAAAATCGCGTCGATTGCTTTGTTAGGTGGCGCGGCTGGAATGTCTCATGTTGCCGTTTATGCTTCTATTGGTATTGTCATGACGCTTGGCGGCGTCCTTTTTGCGCGTAGAATAGCCGTGGTGATGAGCCAAAAGATAACAAAGATGAGTAATGCTGAAGGCCTTACAGGAAATCTTGTTACGGCTTTTCTTGTGATTTTTGCTTCAAAAATGGGACTCGCTGTATCCACAACACACGTATCCGTTGGCGCATTATTCGGAATTGGTGCCGAAAATGGTAAAGCTGATAAAAGAAAAATGATTGAGATTGTTTTATCATGGGTTTTAACTCTACCAATTGCTTTCGGTCTCGCCTTTACTTTCGCTAAAATATTTATGGTTTTGTCCTAAAAGTGCCATCTGGTTGAGGGCGTTTTCTTTTCGGAATAATGACTACGCATGTGGTTTATCAAAACAAAATTTGAGAAAAACATCTCTATTATTCAAATTAGGACGCGCTTTCTAATTTTGCGCCCTAGATAGGTTTCATCGAATAATTGGTAGGGTTTCCCTACCGCTGAAACTTAAACTGAAGCTAAGGACATTATCATGGCTACGACTAAGAAAACTGCGAAGAAAACAACCAAAACTGTTGAAGCTAAATCAGTGGTCCGTAAGGGCGCATTGGCTTATCTCGGTCTCTATGGTTTTGCAGCTGAGCGTGCACGTTTGCGTACAGAGCAAGTGAAAGCGATCTACACAAAAACAACTGACGGCCTTTTCGAAGACCTCGTCGCACGCGGCGAAAAAGTAGAAGAATTTGCATTTGGTACGGCTAAAGTCGCTCAAAAGCGTGCTGTTGAAACATTCGAAACAACAACTGACAAAGTTATGTCAGTCGTCCCATTCGGTGCCAATGACCGCGTTGCCGAACTGGAAGCTGAAGTGACTGCGCTGAACAAGAAGATCACAGCCCTATCCAAAAAAGCTGCAAAGCCACGTAAAACTGCGGGTATCAACAAGCAGGTTATGGCGACAGATAAGACGGCTCCAAAAGCGGCTTAAGTCTAATATATATTCGACGCGCCCGTCTCTCTCTCCTCCAAACAGCAATCTCTTCCTTTTGAATGCTGTTGGGCGTGATCGAAATTTAACGGCGTCTGCATTCTGTGCGGGCGTCGTTTTTTTATGCGCAACCCGCAAGCAGACTCGACTCCTGCGCCTGTCTTACCTAGTCAGATTGATAGAAGAACAAGGGTAAGGTTCAACATATGCCAAATAAGCCAGAAAATGTCGCTCACAAAGCTGCCGAAACAACAACCGCAGTCAACGGGTTGGTCGGCTTTAGGCGCTCTGAAGTCATTAAGAGCTTTGGCCTCATGGCCGGATATGCAGCCAAACAGCCCAAACCTTTTGCCAAACATTTGAAAAAATACGCGGCAGAGATGATTGCCGTTGCCAAAGGTACGTCTGAATTGGAACCAGATCGTAAAGATCGCCGTTTCAAAGACGAAGCTTGGCAAACCAGCCCCTTTTATAAGCGCAGCATGCAAGCGTGGCTTGCGATGCGACAAGAGCTTAACGGCTGGATTACGGATTCCCGTATGCATCCAGCGGATCAATCGCGGGCAAAATTCGTGACGGATTTAATTGTTGATGCACTGGCGCCGACGAATACGTTGGTCGGCAACCCAACGGCCATGAAGCGGTTGTTCGAAACGAATGGCGGCAGCCTCGTGAAGGGTTTGCAAAACGCTTATAATGACCTAACAAAAAATGGCGGTATGCCCAGCCAAGTTGATGGTCGTCCGTTTAAAGTCGGTGAAAACCTCGCCGTGTCCCCTGGTGCTGTCGTCTTTCAGAATGACATGTTGGAAGTCATCCAATATTCGCCAAAAACAAAGCAGGTGTATAAAACACCGTTGATGATCATCCCGCCGCAGATCAATAAATTTTATGCAACTGACCTCGCACCAGATAAATCCATGGTCCGATTTTTGACAAAGATGGGCTATCAAGTTTTTGCCGTATCTTGGCGAAACCCGACGCGACAGCATTCTCATTGGGGCCTCGAAAATTACGTAGAGGCTTTATTTGAAGCTTCTGACGCGGTGCGCAAAATCACGCGGTCGCCCCGCTTAAATGTGACTGGCGCCTGTTCAGGCGGCATCACATTGGCCTTGTTCCTGTCCGAATTAGCGTCGCGCGGAGATAACCGCGTGAACTGCTATACGCTTATGGTGTCCGTTTTGGACGGCAAGAAAGTTGACAGTGATGTTGGCTTGTTTGTGACTGACGCCGCGATTGAAGCGGCGCGCCGACAATCGGCGAAAAAGGGCATTCTGGCGGGCGAAGAATTGGGTCGAGCCTTTGCGTGGATGCGTCCGAACGACCTGATTTGGAACTATGTCGTTAATAACTATTTATTGGGCCAAGATCCGCCGCCTTATGATGTGCTTTTCTGGAATAATGACACGACGAACCTTCCGGCGCAGCTTCACTCAGATTATCTTGATATTTTCCAAGACCGCCGCTTCCGCAAAGATAAAGACATCGTCTTTATGGAACATATCGTTGATTTGGAAGCTGTCACACAAGACGGGTTTATGGTTGCGGGTATAACGGATCACATCACGCCGTGGATGGCCTGTTATCGGAATATCCGATTGTTTGGTGGCGAGATTGACTTTGTCTTATCTAACTCTGGTCATTTGCAATCCCTGCTGAACCCTCCTGGTAACCCAAAAGCAAAATATTTCACCAATATGGATCATCCACCCCGCGCTACGAAATGGCTTGAAGGGGCCGAGGCTGTGAATGAGAGCTGGTGGCTGCGGTGGAATGAGTGGTTAGCTATACGATCTGGCGACATGAAAAACGCGCCAAAATCACTCGGAAACAAAGCCTTTCCTGCGCTATCACAAGCCCCTGGAGAATATGTGTTTACCTAATCCGTCCTGATAACTTCACTGTGTTAATCCTTGGCTAAGGGTTTGCGACGACCCATATAGGGTAATGAAAGGCATCCGGGCTGAATCGGATGCCATCCAGAGCAGGGCTGGCCAATGTGTCAATAAGAACGTCCTGTCCTCTGGGGGAAAGACGAGACTATGCCACATACACTTAAGGCGATTGACGGCCATGAAGAGCCGATTGCCAATCATTCGATACCTCGTATCTTCTTTTCGAAAGTCGGGAACCAAAAACTGCGCACTGCAATTTGGTCGGGCGTGGATAAAGGCGTTGGCAAACGCACGCCGCTTTTGTTTTTCAACGGGATTGGCGCAAACCTCGAAATCGCGCAGGCTTTTGCGGATACATTCACAGGCCGCGACATCATCACATTTGATATGCCAGGTATTGGCGGATCGCCAGACCCGACTGTACCTTATCGTCCGTGGTGGGTAGCTAAAGCCGCTAAGCAAATTCTGCTGGAAAATGGCTATGACCTCGTTGATGTTCTCGGCGTGAGTTGGGGCGGCGGGCCCGCGCAACAATTTGCATGGCAAAACAAAGATATGACGAAGCGCCTTGTCCTTTGTGCGACGACGACAGGTGTGACGATGGTGCCGGGTAAACCCAAAGCTCTTGCTAAAATGGCGAGTCCAAAGCGGTATATAGATCGGGATTTCCTCGCGAAGAACTTTGAGACGCTTTACGGCGATGCATCGAAAAATGTTGGCGAGTTTTCGATCAACATGATGCCGCCTTCCGTCAAAGGTTATCTTTACCAACTTATGGCGATGGCCGGATATTCTACGCTTCCCTTCATCCGCCGCATTAAGGCGAAGACATTGGTGATCATGGGCGACAAGGATCACATTGTACCTGTCGTGAATGGCAAAATCTTAAATACTTTTTTACCGCGCTCTAAACTGCGGGTGATCAAAGGCGCAGGGCATTTGTTTCTCCTAACGCGCCGCGATGAAACGATTGAATTGATCCGCGATTTCTTCCTAGAACCGGAAGTAGCCATGCCTCATAAAGACAGCGTACAATTGCCGTCTGTCGAAGAAAGCTACATCCATTATAAAGCCAAAGCTGCGAGCTGAATATGTCTAAACCTGACGATAAAGATACCATCCGCAAAATCTGGCTTGCAGGCATTGGGGCCTATGGGCGAGCCTTTGCCGAAGCCAAGGGCGCGGTTGGCAGCCTGACAGGGAAGTCGTCAGAGGTTTTTGATGAATTAGTGAATAAGGGCGAAATGCTCGAGGCCGTCGGAAAATATAAAGCTGAAGAACTGGTCGGTAAGGGCAAAGCCGTCATGGGGGATATGAAGCCTGACCTCGACATTGATGACCGCATCGCGCGCATGCGCGCACGCCTGTCAAATGTCGGCGAGAGTAACACAGACCGCCTCGCGGCGCGTGTCGATCAGATGGAAGCTAAACTCGACGCAATTTTGAAAAAATTAGATATTGGCGACGAAGCGCCATTGAATAAAGCTACACCGAAAAAACCAACAGCTAAAAAACCAACACCAAAACGCAAAACGGCGCCTAAAAAGCCGATAAAAACGGACAGAACGCCTGCTGCAAAAAAGCCGACCACGAAGACATGATTTTCTCTTCTCCTATAGGGAGAAGGAGCCCGCGTAACGGTCGGGTGAGGCGTTAATGTCGACTTATGTTCTATCCGTTTTAACTTTGGCTTTCCATTCCGCCTTTGGAGATGTTTTCCTACTGGGAAGCAGGGGGGATATTTGACCCGCTCTGCAACCAAAACAAAAATCCTCGCGACGGCACTGGCTTTATTTAACAATGAGGGCGAGGCTCAAGTCTCTGCTGTAGATATTGCCTCGGTCATGGGGATGAGCCCCGGAAACCTCTATTACCATTATAAGGGCAAAGATCAGATCATCACGGCCCTGTTTGAAGACTTTGACGCTGAAATTCGCCAAGTCCTGTCTGCCCCGCTCAATGATCCGCTCGCGATTGAAGATAATTGGATTTATCTTTATATTATATTCGAAGAGATTTTTGATTTCCGATTTTTTTACCGTAATCAAGGTGAGTTGCTTCAGCGTATTCCGGAATTACGCGGGCCTTTCTCTCGTATTTTGGCCCTCAAAGAACGCACCGTCTTCTCTCTTCTCTCAACATTGGAAGACGGCGAGAGCCTTGTCTTTGATGAGGGGGAAAAGGGCGCACTTGCAGGACGTCTGGCGCAGCATTTTACCTTTTGGCTGCAATATCATGATCTTCGATATGGCACGGCCCCCGAAAAACGCTTGATCGATCAAGGCGTCTTCATGACCCTCATCCAAATTACGCCCTATTGGCGCAATGGCGAGGGCTATGCGGAGTTGCTGAGCGAATTTGCGAGCGGGAAGATCGACTGATGCAAGGCGTGTTTTATTGCCATGGCTTACCGGGGTCTGCGGCAGAAATTGAAACCCTTATTCCTGAAGGGGGCGATGCTCCGCATGTGCTGGCACCACTAGACTTTGATGGATTTGATGCGGCGGCAGTGAATGCCGCAGAGGATGGTGTTCATCTGATTGGCTTTTCTTGCGGCGCAATGACGGCAATAATGATTGCGGCGACCCGCCCGAACCTCGTGTCCAAACTCACTTTGATTGCCCCTGCAGCTCCGCTGGAACTTGGAAATTTTCTGCCTGACATGGCGGGTAAACCTGTCTTTGAAATCGCAAAACGAGGGCGTCTGCATTTTCAAGCCTTTACAGCCATGCAACGCTTAGGTGTGGCTCTTGCACCAAAGAAGGTGGTTGATGCGATGTTCCACGGCAGCCCTGACGCGGATATGAACTTACTTGAAGATCTTAATTTTCTGGAGACAGTAAGGCTTGGGCTAAAGCAATCTTTGGGCCGAGATAGTCGAGCTTATCGAGAGGCGATTCACACTTATGTGAATCCTTGGGCGCATCACCTCAAGGACATCAGGTGCCCCATTACACTCCATCACGGAACATTGGATAATTGGGCGCCTATTGAAATGTCTCATGCAATTCAAAGTCAGCTGAAGTCACATGTAGACTTCATTTCGCATGAAGGTTTGGGGCATTATTCTACTTTGCACACAACTCTGCCTCGTGCGCTCCGAGGCTAGAGGCTGAACTCACACCTTGCTTTGTGCCTGAAATAATGGCTCGTTCAGACACCGCACATATTCCCGAGATTTGGGACGCATACCCACAGCACGCGATTTTGCGTGTACGCGTGGGCGCGGTCTGTCAGAAAGACACATCATGGCCAAAGGTAAAAGTTCCCGCAAAGAAGTGAAAAAGCCGAAAAAAGAAAAAGTCAAAACCAATGCAGCAGCAGACTCAAATAAAGCCGGCACAACGATCGCCGGAAAGAAAATGAATTAGGTTAAATAAGAGGCGCATTTTGCGCCTCTTATTGGTTCAACCCGAGCCCGTCGAGCTCGAAATAAAGCGTAGAGTTTAAACCTCAAAACTCAGATATGCAACTCCGCCCTAATGCAAACGCACCATCAGCGCGGTTAAGAGATGTCCGACGAAAACAGCGAGTAATAATAGTCCCGCAAGTTTCCATTTTGGCAACCGCCGCGTTGTGCTGGCCGCATTTAACGTCATGTATTTTTCAACGAGACTACGGATTAAGCCGCTCACACTTTCGCCCTCTTGTTGGGCGAGTTTCGTGAGGGTTTGCTTTTCTTCTTGTGAGACTCGGATTTCAACTTTTTCAGTGCGTTTCATGAGTGTGCCTTTCGTGTTGAGGCGATAGCTGTGCGCTGGCCATGAAATTCACAAGCCATTTCGTGTCAGGATAGGCCATGTTTCGTGTCATGACAGATGGGATATTGGGTCGGGTTTGAAGGTGACGCATTAGGTTTTGAATTAAATCCTTGTTTTGTAAAAATAATAATCTTTCTACTTCAATGCTATACTATGAAAACCAAGAGAATGATCCTTGGTCCCAAAACCTATGATACGGTACACAGGTTCTTTCGGACACGGGACAGGTGAGACGTCGCTTGCTGGTATCGGAGGACGGTGGGGTTGAGCGTTTGGCTTTGACAGGCTGGAGTGTGCCGGACCTTTTGCGATGAGAGTTGACCGCTGGGCGTCAACCGGGGCCTTGGGATTTACACCCTGAGTGTCTGACCGGTACGCTCAACTGCGGGACCCCCAACCGTTGCATCAAAAACCATTGCCGCGTGGTATGCACATGTTGGACTGACATCCCAGCGCGTGCGGTATTTGCGTAAAACAATTTTTCTATTCTGGTATTCCATCGTGAATATCGACCACGCGGACTGTCCCACCTTTCGGGCATCGCATTAATCGGCAGTCACCCATGTTGAAACCCTAGTTTCAAGGGGGGCTGTGAGCGTTGCCCCTTGTTTCAAACACATCTGACTAAACATTTACGCACGCGAATGTGCATCATGTCACCATTGCCCCGAGGAGTTCTCGAGTCTAAAGGCCTCCGCAATAACACTTACCAATTTGGAGACTCCCATGGCACGCGCAAAAATCGCCCTTATCGGCGCCGGTATGATCGGCGGAACATTGGCCCACATCGTGGCTCGTGAAGAACTCGGCGATGTCGTCATGTTCGATATTTTCGAAGGCACAGCCAAGGGTAAAGCTCTTGATCTCAATGAGGCTGCACCGGTCATGGGCAAAGACTGCCATCTTAAGGGCACAAATGATTATGCCGATATAGCAGGCGCAGATGTGTGCATCATTACGGCGGGCTTTCCGCGTAAGCCAGGCATGGATCGTTCAGAGCTGATCGGGAAGAACCTCGGCGTGATCAAACAGGTTGCAGAGGGCATCAAAGAGCATGCTCCAAAAGCCTTCGTTATTTGTATCACAAACCCGCTGGACGCGATGGTTTGGGCCCTGCAAAAATTCTCTGGCCTACAGCCACGTAAAGTCGTCGGCATGGCAGGCGTGCTAGACAGTGCGCGGTTCCGCTATTTCCTTGCTGACGAATTCAAATGTTCCGTCGAAGACGTACATGCGTCTGTTTTGGGTGGACATGGCGACACAATGGTGCCGCTGATCCGCTATTCCACAGTGAATGGTGTGCCGCTCCCTGATTTGATCAAAATGAAATGGACTACACAAGAGCGCGTTGACGCGATTGTTGAGCGTACGCGTAAAGGCGGCGGCGAAATCGTTGGCTTGCTCGGCAATGGGTCGGCGTTCTACGCGCCCGCAGAATCTGCTATTGAAATGGCGAAATCCTATCTGCGCGATAAGAAGCGTATCTTGCCATGTGCTGTGCGTCTCTCGGGCCAAATCGCAGGCGTTCGCGGTCTTTATGTCGGCGCGCCAGCTATGATCGGTGCACGCGGCGTTGAAAAAGTTATGAACATCCGTCTGAAAAATGACGAACGCGAAATGTTCATGAAATCTGTCGCTGCGGTCGAAAAAATCATCGCAGATTGCCAAGAGATGGAACCCGCCCTCAGGGACTAAATTTTACGATTATCATTACATGTATCAAAGCGCCCTACGGGGCGCTTTTTTGTTTGTGATGGGGGATGAATTTACGTTTTCATAATAAGAATAACTACCTCAAGTCGTGGATTTGTTATTGCGGTCGAATACTGATTAGGGTTACCAGTGAGTTAATGGTGCGGTAACTTAGACGGGAATTTTGATGGCAATTAGAGATGGCGACGCAGGCGACAACGTACTTGTAGGCACGAATAGTGCTGATACGATCAGCGGGTTCGGCGGCAATGATGAACTTTCCGGTCTCGGCGGTAATGACCTACTCTTGGGCGGGGCAGGAAATGATCTGTTGGACGGGGGCTCCGGCACCAACACGCTTACGGGCGGGACTGGCATCGACACATTTGCAATCTCGGCGAGGCAGAGCCAATTCAACACAATTACCGACTTTGAAGACGGAACTGACCTAATTGACTTGAGTGCAATGGGCGTGAGTTCATTTTCGCAGGTGCTTGAATATTTAACGGAGAGTGCTGGCGATACGTATTTCAGGACTGAATGGGCTGACTTTAGCTCAGGGGATAATGAAACACTTCGGATAAACAACATCGACATTGGCGACTTATCTGCAGCGGATTTCATTTTCGAAACGACGACGGCGAGTCAAACGATCAACATTACATCGAGCGGAACCTCTGATGTCTTTGGCGGATTGGGCGATGATGACATTACGGGCAGCACCGGTAATGAGACCATCAATGCAGGCGAAGGTAATGACACCATCAATGCGGGCCGAGGGACAAACCTTATCCGTAGTGACATCGGCGCTGATACGATAGAGATTTCCTCGCGCGGAACACAATTTACGACAATCGCAGATTTCGAAGATGGCGTCGATATTATCGACATTAGCTCATGGGGTGTGAGTAGCTTCTCGCAACTCTTGCACTACATCACCGAAAATTCTGGAGACGCGCTCATTTCTACAGAATGGGCCGACTTTAGTTCTGGGGACAATGAACGTCTTCTGCTTCGGGATTTCGATGCCGGCGATCTCTCTGCTGCGGATTTCATTTTCCGCACAAGTACGTCAGGCCAAACGATAAATGTTACATCTAGCGGAACCTCTGATGTCTTCGGCGGATTGGGCGATGATGATATTACGGGCGGCACTGGCAATGAAACGATCAATGCTGGCGAAGGCAATGACACCATCAATGCGGGCCGAGGGACAAACCTAATCCGAAGCGATATCGGCGCTGACACGATAGAGATTTCCTTCCGGGGCTCACAATCCACAACGATTGCAGATTTTGAAGATGGCGTTGACATTATCGACCTCAGCGACTGGGGTGTCAGCAGTTTCGATCAGCTTCAGCATTATCTGAGCGAGAGTGCGGGCGACACGACCCTATCTACGGAATGGGCCGACTTTAGCTCTGGTGACAATGAAGAGCTTGTCTTTGTTGATACAAATTTGAGCGATTTATCTGCGGATGACTTCGTGTTCCGCACAAGCACATTTGCTCAAACCATCAATATTACCTCATCAGGGACTTCAGACGTATTTGCAGGTAGGGGTGATGACGACATCACTGGCAGCACTGGCAATGAAACGATCAATGCTGGAGAGGGCGATGACATCATCAACGCGGGGCGCGGTACGAACCTCATCCGTAGCGAAGATGGTTCTGACACAATTGAGATTTCATTCCGGGGTGCCCAGTCAACGACGATCGCAGATTTTGTATCAGGCGAAGATATCATTGATTTGAGCGATTGGTTCATCGGCAGCTTTGACCAGCTGTTACCATTCCTGAGCGAAAGCAATGGAGATGTTCTTATCTCAACACAGTGGCAAAATTTCAGTTCCAATTTTAATGAAACATTGACGATTGAAAACACGACTATCAGTGCATTGAGCGCGGCTGATTTCGACTTTAACAGCAGCACCTCAGGGCGAACGCTTTCGAATTCCTCCAGCGGCAGAACTACGCTTTTTGGCGGCCTTGGCGATGACGAAATTACCGGTGGATCCGGACGGACCACGATCAGTGGTGGTGATGGCGACGACGTTATGAATGGCGGCCGTGGCAATGATGTTCTCATTGGCGGAGTTGGATCTGACGAAGCCTTTGGCGGTGACGATAATGATTTGATTCTGTTTCAAAACGCGTCGGAACTTTCTGTCGGTAATGAAATTATCGATGGCGGTGATGATTTTGATCGGATCGAAGTTTCTGGCGCGGATGATAATTATGATCTTCGCGGCTCGACGATTGCCTCAATTGAGGGCTTGACCATAAGTGAAGCGGACGCGCTCGTGCAGATCAATGCGATACAAGTCGGCGGTGGTGGTCTCGACGACGCGCTTGCGGTTGTTGGGGACGCTGCGGTTGGAACTGTGCAATCCATTGAAGTCTTCATGGCTTCTGACTCGAACCTCGATATATCAGGCTGGACGTTCAGTGAATGGAACGCGGAAGATACAATTGATATCATCGGCGATAGCAGTGCTGAAACAATTATCGGTTCCTCCGTCAGCGATACAATCAATAGTTCGGATGGCGCTGATACTGTTGAAGGCGGCGCTGGTAATGACCTTTTACGCGGCGGCGCAGGCAATGATGATCTTGACGGCGGTGCAGATTCGGATCGCCTAGAAGGCGGCACAGGTAATGATACGCTCTTTGGCGGAACGGGCGGCGACATTCTCGTCGGTGGTTCAGGCAATGATACACTCGATGGATGGACGGGCTTTGATACCGTTCTTTACACGGGGTTATCGACGGGTGTGACGGTCGATTTGGCGCTCACGACGGCGCAAAACACAGTTGGTGCCGGTATTGATACGCTTGTTCGTATCGAGAACCTTATTGCCTCTGGTCAAAATGATACGCTCTTGGGCACATCTAACCGTAACCGCGTAGAGGGCGGCGCAGGTGATGACACTATTGATGGTCGCGGCGGAAATGACACGCTGCTTGGCGGTAGCGGGAATGATGTACTGACGGGCGGTACGGGTGCAGACCGTCTTATTGGCGGTACTGGGAATGACGACTTGTTTGGTGGAACTGAGCGTGATCGCTTGGAGGGCGGCTCTGGAAATGACGACCTCTTTGGCGGTGACGGTGTTGATCGTCTGCTCGGCGGCGACGGCAATGATTTGCTCGTGGGCGGCGAAGGCACAGACTTCCTCTTTGGCGGTGCAGGCGCAGATCGTTTTGATTATAATTCAGTAGATGATTCGAATGTCGGGCCTTTTAACCGTGATGAAATCAGGGACTTTAACTCTGCTGAAGGCGACAAAATTGATGTCTTGGGCATTGACGCTGACATAAATATTGCAGGCAATCAGGCGTTTAATCTGATCAACGGTAGCTTCACAGGAACCGCAGGTGAAATCATGATCCAAAGCCTCGTGCGTTCCGGCGTGGATGTTCAACTCGTCAGTTTTGACGTGGACGGCGACGCTAGGGCTGACATGCAGCTTTGGGTCCTCACCAGTGAATTAGATGCAGACGACTTCGTGCTATAAAATCTGCCCGAGTCGTTCCTTCTAAAGTGGAAGCGACGGCTCGGGTTTTGCTAATGTAGAAAATCGTGCTGAGAACATGGTCGGAGGACGGGAAGGGATTCGAACCCCCGAAGGACTTGCATCCTTACTGGATTTCGAATCCAGCGCTTTCAACCGCTCAGCCACCCGTCCGTGCCGTGCCTTAGGCGGCGGCGGATAAAACGTCATATCATTTGGAGCAAGCAGAATTTGCCGTTAGAGCTTTAATATGGCTGTGATTTTAGAGACCGAACGTTTGATCTTGCGACATGTTGATCCTGCGGCTGATTTCGATGACTGGGCCGATTGTTTTGGCGATAGAGATACGATGCGCGGGCTTGGCGGTGGACCAGGTATGAGCCGCGCTCAGGCGTGGCGGAATATGGCGACCGTGATTGGGCATCAGGATATTCGCGGATACAGCTTTTATTCAGTGATTGAGAAAGCAACAAACCAATGGGTGGGCCGCATCGGGCCGTGGAACCCTGAAGGCTGGCCCGCGCCAGAAATAGGGTGGGTAATACATCGAAATCACTGGCGCAAAGGCTTTGCGAAGGAAGCCGCCGAGGCCTGTATTGCATTTGCCTTCGAGACCCTGGGGTGGGATCAGGTTGTCCATACGATTGCGATGGATAATGACGCGAGTATCAAGACAGCCGAGTCGCTCGGCTCTCGCTTGCTTTACACGATTGATAATGTGCCTGCGATTTCAGATGAGCCGCATTTCGTTTATGGTCAGGACAAAGCCTGAAATGGGGGCAATCCTCGATATCTGTAAGGGTCATATTGAACGCCACTAACGGACGGTAACGGGGGTGTTTTTTGGAACCCTCCTTATGCTCGGACGAAGAATGTGAATGTTATGCTTCGGTGAAGCTCAACTCTCGCATGACAAACATGCGTGAGCGGTATGACTGTCAGGTTGCGGTGCGCTTTTTGGTCGTTATAAGACGGACAACATTTCACAGCTCATGCGGAACTTCATACATGAATATCCACGAATATCAGGGCAAAGCTGTCCTAAAATCCATCGGTGCTCCCGTTAGCGAAGGCATTGCGATCTTCAATGCGTCAGAGGCCAAGGCTGCAGCAGAAAAGCTCGGGGGGCCGCTCTGGGTCGTTAAATCGCAAATCCACGCAGGTGGACGCGGCAAAGGCAAATTTATTGGCGCACCTGCGGATGCCAAAGGCGGCGTGCGTTTGGCGTTCTCCGTTGAAGATGTCGTCAAGAATTCAGAAGAAATGCTCGGCGAATATCTCGTGACAGAGCAAACCGATGAAAAAGGTAAGCAAGTCAACCGTCTCTACATCGAGCATGGCTCCGACATTGACCGCGAACTTTATCTCTCGATTATTATCAATCGCGAAACGTCGCGCGTGTCTTTCATCGTCTCCACAGAAGGCGGCATGGACATCGAGGCTGTTGCGCATGACACGCCAGAAAAAGTGATCAATTTCGACATCGACCCCGCAACAGGGTGGATGCCGCATCATGGGCGTACACTTTCCAAAGCTCTGGACCTGAAAGGCGATCTCGCCAAGCAAGCTGGCAAGCTCGGCAAAATTCTCTATGAAGGCTTCCTCGCCAAAGACATGGCGATGATGGAAATTAACCCATTGATCGTCACAGAAGATCAACGCTTGCATTGCCTAGACGCGAAAATCAGTTTCGATGCCAATGCGCTCTTCCGTCATCCTGATATTGCAGAACTTCGCGACGAGACAGAAGAAGATGCCAAAGAAATCGAAGCCCAAAAGTTTGACCTTTCCTATGTCGCCCTCGACGGCAACATTGGCTGTATGGTCAACGGCGCAGGTCTTGCGATGTCGACAATGGACATTATCAAACTTTACGGTGCAGAACCTGCGAACTTCCTCGACGTTGGCGGCGGTGCGACGAAAGAGAACATCGTTGCAGCGTTCAAAATTTTGACGTCTGACGACAAGGTCGAAGGCATCCTGATCAATATTTTCGGCGGTATCATGAAATGTGACATCATCGCCCAAGGCGCTGTTGACGCTGTCAAAGAAGTCGGTCTTGAAGTGCCGCTCGTCGTGCGCCTCGAAGGCACGAATGTCGAAGCCGGTAAAGAGATCATCAAAAACTCAGGTCTGAACGTGATTGCCGCAGACGACCTAGACGATGCAGCACAGAAAATTGTTGCCGCGGTGAAAGGCTAAGAGAATGTCAGTCCTAATCAACAAAGACACAAAGATCATCACGCAAGGTATGACCGGTAAAACGGGTACATTCCATACTGAGCAGGCGATTGCCTATGGTTCAAAAATGGTCGGCGGCGTAACGCCTGGTAAAGGCGGAACCACCCATTTGGACCTCCCAAACTTTGATACAGTTGCCGAAGCGAAACATGCAACGGGCGCGACGGCCTCAGTCGTCTATGTTCCGCCGCGTTTTGCAGCGGATTCCATCATGGAAGCGATCGACGCGGAAATGGAACTTATCATTGCGATCACAGAGGGTATTCCTGTTGCAGATATGATCCCCGTCAAACGCGCGCTTGTCGGCTCTAAGTCTCGCCTCATCGGTCCGAACTGCCCTGGCGTTTTGACCCCAGATGAGTGCAAAATCGGTATCATGCCGGGTAAAATTTTCAAAAAAGGGACCTGTGGCGTGGTTTCACGTTCTGGTACGCTTACATATGAAGCTGTGTTCCAAACCACACAGGTTGGCCTTGGTCAGACAACAGCTATTGGTATTGGCGGTGACCCGATCAATGGCACGAACTTTATCGATTGCCTCGAATTGTTCCTCCATGATGATGACACAAAGCAGATCATCATGATCGGCGAAATCGGCGGCTCAGCAGAAGAAGAAGCGGCTGAATATATCGCGCATATGGCGAAAAAAGGCATCTCCAAGCCAATGGTTGGCTTCATCGCAGGCCGCACAGCGCCTCCGGGCCGTACAATGGGCCATGCCGGCGCGATTGTGTCTGGCGGCAAAGGCGGCGCAGAAGACAAGATCGCTGCTATGGAAAAAGCAGGCATTCGTGTTTCTGCGTCTCCAGCGAAATTGGGCGTCACAATGATGGATGTGTTGAACGGCTAACGTGTCCAAATATTTACGTAGAGGGCCGCTTGATGCATTTCGCGAAAACGCGATGTGTGTGAGGCGGCTTTTTGTGTATTTTGACACATTTTCTATTCTCACCCGTAATTGAACTATCAAACCTGAAATCTGCCAATGACAGTGTGTTTACACACTGCTAGAGCAAAGATCGAATTTACCGCCAGCAGGCAAGGCTATCCAGCATGACCGAGCGTTCTGAACAGAACCAAGACCTCCTCGATACACTCTTTTTAGATGGTGGGAACGCCAGCTATTTAGAGCAGATGCAGGCGCAATATGCCGATGATCCGAATAGTGTTGATCCGTCATTTCGCGCTTATTTTGCGTCACTTGGCGAAGATCGTGCAAACGCTAAAAAGAATGCGGATGGTCCTGTTTGGAAACGTAATGCTTACGCATCTGATCCAACACCTGAGCTGACATCGGCCTTGACGAGCGATTGGGGTGATGGACCTGCGGCGGTTGAGAGTAAAGTTAAAGCGGCTAACCCAAACTTGTCCGGTGTTGAAGCCAAGCTCGCCGCGAAGGACTCGCTGCATGCGTTGATGCTTATTCGTGCCTATCGCGTGCGAGGGCATCTGATTGCGAATTTAGACCCGCTGGGCCTGAAAACACCTGATGTTCATCCTGAACTTGATCCAGCCACCTATGGGTTCGGTCCAACCGATATGGACCGTGAGATCTTTATCGATGGTGTGCTTGGGCTTGAATATGCCACGCTTAAGACGATTTTAGAAATCCTGAAACGTACCTATTGCGAAACGCTTGGTGTGCAATTCATGCAAGTCTCTGATCCAGAGGAGAAAGCTTGGATTCAAGAACGCCTTGAGGGGCCTGAAAAGGAAATTAGCTTCTCTAAAGAGGGCCGCCTCGCGATCTTGCAGAAACTCGTCGAAGGCGAAACGTTTGAGCAGCTCATCCATAAACGCTACCCTGGCACGAAACGCTTTGGTCTTGACGGCGCAGAGAGCCTTTTGCCCGCACTTGAACAAATCATTAAACGTGGTGGCCAATTGGGCCTCAAAGACATCAACTTCGGTATGCCGCATCGTGGACGTTTGAACGTTATGGCGTCGGTTATGCAGAAACCTTATTCTGCGATTTTCTACGAATTTCTTGGCGGCGTGGCCGCAGGATCTGAAGATTTTGGGTCTGGCGATGTGAAATATCATCTTGGCGTCTCGGATGACCGCGAATTTGACGGTAATAAAGTTCATCTCTCGCTCGCGCCAAATCCATCCCATTTGGAAGTCGTCGCTCCCGTTGTTATGGGTAAGACGCGCGCGAAACAGCAGATGGCGTCGGGTACATATCAGTCGCATAATCCCGAAGAAGTCATGGCTGTTATTTTGCATGGCGATTCTGCTTTCGCAGGCCAAGGCGTTGTTATGGAATGTTTCCAGATGAGCCAGCTTGTCGGCTATCGTACGGGCGGCACAATTCATGTGATCGTAAATAACCAAATCGGATTTACGACAACACCTGATGAATATCGTTCGGGTCAATATTGTTCTGACGTGGCCTTTATGGTCGAAGCCCCTGTTTTTCACGTCAATGGCGATGATCCTGAAGCTGTTGTTTTCGCTGCGCGTGTGGCGACGGAATATCGCCAAAAATTTGGCAAAGATGTCGTGCTCGATATTATTTGTTATCGCCGTTACGGCCATAATGAAGGTGACGACCCGTCCTTCACGCAACCGCTCATGTATCAAGCGATCAACGGCCGCCCGACAACGCGTCAGATTTATGCGGAACGCCTTATCGCCCAAGGCGACATGAGCGAAGCCGATGCGCAGAAACGCATGGATGATTTTTACGCCAAACTCGATAAAGATTTCGAGGACGCGAAATCCTATAAAACGAAACAGCCCGATTGGCTGCAGGGTGTTTGGCAGGGTATGTCGTTGCCGACCGCAAAAGATGGCAAGCGCGGGGGTGATACCGCCGTGGATATCTCACGTTTGAAAGAAATTGGTGAGTCGATTACGACGGCACCAAATTCGCTCAATATGCACCGCACGCTTAAACGCATTGTCAAAGCGCGGGCAGATAAAATTGGTAAACAGGCCGATATTGACTGGGGCCTTGCGGAACATCTCGCCTTCGGTACGTTAATCACAGAGGGGCATCCCGTCCGTTTGTCTGGCCAAGATTCCGAACGCGGGACATTCTCGCAGCGTCAGTCGAATTTTGTCGATCAGAAGACTGAAGAGAAATACACGCCGCTGAATAAACTCGATCCAGATCAAGAATATTATCAAGTCTTGAATTCGCATTTGTCAGAAGAAGCCGTGCTGGGCTTTGAATATGGATTTTCCGGTGCTGCGCCGCATGCCCTTACGATTTGGGAAGCGCAATTTGGCGATTTCGCCAATGGCGCGCAGGTTATGGTGGATCAATTCATCAGCTCCGCAGAACAGAAATGGCTGCGCATGTCTGGTCTCGTAATGCTTTTGCCGCATGGATATGAAGGACAAGGGCCGGAGCATTCCTCCGCACGTCTCGAACGCTATCTTCAAATGTGCGCCGAGGATAATATGCAGGTGACGAATATCTCTACACCCGCGAATTATTTTCATGCACTGCGCCGTCAGGTGAAACGAAAGTTCCGCAAGCCGCTCATTAATATGAGTCCTAAATCTCTCCTGCGTCACAAACTATGTGTGTCGACATTCGAGGAAATGGGGCCGGGCAGTGAGTTCCATCGACTGCTTTGGGATGATGCACATTATAAACCTGAAGTGAGCCAAATTAAATTGGCAGCGGATAGCAAGATTAAACGCGTCATTCTCTGTTCCGGGAAAGTTTATTACGACTTGTTCGAAGAGCGTGAGAAAAACGGACGCAACGATATCTACCTCCTGCGTGTTGAGCAATTTTATCCTTACCCAGATGATGCTATCCAGTTGGAACTGAAACGTTTCAAAAACGCGGACATCGTATGGTGCCAGGAAGAACCAAAAAATATGGGTGGATGGAGCTTTATTGAGCCTTTCATCGAAGAAAGCCTGATTGCGATTGGTGCGAAAAATACGCGTGCGCGCTATGTTGGTCGCGCCGCCGCCGCATCTACGGCTACTGGTATCAGCACAAAACATAAAAAAGAGCAGCAAGCCATCCTTGATGATGCGTTCGCGAAATAGGGTCTGAATCATGACAGATATCACAATTCCAAATGTTGGCGAAAGTGTCAGCGAAGTCACCATCGCGCAGTGGTTTAAAGCGGTCGGTGATACGGTCAAAAAAGATGAACCGCTCGTTGAACTGGAAACAGATAAGGCGGCACAGGAGCTTGTGTCTCCTGAGGATGGTGTCTTGGAAGAAATTCTGGTCGCTGAAGGTGAAAATGCGGAGATCGGGAAATTGATCGCGCGTCTAGGCTCTGGTTCAGGCGGTGCTAAGGCCGCTCCCGCTGAAGAAGCCAAAGAGACCGAAACGAAAGCCGCTCCTGCAGGTTCGGCGGGGGCGTCTATGAATATAGATGTGCCAAATGTCGGTGAAAGTGTCTCCGAAGTGACTGTTGCGTCTTGGATGAAACAGCCAGGTGAGGCCGTTGCAAAAGATGAAGCCATTGTAGAGCTGGAAACAGACAAGGCTGCGCAAGAACTCGTCGCGCCTGCGGACGGCGTCATGGGCGAGCATTTGGTCGCCGAGGGCGAAGTTGCGCTTGTCGGGCAGACGATTGCAACGCTTCTGACGGGGGCTTCTGGTGGAGATACTGCAACGGCAGAACCTGCAGCTTCGACGCCTGCTGCAGTAAATTCAGGCGACGCGATTGCCATGCCTGCTGCTGCCAAAATCATGCGCGAAAATGGTCTGGATGCGTCTTCTATTTCAGGTACGGGTAAAGATGGCCGGATCACGAAAGCTGACGCACTGGCTGCGAAAGCAAACCCTCCGAAAGCTAAACCTGCAGCCTCTGCACCTAAGCCAGCCGCCCCGAAAACGCCGCGAAATGATGGACCGCGCGAAGACCGCGTGCGCATGACGCGTATTCGTCAAACCATCGCGCGCCGCCTGAAAGATGCACAAAATACGGCTGCGATGCTAACGACATATAATGAGGCGGATATGTCCGCAATCATGGCGATGCGCAGCGAATATAAAGAGCTATTCATCAAGCGTCATGGTGTGAAGCTCGGCTTTATGTCCTTCTTCGTGAAGGCTTGTGTTCAGGCCCTAAAAGACGTCCCAAGCGTGAACGCAGAGATTGACGGAACAGACATCATCTACAAAAATTTCTACGACATCAGCATTGCTGTCGGCACAGAAAAAGGTCTTGTTGTTCCCGTACTTCGCGATTGCGACGAGCTTTCACTCGGCGGGATTGAAAAAGGCATTGGTGCGCTTGGTGCAAAGGCCCGCGATGGTCAACTATCTATGGATGACATGTCTGGCGGCACGTTCACGATCTCAAATGGCGGTGTTTATGGCTCGCTTATGTCATCACCGATCCTAAATCCTCCACAATCTGGTATTTTGGGGATGCATAAAATTCAGAAGCGTCCCGTTGTTATCAATGACGAGATGGTTATCCGTCCAATGATGTATCTTGCACTCTCTTATGATCATCGCATCGTTGATGGTAAAGAAGCCGTCACATTCCTTGTCCGCGTGAAAGAATGCCTCGAGGATCCAGAACGTATGCTTCTCGACCTTTAACCACTTATTAGGTCTGGTTCCTAAATCAGACCTAAGACTTTTCTGCGATAGAGCTCCCGTGTTTGTAATGAACATGAGGAACGGGAGACTCAAATGACAGCAGTTGATATTACAGCAGTGCCTTTAGGCGAAAAAGACACTTCACCTCTGAATGGCTCAGCCTTAGAGCAGCGTATGCTTGGTATTATGGCTGCATTTGCCGTGACATGGGGATTGCTCTGTCTTTTAGCGTTCACATTGGGTCAGATCGCATCCCCCGAAGAACTTGCTCTGCAATATTCTCCTAGACAATTGGCTTATTTGGAAGCGACCCCTGCTTGGGTCGCCTTTTCAAAAGCTATGACTGCAATTGGCCTGTTATGCGGCGCCGTTTATCTGCTTCTGCGCAAGAAAAGTGCCTATCATTGGTTCATGATTTCACTGGTTGGTACGTTGCTGACCATGGTTGATTCATTGCTTCGTGATGGGTTTCACGTTTTGGGCGGTATGAATTCCGGTGTGAACCTCGGAATGATAATTGTTGGGATATTCCTATTTTGGGCGTCATATTCAGCTTATTACGAGGGACAGCTCGAAGCCTAATTAGACTTTCACGGTCATTTGGCTTAGTCTTCCCCTGAAATGGGGGAGTATAATGTCTGAAAAATATTCCGCAAAACTACCGTTCAAATTCTGGATTATCAGTGTTCTCTTCTTGCTCTGGAATCTTGTTGGGATTGCGCAATATCTCGCATCTGTCACGGCGACGCCTGAGAGCTTAGCCGCGCAAAGCTACTCGGGTGAGCAAATTGAGTTTTTGCTGACTGTTCCTGCACTCTATGCCTCAGTCTTTGCATTGGCCGTCTGGTCGGGACTTTTGGCCGCTATACTTTTACTTCTCCGCCGGAAATGGGCGGTCCCTATTTTTTTGATCAGTCTGTTATTTGTTATACTCAGCTATGGGTTCGACATTTTGAGTGGGGCCTTTAACCTTCTTGGCGTCGGTTATTTTGGCATCATGAGTTTTGTAACGATTATATCTGTTGTCCAATACATCTTTGCACGTAAGTTTCGCGGGCGCGGCTGGTTGCGTTAGGGCGCTAAGAGACAAAACGTGCCGCGTTTCCTCTCATTGCTGCGTTGATATTCGCGTTTAGCGAGCCTATTTACAAAATAAGATTTACCCCTGACAGGATATCCTCATGGTAGAACAATATGACGTCATCATTATTGGTGGCGGACCCGGCGGTTATAATTGCGCGATCCGATGTGGGCAGCTTGGCCTAAAGGTCGCGTGCATAGAAACACGTAAGACACTTGGCGGCACATGTTTGAACGTTGGCTGCATTCCTTCGAAAGCCTTGCTACATGCGACGGCGCTTTATGAGACCGCGCAGAAAGATTTCCCTGCCATGGGCTTAAAGGCCACGGTTGAAGCCGACATTCCTGCGATGATCGAGAGTAAAAACAAAGTTGTCACGGGGCTTACGCAAGGTATCGAATATTTGTTCAAGAAGAACAATGTCGAACACATCACGGGCTTTGGTACAATTAAAGCCAAAGGCGAGGTCGAGGTCGACGGCAAGGTCTATAAGACGAAAAATATCGTTATTGCGACAGGCTCTGAAGTTGCTGCGCTTCCAGGTGTCGCGATTGACGAGAAGACGATCGTCTCTTCGACGGGCGCATTGGATCTACAAGACGTGCCTGAAAGCCTCCTCGTTATCGGCGGCGGCGTTATTGGACTGGAACTAGGGTCTGTTTGGCGTCGTCTCGGGTCCAAGGTCACAGTCGTTGAATATATGCCGTCCATCATGGTGAACTCTGACAAGGAAATTCAGAAGGCCGCCCTTCGTATGTTTAAAAAGCAAGGCGTGAAGTTTGAGCTCTCTCGCAAAGTTATGGGCGTTGAAAAAACTAAGTCTGGCTTAACCGTCAAGACCGAAGCCGCTGCGGGTGGAAAGCCGAAGGATATTGAGGCTGATGTTGTTCTTGTTTGTATCGGGCGGAACGCATTTACGAAAAATCTGGGCCTCGAAAATGTTGGGATTGAAACAGACAAACGCGGCAAGGTTCTTCATGATCATTGGAAGACTTCGGTTGAAGGTATTTGGGCGATTGGTGACGTCATTGACGGACCTATGCTGGCGCATAAAGCCGAAGAAGAAGGCGCCGCCGTTGCAGAGTCCATCGCTGGGCAATCTGGACATGTGAATTATGCAGTCATTCCAGATGTGGTGTATACGCATCCTGAAATCGCGAGTGTCGGTCAAACTGAAGAACAGCTGAAAGAGGCTGGTATTCCGTTTAAGCGCGGTAAGTTCCCTTTTACCGCAAACTCGCGGGCGCGCTGTAATCATGAAGCCGAAGGTTTTGTGAAAATCTTAGCGCATGCCGAAACAGATGAAATTCTTGGGGCCCATATTTTGGGCCCACTCGCAGGCGACCTGATCCATGAGATCGCGGTTGCGATGGAATTTAAAGCTGCCAGCGAAGATTTAGCGCGAATCTGTCATGCCCATCCAACAGTTTCCGAAGCTGTTCGCCAAGCCGCGATGGACGTCGAAGGCTGGGCGATGCAGATGTAAGGGATGGTTTTTAGCCAGATTGATATCTAATCTGACGCAAACCTCATTCAACTATCGAAATAAAACCCCACTCATTGAGTGGGGTTTTGTGTTTTTAATAGAGCGTTGCGAGGGCTTTACCGTCATAGCTTTTCAGCTCATCAAAACGCCCGTCTTTCACTTTTGTCGCCCAGTGCGGATCTTGGAGGAGGGCACGTCCTACGGCGACCATATCAAATTCACCTTTTTCCATACGCTCGAATAATTCGTCCAATGATGCGGCCTCTGCACCTTTACCTTGGAAGGCTTCAAAGAAATCTCCATTTAGTCCAACAGACCCGACAGTAATTGTAGGCTTGCCCGTCAATTTTTTTACCCAACCCGCGAGGTTGAGATGCGCATCTCCGTCTTGTTCTGGAAACTCTGGTTCCCAGAAACGACGTTGCGAACAATGTAAAACATCGACGCCAGCATCGACAAAGACCTTTAGAAAGGCTTCTAGTTTTGCGGGCGTATCTGCCAGACGTGCTGTATATTCTTGCTGTTTCCATTGAGAGAACCGCAGAATGATCGGCATATCGTCGCCAATGGCTTTACGGCATTCGGAAATAATTTCACCGGCGAAAGTGGCGCGATCATTTAAATCACCGCCATATTTATCTTCGCGCTGGTTCATGACGCCCCAGAAAAATTGATCAATCAGATAGCCATGCGCGCCGTGAATTTCGATGGCATCAAAGCCCAAGTCCTTCGCATGTCCTGCCGAACGCGCGAAGCTATTGACCATATCGGCAACGTCTTGGTCTGTCGGTGCAGGCAGAACGGTTTTACCTGTATGTGTTACGCCCGATGGACTGTCGGATTGCGCCTCTGGATTATGGCCTGTGCCTGGTTTTCTAACCATCCCGACGTGCCAAAGCTGCGGCGCAATTTTCCCCGGTGTCTTCGCCACTGCGTCTGCAACGGCCTTCCAGCCAGCCAAGGACTCCTTACCATGAAACTTGGGGTAGTTGGGATCATTGGCGGAGCCAGGGCGGTCAACAACGGTACCTTCAGTGATGATTAAACCTACATCGCTATTTGCACGGCGTTCATAATAGTCGACAACATTTTGGCCCGGTACGCCATCAGGCGAAAAACTACGAGTCATCGGCGCCATGACAATCCGGTTGGGCAACGTCATTCCCCGAACGGAAAATGGGGAAAATAATACGTTAGACATGTCGATCTCCTGAATTTCAGAGATCAACATGGAGGCTATTCCAGTAAAGCTCAACCATCCGATATCGAATGACCGAGCAGCGTTTTCATTGCCTCGAGATAACGAATCCACGCTTTGCGCCCTGTAGGCGTTAAATGAACCAGCGTTTGCGGCCGCTTGCCATTATACCCTTTTTCTTGCCGCACATATCCAGCCGTTTCCAACTTGGTTAGATGTGTCGATAAATTGCCGTTCGTCGCGCCTGTTTTGTCGATTAATTCTGGAAAGCTGGCGGGGTTCACAGCGGAGAGG
Source organism: uncultured Caulobacterales bacterium (assembly GCA_938003545.1). Lineage (GTDB taxonomy): Bacteria > Pseudomonadota > Alphaproteobacteria > Caulobacterales > Maricaulaceae > Litorimonas. The sequence continues at coordinate 80,609 of CALKXY010000004.1, forward strand.
TATGCGATAACACCGAGGCGCAACCGTCCGTGAATGACGTCATCCACGGCGTCCAAATTAATATCGGGTTTGCCTTCCATTTTAGGCCGCCTTCCGAATAGATAGAATGGATGGGATAATAATTGTAACAATTGAGCCGATTGCAGCAATTAAATAGATAATGTTGTCCCCGTAAAAACTCATTGTAATGGCGGCGAGGGCGAAACCGCTAAATGCGGCAAAATGCAACCAACCATGTCCTGTGAGTTTGGCTGTCACGCCATAGGCTAGCCCCTGTCCTGCAAACCCGAAAATTAGGACAAGTGTCCATAATTCGTAATTACCTGTGCCAAGAATTTGATTGAGTAAAATACCGACGGCGAGCGAGCCCAGAGCGGCTGCAAACATGATCCATACATAGTGTTCAACACGATTGCTGATGGATGATGCGCCCGGTTTTTTGCCAATTTTTCGCCCTAAAACCGCGCTGCCTATACCGCCGATAACTGCAAAACTGATCCATAGAAAGCCGAGTGACGAAAATGAAATGGCCAAAGCTTGTGTGATAATCATATAATGTATGGCGAAGGTCGCCGTGAGTAAGATGCCCCACATTAATCCAATTGGCCCGCCGACTAAGGGCGTATCTGCGCCTTCGCGGGCAATGCGACTGGCGTCTTCCAGATCTGCCATCAGTGTTTCAACTTTAGTCATTCTACGTCTCCTATAACTTCGAATTAAAAATAAGTTTGACATACAAACTTGTTTTTGTCTAGTTTGAAATGCAAACTAAATTACAAAGGAGACGAAAATGTTTGTTACTATAGAAAAAATAAAACCAACGAAAGGCGTTGAAAGCTGCGTTAAACTCAAGTCCATCGGCTTAGCTAGCGCGATAACATTGGTCAGTGCCATGACCTTTGTTTCGCCTAGCTTTGCCGCAGATGCGCCAGAGTGGAAACAAAAACGCGGGGACATTCCTGTTGTTGTGACGCTGACGGATGTTGTTCCCGCCAGTAAATCAGAGGGGAAAACAGGTGGTCCAATTTATGTGTCAATCCAAACACGTAAAGATTATTCCTCCATGAAAGGTTTTGGCGGTGTGATTAAGGCCGCGGAGGCGGGTGTTATGACGGCGACGCATCACGTTGATACGCCGGGCGAATATGCGGTGAGTATTTGGCATGATCGCGATGATGATGGTCGGTTTTCTATGACGGATAGCTATGAAGTCTTAGACAGTTGGGGTGCGTCCGGTACGCCGCCCACAGATACTAAAACTACATTTGATGATGTGAAAATCTCTGTTCCGAATATGGGAACGAATGTCACGATTAATATGGTTAACCCTAATTAATCGAACTCCATGTTTGAAAATATGATCCCTAGTCTTTTGACTGGGGATTTTTGTATTCTAATTAAGAGCTTATGTGAGCTACGCGCGAGGGTGAGCGCCCGCGTGAATGTCGATGAGTCGAGCCGCATCAACATCGGTATAACGTTGCGTTGTTGAAAGGCTTTCATGCCCTAAAAGCTGTTGAATGGTACGTAAATTCCCGCCGCCTGCTAATAAATGCGTCGCGAAACTATGACGTAGAGCATGGGGCGTTGCTGTTTCGGGCAGGCCTAAGGCGCTACGCAATCGCCGGACTTCGGCTTGAATGATTTCAGGCCTTAACACGCCGCCGCGCGCGCCGCGAAAAATGGGTGCGTCAGGACCGAGTTGATACGGCGTTAGGCGCATATATTCAGCCACAGCTTCGGCAACGATGGGCAAAATCGGGACGAGGCGCGTTTTCCCGCCTTTACCCGTGAGCATGATTTGCCGCGCTAAAGGGACATCTCTTCCTGTTAAAGATAAGGCTTCGGCGATACGTAGGCCCGCACCGTAACATAGGGCTAACACCGCTTGATTTCGTGCGGAAATCCATGGATCGCCAGGGCTGTTCAGGGGTTTATTTACGATCTTCAAGGCTTCGGCGGCGCTCACGGCTTTGGGAAGTGGACGTTTGACACGTGGCCCGCGGATCAGCGGTAGGGCCGCATTAGGCGCATCCCAACGACGTTCAATATATCGATAAAATGTACGAACCGCTGATAAATGTCTTTGAATGGAGGCGGCAGATAAGGGTTGATTTCCACGTCGTCGTTGCGCCAAATAGGCTCGAAATCCACGTGCCTCAACGCCAATAATATCAGGTAATGTAATGTCTGTTTCTAAATAACCTGCGAGAAATCCCAAATATTCAGAGATATCACTCTGATAGGCTTCGCAGGTTTTTTCAGCTAAACGTCGTTCACCGCGTAGGTGATCAATGAAGAGGTTTAAGACCTCGAGGGCCGGAATTTTCTGCAAGGCAAGCATAGGAACATCGTGTCGGATTACGGTTAAGATTAAGTATCACGCAGGCAAAAACGTCTGCAGCCCCATATCAATTAAGTGGGAAACTGCCGAATAATGGGATGCCCGATTAAGTGGGACAGTCCGCGTGGTGGTCTTCGCGATGGAGGACCAAAATAGAAAAGTTGTTTTACGCAAAGACCGCACGCGCTGGGATGTAAGTCCAACACATGCATACCACGCGGCAGCGGTTTTTGACGAAGCGGCCTGTTTGTCCCTGCAGTTAGGCCATTAGACCAAGCAGTCGGCTCTCACTCCAAAAGGTCCGGCACACGTCTGGCTCTCACACCAAACCGCTCAACCCCACCGTCTCTCGGTACCAGAAGGTGAGCTCCTACCTGTCCCGTGTCCGAAAGAACCTGTGTATCGTATCACAGCTTTTGGACCCGAGGATCATTCTCTTGGATTTTTCTGTAAGGTGTTGAAAACTATAGATTTTTCATTTTCCGAACCGAGGATGCAGTTTGAAACGCTTGGAAGTCACGAAAAAGTGTGTATGGGAAGAGCAATTGTATTAAATTGGGAGATTGAAATGCAAACGAAACTTATTCTTACGGCGCTTGTTGGCGCTACATTGGTTTTCACAGGCTGCAAGGCTGCCGACGAAGCCGTTAACAAAACAAAAGACGCTGCTGCCGCAACAGCTGATAAAGCTAAAGATGTTGCGTCTGATGCCAAAGACGGTGTGGAAGCTGCTGCTGACAAAACAGGTGCTGCCATGAGCGATGCTGCAGACAAAGCTGGCGAAATGGCCTCTGATGCTAAAGATGGTGTCGAAGCTGCAGCGGATAAAGCTGGTGAAATGGCAACTGATGTCAAAGATGGCGTTGAAGGCGTTGCCGATAAAACGGGTGCTGCTATGAATGATGCGGCCAAAAAGGCGAGCGATGTTGGCTCAGACACAAAATACAAAGCCAAAAAAGCTGGCGACGCCATGAAAGACGCTGCTGAGAAAGTCGAAAAAGCTGTCGACGATAAGTAGCTGTTTGAGGCTCCATATTTAGGAGCCTCACAGACCTAAGTTTAAAGGCGTTACTTTCGGGTAACGCCTTTTTTATGGCAGAGTTTTAGGCTGGAAAGGGGTTCAGTCTACTTTTTGAAAGGCTTTGGGATTTCGCCTCCTGTTAATTCGCCATCCTTATTTTTATCACGTTCACCGAATGCCCAAATGTAAACATTGACGACTTCGTCGATGGAGAGTGATCCGTCACCATTCGAGTCAAAGCGGGATAAGGATGATGTGCGATAATCGCTCGCAGATTTTCCGACCCACTCTTCAGTTGAAAAAACACCATCTTTATTTTTGTCTCGTTGAAGCTGATCTTTTTCACCGTTGAAGATAACGAATTCTTCTAATGAAATTTTACCGTTTCCATCTGTATCTGCAGCTGGTTTCAAGGCGGCATACGCTGGAGCCATGAAGGCGAGCATTGTTATGGTCGAAACAAAAGTGCCTGAAATTAGTTTTTTCATAATAATTTTCTCCAGATTATCGTCATTTAATTTGGTGCGTAGCTTCAACTATCTTCAGCTTATGGACGGCTTTATCCTTACTTATTAGTATCTATATAAACATCATATGTGTCAATAATGTCAAATTTTCATAAGTTGAAGCCGTTTGAGAGGCCCTAATTGAAGGGTCTTTTCGTTGCGGAAGAGGTTTGCATTCAAAGCCTGAGGTGCATCGAGCCGTGAAAAAACGCAGGTTTAATGACTGTAAATTTCTGTGCTCTGCGGCAACACTACCGCCAATCATCCGTTGACATATTAACGCCGAAGCCTAGCTTGCGCGCAGATTAAAAGAGGGACAGTTTAATGTCATCGGAATGGAATGATCCGCGGCCTATGGCGCCGCATTTGCAGGTTTGGCGCTGGCATGGGGCTATGCTGAGTTCGATCTTGCATCGCGCAAGTGCCATTATTTGTTATGTTGCGTTATTTTTGGTCGCAGCGGGCCTCTTGGTCCTCGCACTGACAGGTAAATTGCCGCTCGCGGGTTTGGTTTTCTCGCCGCTTGGCGCAATTGGCCTCTTTGTTTTCCTCTTTGCTTTTCTATTCATGGCCGTTGCGCAACTGCGTCACGCGATTTGGAACCGAGGTTCAATGTTGGACCCGCAGAAAAATAACCTGTTATCCTATGTGATGGTCGGCGTATCTCTCATCACATCTTTGATCATTACACTTTTGATCTCAGGAGTTTTATAATGAGCGCCGGAACAGCAAATCACAGTGCGTCCCATCAGAAGATTCATACCCTAACGGGGTGGGGCGTTATCATCGGTTTACCATTTGCGATTTTATCTGTCGCAGGTTCAGTATCAACTGGGCCGCAAGGTATCCTTGATTGGCTCTCTTCGCCGATTGGTGGACTTGGTTTTCTTGCCTTTTTTACGGCTGCAATCTGGTATTGTAAGCTAGAGATGGACGAAGTCATCATGGATTACTTCGGTGGCAAGCTGCGCTCATTTGGCCTGTTGAAGAATAAAGTCGTCGCCTTCATTTTGTGGGCCGCTGTGGCGTTTGCCGTCATTAAACTCGCATTCCTTTAGGACTTCATCATGACTGCTAAGAAAACAGCCCAAAAGACCGAGTGGATTGATCACACATATGACGTCGTTGTCGTCGGCGCGGGGGGCTCTGGCCTACGGGCGACGCTGGGCGCGGCGCAATCGGGCCTCAAAACGGCCTGTGTCACAAAAGTTTTTCCAACACGCTCGCATACGGTTGCGGCACAGGGCGGTATTGCCGCCTCATTGGGTAATATGGGCGCAGATGATTGGCGCTGGCACATGTATGACACAGTCAAAGGGTCTGATTGGCTCGGTGACCAAGACTCTATTGAATATCTCTGCCGCGAAGCCCCAAAGGCGGTTTACGAGCTAGAACATTGGGGGATGCCGTTCTCGCGTACCGAAGACGGTAAAATCTATCAACGTCCTTTCGGCGGCATGATGCAGAATATGGGCGAGGGTCCAGAAGCGCAACGTACCTGCGCGGCGGCTGACCGTACGGGTCACGCCATGTTGCATACGCTTTATGGCCAAGCTCTTCGTAATGAAGCTGAATTCTTTATCGAATATTTTGCACTCGACCTGATTATGGAAGATGGCGTTTGTCGGGGTATGACGGCTTGGAAATTAGACGACGGCACATTGCATCGCTTCCGCGCGCAGACCGTTATCCTTGCAACAGGTGGTTATGGCCGCGTGTTCTTCTCTGCGACGTCGGCACATACTTGCACAGGCGATGGCAATGCTATGGTCCTGCGGGCTGGTTTGCCCGTTCAGGATATGGAGTTCATTCAATTCCATCCGACAGGCATCTACGGTGCAGGTTGTTTGATCACTGAAGGCTCACGCGGAGAGGGCGGTTATCTGACTAACTCCGAGGGCGAGCGGTTCATGGAACGTTATGCACCCTCCGCGAAAGATCTCGCTTCGCGCGATGTTGTCTCGCGCGCGATGACAATTGAAATTCGCGAAGGTCGCGGTGTGGGCCCGAATAAGGATCACATCTTCCTTCATCTCGATCATCTTGACCCTGCTGTTCTGGCTGAACGTCTGCCGGGTATTTCAGAGACAGCGAAAATCTTCGCTAATGTCGATGTAAACAAAGAGCCAATTCCAGTGCTACCGACGTGCCATTATAATATGGGCGGCATTCAGACCAATTATCATGGCGAAGTTCTGACGCTCAAAGACGGTAATCCAGACAGTGTTGTCCCCGGCTTGATGGCAGTGGGCGAAGCGGCCTGTGTGTCCGTGCATGGTGCGAACCGTCTCGGGTCGAACTCGCTGATTGATCTGGTGGTCTTTGGCCGCGCGGCGGGTCTGCGGGTTAAAGAGACATGCACGGCGAATATGGATCAGAAGCCTCTAGCCGCAAATGCGGGCGAGGAGTCGATCGCGCGTTTGAACAAATTCCGCAACGCGGATGGGACCAAGAAAACAGCCGATATCCGCCTCAACCTGCAAAAGGCGATGCAAGAACATTGCGCCGTTTTCCGCACGGAAGAGAGCCTTGCGGAAGGTGTTGAAAAAGTCACTGCGATTGCTGAACATATCAAAGATGTGTCCGTCACGGATCGCACATTGGTCTGGAATACGGACCTTATGGAAACGCTAGAACTTGACAATTTGATCGCCCAAGCACGTGTCACCATGGCCTCTGCGGATAACCGCAAGGAATCGCGCGGCGCCCATGCACATGAGGATTATCCAGACCGTATCGACGCGGAATGGATGAAGCATACCCTCGCATGGTATGACGGCGAAACGAACAAAGTGAAAATCGACTACCGCCCGGTCCATGACTACACAATGACCGACGGGATTGATTATATTGAGCCTAAGAAACGGGTTTATTAGGCGTCAGGTATTTGAACAAATTAAGGCTCCGAAAGGAGCCTTTTTTGTTGACTTGAGTGTTCTGAAACAAGGTTCGTAACACTAGCCTCAAGCTCTCTGATCCGTGTTAGGCGCTCAAGGTTTTAATATGAAAAGTGGTTTTAAACAGACGCCACCGTTAATGCGGGGAAGAGAACTTACTCCGCCGCTACCTTCCAAGCGTTCTGCTCCGCGCCCGCTACATCATATTGCAAACGCACCGTAAATGAGCTGCCTGTGCCGAGGTCGCTTCTGACATTTAGCTCGCCGCCCATATGCTCTGCCAATCCGCGGGCGAGGGTTAGGCCGAGACCTGTGCCGCCGTGGCGACGTTTGATTGACCCATCTTGTTGTGTGAAGCGGTCAAAAATGCGGATGCTGTCTTCAGGGGCAATGCCGATGCCTGTGTCGGTCACGACAAGCAGCAAAGCGGCGCGGCCTTGCGCATCTGCGCCGCCATGAACAGACAGTTCGATGGCTCCCGCATCTGTAAATTTCACGGCATTATCCAAGAGCGCATTGATGATTTGCGCCGTTCTCACCTTATCGCCGATCAGCATAGCTGGGACAGTTGGTGCAAAGCGCGTTGTGCAGACAATGCCTTTGGTTGCGGCAAGGGCGGCATATGGTTTCATGGCGGCGGTTAATGTCGTGCGGAGGTCGAAAGGGGAGTCATCTAATATGACTCGACCTGCTTCCAATTGCGAGAAGAGGAGTACATTGCCGATGATTGTTTGAAGGTCGCGACCAGAGTCGCGAATGATCGTGGTTAGCTCTCTCTGGTCTTCATTCAGATCGGTTTCTTCGAGAATATCATTCATGCCGATGATACCGTTCATGGGTGTGCAAAGCTCATGGCTCATGGTCGCAAGAAAGTCCGTTTTGGCGCGGTCCGAATTTTGCGCCTCGATAATGCCAGCCTCTAAGTCTCCAAAGGCTTCATGCATATTTTTGGAGAAAAATGCGCCAACCATTGTGATGAGAACGGTCGCCAAGCTCGCTTGCACGGCACGTTGAAAATTCCGATCCGTGAATTTTTCAACATCAAATACTGGCGTATAACTGTAATTTGAACTGACCCACCATAAGGCCCAAACGATTATCAGGCACGATACGCCAAATACACTGGTTGCGCGCCAGCCACAGATAAAACCATTCACAACGATGCCAAGAACCAAGAATGGTAACAGGGCTGAATTTATTCCTGTATTTTGGTTCAAGGCCGATGACATTGTTGCTAAGATGATCAGGACAGAGAATATCGCAGCATATATTTGGAAACGTTTGGTGATCCGTAAGAAGAAAATTGTCACGAGAACCAAGATGCAGGCAATAACAGATATGGCGTGATCAAAGGTCAATCCGCCATAAGAATAGAGCATCGTGAGTTGGTTGATGATCTGTGTCGCAACAAAGGCCAAGCCAATGATGTAAACCGCGCGCGCGCGCATCAGCTCGCTCTTGCTGGTGATACGATCAATGCGTAAAAAGCGTTCGAAGCGATTGAATTCGGTAATCATGCAGACGGTCTAAGGGAACAAGGTTAGTATCTCGTTGAGATTGTAGCTTTTTACTTATTTTTTTAAATAACGACGTTAAATTTGTCGATCTAACGCTCATTTCTGGATGGAAAACAGGTCGTCCACCCTTTTCTGAATAATTTTTGTCCTGGGGTTTCAATGCCGTAATGCAGAGCCGTTCCTAATAGAGCCGTGGCGATTAAAAACAGGCCTGACACAACAAAAAGATTGCCATCCGTACCAAAAATTTCTGCTCGGGCTCGGAAAAACTGTAGAAGCGGCATGTGCCCCAAATAAATTGAATAGCTGATGAGCCCAAGGAATGTAAAAGGCTTCATCGACAAGGCCTGTCTGAGAAGGGAATGCTGCCCTACACTCAACAAGGCCAGTAAAAGCGCGAAGAGCAAGATAGCGATATAATCGGAATCGCTGTTCACGCCGTCAAACGCGATAATGTAAATGATGCCGTAGAGAAGGGCGAGCTCAACGCAGGACTTACCCCCCCAACCCCAAAGTTTCGATCCCCATCGCTCCATACCTGAATCGACAATCATTACGAGTTTATAGACGAGGACTCCTAAAAATATGCCTGCAAATCCACGCATAAGACCGGTGTTGAAAAGGATTGCGATCTGGTCCGTATGGGCACGCGTACCAGCAAAGCTACCTAGGACGTGCTCCAACATGGCATAGATACCGATAACGCTCAGTGATAAAATAGCTAAAAGTCCAGTCTGTTTATTTGGATGTTTTGCGAGGCGCATTAATATGAAAAACAGACAAATATTGACCCAAAATTCGACGGATATTGACCAAGACGGGTAATTCCACGTCAGACCGTTCTGAAGCCCTAAGTTCTGCAGTAAGAAGATGTTTTTGAAAAAGGACACTAAGCGACTCTCGCCGTTCCACTCAGGGAAGAGTCTGAACTCTCCCGTCGCCATAAATTGAGATAAGGCATAGGCCGCGAGAAAGAGAAACATGGTGAAAACATGGAGTGGCCACAGCCGAGCCAAACGTGAGCCAATGAACTGCGTTAGTGTCAAATTTTCTACGCGCGGTAGATAAACATAGGCCAGAATAAAGCCCGACAGCACGAAAAAGAAATCCACCGCGAGATACCCGCCGGGGAAAAAGACGATTTTATTAAAGTGATAGAGGGCAATCATCAACGCAAAGAGGCCACGTAACCCGTCGATATAGGCTAATCTACGCATAATTTTCGGTCCCCTACCGATATTTGATGCCTCACACTTGTTTCAGCTCCGAGGCGAGCATACCCATAGACTATGAACAACCTCTTCCAATCTGCGGGCCTTGAAGCGTCCGCACCCAAGCCTCTGGCCGAAGCTCTACGTCCTGCTGCTTTAGAGGATGTCGTCGGTCAATCGCATTTGATCGGGCCCGAGGGACCAATCGGGCGGATGCTGGGGCAGGGGCGGCTATCCTCCATGATACTGTGGGGACCGCCCGGCGTTGGTAAGACGACAATTGCACGGTTGCTCGCTGATAAAGCGGACTTGGAATTTGTGCAATTATCTGCGGTTTTTTCTGGCGTGGCCGATTTGCGCAAAGCCTTTGAAGCTGCGCGGGCACGGCGGGAGTCTGGGCGAGGAACCTTGTTATTCGTTGACGAAATTCACCGCTTTAACCGCGCGCAACAAGATGGTTTCTTGCCCTATGTTGAGGAAGGGGTTGTGACGCTTGTCGGGGCGACGACGGAAAATCCGAGCTTCGAACTTAACGGCGCTTTGCTCTCTCGCGCGCAAGTTTTTGTGCTGAACCGTTTGGACGAGGCCGCCTTACGGGGGTTGCTGGACCGCGCCGAAGATCATATCGGACGAATGCTGCCTTTGGACGAAAGCGGACGCGACACACTCATTGGATTTGCCGATGGAGATGGACGGTATCTTTTGACGCTCGCGGATGAGGTGTTCTTAGCCGGGGAGACAATACTGGATTCGGCGGGCGTTGCAGCAGTATTACAAAAACGCGCGCCAGCCTATGACAAGTCACGGGATGAGCATTACAACATCATCTCCGCGCTGCATAAATCTATGCGTGGCTCTGACCCTGATGCGGCACTTTATTGGTATGCACGCATGATTACGGGCGGCGAAGACCCGCGTTATATTGCGCGCCGCCTGATTAGGTTTGCGTCGGAAGATATTGGCCTGGCTGATCCAACGGCCCTTATGATCGCAAGCGAAGCCGCGCGGGCTTATGAGCGTTTGGGTAGCCCCGAGGGGGACCTTTCGTTGGCCCATGCCGTTGTTCATCTGGCGACAGCGCCGAAATCCGTGGGTGTTTATGCTGGATATAAAGCGGCGATGAAATCCGCCAAAGCGACGGGGAGCCTCCCGCCGCCCAAACATATTTTGAATGCTCCAACTAAGTTGATGAAAGACATTGGCTATGGCGAGGGCTACGCTTATGATCCATCAACAGAGACAGGGTTTTCAGGTCAGAATTATTTCCCCGACGACATGCCGCGCGAAGTTTTCTATGCGCCAAAAGGCGATGGCCGTGAAGCGCCAATCAAAGTAAAGCTGGAAGCTTGGGCCAAGATTAGGGCGTCGAAGCCCGAGACGCCTTAACTGCGTCAATGATGTCTTGATTTAAAACGAAGCGAGGATTCATCTTTGCTTTGAAAACTGCGCGATACCCTGTGGCCCGCTATGGCTAAAGCCCGATGCTGCCTGACAGTTCGTTAAACCTAAACCCATGGTGATGGGTGTAAAGCTATTTCGCATATCAATCCTCGCTTGAACCTATGCAGCGGCATAGGGTTTTGCAAATCGGTGCTTTGCATTGCAGGGCTAAACTCGCTAGCCATTTCACATGACAGATTTTAAAACACTCTTGATCGCCCGCGATGCGGAAAACTCTGCTGTTGCAATCCTGACGCTGAACCGTCCCGAAGCGATGAATAGTTTTAATTTTCTGATGCACCGTGAGTTGCAACGGGCGTATAAAGAACTTGATGCAGATAGCTCGGTCCGGGTGATCGTTGTGACGGGCGCTGGCCGTGCATTTTGTGCGGGTGCGGATATTTCCAATGGTTTTAGCTCCGCAGGACTAGATACCGCGCCGACGATACATGAAGGTGTGTCGCGTGATGCAGGCGGCGAGTTAGTTCTAGACATGTTCAAAATCGACACCCCGATCATCGGTGCCATCAACGGCCACGCGGTCGGGATCGGCGCGACGATGACGATGGCTATGGATTTACGGATTTGTTCAGAAAAAACGAAATGGGCTTTTCCTTTTGCGCGCCGTGGGATTGTCTTTGACGGGGCCGCGAGTTGGTTCCTGCCGCGGCTTGTAGGATGGGCGAAAGCCAATGAATGGATTTTAAAAGCTGACGTAATTTCACCTGATGAGATGTATCGCGCGGGATATGTTAGTGAAATCCACCCGACCGATGCTGTGCTCGCGCGCGCGGTTGAACTTGCCCGAGACATTGCTGCAAATTGCTCGCCGACATCTACAGCTAATAATAAACGCCTGCTACGCAATTCTATGATGGGTTACGGTCTGTTGGATGAGGCGGCTTTCACTGCGCACATTGAGGAAAGTAAACTATTAAATGCCGCATTTATAAGCGAAGATTGCCAAGAGGGTGTGAAAGCCTTTCTTGAAAAACGTGCGCCTATATTCGCCGACCGCAAAGCCTAACTTAAACTTCACGACACTGGAGCCACCTATGTTTAATCAAATCGACAGACGCCTTGTCCTTCTTGGCTTGGCTGCAACGCCGCTAGCGGCCTGTGAAACTCTGGACCCGACTGTCCTTGATGGTATTCTGAGCGGGACTGGTGGAACGGGCTTGTCCTCTGCTGAGGTGGCTTTGGGCCTCAAGGCGGCTCTGGATAATGGTGTCGGCAATGCACTCTTGAATGTTGGCGTTTTAAATGGCTTCCTTGGAAATGATATTGTTCGTATTCCTTTGCCGAAAGTGTTGCAGGACGTTCAATCCTACCTCGCACCGATTGGTGCTGATGCTTTGCTTGTCGATCTGCAAACGCAGCTTAACCGCGGGGCAGAAAAAGCGGCTCCCGTTGCAAAAGATATTTTCCTAAGTGCCGTGCGTGGCCTAACGATCACGGATGCCTTTGATATTTTGCGTGGTCCAGACACTGCTGCAACAGAGTATTTACGCGGCCGTACGACGAGTCGCTTGGGACAGTTATTTGCCCCGATCATGGAAAATGCTTTGAATCAGACAGGTGCCTTGCGCCTTGTCGATGATGTGTCCTCACAGCTGCGCGCTGTTCCTTTTGCGCCGAACTTGGGCGCGAATGCGCGGACGGATTTGATCGATCATGGCGTAGAATATGGTCTAAATGGCGTGTTTCACTTTATTGGTGAAGAGGAAAAAGCCATTCGTGCGAATCCAGCTAAACGCACATCAGATATACTGAGGCGGGTTTTTGGAGCTTAAAATTCGAACTTATACGCGTTTGGACGACAAAAATTGAAATTAATTAAGAATTAACTTTTGCTTCAGGTGAAAATGTGGTGGAAATATTCCACGCGATCGTTTCACCCGCCCCTTTTTGAAACGAGAGCGCGAGGAAATTGATAATGCGCCCCACGCAGAAACTTGGCGATTTGATCGCTACACATATGTTCGTGCCTGGACATGTGAAACCCGCCCGAGCGGAAACAAATTTTGTAATGTCTGGTCTGCGGGCGGCAACGTCTGCTAGCTTGATCAACCGCCGTAAAATTTTGTCTGACGTGTCGGATGTTTTAAATTGCAGACCTGAAGAATTGGACTTTATGTTCTCTGACTTTGCGATGCCGATTACTTCGCCTGCTAATTACGAAGTCATGGTCCCAGATTTCCAAAGCGTTCTTCTAGCCGCTGCAGAATAGCTTGATCAAAGTGCCTTGTCGGTAATTATCGCCTGTTTGTAGCTCTAAGGCTCTGTATTAGCGGCGCAGTATGTCGCGTGGGAAACTTCTTGGGTTCATGCGCGTTAGTGTCTATATCCACATTTCGAAATTCAAATACGGATAACGTTCCCAAATGGTCCAGCTTACACTTCCCAAGAATTCCAAAGTCCGCAAGGGCAAGACATGGAAAGCGAAAGCAGGCGCGACGCGTCTGAAAACGTTCAAGATTTATCGCTACGACCCGACAGATGGCGGGAATCCATATTGGGATACATATCAGATTGATTTGGACGAATGCGGCCCAATGGTCTTGGATGCGCTGTTCAAAATTAAGAATGAAATTGACCCAACACTGGCGTTTCGTCGGTCTTGCCGCGAAGGGGTCTGCGGATCCTGCGCGATGAACATCGGCGGACGGAACACTTTGGCATGTACCAAAGGTATCGACGAAATGAAGGGCGGCACGGTGACGATTTCGCCGCTACCGCATATGCCTGTTGTGCGCGACTTGGTTCCAGATTTGTCGAACTTCTACAAACAATATGCATCAATCGAGCCGTGGCTCCATACTTCGACCCCGTTACCAACGGAAGAAATCAAACAAACGCCTGAAGATCGCACAAAATTGGATGGTTATTACGAGTGTATCCTCTGCGCATCTTGCTCAACGTCTTGCCCGTCCTATTGGTGGAATGGCGACCGTTACCTCGGCCCTGCCGCCTTGCTGCAAGCCTATCGTTGGTTGGTAGATAGCCGTGATGATGCGACTGCAGAGCGTCTCGAAAAACTTGATGACCCGTTCAAACTCTATCGCTGCCATACCATCATGAACTGCGCAAACGTCTGTCCAAAAGGACTGAACCCGGCAAAAGCGATTGCAGAAGTCAAAAAAATGATGGTCGAAAGAGCTTAACAAGCTGCTTTGACTAGCCGAGTTAATCGGCTCCAAAATCAAACGAAATACGAAACGCCTTCAACTTAAATTGGGGGCGTTTTTTACCTATTTTGGACGTAAGAAACTTTATGTCTGCAGATTGATCACGTAGGTCAAGGGAACACATGTTGGAATCTGGAGGTTCGTATGCGTTTGACTTTGGCTTTGTATACCCTTTTTCTGACGGCTTGCACGCAGGCGCAACCTACCGAAAACCCCTTTGGTGTTTCGCCTAGCGACTATGCGAATGTTGTAGAAGCTAAGTACGTAGCAAAAAATTGGGTTGCGAAGACGTTGCCTGAGTTGTCAGACGCCTTGGCCGCAGGGGAGTTGACATCTGTTACACTCACCCAAGCCTATATTGATCGTATCAATGCCGTAGATCGCAACGGTCCGACTTTACAAGCTGTTCTCGCTTTGAACCCTGATGCGATGGTGCAAGCTAAAGCGTCAGATATGCGACGAGCCCGTGGACAGTCGTTAGGTCCTATGGATGGTATTCCTGTTCTTCTAAAAGATAATATAGAAACATTAGACGAGGTTGCCACGACAGCAGGTTCTTATGCGCTGGCAGAAAATATTACGAAGCGCGACAGCCCGTTGGTGGAAGGCCTGCGCGCGCAAGGGGCGGTTATTCTCGGTAAAACAAATCTATCGCAATGGGCGAACTTTCGATCAAATGAGAGTGTCTCTGGGTGGTCCGCGCTAGGTGGGCAAGTTCGTAATCCTCATATGTTGGACCGCAGCCCGTGTGGGAGTTCATCCGGTTCTGCCGTTGCGGCGGCGGCATCTTTGGCCGCAGGCACGGTCGGTACGGAAACAAACGGGTCAGTCATCTGTCCTGCCAATGTAAACGGTGTTGTCGGGTTCAAGCCGACAGTTGGTCTCGTGAGTCAAAAGTATATTGTCCCCATTAGTTCTAGCCAAGATACGGCAGGTCCCATTACGAAGTCTGTTCGCGGAGCTGCGCTCCTGTTGGACGCGATGGATAATCAAGACGTTGATTATACCGAGGTGTTGGATGCAGGTTCATTATCTGGCGTACGTGTCGGAATCATGCGGTTTGCGGAAGGTTCTAACGACGATATTAAAGCGCGTTTCAATGATAGCTTGGATATCATGAAAGCGTCAGGCGCTTTACTCGTTGATATTGATAATTTTTCGTTAGGCGTAGAAAATTACGGCCAGAAATCCCTCGATGTTTTACTTTATGAATTCAAAGCGGGTATGAATGACTATCTAGCGGATACCCCGCCTACCGTCACGGTGCGCAGCCTCGAGAAACTCATATCATTTAATGACAACGAACCGCGAGAGATAAGCGTTTTTGATCAAGATTTGTTCCAAGCTGCCCAAGCAAAGGGTTCTTTGACAGATTCGGCTTATCAGTCTGCTCGGGCTGAAGTCTTGATCGGCACGGGTCCAAACGGCATTGATCGACTGATGCTAGACAATCAAGTTGATATGTTAGTGAGTCCTTCTGGCCCTGTTGCATCTCGCGTTGATCCTATAAATGGTGATGTTTGGCCAAGTTGGGCTGGCGCTGGCTATCTCGCGGCTGTTGCGGGATATCCGCATATCACAGTGCCGATGGGTGATGTTCACGGAGTCCCTATAGGGCTATCAATCATGGCGGGCAAAGGCCAAGATGCGGAGGTTCTATCTTATGGCTATGCGTTTGAGCAATCCAGCGGACTGCGCGTAGACCCTAAATATCTGCGCAATGCTGAAGACCGCCCAGAATTGGTAAAGGCTATGCGACCTTAAAGCTGTTCGACCGTTTTTCGGATTTGAGCCGTCGCTATATCGGCGTTTTTGGGAAGTGTTTCAGGTAAGATTTTCTCGCCGAAGGTTAATTTAAAAACCTGCCGCTTCTTATTCAGCAGCTCGTGAAACAAGGTGATGTCACGCAGCTCCGAATTTAACTGTGCAAACAGATAATAGAGCGTCGAATTTCGAGCTTTGATGTTGAGCGGTATAACAGGCGCTTTATATTTGCGTGCAAGCATGGCGGCGCTACTTTCCCACGGCTTGTCCGTCAATCCGCGCCAGGTGAGTTTGGCCAGAGCGCCAGATGGAAAAATGACGACGCAGCGCCCGTCTTGCAAGGCCGTCTTTACGGATAAAAGCGTATCGCGCGCTTTAGCGTGGCTACGTTTATCCTTTACCCATTCCACGGGGATGATGATGTCTTCTCCCTTTGGAATCACGCGCAAAGCATCGGCATTCGCCATAAAGAGGTGGTCTGGACGGCGTTCGCGGATAGCTTGAAACACAGCCAACCCATCGGCCAACCCTGTGGGGTGATTGGCTATGACGACACAGGCGCCTTTGCGCGGCAGATTTGAGAGACCGACAACGGCTGTGCGAGGGTTTATGTGGCGAGAGACGCGCTGGAACGCTTGATGCCCCGTAAGCGGTCGAATCGTATCTGCAAGAAACACCGCCGCATCATACGCTAGCATACGATATAAAAGCGGCTTTACAGCCTGAAACAGGCGGGGGTGCGCGATGAGGCGAGGGGCGCGTTCCGCGATTAATTCTTCAACAATATGCACAGCCGCATATTGACCAATGCCGCCTGTAATTCCAAGGGAAGATAATCTCTGCTGTGTTATCAATTACCCTATTTTAAGACCTATATCAAAAAGGCCGCTTATGACCCGACCCACGACTGTTCTCTTCCTCTGCACAGGGAATTCCGCACGCTCCATTTTGTCAGAAGCTTTGCTTAATGATTTAGGGCGTAATGAAGATGGTAGCTCTCGATTTTTGGCGTGGTCCGCAGGGTCACAGCCTAGTGGGCAGCCGCATCCTGAAGGTTTAGCTGAGCTTGAAAAACAGGGCCATGCCACGGCGCTTTATCGATCAAAAAGTTGGGATGAATTCGCAAAGGTCGGTGCGCCCGAATTCGATATTATCGTAACGGTTTGCGATAATGCTGCGGCGGAAGTCTGTCCGGTGTTTTTCGGCCCTGGGCTGAAGGTGCATTGGCCGCAAGCTGACCCTGCTCACATAGAGCCGCTTTCTGCGCGTCAGGCCGCCTTTGCGCGGACCTACCGCATTTGCAAAGCGCGGATTGAGGCGTTAATGGCGCTGTCCGCGAAAGAGCTAACGGATCAAGCCGAGGTTCAGGCGATTGCTAAGATCGATATTTAATCGAGACTTACTGACTGAAAACTAAGCAATAAAAAAGCCGCTCTAAATGGAGCGGCTTTCTCTATTTATATGTGAAGTGCTTTACTTCTTAGGCGGTGCAGCGCGCTTTACAGGTGCTTTACGAGCTGGTGCGGCTTTAGGCGCATCACCGAGCTTTTTGAAGTCTGCTGCTGGCATTGTCTTGTTCAAGACTTTTGAGGCCCAGTCACGTCCACCCCAACCGAAGGCGATAGCCGCAGCAACAGCTGCTGAAATCACGAAGGCGGAGAAAGCAACAGGTACGATTTGACCAGCTGGGTCGAGGGAGTTGAGGCCCAAGAACACGAAGAGGATCATCGCTGCATATTTAACGAAGTTCGCAATGCGCGGGCTCATCATAGTTGCCATGAAACGGCCCATGAAGTTGGCCAAGAAGACGCCAATTGCGATCAATACAGCTGCGCGAAGCAAGCTACCACCGAAACTTTGGACTGTACCAAAGGCTTCTGTAAGGCTGTCGTTACCCAGGATATCGACTGCGGCGGAGACGCCAATGACGAGGATGATCAAGAATGCAACATAACCAGCAGATTTTGATGGCGACGTTTTGAGGCCTTCACCATCGTCAAGTGACATGACTTCGTTGATTGAGCTGTCGAAGCCTAGGCTTGCGAGTAAGTTCTGCAGGAAGTTCGAAACGAAACGACCAATGAAGATTGACGCAGCAAGAACAACAGCAGCAGCAACAAGGGCTGGCAGATAGCTAAGGAAGCCATTCAGCATAGCTGAGAGCGGCTCAGAGACGGATGCGATGTTCAAAATGTCCAAAGCTGCGATTGCAACAGGCACAATGATCAGAACGAAAACGACTTTACCAAGCAGGCTTGCGATTGAGCCCGTTGATCCAGTTGCTGATGTGACGCCCGTTTTGGACACCAAATTATCGACTTGTGCGGCTTCAGCGACAGATGTCACGGCCGTGCCAGCGACCTTGGCGATGATGAAACCGATAAAGGCTGTGAAACCTGCACCGATCAGGCTTGGTACAACAGCACTGATGTTGTCGAAGAGATTTTCGACGGGACCGAAGTATGACCCCATGCCCACACGTGAAAGTGTCAGGAAGAGTGTGTAGAGAATGGCAAGCCAGAAAACAGCTTTACCGATAGAGCTACCGATGTTGCCGCCAGTAGTGGCTGCACGCTTACCAAGACCTGTGCGGTTGATGGCACCGCTGACAAGGCCACGAAGAACGTAGGAGATAATAACGCCTACGACGAGGATAACCGCAGCGGCTACCCATTTTTCCCAGCCGTCACCGGCCATCATTTGATCAAAAAATTCCATTTGGTTTACGTCCCTCCAGACATGTAGGCATAGTCGCGGACGTTCCGCGAATTAACAGCCCCTTAAAGATTACTGTAGCGTAATACTAGATTAACAGCTCATGAACAACAGAGTTCCCTTAGTTGACGACTTTTCTATACATTGCTCAACTTAGCTCCTGACATCGTGTTTACGTTTTTCATCTGACGCGTTGACGAGAGCGAATAGCTCCGTCAAAGCGCCCTTATGCAACCCGCTCCGATACGAAATAAGCCTTTGTTTTATGGCCTTGTGATTCTGAGCTTTGGCCTTCTTGCGCTCGCCGTCATTCTATTGTCCGTCTGATTATGGGGCCTGTTCAAACCAGATTAGAGCAGCGGATACGCGATGGTGTCTTAATCCGTGATGCAGAGCAGGTCGAAGCGGCTATAGCTTTGGATGATCGTCTTGTCGCTTTAGCAGAGTATGAACCCCAGAAAGGTGGAGTTTTAGGCCGCTTTTTTGGCGGACGTGAAACTGTCCCCCGCGGCCTTTATATGTATGGCGGGGTGGGACGTGGAAAATCCATGTTGATGGATTGGTTTTTTGAAGCCGCAGATTTCGCGCCGAAACACCGCACACATTTTCATGCCTTTATGCTGGATATCCACGCGCGTATAAATGCGTGGCGTAAGTTGGATAAAGACGGTCGCCGTTCGAGCCCGCATCATGTGCGCGGCGCAGGCGATGACCCGATTGCCCCCGTCGCACGGTCAATCGCCAGTGAGGCAAAGCTACTGTGTTTCGACGAATTCCATGTCACGGACATCACGGACGCTATGATCTTATCGCGTCTGTTTGAGGCGCTTTGGGTAAATGAAGGCGTCGTTGTTATCGCAACATCGAATCGCGCGCCGGATGATTTATATAAAAATGGACTGAATCGCGGCCTGTTTATGCCCTTTATAAAGATGATGCCTGATCATTTGCTGATTCATTCTTTTGAGGGCGATACGGATCATCGTTTGCGCGCACTGACGGCGGCTCCAATTTATCACGTGCCTTTGGGGGCGAAAGCCGACACTGAAATAACCGGCGCATGGGAGAGGCTGACGCGCGGCGCATCGCCTGCGGCCATGGATTTACATGTGCAGGGGCGAATGCTGACATTTCCGAAAACCGCGCGGGGCGTGTTGTGGAGTGACTTTACTTTTCTCTGCGAAGAAAATCGTAGCCCAGCAGAATATCTCGAACTTGCGCAAGCGTTTCAGACCGTCATCGTTGAAAACGTCCCGCAGATGAGCGCGGATATGCGAAATGCAGCCAAGCGGTTCGTGACACTTATTGATGCACTTTACGAAACACGTACCAAACTTGTTATGAGTGCAGCGGTAGAGCCAGATGATCTTTATGATCGTGGTGACGGGGCATTTGAATTTGAACGCACAGTGAGTCGTCTTATGGAAATGCGTACAGAAGAATATTTGGGCCAAGAAAAAACATAGTCAAATTCCAGAGACGAAATGAGTTAAAAGCTCAGGGCTTTCCGAAACTCCACCGATGCGCAGGACTGCGCCCTAACGAATCGACAGCTGCTCGGTGCGCCTTTGTTGGGTAGCCTTTATGCCCCGCCCAGCCATAGCCGGGGAATCGTTCATCGGCTTCGGCCATGAGTCTGTCGCGTGTTACTTTTGCCACGATAGACGCGGCGGCAATGGAGAGGCATTTCGCGTCTCCTTTCACGATTGCGTGAGCGTCGCAAAGGAGATTGGGTGGTAAGCGATTGCCGTCAATTAAGGCGTAATCGACTGTAATACTTAAGTTTTCAATCGCGCGCCGCATGGCCTCCATAGAGGCCCAAAGGATATTAATGCGATCAATTTCGGCAGGTTCCGCAATGCCAATTCCGATTTTTGCATTTTGGGTCAAAACATTCAGGAGTCGTTCACGCGCCGAGTGGGAAAGGGCCTTACTGTCGTTCAGGCCTTCTGGAATATTTTCTGGGTCCAAGATGACGGCGGCCGCAACAACTGGTCCCGCAAGGGGTCCGCGTCCTGCCTCATCTACCCCGCAAATAATTTGGTCTTGATGCGCGCCAGCTTGGGTTTCGAAATTGAAATCAGGCATATTTGGGCCGCATTTTGGTAAGAAGGTTGAACTGGCACAGCACATGCAAAAAACGCAGGTGCAGGGTTTATTAGGAGCATGAAGGTCTGCTAAAGACCTTTAACGGTTTATGAAGGAGCATTCCATGTCCAAACTTAAAATCGCCGGCGCAACACTCGCACTGGTTTTCGCAGCATCAGGCGCAGCTTTCGCACAAGACGCAGATGCCGAACTTATGAAGACGCCAAGCTCAGAAGGCGTTGTCACTGACTCTGCGTCTTGTGAATATGAAGGTGGCTCCGTGATGGATCTAACAGACGGTAAAATCTGTTTCATTCCTATTCGCGGCGTATCTGCCAATACGGCCAATTACGACGGTAAAGGTCTCGGCGTTATTCGCTGTACTGGAAATGGTGCATTCCCGAATGAAATCATTGAGCCAGGCGGTCAGTATTGCCGCGTTTATCTTGGTGCAAAAGCTAAGAAGAAGACACGCGCAGAACTCGAAGCTGAATTGGCTGCGATGACGGAAGCCGAGTTGAACGCAACAAACTAGGTTTTAGTTGACACAAAAATTTGAAGCTCGGCACCCCAGTTGTCGGGCTTTTTTTGTGGCTATATCGTTTTAGAGATTGCAGAGCGTCGCTGTGCTGGCTGTTATTATTCCGACATTAAATGCTGAAACCTGCCTTCCGTCATTATTGGTGGGAACAAAAGACGTGCGCCTTGTGATCAGTGACGGGGGCTCGGTGGACCAGACCTTAGATTTGGCGCTATCATCTGGCGCGGTATTGGCTTGCGGGCCACCTGGGCGCGGCGCACAAATGGCACGCGGCGCAGATTTAGCTGGAGCCGCAGATGATGTTACGGCTTATCTCTTCTTACATGCGGATTGTGCGTTACCTGCAGGATGGCTGGCGGCAGTTGAAACGGCGCTCAAGGTTCAGAACACAGCCTGGTATTTTCGCTATTCTCCAGATCAAACAGGTCCAGGTGTGACGTGGTTGCGATTCATTGTGTGGCTGCGGGGATGGGCATGGCGACTGCCTTATGGCGATCAAGGGCTCCTGATACCACGCGAAATGTATGAGGCGATAGGTGGATATGATCCCGATAAACCCTTGTTCGAAGACGTAGATATTGTGGATCGCGTCAAATCTAAATTTGGGCGCAAGGCTCTACAAAAACTCCCCATCTCGCTGCATACGGATATTTCTGATCATATGCGCGAAGGTGTTTGGACGCGGGGGTGGCGTAATTTCCGCCTATTGAAAGCCTATAGACGAGGCGAGTCCGTCGCCAATTTATTGCGGAGATATGGCTGATGCGCCCGACACTCTTTATTGTTGCGAAAGCGCCTATCATGGGCCGCGCCAAAACGCGCTTGGCGGCTGATATTGGGCCGGTTCACGCGAAACGCCTTTACCGCGCGATGATGGCGCAAGTCCTACGGCAGGTTCGTGACCCGCGCTGGGATACGGTTCTGGCTGTCACGCCGCCGCATTTGTTGGGGCATGTACCGGATTGGGATGGCGTTGTGCAAATTCCGCAAGTTTCAGGATCACTCACGCCGCGCCTGGCAGCTTTATTCGCGCGCAAGGGGCCTACGCTGACGATTGGAACGGATTGTCCACAGGTCGATGCAACGGATATTGCAGCCGCCTTTCGGGGGTTGAAGTCTTATAAACATGTTTTTGGCCCAGCCAGCGATGGCGGATTTTGGCTTATGGGTGCAAATGGCCCGCTTCCTAGGGCGTTCTTTGATGGCGTACGGTGGTCGCATAAAGACACGCTGTCAGATGTGACAGATCGCACGGACGGTCGGTTTGGTGTCCTACGCATGTTGACGGATGTTGATGACCTCGCGGCGCTACGTCTGTATCGCCGCTCGCTTTAATGCCTTTAAGGTTTAGGCTCTACGGGTTCAGCATCTGCCAATAAGGCCAATGTCGCGTCGACCAAAGACAAGTTCGCGCCTTTGCCGTGACCCGGTACAACAATTTGCGTTTTAGGGTATGTCGCCTTGACCCACGCCAAGCTCTTGCTCCATTCGGATAAATTCGCGTCTTCAACATTACCTAATGTTTTAACGCCTGCGCCGCGCACGGCGCATCCTGCATAGAGAACACCAGCAGATGGGACGTAAACGACAAGATTGTCAGAGGCGTGGCCATGACCCGGATATGCCACTTCAAGATTGCCGACTTTTGTGCGGGACTTCGGGGCTTTTAACGCGGCTACAGATGTATTTGGTGCAGGAAATCCAGCCTTCGCCGCGAGGGCAGGCGTGTCGGGGTGTGTGAAGACTTGTACCCCTTGCCATTCCGCTGCGTCCACGCCCGCTGTGCGGTCGGCATGGTGGTGGGTGACGATTAATTTTGTGACGGGTTTTCCTGTCTCAATACGGACTTTCTCGAGTAGAGAGATTGTTGCTAACTCGCCCCATGCGCCGTCAACCAATGTCACATCATCGCCATCGACAACGACCAAACCGTTGGATGGAATTGGGCTTTGACCTGGCAAAGTATAATGGGTTGTGTGCACCCAAACATTATCTGCGATTTTGGAAAGGGTGACGGGATAATCTGCCTGCACTTTGGTCAAAAATGTATCTTCAGCTTTAGGCGTTGGTGCATCAGACCCGCTGCAGGCCGCAAGAACGAAAGCTGACAGGATGAGGGACTGTTTCAACATGAGAAACCTTATTTTGAAAATGGGTAATCTGTTGCGCTGATATAGCGGCGCGGGGTGGAAACTTAAAGGCTGAGTAGTTTTTCTCGTAAGTTCAATAAATCTCGCCAAGCGTCTTTTTTCAATTCGGGGCGGCGGAGAAGAAAGGCGGGGTGGTAAAGGGGTAGGGTAGGGTAGGTTTTATCAGCTATTGTCACATCCTGCCATTCGCCATGATTTTTCATGATACCCGTTACACCCGTCAGAGCGGTCATTGAAATCCCGCCGACCAACAGCAAGACTTTCGGCTGGGCGAGCTCAATATGTTTTTCTAAGAAAGGCCTACACAGAGCTAAATCTTCTGCTGTCGGGTTACGATTTTTCGGCAAGCGCCAATTTATAACATTGGTCGCGTAAAAATCATCCTCGCCCAGTGCAATCGCACCTAACATGCGATCAAGTAACTGGCCTGCGGGGCCAATGAACGGCTTGCCTTGAATATCTTCTTCTCGGCCAGGGGCTTCGCCAATGACCATTAAATCGGCATCAGGGTTTCCCCGTGCAAAGACAGGTTGCCGCGCGGTATCCGACAATGCGCCAGCATCATAGGCCTGCATGGCCTCGCGTAACTCATCTAAGGTTCGAACTTTGGATAAGTCGGGCGCTTTCAATTGGGCCGTGTGCGTATTTGATTTTGCTGCCTGCGGCGAGGCTGGCTGTGAGCGTGAAGCTGTTTTTGCCAGGGGACGTATCTTAGCGCGAACGGGTTTTGCGGGCGGCACATTTGGCACGTCCACGCCCATTTCAGCGTACCAATCTAACAAAGAGCGAAGCGCAGCATCCATTAGATGAAAGCCTTTATGGGCTGGACGTCAATGTAGGAACTCTTCGTCCCCAGCCCATTTTGGGAAGCCGCCGTGACATAAAGCCGAGGGATATGTGTCAGGTTAGTCACTCTATTTTGCTGTTGTCTTGAATACAGTGCGGACATTGGCTTCGATGCAACCAATAATTTCCGCCGCGATGTCTTTGCCTGTGGCTTTGGTGATGCCTTCCAAGCCGGGAGATGAGTTGACTTCCAAGATTTTAGGCCCGTCTTTTGATCGTAAAATATCGACACCTGCGACTTTTAATTTCAAGATTTTCGCGGCCTTTATTGCGGTGCGCCGTTCCTCTTTACTTAATCGTACTTTTTTCACGCTACCGCCTTGGTGCACATTGGAACGGAATTCGCCGGGTTGCGCGGTGCGCATCATCGCGCCGACAACTTTGCCGTCTATAACGAAACAGCGCAGGTCAGAACCGCCTGCTTCTTTGACGAATTCTTGTACCAAGAAATGCGCATTGAGGCCGCGAAAGGCGTCAATGATGGCGCTGGCTGCGGAACGTGTTTCTGCTAGGACAACGCCTTTACCTTGCGTGGATTCCAAAAGTTTCACTACGACGGGTGCGCCGCCGACTAAATCCAAAATCCCCTTTGTGTCATGTGAGGATTTCGCGAACGCCGTAACGGGCATGCCAAGGCCGTGCTGGCTTAATACTTGATGTGATAATAATTTGTCTCGGCTGGCGCCAATGGGTTGCGCATTGTTTAGGCAGAACACACCCATAGCCTCGAATTGCCGAACCACGGCCATTCCGTAAAAGGTTAGCCGCGTCCCGATGCGGGGGATAATAGCGTCGTAACGCGGCAGAGGTGCGCCATCGTAAAACACTTCGGGCTTGTGTGCGTTGATCGACATGTAACAACGCGAGGTGTAAATCATATCAACAACATGACCGCGCGCTTCGGCGGCGCGGACCATTTCTGTATTTGAGTAATTATTTGGTTCTTGGGTGAGAATGCCGATGCGCAGCGGGCGCAGAGGAATCGATCGCTTCCCTTGCTTGCGTTTGTAAATATCGTAGCTGAGAACAGGTTGCTGAAATGAGAGCGTTGGGACGACGGACACATCCTCGCGCAAGGCCGAGCGGCCCAGCAACATACGATATCCCATCGTTTCTCGGTTTGTCAGGGAGAGTTCAATCGGCCAGCTTCTACCGCCAACTTTGATCGTCGCGCTAACAATATAGCGAAGCTCCGTCGACCCATTGGACGATGTAACGCTACGGCGGTCTAAAACTTTGGCGGAACACACAACTTCCAGTGTCGGGTCTGCCGGGTCAGGATGCATGATAAACCGGACTTGTGGGTTTTTATCTGTGCCGAAGGGCTCAATCGCGACGGCATGCAGCGCCGATGTGCGCGCACCTGTGTCAACTTTTGCCTTAATCGCAGGTAAGGAAAGCCCGGGCAGGGAAACCCATTCTTCCCAGCCTAAAGTTTGCATGGCTGGTCCGGTCGTGTCAAAATCGCTCATTGCGGTTGGCGGAGTCCTGTTTTCAGTGTTGATGCGGCGGAACGGGCGCTTGTCGGGCGCGGATCGACGGGCTAGAGATACGACAGATTAAACCTGACGACTAGGGCCGAACAAAAACAATGCACAATCTCGACCAAACAAGCGCCGCTTTTACGGCAGATGAAACGCCAGTCGAACGGGAGAGCATGGAATATGATGTCGTCATTGTTGGCGCGGGGCCTGCGGGTCTGTCCGCTGCGATCCGGCTGAAGCAAAATAATCCTGAAACAACCGTGGTTGTCCTTGAGAAAGGGTCCGAAGTTGGCGCGCATATCTTATCTGGCGCTGTACTTGATCCTATTGGCTTAAAAGAATTGTTCCCTGATTTCGCGACAATGGCGGGATGCCCAGTTAAAACTGAAGTAAAAGCCGATAAATTCTATATCTATGGCCCCGCTGGCGCCATGCGCGTACCTGAATTTGTTCTCCCGCCCTTGATGCATAATCACGGAAATTACATTGTCTCGATGGCGAATACTTGCCGTTGGCTTGCAGAACAGGCTGAAGGCTTAGGCGTTGAAATTTTCCCGGGCATGGCCTGTTCTGCGCTGGTCTACCGCGAAGATGGCTCTGTCAAAGGTGTCGTAGCGGGTGAATTTGGCTTCCAAAAAGATGGGTCCAAAGGCCCTGGATATGAGCCTGGTATGGAATTACATGGTAAATATGTCATGCTCGGCGAGGGCGCGCGCGGCTCGCTCTCCAAGGTCGCAATTGCGAAATATAATCTGGATGAGGGCGCGCAGCCGTCAAAATTCGGTCTCGGCATGAAAGAAATCTGGGACATTGATCCCGCCAAACATAGCGAAGGCACCGTCGTGCATTCTGCAGGTTGGCCATTAGGTTGGAAGCAAGGCGGCGGATCATTCATCTATCACGCGGAAAACAACCAAGTCTTCGTCGGTATGATCGTGGACCTAAACTACGAAAACCCGCACCTATATCCTTATATGGAATTTCAAAAGTGGAAGACCCATCCTGATGTTGCTGATCTTTTGGAAGGCGGCAAACGTGTCGCTTATGGCGCGCGCGTTGTGACCAAGGGCGGTATCCAAGCCGTTCCACAAGTCGCGTTTCCTGGCGGGACTTTGCTCGGCTGTACGGCAGGTCTTGTGAATTTACCGCGTATCAAAGGTAATCATAATGCGATGCTTTCGGGTATTCACGCTGCGGACGCGGCGACAAAGGCCATGGCGTCTGGCAGGTCGGGGGATACGCTGACGGAATATGATGACATGCTGCATGATGGTCCGATTGGTGAAGACTTACGCCCTGTTCGTAATGTCGCGCCGCTGAATGGTCGTTTCGGTCCGTTCCTAGGCGGAATGTTGATGGGCGGCATGGATATGTGGGCTGCGAGTATTCTGAAACTCAACCCATTCGGCACGCTCAGCCATAAAAAAGATGATGCAGGGTCTACGAAGAAAGCGGCGAAGTATAAGCCGATTGAATACCCAAAACCCGATGGTGTTTTGACCTTTGACCGTTTGACGAATGTATCTTTCACGGCGACGAACCACGGCGAAGATCAACCAAGTCATCTGCGCCTGATCGATAGTTCTATTCCGATCAATGTGAATTTACCCGAATTTGATGAACCTGCCGTGCGCTATTGTCCTGCAGGTGTGTATGAGGTTCTGACCGATGATGACGGGTCCAATCCGCGGTTCAACATCAATGCGCAGAACTGCATACATTGCAAAACTTGCGATATTAAAGACCCATCGCGTAATATCGTTTGGACAGTGCCCGAAGGCGGCGGCGGTCCTAATTATCCAAATATGTAGCTTCATCATTATTAGGCCTGATCACGCAAAAAGTGACACAGGTTTACCTCATCGTTGCTTGCCTCCACGCCGCGCTCGTCGCAGAAAGCCGTCATGAAACGTCGTCTGATTTCCCTGACCCTCGCGGCTGTGCTGGCCCTATCTTGTCAAAGCGGGGATGTGGCGCTGGCCGCACCTGATGCATCTGATTTATCCAGCCTTTACGGTAATTATCTCGCTGGAAGTTACGCGCAGGAAATCGAAGACCGCGCGGCGCAACAGAAATATTTCACGAATGCCTTTGAGCAACAGCCCGAAGATATTCGTATTGGACGCCGCGCGATTGTTTCTGCGATAGAGACGGGTGATATGGCGGCGGCTGTCAAGCTGTCGGAAAAAATACGCAAAACGAATAAATCTGAATCTATGGCCCGTGCTGTCTTGGGGGTTGACGCCTATCGCCGTGGACGTGAGTCGCGCGCACTAAAGTATTTTTCAGGCAAATCTGAAGACATCACAATGACTTTGCTGATGCAGTTGGTAAAGGGCTGGGTTGAAGCCGGCGAAAAAGACTTTGAGGCTGCGCGTGCCACTTTTGCCGATTTAAATGGCGGTGAATATTTCGAAGCCTTGGCTGAATTACAGCTCGCTAAAATTGATGCTTTAGAAGGCAATGCCGAGGCTGCGCTTGAGCGTCTGGATGCCGTCGATGAAAGCGGCGTCTCTGGCGTTGAAGCTTTGCTTACCCGTGTTCGCATTCTCGATAAAATAGATCGCCAAGATGAGGCTATCTCGGCAATTAAAGAGATTCTGAAAACCAATAAGGGGCTCTCTATTGGCCCAGTTGGAGATTATTTAGATCGGCTGGAAGCGGGCAAATCCATACCGCAAGTGAGCATTAAAGGTGAGGCAGCACGCGCCGTGACAGACCCTGCTTATGGGTTTTTCGCCCGCAACCGATCCATGGACGGCGCAGAACTTTATTTGCGGTTTGCCCTTTGGCTTGATCCAAAAAACACCAAATCTTCAATCTGGCTCGGGTCTATTTTGGAAGATCAAGGGGAGGTTGGGCAGCAGAATGCCTATGAGCTTTACACGGCTATAGGTGAGGTTGACCCTTACTATGTCTCGGCGCAGCTTAACTTGGCAAACATTCATTTTAACCGCGAAGCCGACGACAAAGCGATCAGCGTTCTTGAGGCGTTGAATGATCGTGAGCAATCCGTTCTCACGCGCGAGAGTTTGGGGCGCGCCCGATTTTTTCGTGAAAATTACGACGAAGCTTTGCCGTTTTATCAGGCCTTGGTCGACTCGCTCTCGGATGAAGAGATCATGGCGAATATCGAACCCTTGCGGTTTCGCGCCATTATATATGAACGTTTAGGGCGTTGGCCCGAAGCTGAAGCTGATTTCAAACGCGTGCTGAAACTCGTGCCGGATGATGTCGATACGTTGAACTATCTTGGCTACACATGGGTTGATCGCGGTGAAAACCTCACTGAGGCGTTTGATATGATCCGCGCAGCGGTGAAACAACAACCGCAATCTGGCGCAATCGTGGATAGTCTCGGCTGGGCACATTATAAGCTGGGTGAATATAAACAGGCGCGCGAAAAACTTGAAGATGCTGTGGCGCTATCCCCGTCCTCTGCCACGATCATTGACCATCTGGGCGATGTCTATTGGAAATTGGGACGGAAACGCGAAGCGGGATTTCAGTGGAAGCGTGCATTAGAATTTGACCCAACAGATGAAGAACGCGAGACCATTAATATTAAGCTCGAAGGTGGTTTGGACGCCGTGCCTGTCACGCCAAAAACCTTGCCTTAAATGATGTCAGGGGGTGAAACGGTCAAAGAAGAACTGGCGCGGGCCAAAGTTAATTTGACTCTGCATGTCGGCGCAGCGCGCGCAGATGGATATCACCCTTTGGATAGTCTCGTCGTCTTTGCCGATTTCGGGGATAGGCTTTGGTTTGAACCTGCGGATGAAAACCGCCTGACAATTCGCGGCGCGGATGAGCTGCCGACGGATGGATCAAACCTCATTTCACGTGCGATGGGCATGGCGAAAGCCCCGCCGCACCATATCATATTAGACAAGCAACTGCCTATATCTGCTGGCCTTGGCGGCGGCAGCGCAAATGCAGGCGCAGTTCTGCGGGCTTTCCCATCTGAACGTTCTGATGATGATCTGGCGTATAAACTTGGGGCAGATATTCCTGTTTGTCGTCTGTCCAAGACCGCGATGATGAGGGGTATTGGCGAAGATGTGACAGTGCAGCCTGGCTTGGGACAGGTTTCCGCCGTGCTGGTTAATCCTGGGGTTGCTGTATCTACGGGTAAAATTTTTAAGGTGATGGACAGCGCGCCGCGACCCGCCGACCCGCGCGCAACATTTCTATCGGGTGATTTATTATCTCGCGCTTTGGCGGGTGAGAATGACATGCAAGATGCGGCCATTTCCCAAGCGCCAGTCATTGCAGATGTTCTCCGCGCATTGGCGCAGCATCAGGGGTGTGAATTGGCGCGTATGTCTGGGTCTGGCGCGACATGTTTTGGCATTTTCCGTTCGGATGCGCAGGCTCAAGATGTAGCGCAAACCCTTTCGATGACACATCCCGATTGGTGGGTGCAGGCCTGTCGTTTGGGCGATGATGAGACGACTGCGTAATGTTGGCGCAAAACGCATGGCTTTGGGCGCAAATTGGGGCTTTGGCTTTTTTCGCTAGCCTTGCCGTCGCTGGCTTTATGTGCGCGGCTGGCCTCGGCGATGCCTCTGACGGGCGCTCTGCTCATAACGGCATTGTCCCGACATCGGGCGGCGTTGGATTTATAGCAAGTTTTGGTTTGGCCTTGTGTGGATTGGCTCTGCTGTTCCCTAATCTTGCGCTTTCACGCGGTTTTGCACCCGTGATGGCGTTAGTCTTCGCTGTGGGCCTTTTGGGTTTAGTTGATGATGTCTTGACCCTTGGGCCAAAGTTGAAGTTTGGAATCATGCTGGTGATTTGCGGTGCGGCGGTTTCATCCATTGGTGCACCTGAAAGCCTGCCGTTTTTGAACGCACCGATAAAACTCGCGCCTGTGGTTGGATTTGTTGGCGCGATGCTCTGGATATTTGTCGTGATGAATGCAGTGAATTTTATGGACGGCGCAAATGGGATGATGAGCTTATCTCTGGTGATCGCAAATTTCGCCCTATTTGGAGCGGGATTGATCGGTGGATCGCCAACAACTTTGCTTCTGTCTGGCCTGTCTATGATGGCAATTCTTGGGTTTTTACCTTATAACTTGAGGCAAAAAGCGCGCGTTTTTTCTGGCGATGTGGGCTCGCTCAGCCTCGCCTTTATCTTTGCGGTGACGGTTTTGTTTTTGGTTGCGGAAACGCCCGACAAGACACTACATCTCATTGGACCTGTTTTGATTTTACCGATTTTGGCGGATGTTCTACTCACCTTGATACGGCGTGTGCGTAATCGAGAGAATATTCTACAATCGCATAATACACATCTTTATCAGCGTATAATTCAGAGTGGGCGGAGCCATTTAGCGGTCAGTGGATT
Organism: uncultured Caulobacterales bacterium; assembly: GCA_938003545.1. Taxonomy (GTDB): domain Bacteria; phylum Pseudomonadota; class Alphaproteobacteria; order Caulobacterales; family Maricaulaceae; genus Litorimonas. The sequence goes on from CALKXY010000004.1 coordinate 111,673, forward strand.
TTACGCCTTGGCGGGATTGATCTGCGCAAATGTCGTTGTCATTGGCTCGGCCAAAGGCTGGTTTGATACGATACATATTCCCCTGATGTTGGTGGGCGCGAGCGTCGCGATGTATTTTCTAATCAGCCGTAGTCTGCCTGATGGGCGTTAGCTAATTCGCGCGACAACAAATCCAGCGAGATCTTTTAGCGTATCGCGCAGGGAGGATTGCGGGAACACATTCAACGCATCCGCTGCATCTTTGGAATACTGCTTCGCGAGGTCCATTGTAGATTCCAATGCGCCCGATGCGCGTAGTATTGAGACGGCTTTTTCTAAATCCATATCTTGCTGATCATGATCAACAATAACGCGGCGCCAAAAGACTTTGTCTTCTTCGCTTGCGCCTTTGAGTGCGCGAATAACGGGTAGGGTCATTTTGCCTTCACGGAAATCATCGCCGATTGATTTCCCCAGTGCGCTCGCCATACCGCCATAATCTAGCGCGTCATCGACGAGCTGAAAGGCGAGGCCGAGCTTGAGCCCGTATTCACGTAAAGCATTTCGTTCAGCCGCAGGACGTTCCGCAATCACAGGCGCGACTTCGGTGGCAGCTGCGAACAGTGCCGCCGTCTTGGCCTCGATCACGCGCATATAGTCGTCTTCGGTCATGGCCAGATTACGTAGGGCTGCGAGTTGCTGTACTTCGCCTTCGGCAATGACCGAGGAGGCGTTGGACAAAATGCCCAAGGCTTCCATTGATCCGGTTTCCACCATCAAATTGAAAGACCGTGCAAAGAGGAAGTCGCCAACTAGGATCGATGCACTATTGCCCCAGATCAGATTTGCAGGCTTTTTTCCGCGGCGTAGCGCGCTCTCGTCCACGACATCATCATGAAGCAGGGTGGCGGAATGGATAAATTCGACAGCGGCCGCCAATTTGTGATGAGCGGTACCGCCCGCTGAAAATGTAGAATATTCACAGAGCTGCGCAGCGGTAATCGTCAATAGGGGCCGTAGGCGTTTACCGCCTGCGCCGACCAAATGCTCCGCCAGGTCAGGAATGAGGCCCACAGAGGATTGCATGCGCTCCAAAATGAGAGCGTCAACGGCGGCCATATCCTCACCTGTTAAATCCCAAAGGGCCTGTGCCGGGGAGAGGGCGGCGTCTTGCCGAATTTGTGCGGGTGCATTCACGTGCGGGGAGACCACCATTTTATTGTTAGTGCCTACGTAATGCGCGGCGACGCGCGCGGCAAGCCGATTCACTGCGGCGCATTGCGGCGTTGCATATATGCAAGGCAATGCCCAACTCTAATTGAACGGGTCCTCGGTCACTCAGAGTGGTCATACCCATAGCAAAAATTGAGTTATCTATGCTTTGCCTGATCCGAACGATGAATCCTGTGACGCTTAGTTTCGCGCAAGCTGTGCTGAAAGATGCGGGGATTGAGAGTTTTCTCTTCGACGTGAACGCGTCCGTTTTGGATGGATCGACGATCATTGTCCGAAAACGGCTCATGATTATCGATGAAGATGAGGCCGATGCGAAAGAATTGCTAGAAGCCGCAGGGATTGGTAATGAGTTGACCGAAGTCCAGAAGTCTAAGCCTCACATCAAAAGCACATTTCTGTCAGATATCTTGCGATTGCTGGGGTTAAAGTCGAAGTAGAGTCTATGAAATGTATTCTCACAACGAATAATCCAGCCACGCTCAACTTTGCTGAAGTAATTTTGAAAGAAGCGGGCATCGATTATTTCGTACTCGATCAAAATATGAGCATCCTAGAGCCAGGCATAATGATCCCGCGCCGTCTCATGGTCATAGATGAGGACGAAAGCGCGGCAAGGCGGCAATTGGGTCTGGCAGGTATGGAGAAGGATTTGATGGCGGTGGATTAGAGGTCTTCTTCTCGCCGTTTACGGGGTAAAGAAGGCTTTTCTTTACGATATGTGTGCTTGAAAAAATGCCCATCTGGCATAAACAGCCGCCTATGACCGCCGAACCGAAACAACCGCTCTCCTTTCAAGGCTTGATCCTCAGGCTACAAGCCTATTGGGCCGAGCAGGGCTGTGTGATTTTGCAGCCTTTTGATACTGAAGTCGGCGCGGGCACTTTGCATCCAGCAACCGTGTTGCGCTCGCTGGGGCCAAAGCCGTGGAATTGCGCCTATGTGCAGCCATCACGTCGCCCTGCGGATGGCCGCTATGGCGAAAACCCGAACCGCTTGCAGCATTACTACCAGTTTCAAGTCATCATGAAGCCAAACCCTGAAAACCTACAGGACCTCTATCTCGGCTCGCTTGACGCCATCGGCATTGACCGCGATCTGCATGATATTCGGTTCGTCGAAGATGACTGGGAAAACCCTACGGTCGGCGCATGGGGCCTCGGCTGGGAAGTCTGGTGCGACGGTATGGAAGTCAGCCAATATACATATTTTCAGCAGGTTGGCGGACAAGACCTTGATCTCGTATCAGGCGAGCTAACCTATGGCCTCGAACGCCTTGCCATGTATGTGCAGGGCGTCGAGAGCGTCTATGATCTGCGGTATAATGATCATGGCGTCAGCTATGGCGACGTTTTCCACCGCAATGAAGTCGAGCAATCGACCTATAATTTCGAACATTCAGACGTGGATAAAATCCGCCAGAAATTCGAATTTGCCGAAGCGGAATGCAAAGCCTTGCTCGCGCTAGAAAACCCGCTCCCATTGCCCGCTTATGAGCATGCCTTGAAGGCCTCGCATTTGTTTAACCTGCTCGATGCGCGCGGCGTCGTTTCGCCTACGCAGCGCCAAGAATACATCAAACGTGTGCGGGATTTAGCCAAAGGTAGCGCCGAAGCCTATGCCGCGAGTGAAGCAGTTGAGCGTAATTCTGCCTGATGATATTTGATTAAATCCGAATGTAAGCCTTTCGTGTAAGCCTTTCGTAATGAGTTTTGAGTGTGTGCCGAAATTTCTAGATGGAAATAACATGACGAAGAAAATGAATATTTTAAAAACGCTCTCTATCCTTGCTGTGGTGACGACATTTGCGGGGTGCCAGCAATCATCCACTGCGCTTGAGCCTATTACGGTGCTTGCCGCGCCCGCTTCGGATGATGCTGAGACGTTAGATTTAACAAAACTTCGCGATGGATTTCCGATTATCGCGGAAATGGTTTTACCTGCTAAACCTGCGCGCTGCGGTTTGTCTAAAGCCAATCGTTTCGGGGCAGAAGCAAATGCACCTGCGCAAGATTTCGCTTCGCGATATGTATTTTCATATCAAGGTGTTGATGAAGCGACAGGTGAACCGCTCTATCGGGTCGGCATTAATGGTGTCGTACGGACGGTTAAACAATCAGGCTCCGCTGACCGAGATCAGAAAAAAGTGCGCTATTACAAGACAATCGATGCCCCCGAAGTTGAAGTCTTGGTTGCCATCGAATCCGGCGGAAACGACACGAAATTTACTGGAATTGTTGGCCGTATTAAGGCTTGGGATGCGGGCGTACCTTTGATGTGCGGCTATAATAGAATTGAGGTCGTGGGAGACTGCGACCTGTAGAGCGAAAAGATTATGGCCGAATTCCTATTTGAAATCCTGTCTGAAGAAATCCCAGCGCGCATGCAAGTGCGGGCGGGCGCAGACCTGAAAAAACTCCTATTGGCTGGCTTAGAAAAAGCTGGACTGACCGTTGAAAATATACGGGTTCTGACAGGGCCTCGACGCCTGACATTTGTGGCTGATTTGCCGCTGCGTTCACCCGATGTGAGCGAAGAACGCAAAGGTCCGCGTGTTGGCTCGCCGGAACGCGCCCTTGGTGGATTTATGAAGGCCGCAGGCCTCTCTGATATTTCCGAAGCTGAAATCCGCACGGACCCTAAAAAAGGCGAGTTTTACGTCGCTGTGATCGAGAGCGCAGGCCGGGATACGGATGCGATTCTTCAAGAGGTGATCCCAGAGGTTATGGGCAATTTCCCATGGCCGAAGTCGATGAAATCGGCAGGCTCGACGTTCCGCTGGGTGCGGCCTCTACGCGGGCTTTTGGTCCTGCTGGGCGGCGCGATTGTTGATGTGACAGTGGGCGGCATTCAATCGTCAAATACGACATTGGGCCATCGCCGCCACGGCGCGGGACCTTTCGTGATTTCCTCGTTTAAAGATTATACCGACACGCTCGAAGGCAAAGGCCATGTGCGGTTATCGCATGAGGACCGCAAAGCCGTTATTAAATCTAAAGCCACGGCACTCTGCGCGGAAAAAGGCTTGGAGCTGGTCGAAGACGAAGGTTTGTTGAACGAAGTCGCGGGCCTGACGGAATGGCCTGTTGTGTTGCTCGGCGATATGGATGCGGGCTTCTTGAACTTGCCAGATGAAGTCATTCGCCTGACGCTGAAATCCCATCAAAAGACATTTACTGTGCGCGATCCTAAAACGGGTGATCTTGCGGCGCATTTTATCATCGTCGCGAACCAAATCGCGCCAGATGGCGGCGATATGATCAAGGCGGGGAATGGAAAAGTCATCTCTGCGCGTCTCTCCGATGCGGTGTTCTTCCAGACCGAAGACGCGAAGCTGAAATTGATCGATTATTACGATAAACTCGATACGGTTGTGTTCCACAAGAAGCTCGGCACGATCCGCGATAAGGCCGAACGCGTGGCAGCTTTGGCCCACGAACTCGCGCCTAAAGTGGGTGCTGACCCTGATTTGGCAGAACAAGCGGCGAAGCTCGCGAAATGTGATTTGGTCACGCAGACAGTGATCGAGGCGACCTCGCTCCAGGGGCAAATCGGACGCCTGATGTTTGAGAGAGAGGCGGGATTAAATAATAATTCCGTTCATTCCCGCGAAGGCGGGAATCCAGAGCGCAAAGCTCCGGCCTCTGACGCTCTGGACCCCACCCTTCGGTGGGGTGATCGGGAAAATAATAGCGTCGCAACGGCAATTGAAGACCATTATAAACCCCAAGGCCCAAGTGACGCGGTCCCAACTGACCCTGTCGCGATTGCCGTCGCACTCGCAGATAAACTCGATACGCTGGTCGGGTTCTGGGCGATTGATGAAAAGCCAACAGGGAGCAAAGACCCATTTGCGTTGAGACGTGCTGCACTGGGTGTAGTTCGGATTATTTTGGAGAATGATGTTCGGTTGAGGATGGAGCCTTATTTGTGGCTTGCCACAAAAAAAATGCCTAAATCCGACGAAGTTCGAGCCAGGATTGATGGAATAGAACTTGTTGGAAGCGTCAAAAGTAAGGAGTTTAAAGAGGCTGCTCATGCCAGAGTTGATGTAGATGTTCATTCAACTGGTGCGTATATCTCAGACCTCCTCGCCTTCATCCTTGATCGCCTGAAAGTCTATCTCCGCGACCAAGCTATGCGCCACGACATCATCGACGCAGTCCTCGCAGATGGTTCAGACGACCTCGTCGCCATCGTCAACCGCGTCAAAGCCCTTCAAACCTTCATCACGACACCCGAAGGTGAAAACCTCCTCGCGGGTTACAAACGCGCGGCGAACATCCTCAAAGCCGAAGCCAAAAAAGGTGATTTGCCAACAGGCGAGGCGAATCGTCCTGCGAATGAACATGGCGCGAAAGTGTTCGATGCGCTGACGACGGCATCACCCGCCATCACGGCGGCACTCGAAAGCGAAGATTATGCGGCAGCCATGCGCGAACTCGCAAATCTACGTGAGCCTATTGATACATTTTTCACAGAGACGCAGATTATTTCAGATGACATCGCTGTCAAAGATAACAACCTTCGACTCCTGCGCATGATTAGTGATACGTCGCGGCAAATTGCAGATTTTGAGGCCATTCAAGGCTAACGCCCTGCACCTCAAATTCGTGAGTTTACACTGCGTCTTCAAATTGAGAGGAGACGCGGAACAAAGACGAGGTACGTCATGAGTAAGTGGGTCTATAACTTCGGCGGCGGTATCGCCGAAGGCGACACGTCCATGAAAAATCTATTGGGCGGGAAGGGCGCGAACTTGGCTGAAATGGCTAGTCTCGGCCTGCCTGTGCCGCCTGGGTTTACGCTGACGACGCAGGTCTGCACCTCTTATTACGAAAATAACGAAACCTATCCTGAAGATATGAATGCGCAGATCGCCGTTGGCCTCACGCAGATTGAAAAACTGACGGGTAAGACATTTGGCGATGCCAGCAATCCGTTGCTTGTCTCTGTTCGCTCTGGCGCGCGGGCCTCTATGCCGGGGATGATGGACACGGTTTTGAACCTTGGCCTGAATGACGAGACTGTTGAAGGTCTTGCGAAACTCTCGGGTGACCGCCGCTTTGCTCTCGATAGCTATCGCCGTTTTATCACGATGTATTCTGATGTCGTGCTGGGTGTGCATCACCACACCTATGAAGATATTCTCGAAAACCATAAAGATGATCAGGGATATACGCTCGACACGGAAATGACCGCTGGTGATTGGGATACGGTTATCGCAGCGTTTAAAGATGCGACGAAACAGGCGCTCGGACGTGATTTCCCGCAGGACCCGCAAGATCAGTTGCAAGGCGCCGTCGACGCCGTCTTTGGTAGTTGGATGAATGACCGCGCGGTGGTCTATCGCCGCTTGAATGATATTCCTGCTGCATGGGGCACCGCTGTCAATGTGCAGGCGATGGTCTTTGGCAATATGGGCGAAACCTCTGCGACGGGCGTGGCCTTTACACGCGATCCGTCCACGGGCGAAAACGCCTATTACGGCGAATTTCTGATCAATGCGCAGGGCGAAGATGTAGTTGCAGGCATTCGCACGCCGCAAACCCTGACGAAAAAGGCCCGCGAAGACATGGGCGAAACCGCGCCGTCGATGGAAGAGGCGCTGCCAGAGGTTTACGCGCAACTCGCAGAGACCTTCGTCACGCTAGAGGGGCATTACTGCGACATGCAGGATATTGAGTTCACGGTAGAGGAGGGTGTCCTCTGGATGCTGCAAACGCGGACAGGTAAGCGTACGGCGCGTGCGGCGCTCAAGATCGCTGTTGATATGGCCGAAGCGGGCCAGATCACACGCGATGAAGCCCTGATGCGCGTTGATCCGCTGGCGCTGGACCAACTGCTCCATCCGACACTTAATCCTGATGCGCCGCGCGATATTATCGCGATGGGCCTGCCAGCGTCGCCTGGCGCAGCGATTGGCGAAGTTGTCTTCAATTCCGACGAAGCCGAGGCCAAAGCCAAGGCTGGAGATAAAGTCATCCTCGTGAGGATCGAAACAAGCCCTGAAGATATTCATGGCATGCACGCCGCCGAAGCGATTGTGACCGCGCGCGGGGGCATGACGTCGCATGCGGCGGTGGTTGCACGCGGTATGGGGACGCCTTGCGTCTCTGGCGCGGGCGGCATTCGCATCGACTATGAGGCGCAAGAATTCAACGTCACAGGCCGCGTCATCAAAGCGGGCGACATTGTCACCGTAGACGGCGCAACAGGGCAAGTCTTTGCCGGCTCTGTGGATATGGTTCAGCCAGAACTCTCGGGCGATTTTGCCAAGGTTATGGCTTGGGCAGATGATGCGCGTACGCTGGGTATTCGGACAAATGCGGAAACGCCATTGGACGTACAAACAGCTGTTGATTTCGGCGCGGAAGGCATTGGCCTTTGCCGCACGGAACACATGTTTTTCGAAGCGGACCGTCTCGCGAATTTCCGCGAAATGATCTTGGCGGAAAATATCGAAGGCCGAGAATTGGCGCTGGCTAAAATCCTACCCGTACAGCGCGATGATTTTGCAGCAATTTTCCGCATCATGAAAAACTTACCCTGCACGATCCGCTTGCTTGATCCACCTTTGCATGAGTTCTTGCCGCATACGGAAAAAGACATCGAATCCGTTGCGAAAGAAATCAACGTGCCTGCGGGTGAATTAATGCGCCGTGCAAATGAGCTGCAAGAAAGCAATCCGATGCTTGGTCATCGCGGCTGTCGCCTCGGCATTTCCTATCCTGAAATTTACGAGATGCAGGCCCGTGCGATCTTCCAAGCGCAAGCCCTCGTGAAGGACGAAACAGGCGTGATGCCTGTCGCCGAAATCATGATACCGCTGGTGTCATCGGCAAAGGAGTTAGAAATTCTCAAGGGCCGAATTGATGCCATTGCCGCAGAGGTTGGATCGACGGAATATAACATCGGTACGATGATCGAACTACCCCGCGCCGCTTTGCGTGCGGGTGATATTGCGGAACATGCCGAATTTTTCAGCTTTGGGACGAATGATCTGACGCAGACAACATTTGGCCTTTCGCGGGATGATGCGGGACGTTTCTTGCCCGATTATGTGGCTGCGGGCATCATCGAAAAAGACCCATTCGTGTCCCTTGATCAAGAGGGTGTTGGCGACCTGATTCAAATCGCAGTTGAGCGTGGTCAAGCGGCGCGCCCAGATATTAAACTCGGGATTTGCGGCGAACATGGCGGCGACCCATCTTCCATTGATTTCTGTCACCGCGCAGGTTTGAACTATGTCTCTTGTTCGCCCTACCGCGTCCCAATTGCAAAGCTCTCTGCGGCGCAAGCGGCTATACGTATGAAGACGGCATAAGGGCTCATCATGTCTCTCAATTTTCAAAGTCAAAACTCTGACCTGAATGGTATTTACGCGGCGCTTTTTGCGGCGGGTGAGGCCATCTATGCTGAATTGAAAAAGGGCGAAGGCCTGAAATTTGCAGCCAGTGGAAATGAATCTGGTGATGAACAAATTGAATTAGATATCATCGCGGATGAAGCCTTTTTCAAAACGCTCAGCCAAGATAAACATGTGCGCTATGTCGTGTCCGAAGAACGTCCGGGCCTCAGCAAGCTCTCCGACGGCCCTTACTCCATCGCGCTTGATCCGCTGGACGGGTCCAAGGCTGCCTTGATCGGTATTCCGTCTGGTGCAATTTTTGGCATCTTTGAAAATGCAGACGTCGCGCAGGACTTTAATGGCAACAATATTATTAGCGGCGGGTTTTTCGTTTTTGGGATGAACCTAGAGGTCTATTTCGCCGACGGTCCTGATGTTTACAAAGGCCTCTTTGATCAAGAGACGGGTACATGGGACGTCGTTGAACTGCCCGATGCGATGCCAAGCGCAGACATCCTTGCGATTAATGGCTCGAACCAATTGGTCTGGGATCAATGGTTGCAGGCTCATGTCTTATCCTTGCTCGACACAAAAAAGGGCACCGTAAAGCCGCATAATATGCGCTGGTTCGCCTCGATGGTGTCAGACATTAAACGCCTACTGCTGCAAGGCGGTGTTTTCGCCTATCCGTCGGCCAATCGTAAGGGCTATGACCAAGGGCATTTGCGCCTCGTCTATGAAGCCATCCCAATGTCATTTCTAATCCACGCGATGGGCGGGGCCTCCACGGATGGAGATATGTCTTTACTGAAAAAACCAGTGAATGACCTACACCAAAAAACGCCTGTCTTTATCGGGAATGCGGATAAGATCGCAGAGATTGAAGCGGCGAAGCGCGGGGGATGATGACGGCTTTGACGGGTTGAGATATTGCCTATTCGTCTGCGCCAGATAAATCTTGTGCTAACATCAACGCATTTCCGTCTGGATCATAGAATGTAGCGGTGCTGACCATCCCTTCGATAATATCTGTTTCCCCATCAAATTTAACACCAGCCTTTTCTAGATTACTCCGCGCGGTCCTAATATCTGAAAAGCCGAAGACAGGACCTGTGTTGCCTGGAACAGGCTCTGCCTGCTCACCAAGGCCTAGTGTGTCCCCTGGCGTCTTGGTTTCCGCATGATCGGCATGTCACATGACGGGCCTTTGCGGGATAGCTTGGCAAAATAGCTGAAAGTTTCCCCAGACTTCGGTTTCGTGAGCCATGCTGTTTTTAATGTCTTCTTTTGTAATGGTAGAAGCGGGCATTAGCTCAGAGGCCATAAACGCGCAAAGAAGAACACTCGCGCCATCGTAAGTTGATCCTCTCAAGCACTTGCTTCGATTCTTTCCGTAATCTATCATGCAGAGGAGCAATGGTGACTGAGTTTGGTTGAAGGTGGGCGGCTTCCGCAAGGTCCGCTCCTTAGGGGGAACCCGAGCGCAGGTTCGAATCCTGTCCATTGCTCACTTATAAGCCTCTCACCCCAGAGACCTATTTTGGGCAATACTGTTGAAAAACTCCATTTTCACTTTCGACCCAAAAATTTCCGCGTCATAGAGATGTAATTAGAATTTTCATCCGAGGGGGTAGTGAATTTTCAAAGATGCAAATTCTAATGTATCTGTGAGTTCAGATAACCAAGTTTAATCTTGGTTTTCGGAATTTTACTCTGATACGGAAAATTTGGCCATCTCCCATTTTGGAGTTTTCAACAGTATTGGGCGATTTTAAGCCGCTGGTAATCTCGAAACCGCGAGAGTAGTTTGTTCATGGCCTTCAAGTGCAGAATTAGTTATGAACCAACAATGGATTTGATTTCTGAAATTTGTGAAGCGTGGGGGTGGCTTGGATTTAATCCAGCTGAGGTCGTGGGCGAAAATGATTTTGGTAATCTTATTATTCGAGATGAAGATAACAAATATTGGCGCTTATGCCCCGAAGAAGTTTACTGTGAAATCATTGCGAATAACCGACAGGAACTGGACAATCTCTCGAAAGACCAAACGTTTCTTGTAGATTTGTATATGTCAGAGCTTGTAGAAGCCGCAAAGGACAGTGTCGGTTCACTTGAAGAAGGCCGAAAGTATTGCCTCGTTCTTCCCGGCGTCCTTGGCGGCACTTATGATACTTCGAATATAAGGTCTGTTCCTTTAATTGAGTTGGTTCGGTTTACTGGCGACTTAGGCAAACAAATTCGTGACCTCTCGGATGGCGAAAAGATTCAGTTCGAAATAGTTGATTGACCGCAAATACTAACGGATACTTCAAACCTTACCAGAGACCTATTTTGGGCAATACTGTTGAAAAACTCCATTTTCACTTTCGACCCAAAAATTTCCGCGTCATAGAGATGTAATTAGAATTTTCATCCGAGCGGGTAGCAAATTTACAAAGATGCAAACCCTGATGCATCTGTGAGTTTAAATGACCAAGTTTAATCTTGGTTTTCGTAGTTTTGCGCTGATGCCAAAAATTTGGCCATCTCTCATTTTGGAGTTTTTCAACAGTATTGCCCAACTTAAGACACTGAGCTAACGCCTCCTTTCAGAATTTAACGGGCACTTGAAACTTAATCCGCGTATCGCGCAAAATAAACACGTTTAGTTTCAATCGCTTATAAAAATATCAAGAGATGCGTCCTTGGGTACTGATTTCTGTGTCATTTATAAGATGTCTTCTTTCAACGGGCGGTCATGTGCACATTGACTTGGTCGGAAGGAAGCGGCGCTTGTCATTGGAGCTTTGGGTGTAATGCCCCGAAAGTTTGGGTGGCCTATCGCGAGCTGATTGAGCCTAGACTGTTCTGTTCGGCCGGTAGTGGAAAAAGGCGTCGTCGCGAGGGTCCCTATGGGGCCGAAAACCACATTGTTATTCCGGTTCCGCCGGGCCCTGAAATACCCTCGCGAACATCCCGTAAAACGGAACATTTTTCCAACGAAGACAACAGAGACCTAAGAGATACAGGAGCTAGACAGCTCCGAGGATAGCGAAGCCCCCGCCAGACGTTCCCGTAACATGAGGGGATAGAGGTATGGTTTATGCTCGCCTTTTTATACGCAGGCTAAATTGCTTTTAAGGGCTTACTACGTTCAAAAATTCTCATATCTGACATGACACTGTCACATAAGCGGATTAGGCATGGGGTATGAAAACATTACTTCCCCTCTTGGCGACAGCCGCCGTTTCCGTTTGCCTTCTCGCCGCGTGCGAGACAACGCCTTCATCTGGAGCGCCCTCATCTGGAGCGCAGGCAATTGCGACGGGCGTGACACCTATGACATCTGCACCTTTGGACGCGTCCAAAGCCTTGACACGTATCGCCTTTGGGTCGTGTTTGAATGAAACCAAAGAGCAGGGCATCTGGGATGTGATCTCCGCTGAAAATGCCGATCTGTTCCTGTTTACGGGTGATAATGTTTATGGCGATACATATTCGTCTGACCCGCGCTGGACCGACCCTAGCATGCCCAAAATGCGCCAGAGCTATAATACGCTCGCGGCTGTTCCTGAGTTCGCAAATTTCCGTGCAAAGACGCCGATGTTGACGACTTGGGATGACCATGATTACGGCGCGAATGATGCGGGGGCTTATTATCCATTCAAGGCCTTGGCCGAGCAGATGTATTTGGATGCTTGGGCTGTACCTGCGACAGATGAACGCCGCAAACGCGATGGTGTCCATACATCCAAAATTATTGGCCCCGCTGGACAACGGGTGCAGGTCATCATGCTCGATACGCGGTTCTTCCGCACGGAATTACAGGCCACGGATGATCGCGGTGCCGCGGGTAAAGAACGCTATGTCCCCTTGGAAGGCGGTCACGGCACAATGCTGGGAGCGGCGCAATGGGAGTGGTTGCAGGCTGAGTTAAAGAAGCCCGCAGATTTACGTTTGCTCGTCTCCTCCATTCAGGTTCATGCCGATGGACATGGATGGGAAGCGTGGCGGACAATGCCTGCGGAGCGGCAGAAGCTCTATGATATTATTGACGATAGCGGTGCAGAAGGTGTCGTCATTATTTCAGGTGATCGCCATTCTGGCTCTATTTACCGCCGAGATGATGTTACGGATTATCCGCTTTATGAGGTCACTGCGTCATCGCTGAATTTGCCGGCTTCCACGTGGCGGGCGCAGAGCGGTGAGACGGGTATGGAAGACGGCCCATATCGCGTTCACCCGATGCAATTCGAGGTAAATTACGGCTTGATCGATGTAGATTGGGACAAGCGACAGGCCAGTTTGAAGGTTGTGAGCCCAAAGGGCGGCAATTTCGTCAATAATTTTGATTTTTAACGGCAGGATATAAAGGCCTGATCGCGCTGATATGAAATAGGTTTTTGAAAAGAATGCTTTTTAGACAAGGTGTTAATAGGAGTTAACCTTGTTTTTTCGATGAAAAAGGACATCTACCACCCGTTGCAAAAACGCCACAGATGCCAAGAAAGGCGCGTGAATTGCAATGGCTCACGGTGAAACACTTTGTTTACTTCGTGAAAACGGCTAGGGAGCGCGAATTATGCGCAATGTGCAAAATATATCGGGCTGGCTGGGTGCTGTGGCCATGATTGCTGTCCTGACGGGCGTGATCTCTGCGATTAGCGGGAAAACTGCGGCGCAACGCGAGAATCTTGTTTGGGCGCAGGCCGCGGCTGATTTTCAATCTTTCGATATTGAAACACCTAGTTTTACAGAAGCTGCGTCGCCTCGACTTCGCGATGCTGCTGATATTCGCGCGCTATCCCCGCTGCGGATTGAGCACCGCCGTTGGGCAGAATCCCGCGCAGCAGAGCATCAATGCCTATCGGAAGCCGTCTATTACGAAGCGCGCTCTGAATCACGTTCTGGTCAATTGGCCGTCGCGGATGTCGTGAAGAACCGCGTGAAATCGAAACATTATCCGAATACGATTTGCGGCGTTGTATATGAAGGCGCACATCGCCCCTTCGCGTGTCAGTTTTCTTTCGCTTGCGATGGGTCCATGGACCGCGCGCCGAAGGGAAAGACATGGGAGCGTTCCCAAGATATTGCACAGGTTTCGTTGACGGGGTTTGTCAAAGATTTGACGAAGAACTCGACGCATTATCACACGGTTCAAATCGAACCAAATTGGGCCAAAACATTAGAATTTAAAGCCAAGATTGGTTTTCATAAATTCTACCGCCCAAGCTGGAGCGAGCGCAATACGACAAGTGTCGCAATCGCGATCGCGCCGCCGACTTAGGCTTTAGATATTTAAGACAGCGGGCCGTTCAATTCCGCGTCGATCACAGGCCGCCAAAACTGTATTCCGCAGTAAACATGCAATTGTCATTGGCCCAACGCCGCCAGGAACAGGCGTGATGGCTCCAGCTACGGCGCGCGCAGGTTTGTAATCGACATCGCCGACAAGGCGGAATTTCCCAGGGCGCTTTACGCTTGGGACGCGGTTGATTCCAATGTCGATCACGCAGGCTCCCGCTTTGATCCAATCGCTTTGTACCATTTGTGGGCGGCCCACAGCGGCGACCAAAATATCTGCGCTACGGCAGACATTCGGCAGGTTATCCGTACGGGAATGGGCAATGGTGACGGTGCAATTTTGTTCGAGAAACATCAACGCTGCGGGCTTGCCGACTAGAATAGATCGACCCAACACGACGCAATGTTTTCCCGTCAGATCGCCCAGTGCGGTTTTGGCGAGGATGACGGACCCTGTTGGCGTGCAAGGCCGCAGTCCTGGTTGCCCCAGCACGAGCCGCCCAGCGGAGACGTCAGTCAATCCATCTACATCTTTGGCTGGATCAATCTCTGCGATGACAGCATTGGAATCGATATGGTCGGGAAGGGGAAGTTGCACGAGAATGCCGTCGACATCTGCGTCCGCATTGAGAGTTTTGACGACTTCAACGACGTCGGCTTGCGTGGCTGTGGCAGGCAAGCGATGCTCAAGCGAGCGCATCCCCGTTTCTTCGGTGAATTTGATCTTGTTGCGCACATAGACTTGGCTTGCAGGGTCATCTCCAACGAGAACTACGGCGAGTGTAGGTGTTATCGCTAGGGCGGCAACCGCTTCGGCGACATGGCCACGCGTTTTGGCGGCGACGGCTTTGCCATCAATTAGATTGTCCATGATGCATCCTCGAAAATCGCTATTAGAGACGTTGGAGCCTCGTATCATGTGTGCAAATGAATGCACGTATTTTTCAGGTCTGACGGATCTGTAACACGATGCCCTGTCGCCTTGGCAGATTTAACCCGCTATGGTTTAAAGATAGATAGAGTAAGTCGAGTTGAAAAAGGTTCCATGTCCGCTATCCGCATCGCTTTGAATATCGGAAGTATTGCCCTTGTGGCCGTATTGGGCTGGTTGATCGTGCGTATTGTTCTAGGCGTATCGAGCCCGTCCAGCCTGTATGCCGCGGAACCGATAGCTACGCCGAATATGGCGGTGGCCGCGAAGGTCACGGCGCGAGATTATAATTTTACATCAGACCCGTTCTCTTTTGGCGAGGCCGTCATCGTTCCGGCGGAAATTGTCGAGGACGCGCCAGAAACGACGTTGAATTTGAAACTTAAGGGCATTGTCTCTGACAGCAGCGCCGTGTTCCGTCTCGCAGATGGTAAAGATAAGCCCGTCGCCATAGGTAATGAGGTCATGAATGGCGTCACGTTGATGCGCACGACAAAGACATTCGTAATTTTAGATGTGAATGGTGAGTCGCAGAAATTGACACTGGAACGTGTGAAGATTGACGCCAATAGTGATAAACAAGTGATTGGCCGCGCTGCGCCCAAATCTCCCGCTGTGCCAAGTCGCGCTGATGCCGAGCGCCTGTTCACGCAAATTGAATTACTTCCATATCAAGAAGAAGGTTCTGCGCGGCGTTTGGGGTATAAAATTAAGCCAAGAGCCGGCGCGAATTTAACGCAGTTTGGATTACGCTCTGGCGATGTTGTGACGCGTATCGGCCCCGTTCAGTTGAACGCCAATCGTGTAAACCTTCAAGAGTTACGCGAGCTGATTTCTTCTGGCGCTGCGCAAGATATAGACATCCTCCGTGACGGTTCCGCTGTCACCATCCGTTTAGGCCAATAATCATGTCCATTCGAAATTTCCTCGCCTCTGCGGCGCTCGCACTGACCCTTGCTGGCGGGGCAATGACTCCGGCCTTTGCAGCGGATGATCACATCATCAACATGCAAGATGTCGATATTAAAGCCTTCATCGAAAATGTTGGCATCGTGACGGGACGCACATTCGTCATTGATCCGCGCGTAAATGGGAAGGTCAATATTGTCTCAGAAAAGCCGCTGAACGACACGCAAGTTTTTGCTGTGTTTAAGGAGGTTCTGCGCGTGCATGGATATACCGTTATCCGCGCTGCAAATGGCGAATATCGCGTGACGCTCTTGCAGGGTGCTGCGCAGGACGCGCCATTTTCGGAATCTGGTAACGGCATTACGGGCCAATTCGCGACCACAATTCTGCGCGTGCCAGAAGGCAAGGCCGCAGAAGCTGCGCGCCTCATAAAGCCCGTCATGCATAGCCAAGGTCAAGTGTCGGCCAATCCCGATGGGAATATTATCGTTGTCACAGACTTTGCTGAAAATCTGCGTAAAGCCCGCGCTATTGTCGAGGCTATGGGTGCGGGCGGAAATATCCGCGAGACCATTCAACTCAGCCAACTTTCTGTGTTGGACGCGCAGGATGCCTTGAAACAATTGGGCGGTTCAAAAGCGCCTTATAAAGTCGTGGCGTTGGAAGCCACGAACAGCTTGATCGTCGAAGGATCAGCCGAAGAGGTACTTAAACTCCGCCGTCTGTTGGAGAGTATGGATGTCGGGAGCCCCGTTCCGCGCGGCGCGGTCTCTGTTGTGCCGTTGCGATTTGCAGATGGGGAAGGTCTGAACACGCTCATTCAACAATTACTGCCGACCTACAGCATAGAAGGTCAACCTGCGCCAACGGTTGCTTACGACTCAGGGTCGAACACCCTTGTTATTAGCGCAGCTGGAGATGTGCAGGCGAATTTAGAACAGATCATTCGGAAGCTCGATCAACGCCGCCCACAGGTTTTGGTTGAAGCCATAATCGTTGAAATTTCTAATGATGCCGCCAAAGAGCTAGGCGTACAATTCGCGCTGGGCGGGACCGATGGTTCGACTGTGCCGCTATTATCGTCGAATTTCTCTCGCCAAGCTGGGAACCTGCTCAATGTTATAGGCGCCATTGGCGCGGATGATGTGGGTTTGAGTGAGACCACGCGTTCGGCTTTTGAAACGGCGGCAGTGTCTTCTTTGGCAGGTTTGGACGGCGGGGCTTTTGGTGTCGGTGGCAATAGCAATGGCACATTATTTGGCTTGATCATCAATGCACTCGAAACAGACGAAGACAGCAATATTCTCTCAACGCCATTCGTGACGACATTGGATAATGTGCCCGCGACATTCCTCGTGGGTCAAGAAATTCCGATCACAACAGGCGAGAGCCTCGGCGGGAATAACCTTAATCCATTCCGGACATTTGAACGCCAAGAAGTTGGTATTCAATTAGATGTACTTCCGCAGATTTCCGATGGTGATGTGATCCGTCTCGAAATTGAACAGATCGTGTCGTCTATTTCGGGCGTGTTGACATCCGCTGCCGGTGACTTCGTTTTGAATAAACGCGAGATTACGACAACAGTTCTGGCCAATGATGGAGAAATTATTGTGCTGGGCGGGTTGGTTCAAGATGATGAGGAAATCGAAGTTTCAAAAGTGCCTATTCTTGGCGATATTCCTGTTGCGGGGAAATTGTTCAGATCCACAGGCAAGACACGTAATAAGACAAATTTGATGGTCTTTCTACGTCCGACAATTATCCGAACCGCTGCAGATGCGCGTCCATTAACACAAACGCGTTTAGACCAAATTCGAGCTGAGGATTTGAGGCAAAGCGGCCGCGCCGTGTCTAAAATTGACGCTTTGCTCGCGCCGTCACGTTAAACGAAATGTTACGGTGGATTATACCGGCGATTTTTGCCGGGATTCTTGCCTTGCTACCGGCTTTACCGCTGGCGTGGGTCGCGCCCCATTTTGTGTCGTCCGATGTTGAGGCCCTTGCACCTGATATGCGTTTCAGCGGCACGATCTGGAACGGACGTGTGACGGGACTTCCATATATCCAATCGGCGAATTTCAATCTCTCGCCACTCTCTCGCGTCGCTGACATTGAGGCCGGCAATGGTCGAAATTATATCGCAGGACGCATGCGTGCATCCGAAGCCACAAATGTAAAATTGCGTGCGGATTTGGCGTCATTTCCGTTTACGGATGGACGCCTGCAAGGCCTGCAAGGCGACATCACGGCGACACTAGACGAGGTGTCTTATGATAAGGCGGGCTGCCTCTCGGCCACGGGTCGGGCGCGCACAGATGTCCTGCAGCGCAATGGCGGGTCTATCCAATGGACAGGTCCAGAATTAAACGGCCCCTTACGGTGCGAAGACGGTGCATTGATCGCAGACCTCTCGGGCGAAGATGCACAGCAGAGCGTGTCAGCTTTGATCCGTCTTGTGCCAGATGGCAGTTATCGTGCGGATATTACGGTGCGCACGTCCCGCGCAGAAGCCGATGCCGTTCTACCTCTCTTTGGCTTTTCGCGTGTTGGACAAGACTTTAAGCTGACAGAGCAGGGGCGTTGGCGCTAGGTTCACATTATGCGGTTATTTTCTCTCATTCTTTATGCGGTTATGCTCGGGGCTTGCGCCACGACCTCGCCGGTTTCTGATACTGCAGGTTTTGGAGAGGCTGGTTTGGAGACGAAATCCTCCGCAGTGGGTGGTTGCGGATTATATGGATGGACAACTGATGCTGCGCGGGATTTCGTATTTTACGCGGATCACGAAACGGCGCGATATGATTCTGTAACGGGACCTGTTGATCTGACGGCAGAACGTGATTTCCCATCCACTTTATATTCTGACCCCTCAGGTAGGCGTGTCGAATTACGGTTAGGCGCAGGCGAGACCATGGACGGTGGTATACGGTTTCCAACGGCCCGTATTGTGACGCAGACCGATGAAGGCTGGGAACGTTTGCGTCCTATTGCTGTTGTCCAGAATTGTGCCGTTAAATAAATTTCAACGCGATAAATGTGACCGCAATCCCAGCGGCTAAAAATGGCCCAAAGGGAATTTTAAGGTCTCGTCTTTCATCTGCGGGCTGCGTTAGAACATAGGCTAATGCGCTGGAGCTGGCGATGAGAATGATGAAGGGTAAAGCCGTAGCGCCGCACCATGCACCTCCAAGAGCGAGTAATTTCGCATCCCCGCGCCCTAGGCCATCGCGTTTTCGAATAAGGCGATAGGCGCGCTCAATCGTCCAGAAAACTGCATATCCTAAGACTGCCCCCAGCAGGTAAGGGTAAAAATCAAGCGAGAGGATGAATTGATAGATGAGACCCAGCGCGATCAACGGCTTGGTCAGGCGATTAGGGAGGCGGAAACTACGCCAATCGATCACCGCTAGACACATCAACCCACCCAGAAGGACGATTGCACCAACCCATTCAAATATAATCAAATTCATTAAAACCGCCTAACCTGTGTGGTTCACAAGGTAAAATGGATTGTCGAGCGACGTATCAGCGTTTAGGCGAGCCATACGCGAATCCGCCAAGGTAGGTAGACCGATGAGCCAACCCGACTTACATCACGAAGACGACACGTCCATTCAAGATGCGCTCGCGATGAATGACGAAGTGTTGTTGTCCGAAACTTTGGCGCGTCTTCATCCTGCCGATGTCTCTGATGAGTTAGAACAGCTCTCTTCTGAAGAACGTGTTGATCTGATTGCGCGCGCACCGGAGGTGATTTCTGGCGATGTTTTGGCTGAACTGGAAGATGATGTCGTTGAAGACATTCTTCCGTTTCTGGACGCTGACCGCATTGCCGATGCGTTGTCCGATATGGACAATGATGATGCGACGCAAATTTTGGAAGAAATGGGTGAGGCCCAGCGCGACGAAGTTCTGGATGCTGCCACACCAAAGGACCGTGCAGGTTATGAGGAAAGCCTCGCCTTTGATGAGGAGACCATTGGTCGCCTCATGCAACGGCAATTCGTGGCGACGCCTGAATTTTGGAGCGTTGGAGACGCCATTAATCATATGCGCGAAACGGGTGATGATTTGCCCGAGCTCTTTTTCAACGTCTATGTCGTTGATCTCGCCTTTAAGCCGATCGGCTATGTCCCCGTCAGTCATTTAATGCGCGCGCAGAGAGATGTCCGCATCTCTGACCTTATGCTCGATACAATTGTCACAATTGGTCAAGATACTGATCAAGAAGAAGCGGCCTATTTGTTCGAGAAATATAATCTGATTTCGGCGCCTGTGGTGAATGCGCAAGGCCGCTTGGTCGGGATGATGACCGTTGATGACATCATCGAAATTATCCAAGACGAAAACAAAGAAGACATCCTCGCACTCGCGGGTGTTTCGGATGCGGGCCTGGCTGATACGGCGGTTGAAACCGTGCGGGCGCGTGCGCCGTGGCTATTCGTGAATTTACTCACGGCGGTTCTGGCCAGCCTCGTCATTGCGCGGTTTGATTATGCGATCACAGAGATTGTTGCGCTGGCTGTTCTTATGCCAATTGTTGCGAGCATGGGCGGAAACGCGGGGACGCAGGCTTTAACCGTGGCCGTTCGCGCGCTGTCCGAGCGAGAGTTGACAACGAAATCTGCATGGCGAGCCATTCGGCGAGAGAGTTTGGCTGCCTTGATTATCGGTGTGATTTTCGCCGTTGTACTCGCTTTGATCACCTATCTTTGGTTCGGGGATAAACAACTTGCGGGTGTCGCCTTTATTGCGATGATCGTGAATCATATCTTTGCGGGCCTTGCCGGCATTGCAGTGCCTTTGGGCTTGAAACGTGCAGGGGCTGATCCGGCGGTGAGTTCATCCGTATTTGTGACGACAGTTACAGATGTGGTCGGTTTCTTCTCCTTCCTCGGGACTGCAGTTCTTATTCTGCTCTAGGGCGAGTTCGGCCTAAATTTTGCAACGGTTCTTCCAAGTCATTCGGGCCTTCGCCCGAGTTGTATTGATTTGGGACGATTATGAGCCAGAACCTCAACACTTCCGCACTCACGATTTCGAATACGGGACTCAAGCTCATCAAAGCGTTTGAGGGTTATCGTCCTGTTGATCGTGAGTTGATTACGGGGCAACGGATTGTTGGATATGGACATCGTCTGTATTCGGAAGATGCTGTCATCATGAATAAAGGCGAGGCGGAAGAAACCTTGCGCACGGACCTCGAACCGTTCGAAGACATGATTAATTCAGAGGTTCATGCTCCGATCACGCAAAGCCAATTTGATGCGCTTTGCTCATTCGCTTTCAATATTGGTCCGAAATCTTTCTTGCAAAGCGATACTCTGCGCGCCTTGAATAATGGGCGACCGTTGGATGCGGCCAATGGTTTGGACATTTGGCGTAAATCCGAGATTGCAGGAAAGACATATGTCGTTGATGCGTTGATGCGCCGCCGTACGGCAGAGAAGGCGTTGTTCCTGCGCACTGAACGGGACTTAACTGCGGGCCGTGAAGATATTCCGCCCGTGCGCGATACGACGATTGCCAGCTTGTCTACAGAAGATGCTTTGCCTGTCTTTTCTGCAGATGATGCCAATGGAATTGTTGCGACCGCGCCATATGACGCCGTTGAGGTGCCGACCCGTCGACGCGAGGATGGCCCCGCAGGCGCGTTACAATTGTCTGAGCTAGATATTGTCGACGCGGATGCAGAGGTGCCTTGGGACGACGCTGCAGTCTCTGTGAATGCGGATGATTTACCCTCTAATGCGGATATTAGTCTCGAAATTGAGAATGATATTGTTCAGGCTTTTCCTGATCAATCGACAGAGCTGGATTTGAGTGAAGACTTACTGACGGATGTGCCTGCGGCGGAATTGAACGTTTCTGATGCACCCGTTCGCCCGTCTCCGATTGCGGCGGCTGCGACGGATATTGTCGCGCGTCTGGATGCCTTGATTGAAGATGCAGATGCCCGATTTGAAGAACGCGATACGGATTGGCCTGAAAGCCTGATTACGTCTGAAGTGACAGACACGCCTGAAGATGACAAAATGCCATCAAATGTTGTGCCTTTGAGCCGAGGCGAGACCCGCCGTGCAGAAGACATACGCGAGACGCAGTCAGGCGGTGTTGAATTGCAAGACACACCAATGTCAAAACCTGCAAAGCCAGTGGTTGTGATTGATGAGCTGGCACAAGATGATGCATTTCGGGTGCGGACGGATTCCGCAGCGAAGTACATTCAATCGTCTACGCCAGTTTTACCGACAGTGGTTGAACAAAAGGAGAGCGGGTTAGGGCTGTGGATTCCTGTTATTCTCGGCTTCCTCCTCGTAGGGCCCGCAGCAGCTATTATGCTCCGCGGTTCTGAGGCCTTATTAGGGTCATGGGGACCGATTATTGTCTTCACCGCTTTGGTTATCGGCGCGGGGTTAATTCTCGCGGGTGTTTACGCCGCATTAAGGATGAATCTACGCGACTAAGGTTCGTCAAGATTCTCGCAATAAGTTGTCTCTATGGAGCACGCTATGTTAACCGAAAACGCTACGCAGTATCACGAAGATCAGTCCGATGTGGAAGGATTCGATCCGCTCGCCTCAATGCTACCTGATTGGACAGAGGCCAAAACGGCTGCGTTTCAAAAAGAGATTATGTCTTTTCGCCATAACCTCGCTGAAACGGGCTTGTTTACAGATGAGGCGTTGATCGATTTGTTGGAACGTCATCCGTCCGAAAAATTGGATGTTTGCACGATGGGCGCATCCGATCATCCGCTTTACCCGAATAAATTCCGTACGGGCGACTTCCGAGGTGTGCCTGCGCGTGTTTTGTTGGAGGCCGCGAAAGCCGGCCGCGTTTGGATTAATGTGCGCGAAGCCATGAACGTGCATGCGGATTACAAAAAAACTCTGGATGCCATGTATGGCCGCTTGTCAGAAAAGACTGGAAATCGAGCTTTTAATCCAAAAGGTGGGATTTTGATTTCCTCGCCCGTCGCCCGCGTTCCCTACCATTTTGATAAAACACAGACGATACTTTGGCATGTTCGCGGTCAAAAACGGATCTATCTCTATCCACTCACACAGAAATTTATTTCTGATGAGGCGTATGAAAATACGATTACAAATTATCTAAATGATGATCTTCCCTATGAAACGTCATTTGATGCAGACGCGGAAATTATTGATATTCCAGAGGGCACAGCTTTGACATGGCCTCTAAATTCGCCTCATCGTGTTAATAATCAAACTTTCTGTGTCTCCGTGACAACGGAATATTCCACGCGTGAAACGGGTATGAAAAATGCGGCGATGTTGACAAATGCGACGCTGCGACATCGTCTTGGTATGAACCCATCATATGCCAATGATGGAGACATGGCGCGTAAGTTGAAATCTGTTGTCGGGCGTGTGCTGCGCAAGACACCACTCGTGCCAGATATGACAACGACGGATATGGTAACGTTTCGAATTGACGAGACGGCAGAGAGTTTTGTGGTCGATACAGAACCTTATCCGCGCACCTTCTAGTAATCGATCTATCTGCGTTCTACATGGACGCAGATGACAATACATTTACAGAAACTTTCCGTCGGCACAGAGTCGATCCAAACGCTCTCTGCGTGGCAAGATCATGTGGTTGAACGGCGTAAGGCCCAAGGGCTGTCTCCTCATCATATCCATGTGACTAGGATGTTCCCTAAACAACGCGAGGCACTGCTAGACGGGGGTTCGATTTATTGGGTGATCAAAGGCAGTATTATTTGTCGCAACCGGATTGTTGATTTGGAAGAAACGACAAAGCACGGGAAACGGGCGTGCGGTATCATCATGGACCCCAACTTAATTCCTGTCATACCTGTCCCACGGCGTGCGTTCCAAGGGTGGCGATATTTGCAAGCTGGAGATGAGCCTGCTGACCTGACCGGGGCAGAGAGCGGCGCGGACCTACCAGCAGCTATACGGGCGAAGCTCATTGAATTGGGCGCCTGGTAAACTTAAATTTTAAGATAATAATGAGGCATAAAAAAAGCCCCGAACAGTGTTCGGGGCTTTCGTATTATATGTTGATCAACTTTAGAAGTTGATGCGGACTTTACCGTAGTACTGACCACCGTTGAAACCCGTTGGTGCGGATTCTGGGTACAGTTGACCCGAACCACCTGCAAATGGGTTTTCGTCTGGGAAGTTATCAAAGAGGTTGCTTGCGCCAATTGCGAATTCAACGCCTTCGATGACTTCAGCAGACACTTCAGCATCGATAAGGATTTCGGAACTGATGTCATTGACGCCGTTTCCTGTATCATCCCAACCACCGAAATAGTTTGCTCGTACGAGCCCACGGAAGATACCTTGACTATGTGTCCATGTCGCGCTGCCTTTTACATTAGGCAGTAGATCTTCGAGAGCCTGAACGCGATTGTCTGAAATCGGGTTGATGTCACCACGATTTTGAACTTTCGTATCCGTGTAGTTTGCAGCCAAAATGATGTTGGAATCACCACCACCAAGACCGAAAGGATAGCGTGCAACAACGTCGACACCGCGCGTACGCGTATCAAAGCTGTTAGAGAAGAAACGGAACTGAGCCAAATCATCCAAGCTTAAGAAGTCTTGACGATTAATTGTGCCCGCAGCGTTCAGTGTATCCAGAGCTTCACTGACAGAATCGAAACCAGCAACGGCAACGTCTGTGTCAATGTCTGCTCCGCCTGCGAAGCGTAGAGCTTGCAAGAAGTCAACATTTGCACCCAAAGCGATACGGTTGTCCACGTCGATTTGGAACGCATCCAATGTGACGCTCAAAGCACCATAGTTGAAGGCAACACCAGCAGAGAAGTTTGTCGCATCTTCAGGACCCAATTCAGGGGTCGCGCCGCCATTTTGTGAGGCGATGAAGTTTGCGGCTAATTGGCCTGCGGCTGTGTTCAAAGGCAACGTACCTTGGTCAACCAAGACGCCATTGACGTTTTGTGTTGTCACGTTGGTGATGTTGGCTTGACCCGCTGTCGGTGCATGGAAACCCGTTGAATGTGTTGCCCGAAGGGAAACATTGTCATTGAGCTTGTAAAGACCCGCGATCTTATAGTCGAGTGTATCGCCGAATTCAGAGAAATCTTCGTAACGTACCGCACCTTGTAGGGTGAGTTGATCTGTAACGTCAGCTTCTAGGTCGAGATATGTACCGTAAGAATCTTGCGTGTTTGAAGATGAATTCGGGAATCCACCAAAACCGTTTGAACTGGACGAGAAGCCTTGGCTGGCAAGAGGGCCAAGCTCGAAGCTGGCTGCATCGCCGGCAATGAGGTCGAACTGCTCTTTACGATATTCTGCACCAAAGGCGACAGACAAATCAGAGGCTATGCCAACGTCAAGTAGGTAACCGAAATCAGCATTTAATGTTGTTTCGATTTGCTCTTGTCCACCTGGTACGAAATCACGCGGTGTGTTTGGACCGAGGGACGCGTTGACAGTGTTTTGGATGAAGAAATCAACACGGGACGCACCATGTGTCGCCGATAGGTCATAGCTAAGGCCATTACCGAAATCTAGGAGGCCACGGAGACCGGCTGTGATACCGAAGTCACGAAGATTGCCACCAAAGCGAGGAACAAAACCACCTGGAATTGTTTCAGTAAAGGCAAAGCAGTTACCGCTTGCGCTTACGTCAGCAAAGACAGCTTCGTCTTGGATAAGGCCATCTGTGCCAGACAATGGAATGCCGTCAACACAGCTTGTGCCGCCATCAAGATCGCCAACGAGAACAGAATTGAATACATCTGCTGCTCCAAGTGTCGAGCTATTCGCATTTTCGAAAATATCATCAGATGTATCGTCTTCAGTGTCAGCACCCGCGATTTGCGTAACCGCTAGGCCAGCGCCATCAACACGTGGTCCACGATAAACGCCGCCACGGTTTGTTGGGTTACGGTAGAAGAAACCGCCTGTTGTTTCGCGTTCTGCATATGTTGCAACCGCATAGGCTTCAGCCGCATCGTTAAATTCGAGAGCTGTGTTCAACAGAAGTTTCAGATCGCCTTCGACATCAGGTTGACCCCAATATTGTGCGAATTCACCGTCATAGCTGTTGATTGTGAGATTGTCAGCTGCGGCTGTGTTACCAGCAGCAATCAACGCAGCAACATCGTCACGCTGTGCCGCGCGAACTGTGCCGTCTGTTTCGCCATATTCAGCCGTGAGGTTGATGAAACCTTGGTCGCCGAGCGGCAAGCCGATGTTTGCACCAAGACGATAATTGTCGCCGTCGCCAGCATATGTTGAACCATATTTAGCTTCGATTGTTCCGCCAGTGCTGTCGTCTTTAAGAACGAAGTTGATAACGCCAGCAATCGCATCTGAACCATACTGTGAGGATGCGCCGTCACGTAGGACTTCGACTTGCTTTAGAGCCATGGATGGGATGGAGGAGACGTCAACGCCTTGTGATCCATCCGCGATACCACCGCCGAGGAAAGAGATAACCGCGCCGCGATGACGACGTTTGCCGTTAACAAGGACGAGTGTGTTATCTGGTGACAAACCGCGAAGGTTAGCTGGGCGAACGATAGACGCCGCATCAGAAATTGGCTGTGTGTTCACGTTATATGATGGAACTGCTGTACGAAGAAGGTCTTGGACATCGTCCGCAGCGTTCGTTGTGAATTCAACATTTGTGATAACATCGACAGGTGCAGGCGTATCAGCAGCAGAGCGAAGCGCGCGGCGTGTACCTGTTGTGATGACAATATCTTCTCTGGCATCGACAGTTGTATCGTCAACTTGAGATTGGGCGTGAGCCGGCAGGGCTACCAGCATGAGCGAGGAGGCGGAAAGTGCCAACCACGTTTTTAATGCGGACTTTTGCATAAGTTTATCCTATTTTTCTTTATGTGTTCCTGAAGCTTTGCCTGTCAGTATGGTTCCAACATTAAAATCAAAGCGACAAGATCGACTAACCTTTGAGCGTGGTTGCGCAACAGTATTTTGCGCGAAACCGTAGGTTTGTTTGCGGTAGTGACTTAATTGACACATTAGAAAAGAGTGTTAAGGCAAATTTTACCTCATATGAACTTACAACGAGGGGAAAGATACGTTGCCTGCTGATACACAGAAAAATATAGTTCGAATTAGAACATCTGTCCTCGAGGATGTGCCTGTTATTCAGGCGTTGATGCAGCGATCCATCTCTGAATTACAAGCTGGCTTTCTCTCTCCTGAACAAGTTGCCGCGTCGCGAAGAAGCATGGGTTTGGACACGCAATTGATACAAGATAAAACCTATTTTTCCGTATTGGATGGTGAAACCATAGTCGGATGCGGCGGCTGGTCTTTTCGAGCGACGCTTTATGGCGGCAATCATAGTGAGGGGCGAAATATAACGCGCTTGAACCCTAAAACAGACCGTGCCCGTATACGTGCTATGTATACGCACCCGGATCACACGCGCCGCGGGATCGGAAAGATGATTTTAGATCGGGCTGAGGCTGAAGCAGGCAAAGCGGGGTTCAAAACTTTGGAAATGGCAGCAACTTTGGCGGGCGAACCCTTTTACACCAAATGCGGTTACGTGGTTGAAAGCCGGTGGGAAGATCGCAATGGATCCGTTGCTGTACCCTTGTTGACGATGGTGAAATCCCTGTAATTACGGATTTTACACCACATAAAATCTACCGCAAGGTCAGCTAACTTCAGACATTATTAAGCGTATATGTTCACAACATGCTTGGGGATAGATTTGAGGGTGGCATGAAAGCTTTAACACTACGACAGTCAAGCGATGTGCATATGGGCATAGAAAGTGATGCTGCCGATATATTGCGTGCGGCTAACATCGCCTATGCCACTGTCGATAGCGACCGTATTATCCGCCACACCGAAGGTGATGTCGCGGGCATTTTGGGACTAGGGACAAATGATCAACTCACCGGGTCTATTGTCACTGAATTACTAGGGGCCTTCCAGCTTGAGGACCCAAAGACGCGTAAGGCTTGGACGCCTAAAGAGGTCGCGTCAAATATCGAAAAGTCATTATTGTCGGCTGAACCGCATCGAACTTCGTCGTTACTAACGACATTGGATGGTCGCCGCGTTCGTGTGAACACATGGTATAATGGATTGGGTGATTGCACAGTTGTTGTGCGTGATGTGACGACAGATAGTAAATACCGGAACTTATTCGAAATCGCGATGGGTGCGGCGAATGCTGGATTTTGGTCGAAGGACTTCAAATCGGGTAAATTTACATATTCTGCCTCTGTTATGAATCGTCTCACCACAGAAGAGCAGGTACGCTTGCAATCTAACGGTTTGTTTTCGATCGTCCACCCAGAGGATAGGGAATCGCTCACGAGAGAATGGATGGAAGTTGTCGAATCCCGTCGGGATTTTGACTTTAAATACCGTGTTCGAACAGCTGAAAACGATGGTATGTGGCAGCGGTCTATTGGGCAAATTGTCTGTGCACCGGATGGTACGCCATTGGGCGCAACGGCTTTCGTTATGGATATTACAGAAGATATTGGGAAAACCCAAGCTCTGGCATCCGAGCGATCCGTGTCAAAAGCGAAGTCTGAATTTCTCGCTCGGATGAGTCATGAAATTCGCACGCCGCTCAATGCGATTATTGGTATGAGTGATAGCCTTAGAGATGAAAATCTCTCACAGGATGTGCGCGAAGTCATTACAGATATTGAAGATGCAGCCGAAGGCTTGCACTATTTGCTGTCCAGAACACTCGATCATGCGAAACTCATGAGCGAAACAGTCAAAATTAACTTGGATTCTGCCGATCCGCGCCAAGTTTTGGGAACGGTGTCCCGTCTGTGGAAGCCGCAAATTAGTAATAAAGGCTTGGTCTTTAAAGTCATTATTGACCCGAGCCTCCCAAAGTCCATGTTATTGGACGAATTCCGGCTCCAGCAATGTTTGAATAACTTTTTAGCCAATGCCGCGAAGTTTACGAAAATGGGCAGTGTCACACTGATCGCGCGCCAATCCATTATTAAGGGTGCGCCGCATTTGGTCTTGGCGGTTAAGGATACTGGAATTGGCATGAGCGAAAGCGAGTCTAAACTCATCTTTGATCCGTTCACACAAGCCGATGGTTCTATCCAACGTGAATATGGCGGCACTGGTTTGGGCATGAGTATCACGAAAAACCTGTGCGAGTTGATGGGCGGTCAAATCCGTTTGAAAACCGTACAAGGCGAGGGCTCTACATTTGCCTTGATCCTTCCTATCCTAGAGAAGGCACAAGATTTATCGCCTGCCGTGCCTCAACAGACAGAAAGTAAAGTTGAGACTAAGTTTGAGGCGTCTGCGCCAAAACATTCAACATTACCTGTCGTTGAAACCATAACTTTGGCGACGTCTGAAGCCGCACCCGCGGTTAAACCTGTAACCGCCCCAGCTGAAGCGGTTCCCCTTGATGCAACGGCCGCAGATGTGGAGAAACCTGTGCAGCCTTTCGAAGGCCTCAATGTCCTTTGCGTCGAAGATAACCCGATCAACCAAAAAGTTGTCAAACGCCTGATCGGTAGCCGCGTTGCACAGCTTTATTTTGCGGATAATGGCCGAGAGGCCCTGAATGTTCTCAATACCGTGCCCGTCGATGTGGTTTTGATGGACATTCACATGCCGGTTATGGATGGAATCGAAGCGACACTGGAAATTCGTAAATCAAATGCGACCTATGCGAATGTTATCATTATTGCTCTAACGGCTGACCCTGATTATCAGCAGCGCCGTATTTGCCGTAATATCGGTATGGACGATACAATTGCCAAACCTGTAAAACGCGAAGATATTTTGAACGCCTTTGATCGGACGTTGACGAAGCTATCTAGTAAATTTGGCCAAGAAGTCGCTCTAACGGGATAGATGCGGGTTTAGGTCGGAATTCGTGAAAGTGCTATATTTTCTGACTTTATGACTTCGCGTTCACGCGTTTCGTTGAGGCTGGGTATGTGCTGAGGATTGCTCCGACACGTGTTGGTCGTATTTGTAAAACGCCGCCGCAATTGGGGCAGGGACCCGTGGCGCAGTCCGAACAAAATGTGCATTCAACACTACAAATGCGCGCGTCGTGACTTTCTGGCGGAAGGTCTTTGTCGCACAGCTCACAATTTGGTCTCATCTGGAGCATTTGCGAACCTCTTAGACGGCGAAATTATCGATTAAACGGACGCTATTACCTTGGTTTGGGCAATGGGCGGCGACGAGGACGCGAGCGGGACCGTTGAGATAACCGCCTTCCAGCACCGTCAGGGAGTTCGGGCTCCGCACTTCGACGTAATCGACCGATGAAAACCCAGCCTCCAGCAACGCGCGTTTGGCCTCATCCGTGGCGACATCAACATGTTGGCCTTCGCGCATATCCGACGCGCATTTTTTCATGATGATGTTGAGTTTCCGCGCGAGGGTTAGGCCATCTGCGTCGAAATAGGCATTGCGAGAGGACAGGGCGAGGCCATGTCCATCGCGCGCAATCGGTGCGCCGATTATATTGATCGACATATCGAGGTCTTCAACTAATCGCCGTATGGTCGCGAGCTGCTGATAATCTTTTTCGCCAAATATGGCAGTGTCAGGCTGAACACGATTAAAGAGTTTTGTGACAACCAAAGCTACACCATCGAAAAAGGTCGGGCGGTAATCTGTTTCCAGTCCTTGTGCGACGCCGCCAACTTTGACGGTTGTTGCGTGATGAACGTCATACATAGTTTGCGGATCAGGCACATAGATCAGGTCGACGCCTTCTGCCTCTAATAGGCGCGCATCTTCGGTTTCGGTGCGGGGGTAGGCGTCCAAATCTTCGCCAGGGGCGAATTGCGTTGGGTTTACGAAGATAGAGACGACGATCCGCTCGCCATATTTTTTAGCTAAGCGTACAAGGGTTAGATGCCCCTCATGCAGCGCGCCCATCGTTGGTACGAATGTAATTCGATCACCTGATCCACGCCACCCCCAGACGGTGTTCCGCAAATCTCTTTCTGTCCGCACGATTTTCATGGAAATCGTCTAGGGCTTAGGGCGCGATAAGCCAACATTTGGTTTGCGCAGTTGCACATGCGGTTTTGGCGTCTTGTGCGGTCAGGCCTGAAAGACGCGCATGAAACACAGGGCGTCCCGACACAAACCCGCTAGAGATATCCAGACCTGCAGCAGGGGCAAGCGCCGCGGCCATTCCGCGAGCCTGTGCTTCACTCTTTAAATCGCGGAGCTGTACCGCCCAAGGCTTTGGCGCAATGCGGTCATGCGCGCCGCGTAAAATGGCCGTGCGCGGGCCTTGATTGGCAGGAATGAGGGCTGGCGCAGTAGATGGAGGTAAGACGCCCATGACATCGAACCCGCGTTCGACTAAATCTTGCATATGTGCATTGCGGCTGCTACCGCTTGCGCCGCCCAAAACGACGGTGATTTGACGGCGACCGTTGCGAATGGCGCTGACCATCAAGTTGTAACCTGATGCGCGAGTGTAACCTGTCTTGAATCCATCGACTTCAGGCATGGTAGCCAGCAGTGCATTCGTATTTTTCACACCGCGAAATTCTCGCTGTCCAAAATAATGGTAGCGATCATAATGCGTTGTTAAAATTGAATGACCCAGCTTCGCCATATCGCGCGCTGTGGTGAGTTGGTCGGGATGGGGCAGGCCATTTGCGGTTTTAAACGTTGTGCGTTGCATGCCGAGGCTGCGGGCTTTGGCTGTCATCATTTCGGCAAAGCGGGCTTCGGTCCCGCCAAGGCGTTC
This sequence comes from uncultured Caulobacterales bacterium, assembly GCA_938003545.1. Lineage (GTDB taxonomy): Bacteria > Pseudomonadota > Alphaproteobacteria > Caulobacterales > Maricaulaceae > Litorimonas. The sequence continues at coordinate 143,097 of CALKXY010000004.1, forward strand.
CGCAAGAACAACGGCTGAATCATTGTGGCTACGGACGGCAACGGATTGGATGAGATCCCGCACGGTAATTTTTTGTCCCGCACGCAAGCCGAGCTTAACAGGCGGGGTACGTGCGGCTTTGCGCGATACTGTCACCGTTTCGCTAAGGGTCAAAGAGCCGTTATCCAGCGCGTCAAACACCAGATGCAAGGTCATCACTTTGGTGAGGGACGCAGGATAGCGCGGCGCGTCAATTTGGCGGGCATGTAGGACGTCCAAGCTATCTGCATCGACAATAATTGACGCATAACGATTTTCGGCCTGTGCAGTTGTCGCAAGCATAAAAAAGGCAATTGCTATGAATAGAAAACGACGCATCCCGCATCCCTCGACTGGAACGGTTAGAATAGGGTTAACGCTATGTTAAAAGCTGCGGCTATGTTGCGCGCAGTTTTCGCATCTTCGCGTCTTGGCGCAACCGATCAAACCCTTATATAGAGCCACTATGACTGACCTATCCCTACATCTTCATCTCACGCCATTTGCCGGACCTGATAAGGACGACAGCGAAGATGGCGGGGCCGAGCGCGGCGTTGCAACCAAAGTTCGGCCAAAGACGAAAAAACCGTCCATGTGGCGCGTAATTTTGATGAATGACGATTACACGCCGATGGAATTTGTCGTGTCGATCCTCATGGGGATATTCAAAAAAACGTCGGATGAGGCCAATGCGATTATGTTGAACGTCCACCAAACAGGCATTGGCACGTGCGGCGTTTATACATTCGAAGTCGCCGAAACCAAAGTCGCGCAAGTTATGGACGCCGCCAAACGCGCCCAACATCCGCTGCAATGCACGCTTGAGAAAGAATAGAGCTTAGTCGTCGGAATAAACGACTGGCTTTGAATGCCGTGTCTAAAGAGAAAAAGCGATGGGTCATGGCAAGCTCCTTTTCTCGAGTTGTCAACATGACAGCTGGATCAGGTGAGTGCTAGCGTGTTCTCGTGATCCGCAAATCCTGAGAGACCTACATCACAAGGTTTATCACGGGGGTGTGACAGTTCGCGGCTTGAATAACGGGAGGGTGTCCCCACATCCTTTTCTCGAAAGGAATTCTACTTATGGCATCTTTCTCCCCCGTTTTGGAAGAAACTATCCACCGCGCTCTGACCTTGGCCAGCGACCGGAAGCATGAGCTTGCCACGCTGGAGCATTTATTGCTGTCGCTTTTGGATGACAAAGACGCCGCTGCCGTGATCACGGCTTGCGATGTTGATATTGAACCTTTGCGCGGCGATGTGCTTCGCTATTTGGACGAAGACCTCGCGTCTCTCGTTGTTGAAGATTTTGAAGAGGCGCGCCCAACGGCAGGCTTCCACCGCGTAATTCAGCGGGCTGTTATCCATGTGCAAAGCTCTGGCCGCGAAGAAGTGACAGGCGCGAACGCGCTGGTTGCCCTATTTGCGGAACGCGAGTCCCACGCCGTGTATTTCCTACAGGAACGCGACATGACGCGCTATGATGCGGTGAATTACATCAGCCACGGCATCTCTAAGTCTGGCGATGGCTCTGCGTCTAAATCTCCAATGGGCGCAGATATGCCCGAGGGTGAAGAGGCGAAGAAAAAAGATCCACTTGAAGAATATACCGTCAATTTGAACGTCAAAGCGAAAGAGGGCGACATTGATCCGCTTATCGGGCGCGACGACGAGGTCGAACGCTGCATCATGGTGCTTTCGCGCCGCCGCAAGAATAACCCGCTCCTCGTGGGCGACCCAGGCGTCGGCAAAACGGCAATTGCCGAAGGTATTGCCCGCCGTATCGTGAATGAGAATGTTCCTGACGTTCTAAAAGACGCAACAATCTACTCGCTCGACATGGGCGCATTGCTCGCAGGTACGCGCTATCGCGGCGATTTTGAGGAACGCCTCAAAGCTGTTGTCACGCAGTTGCAAGAAACACCGGGTGCCGTACTGTTTATCGACGAAATCCACACCATCATTGGTGCGGGTGCGACGTCTGGCGGCGCAATGGATGCGTCGAACCTTCTCAAGCCCGCTTTGCAGTCGGGTAAGCTCCGTTGCATGGGGTCGACGACCTATAAAGAATATCGTCAGCATTTTGAAAAGGATCGTGCCTTGTCACGTCGTTTCCTCAAGATCGATGTGTCCGAGCCAACCCCCGAAGATGCTGTAAAAATTCTTCAAGGCCTCAGCTCTTATTTCGAAGAGTTCCATGGTGTGACCTATACGCCTGCGGCTATTCAAGGCGCAGTGGACCTGTCCGTGCGTCACATCACGGATCGTTTGCTGCCCGACAAAGCGATTGATGTTATAGATGAGGCTGGCGCTCGTACACGTCTTGTCCCTGAGGATAAGCGTAAGACGAAAATCGGCATCAAAGAGATCGAAAGCGTTATCGCCAAGATCGCGCGCATCCCGCCGAAATCCATTTCGCGCGACGATGAGAAGGCCCTTAAGTCTCTACCTATGGACCTCAAACGGATGGTCTTTGGTCAGGACGACGCGATTGATCAAGTCGCCTCAGCGGTGAAACTTGCCCGCGCAGGTCTGCGTGAGCCGAATAAACCAATTGGCTCTTATCTCTTCGCGGGTCCAACGGGCGTTGGTAAAACCGAAGTCGCCAAGCAACTCGCCATGACGCAAGGTCTGGAGCTGCTACGGTTCGACATGTCCGAATATATGGAGCGCCACACTGTGTCGCGCCTGATCGGTGCGCCTCCAGGGTATGTCGGATATGACCAAGGCGGTTTGCTGACGGATCAAGTGAACCAAAACCCGCATTCTATCTTGCTCTTGGACGAAATCGAAAAAGCTCATCCCGATATCTACAACATCTTGTTGCAGGTGATGGATAATGGGTTCCTGACGGATGCCAATGGCCGCAAAGTCGATTTCCGCAATGTCATCATCATTATGACGACAAATGCGGGCGCGGCGGATGCCGCCAAGGCCGAAATCGGATTTGGACGCGGGTTGAAATCGGACGAGCAAGAAGGGGCTATCAAGCGCCGCTTCACGCCTGAATTCCGTAACCGCCTGGACGCCATTGTGTCCTTTGCGGCACTGACGCCAGAAGATATTGCCAAGGTTGTCGATAAATTCGTCATCCAATTGGAAGCTCAACTCGCGGATCGAAAGATCGAATTTGAACTCTCCAAAGGCGCGAATGTCTGGCTGGCGACAAAAGGCTATGACAAGCGTTACGGCGCGCGTCCGCTGGGCCGTACGATTCAGGAGTTTATCAAGAAGCCATTGGCCGATGAAATCCTCTTCGGGAAGCTAAAGCAGGGCGGATTGGTCAAGGTCGGCGTAGACCGTAAGAAAGAAAACCTAACCTTCAAAATCGTGCCACCCGCAAAGGGCAAAGCCACAGGTAAAGGCAAGAATGCGCCTAAACCAAAGGAGGACGCGTAGCGCGTCTAGCATTCACCCTGAAAGGGGCGAATGAGCGTTACGCCGAAGCCTACTGGCTTCGGGTGTCCCGCAGTCAAAGAAACAGAAGCCGTCTGGTGCAAATCGCACAAGGCGGCTTTTTTATTGGAGAAGTTTAGTCGCCTGTTTGAGGTGCGTTTTGGCGGCGAAGTTAACATTAGACGAGAGGCGATAAACGCCCAAAGAAGGCCGCTCGTAATGTTTGCCGATACGGCAGTATATGCCCAAAATAAGCCGACCTTAAGATAGAATTGTTTTTTGGATGTTAGCAATTGCTCGTGTTAAACCACGTTTGGAAACTCCAATGACAAAAGCTATCATATGTTTTAATTTATCAGCTTGCGGAATGATACGTAGGGCTAAAATAGCAGATATCATACCGCACCTTCAATTGGATTACCTTTACACGCCGACACCGAACAACGTTAGCGGAGTTAACTTTTTCGATGCAAAGGTCAAAATGTTTAACGCGCAAAACCCTTATTCGAATGAGTACTATGGCTCACCAAAATACTTAAAGGAGCTGCATAAATCCTTAAATGATTTGGTGAGCTATGATCGGGTTGAGATGTGGATCGGGCCTAGTCTACATGATCATATTTCAGCATTTCATATTTTATCAATCCTCGAGGAACAAGCACATATCAAACGACGATTATTCGTAAACCATTTACCCGTTGTTGCAGGAATTATGAACGAGGAAAAAATACTTGCGGCACAAGGCACAGCTATTTTACCTGATGAAGGAATTTACCGCGAAGCAGAACTATATTGGGGAGCCTTTAAAAGTTCGACACCTGAATTGTGGGTAAATTTGTTAAATCAACAATCAAAATTCTTTCCGTATTTCGACCGAATACATAAGCGGTTTTTGTTGCAACTTCCGCTGGAGCCTACAAAGTTACGACTTGTTGATCTACTAATTTTGAAACATGTGAAAAGCGGTATGAAAAAAACAGTTCATCTTCTCGGCCATGTGCTTGCTGATGATTTTGAGAACTATTACACGGTAAATGAAAAGACCGCCTGGGATGCCATTTTCGGCATGGCTAATGCCTACACGCCTGCCATTTCGGGACTACCACTCGAACCATTTGACTATTACTCTCATGAAGAGATAGAAATTTCGAAACGCCGGAAGTGTTTCAACAGTTGTCCGTCTCTTACACAATTTGGGAAAGCTCTTTTGGAAAACAACGCAAATTGGATTGAGCAAAACACATACGATTATTGGTGGGGTGGCACTCATATAACGAGTGAAAAAATTTGGTCATTTGATCCGAAGTCTGAGAAATTGATTCGACCACTGTAACTATCGGATTTGGTCCACTTTTGCTGCCATAGCAGTCCAAACTGAGCGTCTTAAAATCGCCTCAAGTAAGCCTCTGAGCTAACGTCCGCATTCTGGGGTTATGAGGTATATATAACCTGTTTATTGAGCGGGCTCTAAACTTCCCTCTCTCCGTCATCACAAGGCTTGTCCTTGTGATTCATGCGTAACGTCAAAGATGGATTTACGTTTTTCAGTCTGCAATTCGGTAGGGCTGCGGTGCCCTTTTAGGGAACGAACCATCGCGGGATTAAGTGCAATTTGTGACACATCCGCATAGCGCGACAGCATAACCATACCGAGATCAGGCCAATAAAACGGCCTGTCTGCGGCGCGAAGGTCTACATATTTTGTATATGGATTGGCCGCAAAGGCAAGTGAGAGCGGATCAAATGTGAGCAGGTTTGCTTTATGGGGCGCTTATGGGATGAAGGGCGGAAGAAGTCCAAGTGCGTGTTTGTAAATAAAGGGGCTTCTCTCTCTCTCTCTCTCTCTCTAATCTCCGTTCACCCCAGCGCAGGCTGGGGTCCAGGCCGCATGTGAGAAAATATACATAGATGCACTGGATCCCAGCCTGCGCTGGGATGGACGGAAGATTGGTGTTTGAAATTTCGATCCTTGTTTTGGCGAAATAATAATCATTCCACTTCAATGACTTAAAATAAAATACAAGAGATGCATCCTCGGCCTCAAAAGCTGTGTCACACTACACAGGTTCTTTCGGACACGGGACAGGTAGGAGCTCACCTTCTGGTACCGAGAGACGGTGGGGTTGAGCGGTTTGGTGTGAGAGCCAGACGTGTGCCGGACCTTTTGCGGTGAGTGTTGACTGCCTGATCTTGAACCGG
>CALKXY010000005.1 GCA_938003545.1 uncultured Caulobacterales bacterium
TCACATAAGCCCTGTTTCATAATCTATCCGCACTTAAAACAGCCTAGATTACCCATAAAACTGTGCTTTTAAAAAACATAATCTTTGGTCCCAAAACCTATGATACGGTACACAGGTTCTTTCGGACACGGGACAGGTAGGAGCTCACCTTCTGGTACCGAGAGACGGTGGGGTTGAGCGGTTTGGTGTGAGAGCCAGACCTGTGCCGGACCTTTTGCGATGAGAGTTGACTGCCTGGCGTTGAACCGGGTTCTCGAAAATCTTTGGATTTCCGAGTTACTGTCGGAAGGTTTGACTGCAGGACCCCCAACCCCTTCGCTGTTATGTGTCTCCCAGACACATAACTAACGCTACGACATCAAAAACCATTGCCGCGTGGTATGCACATGTTGAACTTACATCCCAATGTGTGCGGTATTTGCGTAAAACACTTTTCTATTCTGGTCCTCCATCGCGAAGACCACCACGCGGGCTGTCCCACCTTTCGGGGCTTTGCCCCTATTTGCGGTTCGCCGCCGACCAATCCGAACCGCATAGCGGGGCGCAAGTTGGCATCGCAGTCATCCATGTTGAAACCCTAGTTTCAACGGAGGCTGTCAGCGTTTCTGCTCGCCCTAATCTTAGCTGTGATCAAGATAGTTTTTACTCACAGAGTTGTCCCTGCTCATTTCAGCAAAAGTTAACAGGCTCTCTTGTCACCAAAGCTGTCAGATGAACATATTGCCGCAGAGTTCTATCTTGTGTTTTCACGCCTACTAGATGTAGTAGTGATGCAAGGATTAACGGGCACATATCGCGTTTTTAACGTGAAAAACTACCGTTTTCAAAAACTTAAGCACGGCTGGTGCGTATTCAGGCCAGTACATAGATTCGAATCTCGGGAGATCGACATGGGTAAACAGGGAAATTTTGAAATGTCCAAGTCGGGGCTGCTCCTGCCATCGACGTCTTACAAGCCGTTCCGTTACCCGTGGGCCTATGATTTTTGGCAGAAACAACAACAAGTCCATTGGATGCCAGAAGAAGTGCCGCTCGGCGAAGACCTGAAAGATTGGTCTGTCACGCTCAATCCCGTTGAGAAAAACCTTCTGACGCAAATTTTCCGTTTCTTCACGCAGTCCGATATCGAAGTTGGTGCGAATTACATGGAAAACTACATGCCGCTGTTTAAGCCAGTGGAAGTGCGCATGATGCTTGCGTCATTCTCCAACATGGAAACCATTCATATTGCGGCCTATGCGCTACTGCTCGAAACCATTGGTATGCCAGATAGCGAATTTTCTGCCTTCATGGAATATGAGGAAATGGCGGCCAAGCATGATTATCTCGGCCAATTTGGTGTCGAGACAGAAAAAGACATTCTGACATCTATGGCGGTGTTTGGTGGATTTACCGAAGGCCTACAGCTCTTTGCCTCATTCGCGATGTTGATGAACTTCCCGCGCCTGAACAAGATGAAGGGTATGGGCCAAATCGTAACGTGGTCCATTCGTGACGAGAGCTTGCATTGCGAAGGTATGATCAAATTATTCCATACATTCGCAGCGGAAACGGGTGCGCTGACCAAAGATGTGGCCGACAATATTATTGATTGCTGCAAGACCGTCGTGAAATTGGAAGACAAATTCATCGAACTCGCCTTTGATATGGGGCCGGTTGAGGGCATGACATCCGAAGATATCAAACAATATATTCGTTATATCGCTGATTGGCGTTTGGGCCAGTTGGGTCTGCCGAAAATCTACGGCATTGAAGAGCATCCGCTGCCATGGCTAACGGAGATCACGAATGGCGTTGAGCATGCGAACTTCTTTGAGGCCCGTGCTACGGAATATGCGAAGGGCGCAACGGTTGGATCTTGGCATGGTGCAGAAGGTGTTTGGGATAAGTTTGCGGATATGCGCAAGCCGCAGGCGCTTACGCCCACAGGGTAGCCGGCCTCACGTATAAATGAATGAAGACCTCGCATTTGCGAGGTCTTTTTCGTTGGCTTGTCCGTAAAGAGTAAATAAAGGGCGATGATCGTCGGCCGCACCTACAAAGTTATGACATGTCCTTAATCCCATTTTCCCAACGCAATCTTGAATTTGGAACCATCTATAATTTCCGCGATTTTGGTGGATATGTAGGACATGATGGCCGGGCCGTAAAAACGGATCGTTTGTTCCGTTCGGCACATTTGGCGTCATTGTCACCTGAAGACCGCGCCGCCATTGGGGCACTGAATATCGACCTCGTTGTTGACCTTCGCTACGCGCCAGAGCGAAAAAAACAGCCGTCACGCTTTCCTACACCCGCGCCGCATGTGCATGAATATCCAGATGCACCGTCGACAGATGAAACCAAAGTCGCGCCGCATGAAGCGTTCTTGGAGCATGAGCTGCACAGCGCGGCCGATGCGCATGGCTATATGATGAAGTCCTATACGACCCGTCCTCATGATCCTGGGTTTCAGAGTATTTTTGCGGACACGTTGCGCTTTATGGCAAAGCCTGAGGATGAAAACCCAGCGGGTGTTCTTGTGCATTGTGCGGCGGGGAAAGACCGAACAGGTACGCTCTGTGCTTTGGTACAGGCTGTTTTGGGTGTGTCGCGTGAAGACATCATGGCTGATTATATGATGACCCTGGACGCGGTTGATATTGATAAAATTATTGGCCCAGCCGCAGAGATGTTTTCGAAACGCTATGGCCGTTCCATTGATGCGGAATCTATTTGGCCAATGTTCGGCGTTTATCCTGAATTTCTAAACGCCGCATTGGATGGCATGATGGATGAGACCGGTGATATTCAGGCTTATGTGACTGAAACCTTGAAGGTCAGCTCTGATGATATCGCGACGCTAAGGGCGCGATACCTGCAGTCATAAAGCGCGCCTAAACGACGTGCCCGAACCTATGTTGAGGGCGCAGCTGTGACGGAGCAGGTAACGTCTTTAAACGTTGTCGCTGTGCAGTCGATAATACTGCCTTTGCCATCTTGAAAAATAACGGCATCTGACCGTCGTGGCTTGTGCAGAAACTTCTCTGTTAGAGTGATATCAGAGTCGAAATATCGAAGTTTTAGAGGCGTATACTCATAAGACACGCGCGTTACGACCACGCCAGACCTTTCGTTCAACAAGTTCGCATCTATCGTATCTGGTTGGAGGGCAGGGAAATTACCAACGGATTGATTTAAACGAATAAGGCCACGCGATTCAGGGGCGTCATCTGCGCCTGGTTTCATATAACTATGTATGTCCATTGATACGCTACTTGCGTCTTCAACGCCCATGACACGTAGAGCAGCAGATATTAATTCTACGATGTCTTCATCTTTTAACTCAGGTTGTTGAGTTGAAAGATCCCCAGCCACGTTTGCGGAGTGAGAAATGCGACGATCAATACTGATCGCAGACGCAATTTCGGCTAGGCCGAAATACATACCAATCATGATAGGGGCAATAATCGCAAATTCGATCGCAGCGATTCCACGTTCATCTTCACGGTACTGACGGGATAATCTACGGACATTAAATGGATTATGCGTCCACTTAGTCTTCAGAGACTCTAGGGTCGGAGCGCGCATTTTGATCATGTTGCAGGTGTCCCATTTGAAATTTTATCTTGTGTGTCGGGCTCACAACTTCCGTTAGCAGGGAAGGGTTCGTTACGAAATGCCGTTGTCGCTGTCATCACGCGTGAGCCTGACCCTCTGGGAGAGTCTAAGCGTGTCAATAAGGGAGGAAGGACTAAACGATAATAAAATGTAGACCTGATAACCATGACACTACCGGCCGCATTGGAATCAAATTGTCCATTCGGCGTTTGCGGAATAGCTGCAGAACCTGTTTGTGTGTCGTCGCGTGGTTCTGGTGGTGGAATTGGCGGGAGTTCTATTGATTTGAAACTATCGCCTTCAACCACATCAATGCGAACATTTCTCCAACATCCCCCGAGGTCTTTCATGCCTTCACAGACGAGGGCTTTAAATTCATCTGCGCCGCCGCAGGCTTGGAAGTTGCCCACGCGAATGATACGGCCAGCCTCTGCTGTTGAATGAACAAGTGCTGAATTGACGAAAAATACAATTGCCAACTCCAGAATACCGAAGAGGAGGGCGAAAAAAGGTAGAGAGACAAATGCAAATTCGACAGCGGTCGCGCCGTCTTCATCACGGCAAAATTTAGAGGCTAGTCGCAAAGATGCCCGGTTTGCGCGCCTGATTATGTGCTCAGAAAAAAACATAATGGTCCCACTCCATCTCACTGCAGCAGTAAGAGTGGAAGGTACATGCATCATGTGCACATGTTATCCCAATACTGAACAGTCTAACCGACAGTTTAGGGTGTGGACCTTAACAAAAGGGCAAAGTTTCAGGTTAACAAAGGGTTAAAACGGTTGGTTCTGATTGCTTGATCCTGCTGGTGTCGGCGCACCTGCTGCTGTACCGTCACTCGAGCCTTGCGATCCTCCAAAATCGGAAGAGGGTGCTGAAGAGCCAGAAAAGGCTGTGAACGTATTTAATTCTTCAGTTACTGCGGTATTATTACCAACAAATTGTGGATCGTCGCCCAAAACAGGGGATGGGCCACAATAAGGTATGCAAGAATATGTTTGTCGTGCTGCCCCGTTATAAAGACGAACGCCATGCGAGGGTAGGGAGTTCACGACCTGAAGGTCGGCATCCATTATTGTTTCACCGTTCCCATCTAGGATAATGAGGTTCGTTTCCCCAAATCCACGACCGACTACAAATAAAACGTCACTTGATTGGACCGTTACATCCGCAATTTTTGGGTTACCAATAATAATAGAGGCTGCTGCGCGCGGTAGTCGCAAGATTTCTGTTTTATTGATTTCGACTTTATAACTCTGTCCGTCGCCTGCTACAGCCTGACAAGGTAAGCTTATGGCTGCAAGGCCAAGGCCGGCAGATAGAAGGAATGAATTTACAAGGCGCATGTTCAACGGCTCCGCAAGGGATGGTTCACCCTCCGCTTAATCCAATGTGGTGAATGAAGGGTTTACGAATTGCAATGTCGAGTACATTCCGCCGAGTCATTATATAGGGCTCGAGAATTAGTAAAATATCAGACCTTTTCAACATGACTGCAAAATGAATGAGGTTAAAAATTTTTACGCTTAATTCACTACGTCTTTCAACCCGCCAGTAATCTCACATCCCTATAAGCATCACATCAGGGACAACCCTGTAACTGAGGGATGTCCTCTCTGACTAACTAATGCATACGTGGGAGTAATGTTATGCAAAATCTATTTACACGCTTTATCGAAGACGAGTCCGGTGCAACTGCAATCGAATACGGTCTAATCGCCGCTCTTATCGCTGTTGGCATGATCACTGGTGCAACTGCTATCGGTAACAAAGTAAATGCGAAGTTCAACAACATCGCAACTGCTATCGATACTGCACCAACAGCTGGCGGAACTACTTAGTTTTAAAGCTGCTCTATTGAGCATCTAGCGCGACATAATACGTGCTTTATTAGGCGGTCACCCGATAGTTCGGGTGACCGCATCATACTATGTGTGATGATCTTCTTGGACTACCGTTAGGGGTATCCAATTTGATGATCCCATAAGGTTACTAGTGGGAAGCGGAGTTACGATGCAAAAAGGCTGTCAAATTTTTACAGACTATCTTCGTGACGAAGATGGCGCGACTGCGATCGAATATGGATTAATCGCGGCCTTGATCGGCGTTGGTATAATTACAGGCGCAAGTGCAATGTCTGAGTCTGTAAACGGAATGTTCGCAGACGTAGATGGCGACATTAATAATGCATTTGAAAACCCTTAGTTCATTTAACTAAACCTGATATTAAGCCTATTACCGTAAGTCTTCTCCAAACATTTGGTGGATGATCATGATGCTGCTTCCGGCGCTTTTATTTTTTGTATTTACAATCCCGCAAGTTATGGCGGCGTTGAATGATGCGAATGCGATGAAAATTCCAAACCGTATTCCAGTTTTAGCTTTTTTGGGGTTTGTTGTGATGATCCCACTGACATGGGCTGGTGTCCCAATTTTACTAGAACATTTAACTGTGGGCGTAACTTTGTTTGCGGTTGGATTCGCTATGTTTGCCTTTGGTTGGATGGGGGGCGGAGATTCAAAACTTATGGCCGCTACCGCGTTTTGGTTCACATGGCATGATGTTGTGCATTATATGATCGCGACAGCCTTATTTGGCGGGGCTTTGACTCTCTTCATCATGATTGGACGATCTTATATTCCTGTGCGGGTTTTGACGACCCAATGGGCGCAAACTATGTTTAGAGATGAGACGAAAATACCCTATGGTTTGGCGCTCGCTGCGGGAGCGATTATCACTTTGCCTAAAAGCCAGATGTTTTTAACGACAATTGGGCTTTAAGACACTCGCTTAACTTTGATGATGCCATAATTCTATATTTTGTAGGATGTGGCATTTTTTGTGTCTAATTTTTTCAAAAAAAGCGGTCTGTTGGCCGATCCTTTGAGTTTTCAGAGCTTTTCCGCTGGAATTGCTCTCGCGCGTTAACTCTTTCCCAACTCCTCGGTGTCTATCCATTAACCATGCTTTAGGGCGCCGACCTGTATGTGGGATGCGGCGAAGCCATTTGTGGCGAGGGGATATGGAAACCAAGAAAATCATAATTTTGGGCGCCATGGCGGTGTTGGGAACTGTTGTGTTCCTCGGTGTAAGGAAACTTGGCACACCTCCGCCTCCGCCTTTGCAACAAACTGTGGCTCCACAGATCGAAGTTGAAAAAGTCGAATATGTGCGTGTCTTGGCCATAGATGCCGACCTGAACACGGGACAACGGATCACGGAAGACATTGTAACGACGATTAATTGGCCTGCGGAAGCTCTGACGCCAAACTTGATAAATATAAATGACATGCCGGATGCAAAGACTGATTTTATCAATGCATTAGCACGGCAGCCTTTGACGCAAGGTGAAACATTGACGCGTTCAAAAGTCATTATGGCTGGTGACAGTGGAATCATGGCCGCACTTCTATCTCCGGGTATGAGAGCGGTAACGACTAGAATTAGCGTTGATACAGCAGCAGGCGGTTTTATTCAGCCAGGCGACCGTGTTGATATCATCATGAGAGAGAATTTTGCAATCCGCCGCGATAATTCACAGGCAGGGCAACAACGATCTGCTGAACGTACGAATCTTTATGTCGCGCAGACATTGTTCGAGAATGTCAAAGTTCTTGCGATTGATCAGACATTTACAACAGGCGCAGAAACTGGAGCCGCCATTCCAGGCTCTACTGCGACATTTGAGCTCTCTCAAGGTGATGCGGAATTGCTGCAAGAAGCCGAAGGCTATGGAGATATTTATTTAACACTACGTGGCGTCAACGGTTCTGGCTACCGAGGTCGAAGTGCGGCCCGTGTCGAACGCGACGAAGCGGATCCAGCCCCAAGCACGCTGACGATCTACCGGAACGGTCAAGCCACTCCAGTTGCCTTGCAGCAGAAGAATTAGGCGGACGAGATCATGATGACATTCACACCACGTTCAAATCGCAAGTCAAGACAGCGTAAAACAACAACTGCGTTGGCTCTGGTTGCAACGTTGGGCCTTATTTGTGCGCCAAGCCAAGCTGGGACACGCTCTTATTCCCATATGCAGAATTCTGCAACGCAGGTGAAAATACAGGAACCAGGTTCAGGCGTGAATAGTCGGTCTATTGTATTGCCGTTTTCCAAATCTACCGTCATTGAATTACCCGACAATGTTATGGATGTGATCGTTTCGAACCCTGATGTGGTCGAAGCCGTTGTACACACGTCCCGCCGGACGATGCTGATTGGTAAAGAAGCGGGTCAAACAAATGTCTATTTTTACGGTCATGATGGTCAAGAACTCCTCAATATAGATATTCGTGTCGAACGTGACATAGGAGGTCTCGAAGGCCTTATTGCAAGAAATGCGCCCAGTAGTAGCGTTGAAGTGCAAGTTTTTAACTCCAATATTTTGCTAACTGGCTCCGTTCCAAATGCGGCCGCTGCTGATACAGTTGAAAAACTGGCGCGTATGTGGCTTGGCCAAGGCGGTCAAAACCAAAATGGTGAAATCGTCAATTTACTTGCGATTAAAGGCAAAGATCAGGTCATGCTAAAGGTTCGGATCGTTGAAATGCAACGATCAGTTACCAAACAGATGGGGCTTGATCTTAGCGCGATCGGTGATTTGGGCGGCAGCACGGTATCTTTGCTTAATAATGTTGGCCCGACAATATCTTCAGGTTTAACAGCTAGCGGCACTTATAATAATACAAGTGGCGGTGATTTAACGTCCTTGAGTGGCGCGCTTAGTGCCTTGGAAACCGTTGGTTTGGTGCGCACATTGGCAGAACCAACATTGACGGCGATCTCTGGCGAGACAGCAAACTTCTTGGCGGGTGGCGAAATTCCACTCTTCTCTGGTTCTTCTTTAGATGACCAGGGCCGCCTGCAACGTTCATTTGAATTCAAACCATTCGGTGTTTCATTGGGCTTTACGCCAGTTGTTCTTTCAGAAGGACTGATCTCACTTTCAATTAGTACGGAAGTATCCGAACCGACGACAGAAAATGCTTTCGTGTCTGAAGGTGGCGAGAACGTCCTAGGTATTCGTGTCCGACGTGCAAACACAGTCGTCGAAATGCCAGCAGGTGGTAGCCTCGTTATTGCGGGTTTGATTCGCGAAGAATCGCGTTCAACCATCGATGGAACACCGGGGTTGAAAGATGTTCCGGGACTTGGCGCACTTTTCCGTGGGCGCGATAGCCGCACGACGCAAACAGAAGTCGTTATTATGGTCACGCCATATTTGGTTGACCCAACGCATCCCGATAAATTGCAAACTCCAAGTGATGGCTATCAGCAGGCTAACGATGTCGAGAGTTTGCTCATGGGACGTTTGAACAAAGTATATGCCGAAAACGGCCAACCAAAAATCCAATCAGACTCCCTACCGGGACCGTTTGGGCATGTGGTTGATTAGAAAGGGCAAATGAAAATGAAAAAGATAACGCTAACAGCCTGTCTCCTGACGACCGTAATCACTCTGACTGCCTGCGCGGCACCTTCTCGGACGTTAAAACCTACGCATTTGCGAAACACGATTCAGGTCGCAGAGTCGATTGAAAGACTTGAGCTTTATACTCGCCCGAATGGATTGGAGCTTTCTGCTCGTGATAAGTTAGCCGTTTCTCAGTTTTTAGACGGTTATGCTCGATCTGGTGATGGTCCACTTTACATAAATCGTCCTGCAAGTGCTGTCTCAGGTTTAGGCACGCAGCAGGCAGAATCCGTTATACGCGGTCTCATGGCACAAGGTGGTTTAAACCCAGCAGCTGTGCAAACTGGGCAATATAATTCGCAGGCTGGCGACCCTGTACCGGTTGTCGTGTCTTATCGGACGTTACGGGCCATTCCACAGGATTGCCGGACTCTGGGTAATCTTACCGATACATTTTCGAACCAACCCCACAGTAACTTCGGCTGTTTCCAGTCTGCAAACCTTGCTGCGATGATCACTGACCCCCGTCAATTGCTTGAGCCTTATACAAGCGGTCAACCGAATGCGCAGCGTCGACAAGTTATTTATGACAGATACATCGAAGGCGTCGTGACAGCGGCTGCGGTGAATCCCGACCAAAGGGTCGGAGAACAGAACTAAATCTTGATGCGCAATTTCCCTGAATCGAAGACGACGCTATGACACAGATGACACAGCCGCAGCCATATACACCGCCCGCATCAGGGCAAGCGCCGCTACAGCCGCGTCCTGTGCCTATGCCGCAAAATGCGCCATATCCTGCAGTGCAAGCTGCCCCGCAGGCGCCTATGCCGCACCCCGTTGCGCAGCCTATGCCACAGCCACAAGCGCCTGTTTATGCGGCGCCCGTGCCGCAGCTTGGACACCCACAAATGCCGCCTCAATTGCAGCCGCAAATGCCGCCCCAAATGCCAATGGCTCAACCGCAAATGATGCCACAAGCTGGTGGTATACCTGCGGCTAATGGTAGTATTTTAGACTATTCAGGACCAGAAACGATGGCGACGTCGTCGATGGAAACTGGCGCTGCTGCGGCTCCAGTCTATGCGCCTTTGGAAGATGATAATCGCGAAAGTGGCGAAAAGCCTCTCCCTTCGATTTCTGTTCAGGCGTTTTGCGAACGTCAAGAAACAGCACATTGTATTAACGAGACAACCCGTGACTGGCGCATGCGCCGCACAAATGTAAAAATCTACATGGGGGGTCTTCCGGCTGCGATTGAATTTTATCACAAAGAAAATACACCCTCTCTGATCTTGATTGAGAGCGGGATGCGCGGCGAGGAGTTGTTCAATCAACTAGAGGAGCTTGCGAGTGTCTGTGATGAAGGCACGAAAGTTGTTATGATTGGTGCGGCGAATGACATTCGCCTCTACCGTCAATTGATGGATAAAGGCGTGTCTGATTATCTCGTGCCGCCTCTGCATCCGCTTCATGTTATCCGATCTTTGGGCGAGCTTTATGCTGATCCTGATCAACCATTTATAGGCCGCGTAGCTGCGTTTTTTGGCGCTAAGGGCGGTGTTGGATCATCAGCTCTTGCACATAATACAGCTTGGATTCTCTCGGAAACGTTGGGGCAAGAGACGTCTTTGGTTGACCTAGATGCCAGTTGGGGCACAACTGGATTGGACTTCTCATACGATAACATGTCGGGCCTAGAGGAGGCGTTGGGCGAACCTGATCGATTGGACGAAACTCTGATGGATCGTATCATGATCCGCCACACGCCTAAACTTTCTATCTTGCCGACATCGGGTTCACTGAACACGAAACCGATTATGAATCCTGAAAGCTATGAAGCGGTTGTAAATGCAGTTCGCGGTATTTCCCCACTCTCCATTCTTGATATGCCGCATTATTGGACAGATTGGACAACGAATGTTCTGACATCTGTTGATGATGTCGTCGTTACGGCGACACCAGATTTGGCAGGTATGCGCAATGCAAAGAACCTCATTGATTTCTTAAAGGCTCAACGTCCGAATGATCCTGAACCTATCTTGGTTTTGAATTGTGTCGGCATGTCACCTAAAACTGAAATCTCGGTTAAAGATTTCGGGGCGATGGTTGGTGCAGACCCCAATGTTGTTATCGGATGGGATCCAGACAGTCATTTTGAAGCCACAAATGAAGGTAAGATGTTGTCTGACGTCAAGACCGCCGCACAAACTGTTCAGGGGCTTCAATTCTTGGCAAACCGTTTGCGCACAGGCTCATATGATTTAAGTCTAAAAAGTGAAGCGGCTCCGACGAAAAAAGGACTGCTTACCGTTGGCGGTAAGAAAAAAGAAAAATCCGGTGGTGGTAAGTCCATGTTTTCTTTCTTGAAAAAGGGATAAAGCTAGATGTTCGGTAAACGTTCAGATGTTGCGGAGTTGAAATCACCCTCTGCGCCCGCTCCGAAGAAGGAAGAGAAATCCGCTTCGGCAAGTGCGCCTGCAGCTGCGACGGAGTCAAAATCTCGTCGTAGTGACGAGCCGAGCGAAGAATATTACGAAACAAAAGCGACGATCTTTAATGCGTTGTTCGAAACGATTGATGTCTCTGCTCTAGCGGGCATGAACGCCGAAAAAGCGCGTGAAGAAATTCGTACAATTGTTGACGAAATTATTGCGATCCGAAATGTTCGCCTGTCTGTAAATGAACAAAATCAGCTAATTACTGAAATTTGTGATGATATTTTGGGCTATGGCCCTCTCGAGCCTTTGCTGGCGCGTGATGATATTGCCGATATCATGGTCAATGGTGCGAAACACGTTTTCATCGAAACCAATGGTAAGATGATTAAAACGAATATTCGGTTCCGAGATAACACCCAACTGATGAATATTTGTCAGCGTATCGTGAGCCAAGTCGGACGTCGTGTTGATGAAGCCAGTCCGATTTGTGATGCGCGTTTGCTCGATGGATCGCGTGTTAATGTAATTGCGCCGCCGCTGTCGATTGATGGCCCTGCCTTGACTATTCGGAAATTTAAGAAAGATAAACTTCGCCTCGCCGATCTCGTGAATTTCGGATCGATTTCTCCAGCGGGTGCAAAAGTCCTTCAGATTATTGGTGCGTGCCAATGTAACATTGTTATCTCTGGCGGTACGGGTTCCGGTAAGACAACATTGTTGAACGCCTTGACCGGATTTATTCATCCGGATGAGCGGATTATTACCTGCGAAGATGCAGCGGAATTGCAGTTGCAGCAGCCGCATGTTGTGCGCCTTGAAACACGTCCACCCAACCTTGAGGGCAAGGGTAAAATTACCATGTCCGACCTGGTGAAAAACTGTCTACGTATGCGTCCAGAACGGATCATCGTGGGTGAGGTTCGGGGGCCAGAAGCCTTTGATCTTCTACAGGCCATGAACACGGGTCATGATGGTTCAATGGGAACCCTTCATGCTAACTCACCGCGTGAAGCTCTCTCTCGTTTGGAATCCATGATTACGATGGGCGGTTTCTCGTTGCCGGCTAAAACTATTCGCGAAATGATCGTGGGTTCAGTGGACGTGATCGTGCAGGCGGCCCGCTTGCGTGACGGGTCTCGCCGTATCACGCGTGTAACCGAAGTCATCGGTATGGAAGGCGACGTGATCGTAACGCAAGACTTGATTGTTTATGAAATGGACGGCGAAGATGCCGACGGAAACATCATTGGTTCTCATAAATCTACGGGTATCGCGCGACCTGCATTCTGGGACCGTGCCCGTTACTTTAACCTTGAAAAGGATCTGGCCGAGGCGCTGGATGCTGCTGGGTCTTAGGCATGGACCAACAAACACTCATCGCGCTTTGCGCTGTCGGTATTATCGTTTGCATCGGTCTTTTGTTCATGGGCGGCGAGACGTCTGGTGACGGTAAACGTGTCCGTCAACTTGCCGGTAAAAAGACACTTGGGTCTAATATCAAAGAAAAGTTGAAGGTTGAAGATTCTGGCGCGCGTCGGAAACAAATTGAAGAAACACTTGGTAAAATTGAGCAACGTCAGAGTGAGAAGCGAAAAAAAGCGAAATCACTAGAAGCCCGTCTGATACAGGCGGATTGGTCAACAAAACCCAAAACTTTTTTGATCATTTCCTTAGTTATAGCAGTCATAACAGGTGCGATTCCTTTAATGTTCGATGCGAAGCCATGGATATGTCTAGGTCTTGGGTTTGTAATGGGATTTGGACTGCCGCGCTTTATTTTGAATGCTGCGATCAACAAACGCCAAGCAAAATTTACGGGCGCGTTTGCAGATGCGATGGATATTATTGTCCGTGGTGTTCGAACAGGTCTTCCATTGGGTGATTGTTTGAAAATTATTGCACATGAGAGTCCAGATCCTTTGGGAACGGAATTTCGACGTGTGGTTGAAGGTGAAAGCCTTGGTATTCCAATCGAGGTTTGTCTCGAACAAATGTATGAACGTATGCCCATTTCTGAAGTGAACTTCTTTGCGACTGTATTGAATATTCAGAAGACGACAGGTGGTAACCTCGGTGAATCTTTGGCAAACCTTTCAGCCGTTTTGCGCGGACGAAAAATTCTGCGAGAAAAAGTGAAAGCTCTCGCTGCGGAAGCCAAAGTTTCAGCTTATATTATCGGATCATTGCCGATTGTTGTTATGATACTCGTGTCTATCGCCAGCCCAGATTACATGGACTCACTTTACACGACGCCGACGGGTCAACGAAATTTGATGATTGGCGCTGTCATGATGGTCATGGGAACGCTCGTTATGCGCAAAATGATGAATTTTAAGTTCTAGGGAGGCAGTAGATTAAACCATGAGTCCTGAATCTGCCGCTCTCTTCCAGACTGCTGGATCTGCTTTAATAGCTGTTCTGCTTATGGCTTCGCTTTGGATTATCGTCGTTCCTATGCTGGAGGGTGATAAAAAAAGAAAACGTATGGAATCCGTTGCCACAGCGCGTGAAGCTATGCGCAAGACACGTTTGGACAATCTACAAACAGAAGCGAATTTACGTTCGGATGGACGGGGCGTTGCAAAGAATCTTGTAAATAAATTCAGTTTGGAAAAACTTCTCGAAGCGTCGGATTTGAAAGATAAAATGGCGCAAGCTGGCTTGCGTGGACAAAAGCCAATCTACATATTTTATATGGTGCGTTTAATTGCCCCTATTGCGTTTGGTGTCTTTGGTTTAATTTTCTTTGTGTTATTGAATTTACCAGGGTGGCAACTTGCTCAACGCGCGGCTTTAACAATTTTCTTGATGGCTTTTGGGTATTATTTACCGGCCATATATGTGAAAAACGTTGCAGGCAAACGACTGACTTCTATTGTTCCTGTCTTCCCAGATGCGCTTGACCTGCTCTTGATCTGTGTGGAATCTGGCATGTCTGTGGAGCTTGCCTTTGGTAAAGTTGCCGAAGAAATGGGCGATTCATCTGTTGAATTGGCCGAGGAATTTTCCCTTACAACGGCTGAACTTTCATATTTGACGTCACGTCGTCTTGCCTATGAAAATCTTGCGCGCCGGAATAATCATCCTGGTATTCGCGCGGTTGCAACAGCCCTCGTACAGGCCGAACGCTATGGTACCCCGCTTGGGGACACACTTCGAACCATGGCAAATGAAAACCGTCAACTACGGGTTATGGCCGCCGAAAAGAAAGCTGCGGCACTGCCTGCTAAATTGACAGTGCCTATGATCTTATTCTTCTTGCCTGTTTTGTTCCTCGTTGTTCTGACACCAGCGGCCATGCGAATAGGTGACGCATTTTAAATCAAATAAACGGGATATAATAAATAAAAAAGGCCGCCCTATTGAGGCGGCCTTTTTTATAATAATGTCTTAACGTCCGATGGCGTCATCTAATGGCAATCAAGAAAGTTTACCGTCTACGGCGGCTAGGCTCACGGCGTTGTGGGGTTGGTTGCGGTGCGCCCGCAAGAGAAGGGTGCTGCGGGTAAGAGGCTTGCGGTTGCGTTTGAATAGGCTGCTGCGTTGGCAGTGTAGCTCGGCCTTGTTCATATGTTGCTGCAGTTGAAGCCCCGCTTTGTGAAGACCGCCGCTTGGCCATTGCACGGGCCGCTTCGGATGCGCTTTTAAAACTTTGTCCATCCGCTGACCCCATTTGCATTGTGGCTTGTGGTCCGCGGTGTTGCGCAGGCTTTGGTATTGGTGCGGGGTTAAAAGCTGGACGCATTTGCGGTAGACTCGGACCCGATCGATTCAGTCCGGCCAAACGCTGCGCTTCGTCATTTTTACCTTGCAGTTGTAGAACCAAAACTAAATTCTGTCGTACACTCGCTGAGGCTCCAGGCATGGAACTCGCGCGGCGTAACCATTGTTCCGCTGTCGTGGCGTCGCCAGCTAGAGCATGGCTGAGGCCAATATTAGCCATAACATTTGGATCATTGGGCGTGATGCGCAAGGCGCGATCATAGTGTTGGCGGGCTTCTGCATAGCGTTCCTGCTGATCCAGTGCGGCACCCTTGAGCGACCAAAGTCGCCCATAGGCTGGCGTGATAGCAAGACCTTCATTCAGTGCATCAAGAGCGTCAGTCGAGCGTTCACTTGCAATCAATGCGGCTGCAAATTCTGCAAGCAGATATGGGTCGCGCGGGTGAAGGGCGCGTGTCGTTTGCGTAATTTCGACGGCGCGTCCTGGGTTCCCCAATTTACGCACAGCCGCCGCGAGTTTAATCGCGGATTCTAAATCTGCAGGATTGAGATGATATTCATTCGACCAAAACGCAGCCTGCGCGAAGAGCTCTTGTGTTTCGATAGCTTCGCGCATTTGTCGTGTTGCGGGCATATATTTATCTGCGGCGAGATCTGTTTTAATTTGGATTTCTTGATCACTCATTGGCGGCGCAACCGAGCACGCAGAGCTAAGCAAGGCTGTACCAAGCAGAAGAACGGACAAGGGAAAAAGACGATGGGTCATAAAGTTGAACGGCCTTCCATGGAGTCATACCGCGCATGTGCTTTTGATTGCGTTGCAGGTAGATTTCGTTAACAAATCTGAACGAAGAGGGTTAACGCTCCGTTAGCAAACCCTTAGGGATTTCAATCCTACCACCTCTTTTAACACCCTGTCTTTGCTATAAAGGGACTTTCATGCCGCAGACCACACCTCAATCGTTCATTTATCACAAAGATTTGCCCAGCGAAGTTGTTCCCGTCTTGATCGATGTGATCTCTACATCTGATTGGGATAGATATTCTGAGACCCTAACGGAGCCGCAACGCGTCTTTGCGGGGGAGAGACGTTTTGTGGGCGAAACGGGTCAACGCTTGCGCCTACCAGAAGCAGATGGTCGGGTTAAACGCGTCGTTCTTGGTGTCGGCGAGACGGATGATGCAGGCGAAATGCGAGTAGGATCACTCAGCGGCTCATTACCTTCAGGGTATTACAAATTTGGACGCCTGCCGCGAGAAATGGATGCGCGTTTGGCTTCGATTGCCTGGGGGTTAGGGGCCTATCGCTTTGATCGATATCTGTCTGATAAAAATGATCCAGCTGTTTTAGTGCTTGATGACGCAGATGCTGTCTCTGTTGAAATTCTTGCAACGGTAAATGCCACGGCTTTGTGTCGCGACCTGATTAATACGCCTGCTGGCGATATGGGGCCCATCGCATTGGAACAGGCCGCCCGAGATTTGGCACAAAAATTTGAGGCTGACGTCACCAGTGTTGTCGGCGAAGATTTGTTGGAACAGAATTACCCGATGATTCATGCCGTTGGCCGAGCAGCACATGAAGCGCCGCGCTTGGTTGAATTTGAATGGGGGGATCCATCGCATCCGAGATTGGCTATTATTGGCAAAGGCATTACCTTTGATACGGGCGGCGTGAATATGAAATCGGCGGCGGGTGCGCGGATTATGAAAAAGGATATGGGGGGCGCGGCGCATGCCTTAGCGTTGTCACATCTCATCATGGCAACGAACTTACCCGTGCGTTTGCATTGCTTATTGGCGATTGCCGAAAACGCGGTGTCTGCAAATGCTTATAGGCCTGGAGATATACTTTCGTCGCGTCTTGGCCTGACGGTAGAAATTGATAATACAGATGCAGAAGGCCGTCTTGTGTTGGGGGATGCATTGACCAAGGCGACGGAAAGCGATCCCGCTTTCATGATTGATTTTGCGACATTGACGGGCGCGGCGCGCGTGGCATTGGGACCGCATCTACCACCGATGTTTTGTAACCGTACGGCGCCTATTGAGGCGGTCACACGGCATGGTACGGCGCAGTTAGACCCTGTTTGGAATATGCCCTTATGGCAGCCTTATAATTCAATGCTTAGCTCGCCCATCGCGTCTTTGAAAAATTCAGGTGGTGGGTTTGCCGGCGCTGTAACAGCCGCCTTGTTCCTAGAGCGTTTTGTTAAAAATACACCTTGGATGCATTTCGATACATATGGCTGGAACCCTGCTACGCGCCCTGGGCATCCTAAGGGCGGCGATATGTATGCCGTTCGTGCCGTACATGCATGGCTAAAGGCGGGCGGGTTGAACGCGCGCTTGTCGGAGTAGGATAAATAAAAGCCCTGAGCTGACGCACGCCACAAAGGTTGAGAGTATTGGACTTTGGCTTGGCGTTAAAGCCACGACTATCTGCGCAGCGGGCCAGATGCTGACATAAAGTACAGGCGCGAGGCGTGGGCAAAGCTGTAATATCTGCGGCGCATTGTGTAGAAACCCAAGACAAAGCGTAAGCCAGAAGGCGACGCCTAGGATTTCTTGCGATGCGCTCCAAGGCATCCACATATAAACCGCTGTCGCAACCAAACCAATCGCCGTAGCTGACGCCATAATACGACGTTTGTTTAAACGCAGATGTTGTTGCCACAACAAAAGCGTTACCCCGATCAAATAGGCATATCCAAGTCGGATGCCTGAGAGGAAGGGCTCGACCTGTGTGGCGAAATCTGCATCGGAAACTGCGTGATCAACAAGTCTGACATAGGTGGCAACCGAGACTATGCAGAGAGCGAGGACGAGTTTTGGATTTTGTAAAATGCGAGACGTCCATCCAAGCAGAAATGCGATGTGCAGCAAAATACCCCATCGCAGCGTCCAGATTGCACCCTGCAGGAGGCACATATATTTTGCGTCATCCATCAGTCCGGGCATCAACCCACCGGGGTCTATGAGGAATATTGTTTTTAGGAAATATTTGGCGCGGTCACCTGTGCTCATCCGAACGGTTGCATCTGGCGCGCACATAATGGGGTAGATGATCAGGGCACTTACTAGGGTCGCCGCAATCAATGCTGGCCAAAGGCTCTTAAGGCGAGAGGTAAAGAAGTCTTTGATGGATCGACCGTTTGCCATTGAGCGCGCGGCGAGAAACCCGGACAATATGAAGAGCATTTGAACGCCGTACCATGACGGATCATACCCCCAATGATTTCCCCACTCGGTTGTTTGGGGACCGATGCGCATCGTTGACGCATATCCCATCCCAATTGCTAGAATAATCAAAATGCGAAGGGATGCTAAACCGTGCAATGGCAAGGTATAATTTCGACGTCGCGACCCATTTAGGGCGAGTATGTCATGTGTAGCGATTTTTGCGGCTAGGCTCATGATGTGGCCTTAGCAAAAAAGGCTTAAAAATTTTGTTGAATTTGAGTCACTTGAGTCCTCCTGAGCGATCATTGCTAGCTCTGTCCCTTGACCCCGGAATCATGAGTGTGCGATTCAATGATTCGTAAACCACATTTCAAGCAATCCCCAAGGAGCGAAGCGCCAATGTCCGCAACGGAAACACTATTCGCGCCTCGTCTTGTTGCCTCAACAGGTCATCCGCAACTTGCGCCGGTTCAGCTAGAACGCCCTGCGAAACTCTCTCGTAAAGACAGTCTAGCTTTTTGGCATCGCGTCACTTTACAGATGGTGCGCTCTGATGCGCCTGACCTTTCTGCGCGGCAATTGGCCATGTTGATGAGCATTTATTTGGAAGACGGCCCGCACACGGTGCGATCTTTGGCTAAACATTTAGGTGTCACAAAAGCCGCAATTAGCCGCGCGACGGACAGCCTCTCCAAACTCGGGTATCTTGAGCGTAAACCTGACCACCGCGATAAGCGGTCAGTTGTCTTGGCGCGCACATCTGCAGGTATTCACTTCCTGTCTGAATTTGCGGACACGATTCAGTCCGAACGCCCTTAAATCTGTCGTCTGAAATGACCCCAGATCCGCGCATAACACTAGCTGCCGGCACATCGACAACTCAGCATTATATTGCAGCGCCATTTGCGGATTTAATGACGCCAAATGGGATTGGGACGCAGGCGCTTTTTGGGCAGCGATTTGATTTAATATCGGAGAGAGCAGGCGTCGCGCAAGGCGCATTATATGCCGTGCTTACTGATATGGATCGTGTTGATTATATCGGCACATTGCCAACATCTGTTTTGTCTAAAGGCGCGTTTACGCCGACATGTATTGTGACGGCCATTGCGGCGCCAATCTTTGAAAAAGCTGATATAAAATCACGCCTCTTAGGCAACTTACCGCGAAATTCAGCTCTACAGGGCGAGATCAGTGGCGCGTTTTTAAAATCTCCGCACAGCGGATATATTCATTTGCGACATCTACGAAAAATTGGTCAGGCTTCGTCACGGTCCTTCATTGATTTTGCAAAGGATATGCTGGGACTGCCTTATGTATGGGGCGGAACGGGCGGCGTGGGTGTGGATTGCTCAGGGCTTGTACAAAGCGCGTTGGCCGCTGCAGGTGTTGATGCTCCCAGAGATGCAGATCAGCAGGAGGCGGCTTTAGGGCAGGCCGTGCAATATGAGGACAGACGGCAAGGTGATTTCCTCTTTTGGCCTGGGCATGTTGGGATAGTTATTGAAGATGATCAACTGTTGCATGCGAATGCTTATCACATGAGCGTCGCCATAGAGGCCGTCAGTGCCGCTGTTGCGCGCATTGGAGTAGTGCGGACGATTAAGCGTCTCTAAAACGCAAACGACCCGCTCTAAGGCGGGTCGTTTTGAGTTTAGGTGTTGTGAAAGAAACTACTCTGTTGGCGCTTCTGGCTCTGCTGCGGCAGCAGCAGCAGGTTTCGCCAATGGTGACGGCGCTGCGACACGCAAATATTCAATCACTGCAGCGCGGTCAGTCGGTTTCTTGAGGCCTACGAAATTCATCTTTGTGCCAGGTGCATAAGCACTTGGTTTTTTCAGGAAAGCATCAAGTGATTCATAGGACCAGTTTCCATCTAGTCCTGTCAGAGCTGGAGAGAAGCTATACCCAGCATGTGAGGCCTTATCCGCACCTACAACGCCGTAGAGAGCTGGGCCCGTGCCATTTTTACCGCCAGCGTCTGCATTATGGCAGGATTTACATTTTTTGAAGACTTTCGCGCCTTTGGCTGCGTCCATTGCGGCAACCCAATCGGCTTGCGGGAAGGGAAGTGGTACAGCGTCAACGGGGGCTGCGTTGATTGCTGGGCCGACCTTATAGGCTATGACTTCTTCTTCTGCGCCCATGACAACGCCAGGTAACTTCATTAGAACAAGCATACCTAGTGCCGTTGCCAGAACGGCGCCTGCAATTTTATTGAAACCTAAATCGTCCATGACGAAGTCCTGTCTTACGCGAGTCCAGATGAGAGCACTGAGATAAGTGCCTATCATTTGCGCCATTTCATATAAATATAGGCCACAAATGCAAATAGAAAACACCTTGCGGCGTAGCGTCGCGAGGGGTTTATACACTGTTATCTGTGCAAAATGCGCATCAACGGTAAACAGACGGGAATATTGTGTCTAAAATTGTCTATCAGGGTGAACCCGGAGCCTATTCTCATCTGGCATGCGCACAGTTTTACTCAGAGTATGAGCCCGTTGCTTGTCAAAGCTTTGAGAAGGCTTTTGAGGCCGTTCGGTCAGGTGCTGCTCAGCTGGCAATGATTCCAGTTGAAAACACCGTCGCAGGACGAGTTTCTGACATCTACCATCTGTTACCTGATGGCGGCTTGCATATTGTGGGCGAGCGATATTTGCCTGTGCATCACCAGTTTTTGGGTGTGCGGGGTGCTGTTCTTTCGGATATTCGTACAGCGCGATCACATCACATGGCTTTAGGGCAAGTTCGCAAATTCTTGACAACCCACGACATTAACGCTGTTGTAGATGTCGATACGGCAGGGGCCGCCCGAAAAATATCTGAAAACGAAGACAAAACGGTTGCTGCGGTGGCCTCTAGCTTGGCTGCAGAGATTTATGGTCTCGATATTCTGGCGGCTAATATTGAAGATGCCGACCATAATACAACGCGCTTTATTGTTCTCGCAGATACTCTAGTCGTTCCAGCTATTGATGTTCCAAGTGTCAGTTCATTCGTGTTTCATGTTCGCTCCGTACCCTCGGCGCTTTATAAAGCCTTGGGCGGGTTTGCGTCTAATGGTTTGAATTTGACCAAACTTGAGAGCTACATGGTCGGAGGTTCCTTTAAGGCTGCGCAATTTTATGCGGATGTCGAAGGTCATATTGATAGCCCTGCTATGAAAAATGCGCTGGAAGAGTTGGCATTTTTCTCCGAAAAAATTACGCATCTTGGGACATATCCAATGGACGATGTTCGTCTCTCGCAAGCGTGATGCGCCTTGAGTTGAGTGAGAGGTCGTCTGTCCTTATATGCTGTACATGATGAAACGTGTCTTTTCTGCTATTCTCGGGGCTGGCCTCCTGCTGTCTCCTGTCGCGGCCTCTGCTGCGCCGGACGCCGTTTTTACGAGCTGGCGCGATAATGTTGCTGCTGAAGGGTATGATGTCGTCAGTTTTTTCTCTGGCAAGCCACAGCTTGGGAAAATGGAATTTTCGACACGTTATGAGGGCGCAGATTGGTTCTTTACCAATCGTGCGAATAAAGATTTATTTCTTACAAATCCGGAATTATTTGCGCCGCAATATGGTGGATATTGCGCATGGGCTATCGCCAAAGGCAAGCTGGCCCCTGGCAGCGCAGAACATTGGCACGTTGAAGATGGACGCCTCTATTTCAATTATAACGCCCGTATTAAGCGCCGTTGGGATAAGAAGCGTGCGAAATTCATCGAGAATGCTGACACACGCTGGCCAGACCTTGTTGAAGATTAAGTATTTCGAGACAGCCTAAGCGGTCTCGTTTAACCACTGCCGCATTAATTGATGTGCAATCGTTTGACGCGGTAAACGCATAAAGGCCTCGCCGCGCTTTTCAAATACGGCCAGAACCTCTTCGCGCGTGAACCAGCGTGCATCTTCCAGTTCTTTCGGATCAACCGTAATATCCGTATTCACGGCTTCCAGCATTAATCCCATCATAAGCTGCGCTGGGAAAGGCCAAGGTTGAGAGAATATATAACGCGGGTTTTTGGTCTTAATTCCCGCTTCTTCCATAACTTCGCGTTGGGCGGCTTCTTCGACGCTTTCACCGGGGGACACAAACCCAGCCAAAGCGGACATGGCGCCCTCTGGCCAGCCCACGCCGCGTCCAAGGAGAACGCGGTCGCCATCTGTGACCAACATAATGGCGACAGGATTGACGCGCGGGAAGCTCTCTGCCCCGCAGCCCGTGCAAAGTTGTTTGGTGCCGCCGTCGCGCGAAACCGTTTTTGTGCCACATGCGACGCAATGTTTATCCGTGAAATGCCAGGCAAATAAGGATTTCGCTCTGCCGGCCAAAGCGAGATCAGAGGGACGCATATTCCCGCCGATACCACGTAACGACACGAAGTTCTGTTCCGGCATGAACTCTTCTGGCTTTGTAATGCTGAATGCGAAAATCGGGCGCTCCCCTTCCATTCCAAGAAATAGCGGGCCAGGTGCCATCAGATCATGACCAATGAGATCAGAGGGATGAACTCGGTGTGGGCGTCCACCTGCACCAATCCCTATGCGTCCCTGATAAAACAAAACGGCACGTGCCGATGTTTTCTGTAGCAAGGCTTGCAGCTGTTCTGGATCACGGATGTTATCTCCGTGATCGAGTTGATCGCCAGAGAAAGGAACGGGGATGTCGGCTTGAATATCTGTCATAAGGACGGACATGCGACCTTACGCATCTGAAATCAAACCGTAATTTAACGTCTATTTTGTTCATGATTGTGTCATCTAGGTGACAGTGTTTTCACAAACTGTCGCGTTTTTGTCACAGCAAGGGCTTTGTCTGCGCCTAAGGTGGTAGCTAAGGCTTGCGAAAGTATTTTATCCCCCTGACTTGAGCAAATGTCAGAAACTAAAAAGGATGACACAATGAAATTTCTTAAACTCGTACTCGCTGCAACAGCCCTCACAGGTTTCGCAGCCTCGGCACAGGCGCAAGATTCAGGCGTTTATGTAAACTTAGGCGCAGAGGCCGTTGAGTTTGACAGCTACAACATCACAGGCCGTTTGGGATATCAGTTCACAGAGAACCTCTCTGTTGAAGGTCAAGGCAGCTTTGGCGTGATTGATGACGACATTGCCGGCGTAGATGTTGGGGTCGATAATAGCTTCGCCGCATTTGTGCGCGGTTCTGTACCCTTAAGTGAGCAGTTCAGCCTCTTTGCCCGTGGTGGTTATCACTTCACGCAATTCGGCGCTGACGGTGATGGCGTTGACGCATCTGTAGACATTGATGGTTTTGCCTTTGGTGGGGGTGCCGAATATATGTTGGATGCTCGAAACGGTCTGCGGGCTGACGTGACGTTCTTCGATAGCGATGACAACACGCTCAATGGCGTTGATGTTTCAGGTACAGCGGAAACCTATTCGATTTCATACGTTCGTAAATTCTAAGCGTTTGCTTTAGATTAAAATTTGAGCCCTTGCCTGAAGTGGTGAGGGCTTTTTTATGCCTGCAACTCTTGTATAATCCATATGCCGCAGCTACATCGCTCCTCGGAAGGTCGGCCTGGACGATTTCCTCGCCAACCCGGTCAGGGCGGGAACGCAGCAGCCGCAACGAGTTCTTTTTCGGGTCAGGATCCGGTCTTCCACTTTTCTCTCTAATTATATTGAAATCACACGCGCTCTTGTGGAACGCACGGGTGAGAGACCGAGATATATCGGTGCGATTACGGTGGGAGCGTCCAATGCGTATAATTTTAGTTCTTATTGCCCTTCTCTTTATCCCTGTCGCTGCGGCGCAGAACCTTTCGATAGATGATACCGTTGAGGCCCGCTTAAACGCGATTTACGCCACAACGACGGAGCTCTCGCAGGTGACGGCAGCCGTTGAAAATGGCGTGGTTACGCTATCCGGTGACATCGCGAATTCCGAACTCGCGAAAGACGCTGTCGCAATTGCGCAAGCGCAGGACGGCACGGTCTATGTTCAAGATCAAATTGACCGCGTTCTTGTGGCGGATAGTGATGTTTTCTCTGCGTTAGGTAGCCTCAAGAAGGATTCGAAAAATATTCTGCAGGCTTTGCCGCTCATCGGCTTGGCAT
This sequence comes from uncultured Caulobacterales bacterium, assembly GCA_938003545.1. Lineage (GTDB taxonomy): Bacteria > Pseudomonadota > Alphaproteobacteria > Caulobacterales > Maricaulaceae > Litorimonas. The sequence continues at coordinate 24,436 of CALKXY010000005.1, forward strand.
TGTTTATCTTTGGCGTGTTTGTCTGGTTAGGCGGCGTTGTCTCGCGGCGGAAAAAGTTTTGGTCGCGAATAGCGTCAAATTCTTTTCTAGGAGAGCTTTTGTCCCAGACTATGCATGTGATATTTATAATCAGTGGATTGATATTAGCCCTTAACCTACTCGGTGCGCAGGCTATGATTACGACAATTTTGGGTGGTGCAGGTGTTGCGGGCATCGCGATCGGTTTTGCAGTTCGAGACACCCTAGAGAATTATCTAGCTTCAATCATGCTATCTTTGCGTCAACCTTTTAGGGCGGGCGACCATGTTTTGATTGGTGACCGTGAAGGCAAGGTTATGCGTCTAACCAGCCGTGCGACAATCTTGATGACCATGGACGGTAATCATTTGCGTATTCCAAACTCGACCGTTTTTAAGGCGATCATTTTGAATTACACAACAAACCCCGAGCGGCGGTTTCAATTCGAGCTTGGCATTGATGCGGCGGATGACCCCGTTGCGGCCATGAATGTAGGATTGGATATAATGCGTGCCAATGATTTTGTGCTTGATGAACCTTCTCCATCGGCTGGTATTTCCAATGTTGGAGATTCAAACATTGTCATCAAATATTTGGGCTGGGTTGATCAGAAAACGACGAGTTTTGGCAAGGCGCGTAGCTTATCTATTCGCGGCGTTAAAGATGCTCTGGAAGCGCAAGGGTTCTCTCTGCCGGAGCCAATTTACCGTCTGAAAATTGATGGAATGAAGGGTGCGACGCTTGATTTAAAACCCCAGAGTAACGCGGCGAAACCGAAGCCGAAACCTGAACAAGACACAGAGACGCAATTCGATGTTCAACCGGATGATGGGATCGACGAAAAGGTTGAGCAAGAGCTAGCCGAGTCAGGCGAGGATAATCTTCTGGATGATAGTAAACCAACAGAGTGAGAAAAACCTATCTCCGCTCAACCCGCAGGCGTAGCGATTCTTCTGGGCGTGTTGTGATCCGCATCAGAGGCCAAGGGTGATCTTGCCCGTCAATCCAATGTAATCTCGTGTTTTTAAACACCACAGCCATGATGACTGCGGCTTCGTGCAAGGCAAACCTCTGCCCAATACAAACGCGGTGCCCAACTCCAAAGGGTAGAAAATCGAACCGTCCAATCGATTTGGCGCGCTCGCCCATAAATCGGTCCGGGTCAAAGGCGTCAGGCCGATCCCAATGCGCGGTGTGTCGATGCAAGGACCACAGGTTTATAAGAACGGTTGCGCCTTTGGGTACGGTTTTCCCGTCAATTTCATCGTCTTTCAAGGCAATGCGGGAAATGAAGGGGGCAGGCGGATAAAGACGCATGCCCTCGTTAAAACAAGCCATCGCGAATGGAATGTCGTTGACCCATTCATTCGCAGGGCGTTGCGTATCTAAGGCGTCAATCTCTGCTTCGAAACGTTCACGAACACTTATATCTTGTGACAAGAGATAACTCAGCCATGTGAGCGCGCGAGAGGTTGTCTCATGCCCTGCGCCGATAAAGGTCATGATCTGATCTTCGACTTGTTCATCGGACAAATTTTCACCGTCATCTGTTTTCGTCGTCAATAACAGCGTTAGGAAATCTTGCGGAACGTCCGCGCCATTTTCAATCTGCTTGCGGCGTGAGTTCGAAACGGTACGAACTTGCGAACGCATACGCTTTATTGCTTTACGTCCGCGCAGCTTTGTAAGCCGAGGCATCCATTTTGGCGCTTCAAGCAAATCAAGTGGGTCTGGTTTGCCGAGCGCATCCATGAAGATTGCGATGTCCCGCAACGCCTCATCTAAATTATGATCAATTTCACCAGAAAATAGCGTTTCAGACAAAACACCGTAAGCCAGTTTTAGAAACGCTTCGTCTGCCTCTATAATCTGATTGTCTGGGAACACATCCGGCAGCATCGTTTCCGTAACGCGCCGCATGGGTTCTGGGAATTCGCCAATATGGCGCGGCGTAAAAATAGGGGAGAGCGCCCGCCGTGCCCGCCGCCATGTGTCGCCTTCTGCCGAAATTAATCCATCTTTCAATGCGGGCTTCAGAATAGCTTGGCGGACGGGATGCATGCCATATTTAGACGCGTTTTCAATGAATACGTGTTTTATGGCGCTTGGTGATGTGACAATTATGACAGCCTGTCCCAGGGCTGTGCTGATGACATTTTCCTCTGTCATAGACGCTTCGGTTGTGGCGATGATGGGATTGCGGCTCATAGCGAGAATAGAGTCGAAAATATCTATTTTGGACCAGTCATCTAAGGGTTTCGGCATGGGGATGGGAGCAGATGGTTTGAAAAACGCCTCTTCCCATGTAGGATCAGGACGAAATTTATAGTCGTGACGGGCCATGCTTACCTCCAGCGTAGTTCCACCCTAGGCTGCGCTCACCCCACGTCAATTTATCAAATACGCATAACCGGATCCCGCTAAACTGTGCGCAAGTTGGTACGCGTGCTTTCCATCGCCGTTTGCCGTGCTTATGTTATCCCCTATGAGCGACACGGCATCCATGTTTGGCGAAGAGGAATCCTATCAGGTCCTCGCGCGGAAATACCGACCATCTACCTTTGAAGATATGATCGGGCAGGATGCCATGGTCACCACGTTAAAGAACGCATTCGAAGCCAATCGCGTGGCCCATGCATTCATGCTGACGGGAGTGCGCGGCATTGGTAAAACGACAACGGCTCGTCTTTTGGCTCGGGCGTTGAATTACCAATCCGAGAGCGTCAATGGCCCAAGCGTTGATTTGTCGACACGCGGTGATCATTGCGAGTTGATTATGGGTAGCTCCCATATGGATGTGTTAGAAATGGACGCTGCGTCGCGAACAGGCGTCGAAAATATGCGCGAACTGTTAGATGGTGTAAGGTACTCGCCCGCCACGGCACGCTATAAAGTCTATATTATCGACGAGGTGCACATGCTCTCGGCTGGGGCGTTTAACGCCTTGCTGAAAACGCTGGAGGAGCCGCCGGACCACGCCAAGTTCATCTTTGCAACGACTGAAATTCGCAAAGTTCCGATTACGGTTTTGTCGCGATGTCAGCGATTTGATCTGCGCCGCGTCGACGCGGGTGTATTGGCCGAACATTTACGTGGAATTTGCGCCAAAGAAGATGTCCGGATTTCGGATGAAGGTCTTGCGATGATCTCGCGTGCCGCCGAAGGGTCTGTACGCGATGGTTTGTCTTTACTGGATCAAGCCATTGTTCAAGCTGGTTTGGACGGCGACGAAGTTACGGGCGAGCAGGTGCGGACCATGTTGGGTCTTGCGGACCGTCTGCGTATTCTCGATCTTTTTGCGATGGCTGCACAAGGCGATACCAAAGGTGCGCTTTTGGAAATGCGCGCGCAATATGATGATGGGGCGGAACCGTCCGTCGTGATGCGCGATCTGCTAGATGTCTGCCATGAGGTCAGCCGAGCCAAAACATTAGGTGATTTGGCTGATTTCGAAATGGCCCCGGACCAAGCCCAACGTTTGCGCGAATTGGCGCAGACGCAAACCATCGGACAACTGACGCGGCAATGGCAAGTTTTAAGTGCGGCGTATAATGATGTGCGCCAAGCTCCGACGCCTTTGGCTGCGGCAGAAATGGCAATGCTGAAACTCAGCTTGGCCGGGCAAATGCCGCCGCCTGAACTGGCAGCTGCTATTATCGCGCAGGCCCGCAAAGACCAAGATGACGGCGGCCCTGGTTTGCCCGTCATATCGCCTAGCGGAAACGGTGGCGGCGCTATGTCTGCCTCTCCCGCACCTCAAGCGGTGTCTACGCAGGCCGTATCAGGGCAAGCCGTATCTGACACAACAAATGGCGGCGCAACTGCAATGATGGAAGCGCCGAAGCCTATTGTGCCGACTGCGCCAGTCGTTGAAATTGGTAGTTTTGCTGCCTTCGTTGCGGCACTTCCAAAAACACAGATTAAACTGAAATCTGATCTGGAACGCTATGTGCGTTTGGTCAGTTTTAAACGTGGCGCGATCAGCATTAATATTAGCGACCCACGCCAAAACACGCTCATCGGTAAAATTGTGAAAGCCTTACAAGAGATGACGGGCGATCTTTGGATTGTCTCGCCATCAAATGAAACGGGCGAGGTGCCATTGGCGCAGCAACGAAAGACGGCGATTGCGGCCCAAGATGCCGAAGATCGGGCGCATCCCGCCTTCTCACACCCTTTGCTGAAAGGGGCGAAAGAGCTTTACATTCGCGACCGTGCGGAAAACGTTATTCACTCTGATTTTTCGCAGAAAAACTCCGCAAAAGACACTGATTAGGATTTAGATATGAAAGACCTGATGGGCCTGATGAAACAGGCAAAAGACATGCAGAAGAAAATGGAAGTCGCGCAATCCCAAGTCGCGGATTTGACGGCTGTTGGACGATCAGGGGGCGGTTTGGTCACTGTGACGCTTGCAGGCGGCGGAAATATGAAGAGTCTTGAAATTGATCCATCGCTGCTCAACAGCGAAGAAAAAGAAGTCGTCGAAGATTTGATCGTCGCAGCCTATCAGGACGCCAAGGTGAAATTAGATCAAGCCCAAGCTGAAACGATGAAATCGGCAATGGGCGATATTCAAATGCCGCCAGGCATGAAGATGCCGTTTTAAAGACTATTCAAGACGAATAAATTTTATGACTTAAATAGATTCTATCCTACGCACCCCATAGAAAAGTGAGGGTTTGGAATGACTGCAAAAGAAAGACCTGTAAGATGAAACACACTCTTTTATTTGCGGCGGCTCTGGCTTTCACCAGTGCTCTAAATTTCACCTCTTCTGCTTTTGCGGCAGAGAAAACTGAACTTGCGCCAGGCGCACGTGCCGTATTTGATTACGGCACTATTCATCATCCCATATTAGCTAAAGGTGGCATGGTCAGTTCAGAAGACCGTATTGCTGCGCAGGTTGGAGCCGATATATTGGGCCGCGGTGGGAACGCTGTAGATGCCGCCGTCGCAGTGGGTTTTGCTTTGGCGGTCACACATCCTGCTGCAGGAAACCTTGGTGGTGGCGGCTTTATGCTTGTTCATCTGAAAGATAGCGGAAAAACAATTACGCTCGATTTTCGGGAAATGGCGCCTGCTAAAGCAAGTCGTGATATGTTTATCGGTGCGGAAGGCGATGTCGATAATCGCTTAGCACGACGCAGCCGAGCTTCGGCAGGTGTTCCGGGAACCGTTATGGGGCTGCTCGAAGCCTTGGACACATATGGCACTATGACGCGCCGCCAAGTCATGGGTCCCGCCATAAGGTTAGCGTCTGATGGCTTCACAGTAAGCCCTGCTTTGGCCGAAGGTTTGGACTCCGCTCGCAATCGATTTTCAGCGGATGAAAGTTCGATTGATTATTTTGTCGGTGTGAAAGCTGGCGAGACGTGGAAGCAGGCGGATCTCGCCAAAACTCTGCGGCGCATCATGTATGATGGCGTTGATGGATTTTATACTGGCCAGACGGCGCAAATGATTGCTGATGAAATGGCACAAGGCGGCGGTTTAATTACGCTAGACGATCTCGCGAATTATGAAACTGTGACACGTGAACCCGTCAAGGGCACTTATCATGGATATGAGATAGCTGCCATGTCACCACCGTCTTCTGGCGGCGTGCATATCGTACAGATGTTGAATATTCTGGAAGGCTATAACTTACAAGGAGATGGGCATAATTCAGCAGCCTATTTGCATAAACTCACCGAGAGTATGCGGCGGGCTTATGCTGACCGATCCAAATATTTGGGTGACCCAGATTTTGTTGATGTGCCTGTCGATGAACTGACCGATAAAGCCTATGCGGATCGTTTGCGTGAAAGTATTAATTTGAATATGGCAAGTTTGTCTGCGGATATTTTACCAGGGGCAAAACTTGTGCCTGAACCAGTGAATACCACCCATTTTTCAACGATGGACCGTTTCGGAAATGCGGTGTCTTTGACCTATACGCTGAATTTTTCATATGGCTCGGGCTATTCAGTCGATGGGGCTGGGTTTTTGCTCAATAATGAAATGGATGATTTTTCTGCCAAGCCTGGATCGCCAAATGGATATGGGTTGATCGGCGGCGAAGCGAACAAGATTGAGCCGCGCAAACGGCCTTTATCTTCTATGACGCCAATGATCGTTATAAAGGACGGAGAGGTTGTCTTGGCGACGGGCTCACCCGGAGGGTCCACGATTATTACGGCTGTGATGCAAGTGGCCTTGAACGTGATGGAATGGGATATGAATCTCTCCGAGGCGACAAGTCGCGGACGTATTCACCATCAATGGTTGCCAGATCGTTTGGCCGTAGAAACGACAATTAATACGGATACAATCCGGCTATTACGCGACATGGGACATGAAATTTCACGTGGTTCAGACGGATATACAGCACGGACAATTTTGGGTCGTGTGAATTCTGTTGGCCAAGCTGCGGATGGATATATTGCTGGGGCCGCTGATCCACGCGGTCCAAAATCCGCCGCGATTGGCGTCGATTAAAATATAGGCCATTTGCCCGCACATCTCGGGCTAGCCTTGCGGGCGAAACGCCTTATATCCGATTTATGCCGAAGCATTCTGTCAGCCCCGAAATTGATCGTTTGATCAGCCTTTTATCCAAACTTCCGGGTTTGGGACCGAGGTCTGCGCGCCGCGCGGCTTTGGCGTTATTAAAGAAGCCTGATGCGCTCATGACGCCTTTAGCGCATGCAATGGGCGAGGCAGCCGAACGGATTTCGACATGTTCCACTTGCGGCAATGTTGACGCGTCTAACCCTTGTAATATTTGTATCACGCCGACGCGGGACATCACTACGATTTGCGTCGTCCAAGATGTTTCTGACCTTTGGGCGATGGAACGCGCAGGAGCCTTTCGTGGGCAATATCATGTGCTGGGCGGAACCTTATCAGCGTTGGACGGGGTTCGCCCTGAAGATTTGAATATTGCAAATCTGATCCGCCGCGCCAGTGAAGGCAATATTGCCGAAGTCATTTTAGCTATGAATGCAACGGTTGATGGGCAGACAACGGCGCATTACATTACAGACCACCTGGAACCAACAGGTGTAAGCGTCTCTCGTCTTGCGCATGGCGTGCCTGTGGGCGGGGAGCTGGATTACCTTGATGACGGGACGATTACGGCCGCCATGAAAAGCCGCCGTCCGTTCTAATCCAGCTTTAGGACTACATTTCCTCTAAAAGGCTCCGACCACGCTCGCGATGGCCGCAGGTCCATTTCCATTTTTCATGTAACCGCATCTTACCATTCGGCATAATTTCGGGTGTTGTGACGCAATATCCGGTCATAATTTCGCCGTCGCGGGTGATGTGTTGGTAGCGCATATCCAAAATGCCGTCCGCATCGACGCATCCTATGATGTGTCCAAAACGGATATCACCGCCAGAATATGTAGCCGTGACCATATCTCCATTTTGTTCATATTTAAAAATAGTATCCAAACTTGTTTGAGATGTTTTTGACATCTCGATAGGCCTGAAAAGGCGACCCCCATAATACATCAGCTGTCCCCTTCAGACACGAGTTTCAGGACGGGCAGGTCGTCTTCCACGCTTTCGGTTTCAAACTCGACCTTGCCGATCTTTCGGGCGCGCGTTGTAATCTTACGCGTAGAAATTTGTATGTCGCTAATATCTTGATCGGCTTGTCGGAAGTGTTTTTGTAGACGCTCGACGCGTTCGCCCAAACGCGCGACATCTTCGGCCATGACGGAAACTTCGCGTTTAATGAGGGCCGCATTTTTCTGAATTTCTGCATCATTCATAACGGCTTGCATGGTGTGCAGCGTTGCCATGAATGTCGTTGGCGAAACGATAACGACGCGCTGGGAAAACCCTTTGTCGATGACGTCGTCAAAATGGCTGTGCACTTCTGAGAAAATTGCATCCGACGGCAGGAACAGCAGCGCGAGTTCATAGGTTTCGCCTTCAATTAAATATTTCCGCGCAATGTCTTTAATATGTCGCAGCACATCCGCGCGGAAATCACTCTTCGCAGACTTGGCCTCAAAGCTGCCTTCCGCCTCAACCATGCGTCGCCAACTCTCCAGTGGGAATTTACTGTCCACCGCAACATCTCCATGTCCGTCAGGCATATGGATCAGCGCATCCACACGCGTATTATTGCTCAGCGTATGTTGGAACGTAAAGGCGCGGGCGGGCAGGAAGGCGCGGATCAAATCCTGCATCTGCTTCTCCCCAAAGGCGCCGCGCGCTTGCTTGTTCGACAGGATTGACTGCAGGCCAGAGACTTCGCCTGCCAAGGCTTTGATATTCGACTGTGCCTGATCAATCAGGCCAAGGCGCTCATTCAGTTTGGAGAGATTTTCCCCTGTGCGTGTCTGTGCTAGTTCTAACGATCTCCCCACACGATCCGACACACCTGCTAACCGTGTGTCGAGGACTTCGGCAAAATTGGCATCGCGCCGTTCGCTATCTTCGGCAAATTGAGAGAGACGGCCCTGCAAGCGGGATTGCTCTGCGCGCATCTCGGCCAGATGACGTTGCAGCTCGCGCGCCTCTGTTGATTGGCCGCGGCGCATGATGACGGCGGTCAAAATAACAGCCACCAACATCAGTAAAGCTGCCAAAAGCATTTCCGTTAGCGTGATCGACGCGCCCGAAAACTCAAAAATGGGTTCCATCTTTGTTCTCCCTCTACGGGAGATGTGTCACAGTTTTTCTTTGGAGGGAAGAGGAAGAGCGGTCACGTTCCTGTAAATCATTATGTTCTCGGGGAGACGGGTCTGTCAGAGAGCAGATCCTTCATCTACTCTTTCTTTACCAATGATCTCGCGCAGTAAATAATCTCCGCTTTCGCGTATGGCGCGGCGTTGCATGGGGCCGAAATACCAAGCGGGGTCGAGTTCGCGGCGATAGCGTATGGTGAGGCTGACTTGTGTTTGCCCATTGGCTTGCGGCACCATCTCAATTTTGGTGCCATGCACGGTTATGTAGTGAGAGAAGTAACTCGTGTCTTGCGTGACTTCTGTTTCTATCAATAACGGCTGCACGATCTTCATGCGTATATGCGTTTCGCCGCGATGCACATTCGTGAATCCCCACCGCCGATAGGTGAAATAGGCCTTATGGGTTTGGCCCTGCTCAAATGCCGGCGCGTCGATACGTTCTGGTAGAGGGAAAAGGGACAGAAAAGCACTGCGGCCTGCATCCAAATGTACGGGCCGCGCGAGATTGGCGTGGATATCTGCAGGAGTTAAATTCAGGATTTGCTTACGGGTGATGACCTCCTCGCGCGGAAAACTAGTCGTATCCGTCAGGCCTTCGACAGAGAGTATGATGACTACGAGCGGGACGAAACTCACGCGGAATATATCTGCTTGTTTCAGGCGGTCTGGATCGGCTCTATCTGGCATGATCGCGAAAGCTAACAAGGCGAAAATGATATAAATGGGCGCTGCCATGAGGACGCAAAGAAAGCCTTCGAATAGGAGTGCAGAGCTGGCTAGCATGACAATGATCGTCGCGAGTAAATGCCGCCCAATACGTTTCGCTTTTGACCATCCCTTTGGCTGCGGCACAAAAACATAAAGGATGATGCCAATGATAAATGGGACAAGGCAATAGAAAAAGGATGTCGTTGCAAAGCGCGAGTCGAGCACCAAACGTGTGATCATCGTCGCAACGCCAAGGACCAAGAGATACCGAATCCAAACCGGTTTCGGCCCCCCTGTTAGAAGCTGTTTGAGAGTCATGATTTTCGCGCTTTCTTACGTCTTCGACCATTCCACGCAAAACGATATCCATTCCATCCGCAGATTCCGCTGATTAAGGTGACGAGCGTGACGACTATGTATTTTTCTAAATCAGTAATTGGGACGACTTGAAGATAGGGCATTGTTGCCGCGTCTCTCACCAATATAATCACGCAAATAATGCCGCCCGTTAATCCGCCAAGGCCTGCCGCTGTTTTATGGTTCAAGATATTTGTCTCTTTTAGTATCATCCAAATTGGAAAACTAATCCCGCCGGCCAGGATAAAGACACTAATGACGCTAACGGCGCTCAAGATCGAGAAGGCTAAGCACATGAAGAGGAGCTCTTTTATTGGCAGGCTGCCTGCCATAAATATGAAAAAAGTGACAAGGCTAAGTGCGATAATAATCCAAAGCGTTCCGATAGCTGCGCAGAGAAAATCTAAAAACCGAGGTTGATCTTCACGGATATATTTTCCTTGGTCGAATGTTTTTGTTTCAGTCATTTTTATCGATTCAGAAAATATGCATTGTGGGTGTGTTTAAACATGTCTCACCCATGCGCTAAACGCTGGGCCTTTAAACGGGGGTTAATTTTTTGCGCCCGCAAATGGCTCATCATCGCGGGGCCGATGTCCGGGTCTAGGAAGGTGAAGCCGCTTGCGAGGGTTTTTCGTGGCAAAATATTCTGATCCGCCAAGAGGATTTCTTTGCCTAACCCGCCCATTAAGCCGATCAAGGTTTTGGGTATTCGCATAAGAGTGGGGCGGTGAAGGGCTTTTGCAACGGTGCGGGTGAAGACAAGGTTTGTTACGGGCGTTGGAGCTGTACCGTTCACAGGGCCGTTGATTTGCGGAGTATGCGCTGCGAATTGGATCATTCGCACAAGGTCATCACGCGTGATCCAACTCATCATGATATCGCCGCGCCCAAACGTTGCGCCGCCTCCAAGTTCTGTTGGAATGAGAAGCTGTGCCAATGCGCCGCCATCCCGGTCAAGCACCATACCGATGCGTAATGCGACAATGCGTATGACGGGTGTCTTGAGCTTTTCAGCCTCAGTTTCCCAATCTTGGCATAGGGTTTGGGCAAAACTTCCGTCGTTTTTTATCGCCGCATATTCATCCATGACACCTTTTGGCGTGACGCCATAGACACCGATGGCACTGCCGTTGATGAGAACGTCTGGCGTATGGTGAAGTCTTTTAAATAATTGACCTAAATTACGCGTCGTTTCTAAACGGCTACGTCTAAATTCAGCTTTACGTTTTGCTGTCCAAAGTCCTTGCGCCAAAGCCTCACCTGCAAAATTCACAACCGTATCTATGCGTGTATCTGCCGTAATTTGGTTTAGGTCTGTGATGAGTGTGACAGGGGCAGGAAGGTTTGCCGTGACCGCATTTCGTGTCAGGACAATGACGCGATGACCGCCCGCCTGTAAGGTTGCGATCAAGCGGCGTCCGATAAATCCGGTGCCGCCCGTAATCAGCCATGTTTTCTGCGCGCCTGGCATGAGCAGGGTTGTAGCTTTGCGGCGTGGTAAGCGTGGTAAGCGCAGGGCGGCATGAAAGTCTCGTACAGCGAAAACCATGACTGCGGCGGCGCTCATCAATAACATCACGCTCCACCACCCGTACCAAATGGGTGTAAGTCCCGTTGGTAATTTGCCCCAGCCGTAGAGAACGGGGATGAGCAAGGCTAAGACAACGCCATAATTGGCAGTCATTAGCGTATGTAATAGCCGTTCAGTTGTCGGGAGTTTCCGCGTTAAATCCTCTTCTGCGAAATCTTTTAACGTTACGCCGACTTCCGCGATGAGGAGGGCGATGAGGCCGAAAGCAACGAGGCCGCCGGGTTGAAATATCGCTAACACGCCAAAGGCAATACCATATGCAACATTGCGAATGGCGTGGAGCTTCAACTCTCCCGCTTGGCTCTGTCGCCATGCTAACCGTTCCGTCAGCTCGTGATGATAAAGCGTGTCTAGTGCGCCCATTGCGATCTGAATGGCGATGAACGTCCAGAGAAGCAGTGTGATAGTTGGAGTCATTTTTTAACCTCCTGTGCCGGCGCGGCGGTGTCGTCCATAAAGCGAACACGTTGATCGATTAGTTTGCCGAACCATTTATGTTCAATTTGCAGCGTAAAGGCGAAATGTCCGCCGCCGATTTCCTCATGTCCGGCGCGAAGCACATTTGGACCAAGCCAGTGCGGAAGGGTGAGGCGAAGTTTACGGCGGCCGCGTAGGCCTATATCCCAGAAAATATCCTGCGCCCGAAAGACGAGTTCTTCGCCTTCGACACAGGGGATCAGGCTCATGCCGATGCCGCGTCCGATATGTTCTTCTATGCCTGTTGCTCCCGTAAAATGTTTCGCACTTTGGATGATTTGCGGGAAAGCGCGGTGCGTGTTTTGCCGCGCATATTGACGCATCCAAACTTGCGCCCCATCTGGGGCTTCTGTGACGGTAACAACCGCAGCCGCGCCCTCATTTTGTGTATCAAGGGGCAGGGGCGCGCCGACAACGCGCAAGGCCGTATTAATGATGCGGCCCCAGTGGTTGACGCGGTTAAATTCAACGTGTCCGCGATAGATAACAGCGTCTCCGATTGCTACGCGGCGTCCAAAACGCTGCCTCACAGCAATAGGAAGTTTGCTCCAATTCTCGTCTGTAAAGAGTTGGCGAAAACGGAGATCGCCAAGATGGGTTTGAGGTTGATGTTCAAGTGGCCGGGTATTGTCGTCCCACTGCGCGTCTTCAAATCGATAGGCGACCATGATGTCGCTCCCTTATTCTCTTCGTCTAGTTCACTACGTTTTGCGTCCCAAATTTAGAACTTTCACCACCGCATCTCCCATGGAGACAAGGCGCGAGAGTGTTGAGGAGGGAAGAGAGGACATCTTATTGTACCAACGGTCCATTGTGGCCGTGAATTCGTGCATTTCGCGCAAGCGGCGAATTTGCTCATCTGTCACTTGATTATCGCCAGCGGCCGCTGCGAGGCAGTCTTCTAGGGTGGCTAAGGCGGGGTCAATTTCGCGAGCTTTACGCGCCGCTGCGATATGACGGGCGACTTGCCAGACATCGATTTCTGCAACGAAATGATCACGGCGATCGCCAGGGATGGGATGCCGCCGCACGAGTTTAAACCCCAATAGTTCTTTCAAGCTATTGCTAACATTGCTGCGCGCGATACCCAGTTGTGTCTGAATGTCCTCGGCATTGAGCGGTTGCTCGCTGAGGTAAAGTAGTGCGTGAATTTGTGCTACGGTACGATTCACGCCCCACGTGCCGCCCAAATCGCCCCAATGTAAGACGAAGCGTTCAACGGCTTCAGGTAGCGGTATGGTTACAGTTTTTATTATATCTGTAGTTTCTGTCATAACAGAAATATGTGTAATAAAGGAAGAAATGTCAAGAGAGAAATGAAGGTAAGGTTCGAAACTTAGATTTTTCAGGGAGGTCGTGGTCGCAGCAACTTTTCGTTAAGGCTATACCTTAGTTTGGCTTTCATTCTCATTGGCTACTCAACCTATGTGAGTATACGTCAAAATATACGCAAAGGGGCCTGGGGGCTTTTTTTAGCAGGCTGCATTTCGGCTCCAGCATTATCTGCTGTTATCGATAGGCCGTTTTTCCGTGCCTCATCCATTGTTATCGTTTTTGGAGCGTCTGACTTCGAAGAAAATAGTGGCGTTGCGCCTGTTGTGTATGATTTTCATATCTTGGACGGGGCGACATCGGGGCAGGCTGCGCCTGATCTCATTAGCGCAGATGGCCGTACCATTAATTACAATACTCAGAGATATAATCCGATCCAAAGCGGCGAAGGCTCTGGTTGGGAATTTCAAGTCAATAACTCAACATTTGGCGGGGCGTTTCAATCGACAGCCCCCAATCAAACCCTTGATGCCAATGATAGCTACACAGCCTTTGGTTTGGACGACAGTACAGATGTCGACCTTCTGGGCGGCGGTGCACGCGCCTCGCGTTTCTTTGTTGCTTCAAATGTCCCCTTTGATATTTTTGGGCAAGCGTCCAACATCACTGCGACGGGTGATTTTAGTACAATGGACTATAGCAATATTCGCTATCGTCTTCGCTATCAGGTTTCGGGCGGCGGCGGTGCCAATCGCTGGGGCCAGCAAGCCCAAGACCCTGCGCCAAGCGGCAACGGGGTCACCTATGGCCAAAATGGAACGCTTTTTACTTTGGACGGGTTATCCGGTTCCCCGGTGAAAGTCTTTCAGGGCGAGCAACGCACAGCACGTACACGTGGATCGATTATGGATCATGCTGTGAGTTTCCAGTCGCGTTATAGTTTGCGTGGATCAACGATCAGCGGAAATAATTATGATTTCTCGCAAGGTGTTGGCTCCCTCGCAGCAGATGTCACTTACACGATTTATACACCCTGATCCAATGTCCTTGAACGGAACTGATGCGGAATTGCGCGACCTGCAATCGAAACGTCGTCCATAACCGTAGGTAGTCTGTAAAAGATTGTTGAGACAATCTGACCCTACACTGGATTTGGACGATGACATTGCACGCATACGCCCCTACACGATCATACACGCCTCGCCAAACAAGGAAGAGGGCTATGACGACCAAACGGACGCAACGTGCGGGGAATTTTACCCCGTCTAAAAAGTCGATAAGCGCATCCAAGCGTGACGCGGCCTGGTTAGATTCAATCGCAAATAGACAAGACGCGCGTGCGCTTTCCGATTTATTCGAAATTTATGGACCAAAGCTCAAAGGCTGGTTGATGGCGCGCGGCGTCGGTAACGGGACCGCCGAAGATATTGTCCAAGACGTCATGATCAAAGTCTGGACCGGCGCGCATATGTTTGATCCTGCCAAAGCAAGCTTTGCGACATGGGTCTACCGTATGACGCGGAACAAATGGATCGATCACCAGCGTAAACATGGCCGAATGGATGTGCGTGACCCAGAGCTGATGAAAGTCATTGCAGACGACGAAGTCCCTTCTGCCGAAGAACATTTC
>CALKXY010000006.1 GCA_938003545.1 uncultured Caulobacterales bacterium
ATGCCATTAGACAAGGCGGTCGGCTCTCACTCCAAAAGGCCCAGCACCTCCAGATGTCTCACCATCCGACGCTTAACCCCACCGTCTCTCGGTACCAGAAGGTGAGCTCCTACCTGTCCCGTGTCCGAAAGAACTTCTGTACCGTATCATAGGTTTTGGGACCGAGGATCATTCTCTTGTATTTTATTATAAGGTATTGAAGCGGAACGATTATTATTTTGCGAAAACAAGGATTAAGTTTAAAGCTAGATTGCAAAACGCCATCCCCTGCCCTACATGCCTTTTCGTTTTACCTGACCACGCCTTCTCTGGTAACTGGACATATGTCTATACCCGCCGAAACCCAAAATCTTATGCGTTTACTGTCCCAAGTTATCTTGGCGGATGGTCATATTCATGCATCAGAAATCGAGGCCTTGGTAAGCGGTGTGAGAGAGTTAGCGTTGAAAGACGACACTGGAAACCTCTTATCAGCCTCTCAAATTCGCCAATGGTTTCATGACTACGGACAGGAATTAGATGAAATATGGGCGGAAATGCCCAAAGATGTCGCCCTTACACATCTCATCCTTAGTCTCGCAGATTGGCCAGAGAAGGACGCCGTTGTGAAGGTCCTTGAGAATATCAGTCTATCCGACGCAGAATTCCACATCAAAGAAAAGACCCTCATTTCAATCGTACGGGCCTATTGGCAATTTGAGGGCCTGGATGCACCAGGGGCAAAAATAGACATTTAGACTCTCAGTATTTTTGCGGCTTCATAACGCCGTCAATAACGTCATATATCGCGCCGATTTCATCGAGTATTATTTGGGTTCGAGAGGTTTCTATCAGCGGTTCAAACATGGAACCCGCTTCATAGCGGTTCGCGGTTTCTACAGCGATAAGAAGCAATCCACCGTCAAATCCAAATCTGATATTCGCGCCATTGACTGAATGTTCAAGATCAACGAGGCGCTGCATGAATGTTGGCGTGAGAAGATAGCGCGCCTCGACTTGGTCCGTGCCATAAGCTTCAAATATTTTTTCAAAGACGGGATCAACAAGGCCCACCCGTTTCATATCGCCTTTTTTCTTACGTTGAAGCCAACCTTTGTCGCGTAGAACAATCGTCCGTCCGAGAAATTTTTGGTGGAATTCAATGGCAAGTAACTGACCTCGGAATTTGGTCACTAAGCGTCTATTTTTTCCAGTCCCTTCTTTTTTCTCCAAATGCGCTTCATGGAGAAGAAATTTTGCACCATGTGCCGTGCCGGAAATCTGATCTTCAAATTCACTGCGGTCATATTTTGCAGTCACGAGTCCCAATTCGTTGAACTGACCTAAGCGCGGTGCAACCGACATTTCCGATTGAAAGGCAAGACCAAGGAAGCGGCATAAATTACCGACAATGTTGTCTTTCGTGTCAGAGCGGACAGTCCTCAGCATATATTGCGCCATACCAGCCCCAGCCATGACACCGCCGCCTGTTAGAAAAGCAAGGACCATAAACGGCGCACCAAAATAAATTGCAACGGCCAGCGCAATAAGTGTTCCCGCAGCAATGAGAGGCATGGTTTTTTTAATTTTAGAGATCACGCCAAGACGCGTTTGTTCATCCCGTTCTAATCCGGGTAATATCTCCGCCTCATAAAAGGCTGAAAAGCCTTTGAATTCAGGATGGCTTTCTTCAAATTGGTGCAAACTTATCCCAATCCGTCCAATGCCGCCTGTAGTGTTTCCACCTCCGCGGCGTAACCTGCGCGGCGTTCCTTTTGTAGGGTTACGACCTTTTCAGGGGCTTTGGCGACAAAGGCTTCATTGCCCAATTTGCGGTCAATCTTCTCGATTTCGCTTTGGGCTTTTTCGATTTCTTTCGCGAGGCGTTTACGCTCTGCGTCCATGTCGATCAGGCCCGCCAAAGGAATGGCATATTGCACGCCGTCGACAACGGTTTGCAGGGCGTTATCTGGCACGGCCGACGCGAGCTCAACATGCTCCACACGCGCCATTGGCGAGAGTTGCGGAGCATAGATCGCAAGGCGTGGGTCCAGCGTATCGCCACAGAGCAGCAAGGGCGCTTTCTTGGACGGCGGGATGTTCATATCGGCGCGCACTGAACGGATATTCGTGATCAGCGTTTGCACCCACTCGAGTTCTGCTACGGCGTCAGCATTAACAAGTTCGTCGCCATATGTCGGCCAATCCGCCGTGATGAGGTTGCTCTTGCGGCCTTCTGCGATTTTCGCCCAGAGGTCTTCCGTGATGAACGGCATGAACGGATGCAGCAGTTTCAGGATTTGATCGAGCACCCACCCGAATGTCGCGCGGGTTTCATCTTTTTCTGCGCCGTCCGCGCCAGAGAGCAGTGGTTTGGAGAGTTCCAAATACCACGCACAAAACGTGTCCCATGTAAATTTATAGGCTGCATCTGCCGCGTCGTTGAAACGGTAAGTGTCGATGCAACGCGAGATTTCCATGGCGGTTTTCGCCGTCTCGGAAATGATCCATTTATTGACCGGCAACGTTGCCGTTGACGGATCGAAACCTTCAACAGGGCTGCACTCGTTCATTTGACCAAAGCTGGCCGCAGACCAGAGTTTTGTGCCGAAATTACGGTAGCCCGCGATACGGTCAACGGAGAGACGGATATTGCGTCCTTGCCCAGCTTGGCTCGCGAGGGTAAAGCGCAGCGCGTCTGCGCCATAAGGTTCGAACCCATCAGGATAGGCTTTGCGTGTCGCCTTGGCGATTTGCGGGGCTTTGTCGGGGTTCTTCAATCCGCGTGTGCGTTTCTCAACGAGAACATCACTCGTGACGCCGTCAATCAGGTCGAGCGGGTCAAGCGTGTTGCCGATGGATTTGGACATTTTCTTGCCCGCTTCATCGAGGACCAACGCATGAATATAGACGTCGTCGAAAGGCACAACACCCTCGCCGTTTTCGTCTTTCATGAAATGCAAACCCTGCATCATCATCCGCGCGACCCAGAAGAAGATAATATCAAATCCTGTGACGAGAACAGAGGTCGGGTAGAAGCGTTCGAGCTCTTCGGTGTTTTCAGGCCAACCGAGCGTGGAGAACGGCCAAAGGCCAGAGGAGAACCATGTGTCCAAGACGTCTGGGTCGCGGAGAAGCATAACGTTCTGGCCATCGTCGTCAAAAGTTTGATTGCGCCATTTTTCGCTGCTTTCAGCTTCCTTGCCAATCAACACTGCATTTGCATCAACATTCCCGTAAAATACGGAAGCTTTTTCTAAGGCCTCTTCGAAGGTATTAGCGACGAAAATTTCTGGATTATCCCAGTCCCATATTTCAAGGCTTGCAGGAGCCTCTCCAGTGTAATTGACTTTTGTCAGTGACGGTCCGTACCAAGCTGAAATTTGATGCCCCCACCAGAGCTGGCGAGAGATGCACCACGGTTGGATGTTTTCCATCCAATGATCGTATGTCTTCTTCCAATTTTCAGGAATGAAGCGGGTTCCGTTTTCGCGGCCCTCTCCTCCGTCACCCTCGGGCTTGACCCGAGGGTTCATCCCTGCGTCTGCACCATGGATCCTTCGGTTAGTCGTTTCATTAGAAACGACATAGGCGCCCGAGGATGACGATGTGGGGTGAGCGGCATGACCCCGATTCACCGCAGCCACGGCATCCTTCGCCATTTTCTCTGCATCGACAAACCATTGGTCCGTCAGCATCGGTTCAATGACGACGCCCGAGCGGTCCCCAAACGGCTGTTCGATTTTCAGCTTTTCAGTCTCCGCCAGCAAGCCAGCTTCGTCAAATTTCGCAACAACGAGTTTGCGTGCTTTGACGCTGAACAGACCGTGGAATTCCTCAGGAATAATAACAAGCGGCAGGATATGCCCACGATCATCCAGAATGGAGATCAGCTCATGCCCTGCCCGTTTTCCGACTTCATAATCATTGAAATCATGCGCAGGCGTAATTTTCACTGCGCCTGATCCCTTCTCTGGGTCAGCATAGTCGTCCGCAATGATTGGAACGCGGCGGTTCACGATGGGAAGGACAACCTCTTTCCCAACCAGCGCCGCATAACGCTCATCATCAGGATGCACGGCGACACCTGTATCGCCTAACATGGTTTCAGGACGTGAGGTCGCGACAACAACATAGCCGCGCGTTTCATGCCCCGTGACTTTGCCCTCTTCATCCGTGATCGGATGCTCATAAGTCACGCCGTCAGCGAGCGGGTAACGCAGGTGCCAGTAATGGCCATCCACAGTCTTGGTTTCGACTTCGAGATCAGAAATCGCGGTCTGGAAATGCGGGTCCCAGTTTACAAGGCGTTTGTCGCGATAGATCAAGCCAGCTTCGTACATTTCAACAAAGGCTTTGGTGACGCCATCGCCCATATTCTGCTGAATGGCTTTTTCTGCGTCATCCGCATTTGGTGATGCGCCGAGCGTGAATTTAGAGCGGGACCAATCGCAGGAACTGCCGAGGCGGCGGAGCTGTTGCTCGATCATGCCGCCGCTTTCCTCTTTCCACGCCCAAACGTGATTGAGGAAGTCTTCGCGGCTCATGTTTTTGCGGTATTTTTGTTCTGCGGCGAGTTTACGTTCGACGACCATTTGCGTCGCGATGCCTGCGTGATCCATGCCCGGCTGCCAGAGGACCGCTTTGCCCTTCATGCGGTTAAAGCGGATCAAGATGTCCATGATCGTATTGTTCAGCGCGTGCCCCATATGCAGGCTGCCCGTCACATTTGGCGGCGGGATGACGATAGAAAAGTTGTCGTCTTTCGTGTCCGTTGGTTTCTCTGCGCGGGGTTTGAACGCGCCGCTGTCTTCCCACATTTTATAGATGCGGGCTTCGGCCTCTTTGGGATCAAATGACTTATCGAGCATGGTCTTATCTTATCTAACACAAAACCCGCCCCCAATAGCTAGGGAACGGGTGTAAATTCCAACGCAGGTCTAGCCTACGCGATCAACAATGTGAAGCGGGGCGTGGCCCCACAGGCAGAGAGCTTATTTGCCGGAGGAGATGCGTTTAACTTCTTTCGCCACGGCGCGCTCGACGATACCTTTAAGATTAGCATCGAGCCACTCTTTCAACATCGGACGAAGGGCTTCTTGGACCAAATCACCGATGCGCGGACCCCGTTCGTTGAAGATCGCTTTGTCTTCGACAACATTGTTCAACTGGGCGAAGGCGCCAGCGGCAGCAGATTCTGTGACTTCATCAAGAATAGCGTCATTTTGTACGACTTGAATAGCCATGGGAGTCTCCAAAGTGGGTTGTGTCTTTTCGGGGGTAAAATCTGTTTCAGTTTTTTGCGTAGGCGTTTCAGGCGCAGGATCGAATGTCGGCTCTGCCTGCATAGCGTGCGTTTCATCCGATGCATCATCGCGCTTTGGCGCGGCACTCGCCGCCAAAGCCGCGAGACCTGCAGTCATACCAACCGACGCTGCGACTGGACTAAAGGCTGAACGCTCTGTGGCTTCGGCATCCGCTTCTGCGGCAGCGGCGATCTCTGCCAAACTCGGAATACCATCTTCCAACTCAGGTGCTGCCACATCAAATTCAACCGCTTCGATCGCATCGATTTCAGACAGCATGGCGTCAATGTCAGCATCAACATCAGCATTTTCAGAAATATTCGTAGCTTCAAATGCAGCGACATCTTCGCGAGTCAAAACTTCACTCGGCTGCGCCGCAATCTCGTCATCTAGCGTCATATTAAGAATGTCGCCGAGAATATCTTCTTCTTCTTCCAAGTCTACCTCAGAGGCTAAAGCCATGCTAACATCTGGCTCTGACCGTATCATATCGACAGAGGCAGGTTCGGATAAAACCGCATCAAGTTCATTGATATCGAAGTCGGCCACCTCTTCTTCAGCCTCAGGAATCGCCAAGAGTGCATCAAGGTCCTCATCCGCAGACATCGCATCTGGATCATCGGCCAAATCCGCCATCAGGGATTTCACAAGATCTAGGTTTTCATCCGACTCAACCCGGACGGCTTCAATATTTGTGTATTCAACTGGCGCTTCGACTATATCGGCAGACATTGTTTCCGATACATCTTCAGATACCACATGATCTGGTGCCATAAGAATGTCATCTAAAAGCGCATCCATCTCGTCATCAGCGTCAGTTACAGAAACACTCTTGTCATCGAATCTCAGGTTTCCCGGCTTCATGTCTCTCAAAGTCTCTACAGGGGCTTCGCCGCTGACAGAAAAGTCGGCCTCTTCGTCCTCCATCAACGCAATATCATCCCCCAATAAAGACATGATGTCGTCATCAGTTTCAGTATTTGTAGTTTCAGTATCTGCAGTTTCAGTATCTGCAGTGTCCAATTCCATTGGCGCGGGACTCGACGTCTGAACAGTGGTCGATGGAGACGCGTTTGAATCAGCCTCAAATCCATCATTTTCCAAACCTGCGAGAACGTCATCAATATCTAAATCAACACTTTCGCCTTCAGCAGACTGGAAATACGAAACATCAGTATCGGCATCAGTATGAAGGCTTGGGCTAACATGAGTTTCAGCTCGCATGTCCACGACAGCATCAGAGGTTAGATCGGAGGGAGTGGAGGTAAACTCAGTATCCATAATCGGATTAACAGCCACATCCTCAGGCGATTCCATCGCCACAGGCTCGTCCTCAGAGATAATCTTGCGAATAGACGCGAGAATATCCTCCATGCTGGGCTCTGCCCCGCTGAGGTCTTCTGTCGAATTTGGCGTCTGTTCAGACATAAATTGCAACCCTACACTGGCTCGACACTTAAGATGCGTCAATCAAGCGGTCCCCCGACGGCTTAATCCTTTAAAAACAGCGTTAAGACAACACTCCTCGCTTGTCCAGCGACAGAACGACTCAATCCACGGGAGAATTGACTGGTAGGTGAATTTCGTCGATTTGACCGTCTTTATCAGCATCAATGAGCAGGTCATAAGGTGGAACAGAAGCTGGCTTGATTGGATTCACATCAATCACAATGGCACCTGATTCTTGCAGGTCATTATATGCTGGTTTAATCCCAGTCAGGCTATCCGCGCCCTCTTTAACACCTTGCGCGCCGATGTTTGCCAATGCGACAACGCCCTCAACACCCGTTTGTATCGGCGTCTTTGTGTATACAGCTTGAGCCGCACCGGAAACATCACCTGCAATATTCGGGAGCTGACGACCAATACGCTGCGCAAACTCTGGCGCATATTTATCAACGGCTTCGGTCAACCCTTTATAGCGTATGATGTCCAAATTTGCATTTTTATCATACATCTCAACCGGCAAACGAATGCCCTCGGCATCAAAGACTCCCATTGTCGAAAGCAAACTAAACGTCGCCGCGCTGACATTGCGTTCGGCCTCTACAACGGAGAGTTTCGCGTTTAGAACTTCTTGTTCTGCATTTAAAACATCCAACTGATCCCGCGTGCCGACGGTTTGTTCCAATGTCACACCCTCAAATGCAATCTGCGCGGCCTCTTGCTGGCGACGGACGGCTGTCAAACTCGCACGAGCAGCCGTCAATTGCGCCCAAATTTGTGTGACTGCTTCATCAATCGCCAATTCTGCGTCGCGTGTTTCGAAAGCTAATCGTGTTTTAGCATGTTCCGCTTGGCGCCTGCGTGATTGATTCGCACCGCCAGAGTAAAAAGGAATCGTGAGCTGCGCAGTGATCGCTGCGGAGTCGATTGAACTGATCCCAGACAGCTGATCCCGCTGACGCGATGCATTCCCCGACAAAGACAGAGTCGGACGACTGGAAGATTTCGCAACATTAATGGCGGCGCGGCCACCCGCTTCATTAAAATAGGCTCCAATGAGTTGCGGGTTATTTTCGCGTGCCGCCATAATGGCAGCAGATAGGTTTTCGGGAAGTGCGAATTGCGGTGGCGGCGTTAACAGATTCGGCATGCGCCCTACGAGGCGAACATACGCCGCGCGAGAAATCGCAAGCTGCGCATCGGCCTGCGCCAAGCCAGCTTCTGATAAAGCTAGCCGCGATTCAGATTGCGCCGTATCGGTACGCGTGCCCTGCCCAACCTCAAATCGCGCGGTTGCCGCCTCGAGTTGACGCGATAAAACACGGACATTATTTCGGCGAATACGGGCGGCTTCTTCGTCGCGCCGCACATCCACATAGGCATTGGCGGTCGACAAAAAGACCGCGTTTTCTTGGGCACGAAGGTTTTCACGTGCAGCCAAAATACCCAGCTTGGCTTGCTCCTTAAGAGCTTTAACGCGTCCGCCTTGATAGAGAGGCTGTATCACCTGTAGGCCGATTTCATTGGGCATATCGGACGCGCCAAGGTCGCTATTATCTGTACCGCCCCCAGAAACGGGGCCAAATAAATTCCCGCCAGATGGAATCCTTACCCAGGCTTGAGATACAGATGCAGATCCACCAATCGTAAACCGCCCTTGCGCACGTGCCTGAACATAACTTTCATCTATCTCGCGCAATCGCGCACGTTCTGCCAAAAGCCGTGGGTTTTCCGTGTAAACGGAGACAAGCGCATCGCGCAAATCTTCAGCATATGCAGCCCCAGACAAGCACATGGTTGTCATCATTAATGTAGCTGTGAAGGCGCGTAATTTCACGACAGTAATCCCGTCAGACCGAAATGAAGCTCCTACATAGGGCAAGCCGCGTTAAAACAGCCCTAATAATGGCGGGGCAACGGCTATGCAGGATTGTATATGCGCCTAAAAGACAAATTCAGCCTTTGGCTCAAATCCAGGTAAATACGGTGCACTCGTATCAAATACGACACGTTCGCCGATGGCGTCGCCTGATTTCGTGAAAACACTGACGCGGCCAACGGGACCATTTTGCGTGATACAGACCAAACGGCCGCCATTCGCCATCTGCTTAAACCAAGGTTCATGCACAGCCGAAATTGCCGCGCCGACAAAGATAACATTAAAGGGACCATGTTCAGCGGCACCTGATTTCAAATCACCCTGAACAACCGCAGCGTTGGAAATGTCGGCCTCTATCAAGAGTTCGGTGGAGCGCGAAACAGCCGCTTCTGTCGTTTCCAACCCGACAACAGTTTCAGCCAATTGTGCCAAGATGGCCGTTGAATACCCACGTCCGCATGCCAGATCGAGCACCACATCCGTGCTTTGCACATCGGCGGCATGAATCATTTTTGCCAAGTCACGTGGCGCCAATAAAATACGGCCTTCATCCGTTTCGACATGACGATCAGAATAGGACAATGCCTTGCGGGCCGTCGGAACAAAATTCTCTCTCTGAGTAGAGCGAAAAGCGGCCAGAATACCAAGATCCGTCACATCAGACGTGCGGATTTGGGACTCGACCATAGCGTCACGGGCAGCGGAAAAATCAGTCATGAATAAGGACTCACGGAATATAGTGTTCAGGCTCTTGAAGGCGCTATAACCTTCACCTGCGAACACCGCAATCAGCTATTGCGGACAGCCGTGCTTATGATTATACGCCCGCTACCACCGCGCGAGGTACCATGGCGGAGTGGTGACGCACCGGATTGCAAATCCGTGTACCCCGGTTCGATTCCGGGTGGTACCTCCATTTTCCCCTAGCTTTATACGTCGCTCGCAATACTGAGCTGTGATGGTTCATCCGTGTATAAAATTATATTGAAAACATGGCCCCAATTTTAGGTCCACAATTCTCAACCAGACTAAACGGAAGCTTTCGGCGACGACGCGATTTGAACGGCTTCTGTCGCTTTTTGTTCAACCGACGCCCAGTCCCTGTTTTCGATGTCATTCATCGTCGCAATCCACGTGCCGCCAACGGCATAGACATTTGGAAGATCCAAGTAAGAGCGCATGTTGGATGTACGCACACCGCCCGTAGGCATGAACATGACCTTCGGGATTGGCGCTTGAATTGACTTCAGGAGTTTAACGCCGCCGACAGCCTCAGCAGGGAAAAGTTTCACCATATGAAACCCCGCTTCATAAGCGGTTAGGGCCTCTGTAGGTGACGCGGTGCCGGGCAAAGCCAAGAGCTTTGTTTTTTGAAGGGCCACTTTCAAATCTGGTGACAATCCAGGAGAGACTAAGAAATCAGCACCGGCATCTTCCGACGCTAAAACATCGTCTGGTGTCAAAATCGTCCCAACGCCCAATATCATTTTAGGGCAATGTTTCTTAATCTCTTTAATCGCAGCGATTGCTTTCGACGTCCTGAGAGTCACTTCGATAGCGTTGATGCCGCCTCGGTTTAAAGCCAAGCATAACTCTACGGCGTTATCGGGGTTTTCAATGGCCACCACGGGTATGACTGGGGACGTCTTTAATAGATCAGACATGTGCTCTCCTTAGATTCCAATTCGCCCTAAGCTATTTTTTAGTGAGCAACAATATTTTCCACAGAACATCTGAGTGCAGCCTCCTCATGAATTATGACAAGCGACAGTTACATCATGGATTGTGGCGATGCCGTGCCGAACATGTGACAGCATAGCAACATTGCGGCAACCTCGCCCTGTAACAACCTTAAACCCGCCCTGCTCTGTCCGCACTCGTAATTCATGAAGACGTCATGAACACATAATTGGCGGAGGCTCTCATGACATTACGGCACATTCTTTTTACATCCACGGCAGTCCTTGCGGGATATGGCAGCTTAGGCAAGATTGCAGTTGCAGAAACATCACCGCCCGAGCCAAGTCTCACTCAAACGCAAGAGCTTCGCGAAATGCGAATGAATGATGCCGAATCTGGCACGTTAATGTTTCGGACTGACACGCATGGGACATATATTGAGGCCCCCATGATCGCCACAGATGTGAAAATGGATATAGCTGGCCCCATCATTCGCACGACATTGTCTCAAACATTTGAAAACAAAACCGATGACTGGGTCGAAGGCATTTATGTTTTCCCTCTGCCCGAAAATGCAGCCGTGGACCGTTTGCGCATGGTAATCGGTGGACGCATGATCGAAGGTCAAATTAAAGAAAAAAAACAAGCGAAGAAAATATATGAACAAGCCAAATCCGAAGGCAAAAAAGCGAGCCTAGTAGAGCAACAACGTCCAAATATTTTCACGGCATCAGTGGCCAATATTGGGCCCCACGAAAAAATCGCGATCCAAATTGAATATCAAGACAAAGCGAACATGAAGGACGGTGTCTTCTCCGCGCGTTTTCCAATGACCGTCGCGCCCCGTTACTCCCCGCCTGCTGAGAGGGTGAAGGTCGCCACAACAGGCGGATTACAAAATATTGTTCTTGATCCAGTTCTAGATCGAAAGGCCATTAGCCCGCCCCTCATGGCCCCTAGCCAAGAACCCATAAAATACATGCGCTTGCCCGTAAGCATCAACATCAACCTAGACGCAGGTTTCGATATTGCAGAGGTACACAGCCCCTACCACGACATTAACGCAACAGTCGTAGATGAGGACAGCGTGCAGATAAAACTTGGCGAGGGGAAGGTTCCGGCCAACCGTGATTTCCTACTGGAATGGTCAGCGCAAGCGACCGAAGCGCCTTACAGCGCAATATTTAAACAAAGCATCGGCGAGGATACATATCTGCTGTCTATGCTGACGCCGCCCACTGCGGATGCGGCGGATATACCAACACAAGCCCGAGAAAGTATTTTCGTCATAGATACATCAGGATCAATGGGCGGCACATCCATCGTCCAAGCGCGCGACTCTTTACTTTTGGCTCTCGATCATTTGCGGCCCGATGATACGTTCAACATCATTCGGTTCTCGTCTAACTACTCAACGTTTAAGGCTAGGCCTGTGGCTGCAACAGCCGAGAATATTTCTCGGGCGCGACGTTGGGTTAAAAATTTGAAAGTCGGCGGCGGCACACAAATGTCATCCGCTTTGGCAGAAGCCTTCAATACTTATGACGGCGACGATGCGCGTCTACGCCAAGTCATCTTCATCACGGATGGTGCGATTGGTAATGAACAGCAGCTTTTTGCACAAATTCAGGATCAACTTGGTGAGTCTCGCTTGTTCCCTGTCGGGATCGGTTCCGCACCCAATCATTTTTTCATGTCACGTGCTGCGAAATTTGGACGCGGGACATTTGTACAAATCGGTGATACCTCCGAAGTCACAAAACGCATGGGGTCGCTATTTGCATCCATTGATAGCCCCGTCCTGACAAATATAAAAAGCTCCGTCTCAGGCGCGAATTTTCCGGCGCGCTTACCCGATGTTTATAAGGGTGACCCTGTCATTAGCATTGCCAAAATCAAAACGAGCGAACTTCCAGATTCAATATCATTGTCAGGGAATCTAGCTGGAGAAAACTGGACAGAAACCAAGTCCTTATCGAAAGCAGAGACTGCAAACGGGCTGTCGGTTCTTTGGGCGCGCGCCAAAATCGCAGATTTAGAAGAAAGTCGATTTGATAGAGACAGCGCGGCAAAGATTGATACGCAGATTTTAGAAACGGCCCTTGATCATCACATCGTCAGTCGCCTGACATCTCTTGTCGCCGTCGACATTACACCCTCGCGCGCGCTCGGCGACACGTTGGAAACCGCACCCGTTCCAACGATGCTTCCCGAAGGTTGGAATTTTGGTCAAGTCGCAGCCGCAAATGCAGCGCAACCGCCGCAACCCGAGCTGCGAAACTCCCCTAAACCTGCCGTCGCTCCACAGCAAAACTTGCAGCTTCCAAACACGGCCAGCCCACATCAAATCCTAGGACTACTCGGCGCACTCCTCCTCTTAATCGGCACAGGTCTTAGCCAGTTAACACGTCGCCGCCGCGCATCGTGATCACAAAATCCAAACTTTTGATCTGGTCCGTGATGATGGCGGGCGGAGTATGCCTAGCCAATGCCGCTTATATTCCTGCGAAAGGACTGTTGGCTGATGCCTTGATGGAGCGCGCTTGGAGTAAATCTCAAAAACGGGGAGCAGCTGTCCTACCTTGGCCGTGGATGGACGCACAACCCTTGGCGAGATTATCCGTACCACGCTTGGGTAAAAGCGAAATTTTGTTAGATGTAGGAACAGGCCAAGCCTTAGGCTTTGCCCCGTCCCATTTGCAACAAACACCACGCCCAGGACAACCCGGCCTGTCGGTCATCGCGGCGCATAAAAACACGCATTTCGCATTTTTGGAGCAGCTCAAAACTGACGATGTGATCCAAGTTGAAAATATTGACGGAAACGCCACAGACTTCAAAGTCACGCGGTTCGAAATTGTCAACAAAGACAATTCGGGTATCGACCTCACCGCGCCCAAGACTACAGCTCAAATCGCGTTAGTAACCTGTTACCCGTTTTCAACGCTTAGCTATGGCGGTCCACTTCGTTACATCGTCTATGCAGAAGAAGTGTGACCCCTAAACGGGTGTCACATCCATTGATGCGACGGTGCATCCGACGGAGAATATCGGGATCGGCTCATAGAACCAAACATCGCCCTTTGCACCTTCGCAGAGACCACTAATCGCCGTGAGTGTACGGATCTCAAATCCG
>CALKXY010000007.1 GCA_938003545.1 uncultured Caulobacterales bacterium
AATATTGAAGGGGCGCCGTATTGGTCAAACCAAGAAGCTTATAGTTCAATATTAATGAGCACATCTAACATCTTGTTAGCTGGAATTATTACTTATCCGATTAGCCAGCTTTGTGACGTGTATTTATTTCACTATTTACGCAAGCGCGATAAGGGGAAAAATCGTTTGTGGTTGCGAAACAACCTTTCAACTTTCATTTCTCAAATAGTTGACAGTGCGGTCTTCATATTAATTGCGTTTGGAGCTGTGTTCTCAGCAAATATTTTGATCGGTATGATAATTGGTCAAATTTTAGTTAAGTGGATTATAGCAGCTGTTGATACTCCCGTAGTTTATATTGTTCGCAACTATGCCCAGGGAAGGAAATGGAATGACTTCACAGGATGAATATCTATCTGAATGGGTTGAAGAATCCAGATCAAGAGGCGAACACTCAGTCTTCTTGAAAGGCATGGAGATAGTGGTTCCCAAGGATGTTTTCTCACCAGATCCGAACTTAACGTACTCCTCGATGATGGTTCTAAAACACTTACGATCTGATGATGTCATTTCATCAAAGGTTATTGATGTCGGAACCGGGTCAGGAGTTCTTGCAATATGGGCCGCCGAAAATGGGGCAGAATCTGTTAAGGCTGTAGATATCAGCGTTGAAGCTCTCTCAGCCGCCGCCCGTAATATAAAGTCTCGGAACTTAGAGGGAGTTATCAGTGTGAAGAGACAATCCCTTTTGGATGGTGATAGTGACTTCGACTACGATCTAATTCTTGCGAACTTGCCAATTTTAATGGAGCAAATCGTCTCAGCCTCTGATATAAAGTTGTTGAAAAATGCAAGCTCGCATTTGACGTCTAAAGGTAAGTTATATTTTGCTTCAGCATCTTTCGGTAAACATGACTATTTATTGAAAACTGCTAAAGAGTTTTTCGACGTCGAAATTGTTAAAGAAACGAGATGGGGCGTAGATTGGTTTCTTTACATATGCTCTAAGAGAGCCGTGTAATACTGATTCAATAGACAAACGAAATTGTGCTACAAATCGAACTCAGATTGCGCTACTTTTTCAATTTGACTCCCCTCTAAACCATTGATAATATTCACTTATTGGACTTCATTAGCCGCATCCCCAGTGCGCCATTTACCAAAATGATTATATACTGAGTGTGCCGTGTCTTATTAGTATGGGCGTCTGTGGTGGTTGTGCAAAGCGACACCTCTGCATTTGGTATAATTTCGTTTAAGCTTTAAAATCAATCTGGCACCCAGCGATACAAGCTCATGCCGCGTGCGCGTTCGTCAAACATGAGGGCGCGTGACAAGGGTGGATGCGCACGTTGCCGACAATGTTGGCGTTCACAGAGATAGCAATTAATCCCAATTTCTGCGGGTTGCGGATCTTTCAGATTGAAGTCCCTCGAATAACAAAGCCTTGGCGCATAGGCGACATCACAGCCCAGCGCAATTGCGAGACGTTGCGCCCGTCCGCCATACATATTGCCCGCGCGGCTGACGGCTTTGGCGATAGAAAAATAGGTTGCACCATTTTCGGTATTGGTGGCTGGCAACTGCACCATTTGCGTATGAAGCCGTCCGGGGTCCGTGAATGTTTCGTGGATATTCCAGATCGGACATGCGCCGCCTTGATTGGCGAAGGCAAATTTACCAGCAGAAAATCGCTTTGACACATTTCCTGCTACATCAATGCGCAGAAAGAAAAACGGAATACCGCGCGCGTCGGGTTTATTCAGTGTCGTCAAGCGATGCGCGGTCTGTTCGAAACTTGTCCCAAACCGATGGGAGAGCAGTTCAACATCATATCGTGTTTTCTCTGCCTCTCGCAAAAACCGTGTGTAAGGCATGAGAAGTGCTGCCGCGAAATAATTCGCGAGCGATGTTCGCGCGAGACCGCGTGCTTCGCGACCTTCAATTTTGGCACGATCTAAATGCGCATCGATCATATCGCGTTGTTCCAGCATCGCAATTTGAAAGGCGAGCTGAAACCGCCGCCCGCTCTGGCTGAGAAGCTCTGACAAATTAATACGTTGATTGTGACGATCAAACCACCGCAACATGTCCGGCATTACATCACTAGGCACTATTCGGACCGCCGTATCATGACGGGTTTTCAATCGCTCAGTTAAAGCCGTGCGAGGCCCTGTGCGATGAAGGCCTAACTCTTCGGAGAGAGCTTCCGCGGTTTCATCAATCTCAGGAAAATAATTGGAATGGGTTTGAATGAAATCACGCACAACATCGATTGCGCGCATTGTTGTACTTTCCGACGGCGTTGCTGCGTTGCCCTGCTGGTTCAAAAGGCTTTGAAACGCCCGCGCCATATTTGGACTTATGCCTACGACATCTTCGACTTCGTTCTTGGACACGGGCATGTCTTTGAACTGTCCAGCCCGTAATGCTTCGTAGGTGCTCGCGACAAGTTGCGCGTCGCCGGCATCGGAAAAGGCACTAATGTCAAAGTCATAAACCCCGGCCATCCGAAGCAGGACTTTTGCGCTCATGGCGCGTTGATTGCGTTCGATTAGGTTCAAGTAAGAGGCGCTAATCCCAAGATCTTCAGCCATGCGCGCCTGCGTCAGGCCGAGAGAATTCCGGAATCGCCGAAGTTTTGGGCCAATAAGAAGTTTGTCTGCCATGTCGTGTACCTGCTGAGGAGGTTTAATCTTTACACGATTTACAAAAGTGATGTCTAGTTAAGTTTGCTTATGACACCCCAACCCTCCTAGAG
This sequence comes from uncultured Caulobacterales bacterium, assembly GCA_938003545.1. Taxonomy (GTDB): domain Bacteria; phylum Pseudomonadota; class Alphaproteobacteria; order Caulobacterales; family Maricaulaceae; genus Litorimonas. The sequence continues at coordinate 2,741 of CALKXY010000007.1, forward strand.
GCTAGTTATACTGGACGACGGACCTGTTTTGTCATCATGGTGTGTCCGAAAGGAGCTAAAACCATGACAGCTCATACGACACCAGAAACAAATATCCCTCGCCACCGCGTGCTGGCCAAGGTCACACATGTCAATGCAGGACACTATTCAGATGTCCTGACACCAGACGCTTTGCTCTTCCTTGCGGACCTTGAACGTCGCTTTGGTCCACAACGTAAAATTCTTCTCCAAAGCCGCGAATTCCAACAGGAACGCTATGATGATGGGGAATTACCAACGCAGCCGAAGGAAACGCTCCACGTTCGTAATTCAAATTGGGAAGTTGGGCCTTGTCCTGCGGCCCTAAAAGATCGCCGCGTCGAAATTACGGGTCCAGTAGATCGTAAAATGATGATCAACGCGCTGAATTCTGGCGCAAAGATGTTCATGGCAGATTTCGAGGATGCCTCTTCGCCAACATTCGACAATATGATGTCGGGTCAACAAAATATGCATGATTATGCGCGTGATGCCTTGTCGCTTCAGACAGAGAAGAAAAATTACACGCTAAATGACGAAACGGCGACACTGCTTGTACGTCCGCGCGGTTGGCATTTGGAAGAGCGTCATATCACGGTTGATGGTCATCCGATGAGTGCCAGCTTGTGTGATTTTGGCCTACATATTTTCCATAATGGCACACGCCTCGCCGCAAGTGGTAAAGGTCCATTCTTTTATCTTCCGAAAATTGAAGACTACCGCGAGGCGCGTCTTTGGAATGACGTCTTTAACTTCTCACAAGCTGTTCTTGATATTCCGAATGGGACAATCAAATCGACCGTATTGATTGAAACGCTCCCAGCCGCCTTCCAGATGGATGAAATTCTTTTTGAGTTAAAAAACCATATCACAGGTCTTAATTGTGGACGTTGGGATTATATTTTCAGCTACATTAAAACGCTGCGCGCACATTCTGAATATTTGCTGCCTGAACGGGCGCAAGTGGGCATGGATCGTGGGTTTTTGTCAGCCTATGCCGAGCGTCTTGTGCAGACGTGTCACCGTCGCCGGGCTCACGCGATGGGCGGTATGGCCGCACAAATCCCTGTTAAAGGGGATGAAGCTGCGAATGACGCAGCTTTTGAAAAGGTACGTCAGGATAAATTACGCGAAGCTAAACTCGGCCATGATGGCACATGGGTTGCGCATCCTGCGCTCGTACCTGTCGCGATGGATGTATTTGACGCGGCGATGCCGGCCAAACATCAAATTCTCAAGAAGCGCCAGAATCGAAATATCTCTGACGCGGCCATGCTCACGCCTCACTCTGGGACCATTACGGAGGCGGGTGTGCGGACAAATATCAGTGTCGGTATTCGTTACATCGCGGCATGGCTCTGTGGGCGCGGCGCGGTGCCAATTCATAACCTAATGGAAGATGCGGCTACGGCTGAGATATCTCGCACGCAAATTTGGCAATGGTTGCGTCATGGCGCCAATGTCGAAATGGAAGGCGGTTTCAAAGAAACCCTGAGTGACCGCCTCTATCAACGCCTTTTCAACGAAGAGTGTGATGCGATTGCAAATGAAATTGGGGTCGAGGCTTTTGAGCAAGGTCGTTTTCCTGAAGCGTCAAATATTTTCGACACGACGGCCACTGCCGCAATTCTACCTGAGTTCCTTACCCTTTCAGCCTACGAAATCTTGGAGACATAAGATGACATACACGCAAACATTATCAAACCTCGCAGCGCGTTACCCAGACGGTGCGCCGGCCGGGATCGACATCGAAACTCTTGCGCAACTTAAAACGCAAAATACTTTTGAAACACATCTAGATATTGCGAAAGCCATGGCGACGGTTATGCGCAAAGATATGGCCGCTTATGATGCGGACGCATCACAATTTACGCAGTCTTTGGGCTGCTGGTCTGGCTTTCATGCGCAGCAAATGATGCGTGCGATTAAACGTCAAAAAGGCACGCTTGATCGGGCCTATGTCTATCTTTCTGGTTGGATGGTTGCGGGTATGCGTAACCGTTTTGGTCATCTTCCGGATCAGTCCATGCATGAGAAGACATCTGTTGTTGACCTCATTCAAGAAATTTACACGAGCTTACGTCAAGCGGATGAGGTGGATTTAAATGATCTCTTTAATGAATTAAAAACAACAAATGACCGCGCGTCTGTCATCGCTAAAATTGATGGATTTGAAACTTATGTCCGTCCAATTATTGCGGATATAGATGCTGGATTTGGTAACGTTCATGCGACCTATCTTTTGGCTAAAGAAATGATCAAAGCGGGTGCATGTTGTATCCAAATTGAGAACCAAGTTTCTGATGCCAAACAATGTGGTCACCAAGACGGTAAGGTCACGGTCCCGCGTGAAGATTTTAACGAAAAACTCCGCGCTGTACGCATGGCTTTCGAAGAACTTGGCGTTCATGATGGCGTTATTGTGGCACGTACAGACAGCCTAGGGGCTGGTTTGACGCAAAAAATTCCTGTCAGCCGCGAAGCTGGCGATGAAGCCGCAGAGTATACAAAATGGTTGGAAACCCAGCCTGTCTCTGACCTTAACCCATTGGCAGATGGCGAAGTCGCTATCCAGCTCGGTGGACAACTTGTGAAACCAACGCGCTTGCCAAATGGGCTCTATAAATTCCGTACTGAAACCGGTGTAGAGCGTGTTGTAGAAGACTGTGTGGCCTCATTAAACGAAGGCGGCGCTGATCTGCTCTGGATCGAAACGGCGACACCGAATGTGGCTCAAATCGCTGATATGGTCCGCCAAATCCGTGAGAAAGCCCCGCATGCGAAGTTGACCTATAACAACTCTCCGTCCTTCAACTGGACTCTGAATTTGCGTAAGCAAGTGCGCGAGGATTGGATTGCAGAGGGCCGGATTAAGCCTGAGGATTATGATGAAGCGCGTCTTATGTCTGCGGCTTTTGATGAGGATGTTCTGGGGATTGAGGCCGACCGTCGTTTGCAGGCGTTCCAAACGGATATCGCTCGCGAAGCGGGCGTCTTCCATAACCTGATCACACTGCCAACATTCCACGGCACAGCGAAGGTTATGAATGATCTGTCAGAAGGTTACTTTGGTGAACAGAAAATGCTGGCTTATGTCAAAGAAATTCAACGCGAAGAAATTCGGAAAAACGTATCTGCTGTGCGTCATCAACATGAAGTTGGGTCTGACTTGGGCGATACGTTTAAAGAAATGACAGGTGGCGACCGTGCGTTAAAAGCAGGCGGTGAGCACAACACGATGAATCAATTCGCAGACGTCGCATAATTAAATATTTCGTCTCGGGCCTAGTTTGAGCCCGAGGCGAAACTCTATTTTAAAGACTGCTCAAGAGCGTCTTCAACAGCCCAAAGTCTATCTTGCCCCCAGATAATTTTATCGCCAACGCGAAAACTTGGAACGCCCCAAACTCCGCGCCCCATCATTTCAAGACGATTGGTTTCTGCGACCCCGCGCCAATTCTCATTATCCAATTGGGCTTTTGCCTGTGTCCAATCTAATCTGGCAGCCTCGACGATTTTTCGTAGGCCTTTATCGTTGCCCGCATCCACGCCTTCTGACCAAACTTTCTCAAAGAAACTACATGTGAATTCCAGCCCTCGACCTTGCGTGATCGCCCAATGCAATATGGAATATCCGCGTTCAACGGGTGAACCGATGGGATCGCAGATTTTACCAAATGGGACTCCGAGGCGGTGAGCTTCGCGGGCTGTGTCGCGGGGGATATAACGTTTTTTGTTGGGTGATACTTCGAGGCCGCGCATCACCATTGGCAGTACAAACCGAAGTTTTAAATCCGCTCCATAGTTCTTTGCCAATGCAGAAATGCGATCCACTGAAATTGCGGAATAGGGCGAACGAAAAGAAAAGTACCAATGAATGTCTGGTGTGCTGGATGACGGGGCTTCAAATGTTCTACGTGGAACATTTGGTGGCGTGAAAATTAGCGCGTTCTTGGTTTTATTTTTCCGCGCACCCAGCGCCGTTAGTCTAGCTTCCAAATAATGTAGGCGATCAATCCCCCAATACCATTCGCCAGCATAATAGATCATTCCGCCCTGATAATGCCCCAACGCGGTAAGACGGACATCAGCTATTGTTGTGTTTTCTGGGGTTGGGCTGGGTTCAAAGGTAAAGTCTATCCCTGCTTTCTCAGCCAAGAGATCAGTATCCGTCCGCGCATAGGCTTTTAATAATCCGCGTTCTGGGACGGCGCTATCTTGCGGCGGGCTGATTATGTGAGTGTGAATATCCACGGAGTAGCGTGTTTCAAAATCAGGCAAAACCTGCATAAGAAGGGCCGAATAAGGGTCTGTGGGGTCATGAAAAACCTCAATGACATGAGGCCTATTCGCGCGGAGCCGCTTACGTTCAGCCTTCGCACGCTGACGTTCTAATCGCGGGTGCCCCAATAGATGCGCAGCGATAGATGGGGCGATATGGGAGCGAATAGACATAGGCTCTGCTAGCATGAATAGGTCAAGCCGTAAGACCTTTCCTTTTTCGTCTATGTAGACAGCTGTTTGCGGGGTAAGAGCGCCTATGCAAGGTGTTCGAAACTCTGAAAAACCTGTTCTGATTATCGGAGCCGGTATTGGCGGCCTGACGTTGGCGCATGCCTTGATTGCGCGTGATGTTGACGTCCGTATTTTGGAAAGTGCCGCCGAATTAAAAGCTGTAGGTGCGGGCATACAAATCCCACCCAATGCCATGAAAGTCTTGCGCGCTCTCGGTTTGGATCAAGCCGTAATGACTCATGCATTTCAGCCCAAAGCCATTGAAGCCCGCATGGGCGAAAGCGGTCGTGCCGTGTTTGATATTCCACTGGCAGAGCAAGCCATTTCGCGATGGGGCGCGCCTTATTTCCACATCCACCGCGCTGATTATATTGACGCGCTTCGTGACACACTCCCAGAAAATGTACTGCAACTTGGCGCGCGTGTGAAAAGTTATGCGCAAGACAAAGATGGCGTTCAAGTTACCTTGACGCATGGCGCAACACTGGACGGCCAAATCTTAGTGGGGGCAGATGGTATAAAATCTATCATTCGCACCCAAATGTTGGGTCCTGACGCGCCAAACTTTACAGGTAATGTCGCGTGGCGTGCGGTGGTTCCGATGACGGCTTTGGGGGAACACGCTCCGCGCCCAACGGCCTGCGCATGGTTCGGGCGGGGCCAGCATGCGGTGACTTACCGACTTGGAAAAGATGGCCAGTTAGCAAATTTTGTCGGTGTTGTTGAACAGGGCGATTGGCGGGAAGAGGGCTGGTCAATTGAAGGGAAAAAGACTGAGGCTTTAGCGGATTTTTCTGGTTGGCATCCTACGATCACGACTTTGATTGAAAATGCTGAAACGCTGCATAAGTGGGCCTTATTTGATCGTGCGCCGCTGACGCAGTGGGTGGACGGGCGCGTTGTTTTGCTGGGTGACGCGGCGCACCCAATGCTACCTTTTATGGCGCAAGGCGCGGCAATGGCCGTCGAAGATGCCTATGTTCTGGCGAAGGTGGTCGCGGATAATCGGGCTTTGTCAGACTATCAAAATCAACGGTTACGCCGCACCGCCGAAGTCCAAGCTGCATCGCGTGCAAACATGGGGGTGTTTCATAAACATACGACGCTCTCGCAACTCATGACGTATGGCCCGATGTGGATGGCGGGAAAAATATTACCTAACATTGTCCATCGCCGGATGGACTGGCTTTATGGATTTGATCCGACGACTTAGGTCTACGCGCCGTCTCTGGCTTTACGATAAATACGTTCGGCTTGCGCCGCGATAATATGCCGGGGCAGGAGCTTTCCAGCGAGCGAGATGAGTTTGTTCTGTTTGCCTGGCACATAAAGCGCAGGCATTTTATCATAGGTTTTGATCGCTGCCCGCGCCACATCGGCAACAGGGGCGAGATCCTTTTCCAAAGCCTTCATGGCTGGAATATCCGTCATTTCTGTTTTTATACCACCAGGCGCAAAGACACTCACTTGCACGCCGTCATGTTTTAATTCTTCACGCAGGGATAATCCGAAATTGATCATAAAGGCTTTTGACCCTGCATAGACGGATTGATAAGGCACAGGCGTCAATCCCGCGAGGCTTGCCACGATTAAAATGCGGCCTTGCCCCGCTTTCAACGCGGGGAGTAAGGCGCGGATCAACTGCATATTCGCAATGACATTTGTTTGGATCAGGGCCGTATCTGTTTCATCGTCCCCTGCATCAAAACGATCAGCATAGGTCACCCCAGCATTTAAAATGACGCCCGAAAGGGTTTTGAATGGTGCGCAAAAACTATCAATGTCAGCGGTTGAAGACAGATTAAGAGTTTGCCCTTTAATTCCTGCCGTCGCTTCTAATTCTGTCAAACGTTCAATTCGGCGACCGCAAGCCAAAACCCGCTCGCCGCGCGCAGCAAGCTGCAATGCCATCTCCCGACCCAAGCCAGATGTCGCGCCCGTAATAATGATGTTTGCGTTTTCTGACATAATCATTGGTTTCGGACTTTTTAAGGCGCGACGCAATGGGGTGGTTTAATATACGAGATGGAAACAGATGTACCGTAAGGCCCTATAAGTAAGCAAAATCTACGCGGTGGTCCCACCCGTCAATTGTCTTGAAAAATGGCTAGGTCCTCGAGGGGGGAAGACGATATTGCTCATACGCGGTCAGTGTACGGGTTTTCAGACCGCTCCGCATACGGATTATTCTTGGCCGTCGTTTTCTTAAGGTCTAAAACCTGTTCGATTTAAGCGACCCAAAAAGCCTCTGGGTGCGCCTTTAATAGTCTGTCTTGCCACGCGTTTATGTGCTCATTCTTAACGCAGGCAACAATACATCCTCCAAATCCGCCGCCGGTCAGGCGTGCACCTGTCGCGCCGAAGGCTTGCGCATCGGCAACAAGCGCGTCTACGGGCTCAACAGACATTTCGAAATCATCCCGCATGGATATGTGGCTTTCATTCATGAGCGCGCCGAAGTCTTCTAAGCGACCCTCACTGAGAGCCTTTGTGGCGGCCATAGTGCGGCGATGTTCTGTCACGCAATGTCTGGCGCGGCGAAAAATGGCGTCTGGTAAGTGTTTCAATGCATTTAAGTCATCATCATTCATCCGACAGATATCATCTCGGCCAGCGGCAGCTTTGACGGCGTCACATTCTTCTTTTCGAATTTTGTACCGTCCTTCATTTAATTGGCGGAATACACCAGAATGAATGACAACCATTTTATGGGTTTTGGGCAGGTCAACCAAATCGAAGTTTAGCGTTTCCGTATTGAGCGATAGAGCTTGTCCTGGGCGGGCAATTGCGACGGCCATTTGGTCCATTATTCCACAAGGCATGCCGATATAGTCGTTCTCTACTTTGCGCGCGAGGACGGCAATTTCAGTGTCTGATAACTCTGCTGAGGCGAGATCACGGGCTGCGCGCAAGACGCCGACTGTGATGGCGGCGGAGGAGGAAATACCAGCGCCAAATGGAAGTGTTGTTATAACGGCCATATCGGCACCATTGGGTCCAAACCCTTCGGAGTGAGCGAGTTGCAATGCGCCCGTGATGTAATCTGACCAATGTTCAGACGCCGCATCGCCCATGCCGCGTTTGGCAATGTCATCAAATGAGTCTGACCCAATATTTATACGACCATCTTCTCGTGGGGATAAAGCGATTGTTACGCCAAGGTCCAAGGCGGTCGGTAAAACGCGGCCACCATTATAATCAACATGTTCGCCAATTAAATTGACGCGTCCTGGTGTAAAGCCGCAAATGGCTGGCGTTACGTCAAACAAGCGTTTGAAGGCGTCTTCGATCGCATCATATTGTGTCATAGCGCACGTAGCTCCTGAGCGGCGCTTTCCGGCATAACGTCGACTGTAAACGCTCCTGTCGATTGCTCGACGCTGGCCAAATATTTAATGCGGCCGGGGGAACGCATCAGCGGATAAAACTTTGCATGAAACTGCCAATCGGCTTCAAGACCAATCGGTGCGGCATGTAAGGAGAGCATATAAGGTGTAACCTGACCGAAGAGCGCATCATAACGGCGGGTCATGTCGCCAAGTAGTTCGGCAAAGCCTGCGGCTTCGTCTTCAGTAAACTCCCAAGGGCCTTTTACAGGGCGGCGCGGTACGAGATACGTCTCATATGGGAAACGTGCAAAAGGTGGACAGACGGCATCAATGCCGCCAGCCTCTGCGACGCCGTAAGTGTCGATACCTTCCGCCATATGCGCGGCGAGATCATATCCACCTTGGAATCCTGCGGCTGCGTCACGCTGGACTTTTGGCACAAAGGGAAATGCATAAATTTGGCCATGTGGATGATGCAAGGTTACACCAACGGCTTCGCCGCGACTTTCAAAGGGTAAGACAAATTTGCAGCCTTGCGCGAAGAGGTCTGCGTATCGATCATTCCATGCCGAAAGCAATAGCCTGCGTTTATCTTGTCCAATCGTGTGTAAGTTTCCAGATTGCTCAGGCGTATAAACGACAACGTCGCAATGGCCTTTGGCGACGGCGCTTTCGACGCCAGCTACACTTTGCGGCGCAGGGGCTTCGCGGTGAAGGCTGGTGAATTTATTCTCAAAGATAGCGAGTTCGAAATCGGTAAACGGAATTTCTGTCGCTGCCCCCCCTGGTTTTGTAGGCGAGAGCGGGTCATCTGCTGCCGAAGGTTTAAAGGTACGGTTTTGGCGGTGCGGCGCATATACATTCCATTCGCGGCGCAAGGGATGCCAACGTAATTCCCCGCCTTTTGCGACTTCACCGTCGTCTTCGGCTTGTGGAGCTTCTGTATGCGGGGTGTAGCCATAAAGCCGTAGAGGGCGTCCATCAGCTTTCGTAAACAAACGTCGGTGAACTGTTTGTCCTGCAGGAGAGAGTGTTAGTTTTTCAAGGTGGTCGGTCATATACGAACGTCCGTAATTTGCGAATTCGAACATTCTCTATCTTCGTCTTTTCGATATGACTAGCCCGTTTTCACTTTCTTAGACCGAAAATTTGGCATTTTAATTTATTTGACTTATGGAGGCCGTATGACCGCTTTTACACCTTCCAAACGACAATCAGCGATTTTGAACATGGTTGGCCGTGATGGGTTTGTCGCGACGGAAGCGATGGTGGCTGAATTTAATGTCACGCCTCAGACCATCCGCCGCGATTTGAACGAGTTGGGCCAAGAGGGGCTCTTAACGCGTTTTCATGGTGGCGCAGGGCAGGCGAAGAGCGCAGAGAACCAGCCCTATGCAGACCGTCTGCGCAGTGGTGTGCGCGCCAAACAGAAAATTGCAGAAGTAACGGCGTCTTTAATCCCGAATGGTGCATCCTTGTTTCTAAACATTGGGACAACGACAGAAGCTGTTGCTCAAGCCCTTTTGCGACACGAGGATCTTCATGTCGTGACCAATAATATACATGTCGCGCAAATCCTCAGCCGAAATGAAAGTTTCCGTATCATGCTGGCAGGTGGCCAAGTTCGCAATCAAGATGGCGGCATAACCGGCGCCGCCGCTGTTGATTTTGTCGATAGTTTCCGCATGGATATCGGGATCGTCGGCATTAGTGGAATCGATGAAGACGGGTCTTTGCTGGACTTTGACCCGGAGGAAATCCGCACGGCGCAGTCTATCTTGCGGAATTCACGCAAGGTGATCCTTGTGGCTGATCAACATAAATTTGGTCGTCGGGCTATGAACCGCATGGGGGACTTATCTGATCTGGATATGTTGGTAACGGATGCGCCATTGGCTCCAACTTATGACGTGATGTGCACTGAGTCAGATGTAGAGGTTCGAATTGCTTCGGACTAAGCCTTGATCATTGTTTAGGCGTATTATTTTTCAATAATGTAAAGTTTTGAGGGATTTTTGCCTCTAAAACCATAACTCGAACTCGAACGTGTCATTATGTTGAACATTCAAGATGTTCGAATGGGAACTGTTCCTAGATGTGATATACATAGTCATCCACGCGAATTTCAATCTTAATAGCAGCTGCGCGACATTAACGATTTGAGTCTCTATTCACCCCTAAATCCCCAAAATCATTGAGGCATGTTGAAGTGATCCACTGTGATTAATGTCGATTTTCGTGAAGAATACTGAATGACAGCGGTGTCATGGTGCAGATTTGTCACATGTTCGAAAGAGAACATCACTTTCTTCTCACGGCGGGTTGACCGTCTCGTCAGGTGGCGGCAATTGCGGGGTATAAAAAAAGACCTGCAACGTCGGGCAAAACATACGTGAGGGAGTCACAAACATGAAACTTACAAAATCTCTTCTGGCCTGTACGGCCGGTACAGTCGCTATGATGGCATCATTGCCTGCCATGGCACAAACAAGCGACGAAGATGTCGTTGTCGCAACGGGTATTCGCAGCTCTTTGAAGCAATCTTTGGACATTAAGCGTAGTTCGAACCAAGTTGTTGATGCGATTTCTGCGGAAGATGTCGGCAAATTCCCAGACAGCAACATCGCTGAATCACTACAGCGTATCACAGGTGTAGCGATTGACCGTTCCGGCGGCGAAGGACAATTCATTACAGTTCGGGGCCTAGGACCAGAATTCAACACTGTCACATTGAACAACCGCACACTGGCAACTGACAATGATGGCCGTGAGTTCTCTTTCGATGTCATTTCATCTGACATCATTCAGCGTGCTGAAGTCTTCAAAACATCTACACCGAACCTTCAGTCTGGCGGCATTGGCGCAAACGTTAATATCGTTACGGCCCGCCCATTGGAGCGTCCAGGTACGCATTTGACGGGTTCAATTTCCGGTACATATGATACACTTCGCGAAGATATCTCTCCTGAAGGCTCACTCGTCGGGTCTTGGACAAATGAAAGCAATACGTTCGGCCTTGCTGGCGGTGTTTCATATTCTGACCGCGCAACACAACGTGACCGCGTTCTAACGAACGGCTTCTCTTCCCGAGCGGGCGATGATTTCATCGACGCCCCTGAAACCTCCACCGGTTTGGATGCGACATCTATTGCTGCCCTTCCAGAAGGTGCGCGTGTTCAGCAACAGGCCATTGTTAGCCGCGATATTCAAGATCGCGAACGTCTTACACTTAACGGTACAGCCCAATTCCGCCCAACGGATGCGATCGAGCTAACTATTGACGGCTTATATTCTGAGTTTGATGTTCAGTCTACGGATACGCAATTTTCGGGCTTCTTTAGCCCGCCATTTATCAATCCAGTTATTGATGCAAACGGGACTGTCACATCTTTCTCTCGTCCTGGCCAAGACTTCTTGACGCGTAACCCATTGTTGGACGTTGAAGATGCAGGTGATACAGCTAGTGAACTCGATACACAAATTGGTTTGTCCCAGAATGATAATGTTCTAACGTCTAACAACCGTAAGGCTGAAACATATCTTATCGGTGCGAATTTGAATTGGGAACTGAGCGATTCCGTAACAGCTAACTTTGACATCTCGACATCAAAAGCTGAGCGCGATGGCACGAACCCATTCGTTGTTCTGGGTGCATTGGCGCCTGCATCGCCTTTGATTTCCTTGCCTGACAACGCTGAGATCACGACACTAGAAAATATTGTCGGTGCGCAAGATACTTCAATTCAGCGTTTGCATTTTGTAAATGTCAACCGTCAACTGGTTGAAGATGAAATTTTTGAATTAAAAGGTGGTTTTGATTGGGCTGCAAATAATGCGCTGAACACAGTGATCAGCGTTGGTGCGAGCTATTCTGATCGTGAGAAATCACGGGATCAGTTTGATAACTTCTCACCAACACAAGGTGGTTCAATCTTCTGTGCATTTTGTGGTTATAATGTCGACTTTGATGACTCTATTCTTTCTGAAGTCAATCTTGATGGTTTCTTGAGTGGCGTTGATGGCGCAGATAGAATTCCGACAAACTTCCTGACATCTACGTTTGATCAGGCTTTTGCGGTTCTTAACTCCGATGCAAATATTTTTGACCGGGCACGTATTCCGGGGTTTGCTGCAGGTGAATTAAATACGCTGACGGATGATCCTGATGACTTGTTTACTGAAGAAACAGCTTTGGCTGCCTTTAACGCGGCGGGTGCTGACCTTCAGGCGCGTCGCGATGCATCGGATTCGATCTTTGGTTTCTTTGATCCTGACCTAAACCCAGGTGCAAGTTTTGCAGTCGATGAAACGGTTACAGCCATCTATTTTAACTCTTCATGGGAAGCGTCTCTTGGGGCCGTTCCATTCGCAGCTAACTTTGGTTTCCGGGTTGCGCGGACTGAGACAACATCAGTCGGTGTTGATCAGCCAGTTATTCGCTTCCGTGAATCGCCAGGTGATACGCAGCTTGAGGTGGATTTTGGTCCGACGACTGCTGTGCAAATTGATAACGCTTACACAAACTTCCTACCGTCCGCGAATATCAAATTTGATATCTCGGAGGATAAGATTATCCGTTTGGCGGCTTCGCAGACCGTGACGCGTCCAACACTGACAGCTTTGGGTGTTGCGAACCAATTTGGTGGGCGTGCAGATGCGCCAACAAGTGGTGGTGGTAACCCAACATTGGAAGCGTTTGAGTCAACAAACTTTGATGCCGCTTTTGAGTGGTATATTGATGATTTGAGCTTCTTTGGATTGACAGGATTTTACAAAGATTTTGGCAATTTCATTGAATCCCAAACGTTACCAGTCAGCCGACCGGTTATTTTCCCAGCAGGTAACATTTCAAACCCATCAGCCGCAAATGTAACAAGAAATGTAGATTTCTTAGATACTCGTGATCAAAATGGTGAAACAGGCAGAATCTTCGGTGTCGAAGTTGCGGCGCAGAAAGCCTTTGAGAATGGTTTCGGCGTGCAGGCTAACTACACATTCGTTGATAGCAGCATCAATCGTGCGCAAGGGTCTGCTTTTGCAGGTTTAGATTATAATGGTCTGTCTCCACATTCCTTCAACGTCAGTGGTTTCTATGAAAAAGGTCCAATTCAAGCCCGCGTCAGCTATAACTATCGTGATGAGTTCTTGGTCATAGGCTCGGATCCGACGGCTCAAGGCGAACCGCGTGAGCGTGAAGCCTTTGGTCAAGTTGATTTCGCAGCCTCATACGATTTGACAGATACGTTCCAAGTTTTTGGTGAAGGTGTTAACTTGCTAGGCGAAGATCGTCGTGATTTCTCACGCTTTGAGAACCGCTTCCTAGAATATGAAAACACAGGCAGCCGCTTTACATTAGGTGTGCGTGGATCTTTCTAGAGACCACTCTCTATATCTTTGAAACAAAATTGGGCGGCTTTGGCCGCCCTTTTTTTCCGCTATAACCCATTTTTGTCCACTGGCGATTGACCGCCACGCCCATTGAAAGTTATCGCCTCGATATGACTTCCTTGATTACGGTTTCAGACGACCAAACATTCGCATTATCCAATGCTCATTTTTCCTATGTTTTTAGAGTGTCCCCTGAAGGCATTCTTGAGCATCTTCACTATGGCGGTTCAATTTCAGAACCGTTGAAAGTTGCGCGCCATCATCGCCGCACATTGCGCCACGTCGCATCCACATTCCAGGGGGGTAAATATTACTCCCTCTCTGATACGCCGCAGGAGTACCCTGGATTCGGTACATCAGATTACCGTTTTCCTGCCGTTCATGGGCGGAACTCTGACGGCAATACCGTCTTTTCTCTACATTATAAGAAGCATCGGATCGTCACGGATAAACCTAAGATCAAGGGTCTGCCATCATCGCGCGGGGGTGAGTCAGAAACGCTGATCATAACATTGCAAGATACATTGCATCGTCTGCGTGTTGAGCTGTCTTACACGATTTGGGAAGACCATGGCGTCTTGTCCCGCTCTGTGAGGTTTAAGAATCTCGGCGATAAAGAAATTCAGCTACAACATGCTTTTTCTTCCGCGCTGGACCTTCCAGCAGGCGAATATGAAATCCAACATTTTCACGGTACATGGGCCCGAGAGTTCAATGAGGAACGCACACCTGTTCCGCATGGCCGTTTTGTGGCCGACAGCGCGCGCGGTACATCCAGCGCAGCGCACAACCCTTACGTGGCCGTCTTACAAAAAGGTGCGACAGAGACCTTCGGTCGCTGTTATGGCACAACGCTAGTGTATTCAGGCAACTTTGCCATTCATGTTGAAAAGGGTGAATTCGAAGATGTACGAGTCTTGGCGGGTATTAACCCGTTTAATTTCCATTGGCGTCTAAAGCCGGGGAAAACATTTTCTACGCCCGAAGCTCTGCATGCCTATTCAGGCGAGGGCTTACGCGGCCTTTCTCATCATTGGCATGATTTCATTCGTGACAAAATTACACCTGAAAACTTCCGTGATAAACCGCGTCCAACGTATCTAAATACATGGGAAGCTGCGTATTTTGATGTCGATGAAGACAAGGTCCTCGATCTCGCGGATAAGGCAAAAGACATTGGCGTGGACATGCTCGTCTTGGATGACGGGTGGTTCGAAGGCCGACAGGATGATACCTCGTCTCTCGGAGATTGGCGCGCGGATGCGAAACGTTTCCCATCAGGTATTCCTGCGCTTGCCAGTAAGGTGAAAGCCAAAGGCTTGAAATTCGGCATTTGGTTTGAACCTGAAATGGTCAATCCAAATAGTCAACTGTTTGAGGCTCACCCCGATTGGATTTTGCATGTTCCCGGACGTGTCCCGTCTTTGGGCCGGAACCAGCTTACGCTCGACCTATCTCGTACGGATGTTCAAGATTATCTTTTTGACGAAATCGATGCGATCTTATCTTGCGGCGATGTTGATTACGTAAAATGGGACATGAACCGGAATATGACCGAGGCAGGTTCCGCTGCCTTGCCTCGTAATCGCCAACGTGAGACGTCCCATCGCTATATTATCGGGCTGTATAAGCTGTTGCAGCGTTTGACCGAAAAATACCCAGATGTACTATTTGAAAACTGTGCATCGGGCGGCAACCGTTTTGACCTCGGTATGTTGTGTTACATGCCGCAGGGCTGGATTTCAGATATGTGCGACCCGATTGGGCGCTTGGCCATTATCAATGGCGCATCTTACTTGTTTCCCTTGGATGTCACTGCGGCTTATATCGGGCCGTCGCCTAATCATCAAAATGGCCGTATAAGTTCCGTTAAGACGCGCTTCATGGCGGGTGTTTTCTGTGCAGCGCGTGGCGTATCGCTTTCTGAATCCGATATTGAAACCCATAAGGCTGAAGTTATCGAGCATATGAAATTTGCTAAAGAAACGGCAGATGACATGATCGGCGGACGATTTGAGCGGGTGAAGACCTCCTCAAATGAAATCATCTGGCAATATACAACACGCGATGAAGCGACTGTTTATTTGGCTTACTTTCATATTCTATCTGCGCCGAACCTTCCGTTCAGGCGCGCGCGTATGGTGGGCCTCGATCCCGCTGCGGAATATAGCGTAGACGATAGTCATGATATTTTCCGCGGAGATGCGTTGATGGAATCAGGAATGCCATTGCCGCAGGTGTCTACGGGCGAAAAAAATGACGATGTACGTTATATGCCAGACGGTGATTTTAGTTCGCACTTGTTTGTATTTCGCAAGACGACAGTCTAGGCAGGGCTTACGTAACGACCTTCGAGAACGGAGGCGAGATGGGGAAAGAAAATGGATCTCAATTTCACACAGTTCGGGGTATTCCTCGGTCTAACGGCTTTGATTGCATTCGCAACATATTGGGCGTGCCGCGGCACGGCTGGACGCGGAGAAGATGAAGTCGGCGGAGAGAAAGATTACTTCCTCGCAGGTGGTGGGTTGAAATGGTATTTTGTTGCCGGCTCGATCACACTGACGAATCTTTCCACAGACCAACTCGTGGGTATGAACGGTAACCAAATGGCGCTTTTGGCGTGGTGGGAATTCGCCGCCGTCTTTGGTTTGCTCATGCTGACATTTGTTTTTATTCCGATTTATTATAAATATAAATGCACCACGACGACCGAATTATTGGAACGTCGTTATAACAACCCGCATGTGCGGGCGTTGATTTCGGTCTTATTTCTCTTGGGTAATATTTTCATCTTCTTGCCAGCCATTCTTTATGGCGGTTCGCAATTCATGATTTCTATGTTCGATATTGGGCAAAGCCCGATTGCTGTGCCGTTCTTCGGTGATGTTGATCCGATGATATTTATCCTATCGCTTATCTTTGCCGCAATTGGCTCGGCGTATGCGATTTTTGGTGGCCTACGCGCGGTGGCTGTTTCGGATACTTTCTCGGGTATACTTCTGTTAAGTCTCGGGTTGTTCGTGACATTCGTCGCTTTGAAGGCGATTAATTTCGACTTCTCTGGTATACCAAAAGAGCGCCTGACGCTCATCGGCGCACCCGACAGTGATATCCCATTCGCGACGCTCTTTACGGGTATGATCTTTATCCAGATGTTTTATTGGTCAACCAATCAAACAATAACGCAAAGAGCGATGGCCTCTCCATCTGTCAAAGAAGCGCAAAAAGGTATTCTTGCTGCTGCTGCAATCCGCCTCCTAATTGTGCCGCCGATTATTGTTCTTCCAGGCATTGTCGCCTTCAAACTCTACGGACGCGTGCCAGGTGATCAGGCTTATGGACAGCTCGTGGGCGACCTTCTGCCAACTGTTCTGTCAGGCGCATTTGCAGCGGCGATTTTCGCAGCGGTTTTGACAACATTTAACTCAATCTTGAATGCATCTGCTGCACTCTGGGTCTTGGATATTCACGAAACTTACGTGGACAAAAATCCGAATATCAAAAAACTAGCCCTCTGGGTGTCCGTCGTTATGGTTCTTTTGTCCCTTATACTTGTTCCGTTTTTCGCAACGCAAGAGAGCCTGATCAATACCGTCCAAACGCTTTATCCGTTACTCTCTATGCCTATTTTGGCTACGTTCATTGTCGGCTTGTTGTTTAGGAATGTGAATGCATATGCGATGATTATCACCGTCGTCTATGGTGTGCTATTCTACGGATGGGGAACGAACCCGTTCGGTGAAGAAAATATTGATCTTCACTTCATCCATCTCTCAGCTGTCACGGTCATTTCCAGCGTTGTCATCGCACTCATCTTGAGCACCATTATGGGCAATCGTCCTGCATGGGACGCCCATAACGTCTTCTCTAGTAAATTAACTCCAGAGCTAGAAGCTGCCTCTTAGGGCTTTCGTCTCGCACTAGGTAAGGCTCCGCCTTATCTAGTGCGCGATACGTACATATTGCACTTTTGTGTCCGTGTGTTTTCTTAAGAAAACTTGTTTAAAAAAATAAATTATCTTGTGAATTCAGAGCAAATGTTCTGGCGTTTTATGCTGTAATCCTGTGCGTTGAAGCGTCGCGACGAGTTCATCATTTTGATTAAAAGCGCGGTGCTCAAATGTTACAATGCCTTGCGTGGGGCGAGACTTGGAGTCTCTCAGTGCGATGATTTCTGTTTCAACATGGATAGTGTCGCCAGCAAATAAAGGTTTAGGAAAACGAACTTTGTCCGTGCCTAGATTCGCAACGGCTGTGCCTAATGTTGTTTCTCCTACAGAAATTCCGACGACAAGTCCGAGCGTGAAATAGCTATTTATAAGCGGTTTTCCGAACTCTGTTTCTGTCCGACAATACTCTGCATCAAGATGTAATTGTGCCGGGTTATGGGTCATTGACGTGAAGAGGATATTGTCAGTCTCTGTCAGTGTCCGCCTGATTGGGTGCTGAAAAACTTGTCCAACTTCCAGCTCATCAAACCACTTACCACCTACATGTTTATGGCGTGGCATTACGCTGTCTCGCCAAATAATTCGCGGCCAATTAACCAGCGACGGATTTCACTTGTTCCTGCACCGATTTCCATAAGCTTAGCATCGCGGAGCAAGCGGCCTGTGGGGTATTCATTGATATAACCATTTCCGCCCAAGATTTGGATGCCTTCCAAGGCGACCTGCGTCGCTTTTTCAGCGGCATAAAGAATACAGCCCGCCGCATCTTTACGTGTTGTCTCTCCGCGGTCACAGGCGGCCGCAACAGCATATGTATAGGCCCGCGCCGTAGAGAGCGTGACATACATATCCGCGAGCTTGCCTTGCATGAGTTGAAATTCACCAATGGGTTTCCCGAATTGTTTACGTTCATGAACATAGGGCAGAACAATATCCATAACGGCTTGCATGATCCCGACCGAAATGCCTGAGAGGACAACGCGTTCATAGTCCAGACCACTCATGAGAATTTCGGCGCCTTGACCTACATTGCCCATCAGATTTTCAGCTGGGACGAAGCAGTCCTCAAAAACGAGTTCGCAAGTATCTGATCCACGCATCCCAAGTTTGTCGAGTTTTTGCGCCGTAGAGAACCCCTCCATGTCCGGCGTGATGATAAAGGCGGAAATACCTCTCGATCCGCCATTCGGGTCGGTCTTTGCATATACCACCAGCGTATCTGCTGTGGGTGCATTCGTGATCCACATTTTGTTGCCATTGAGGCGGTATCCACCTTTCACTTCGTCAGCTTTCAGCCGCATTGAAACAACATCTGACCCTGCACCGGGCTCACTCATTGCGAGAGAGCCTAAATGCTCGCCCGAGACAAGTTTTGGAAGGTATTTGGTCTTTTGTTCGGCGTTTCCCCAACGATGGAGTTGATTGATACACAAGTTGGAATGTGCGCCGTAAGACAGGCCAACAGAGGCTGAGGCGCGGCTAACTTCTTCGACTGCAATGGTATGGGCGAGGTAGCCCATATCGATTCCGCCATATTCTTCTGAGACTGTGATGCCGTGTAGGCCTAATGCACCCATGTCAGGCCAAATCTGCCTTGGGAACTGGTTCGAGGTATCAACGTCGGCGGCAATAGGAAGGATTTGTTCTTGCGCGTATTTATGCACAGTGTCGCGGATCATGATAACTTCGTCAGGCAGGCCGAACTGTAATGTAGGATAGGATGTGGTCACGATTAATCCTCTTTCAAAATAAGTAAAATATCGCCGCCAGCAACTAGGGAGTCTTGTGCAGCATCGACGGTATCAATGATGCCGTCACGCGGGGCCTCGAGAGTCATTTCCATTTTCATCGCTTCCATGACGATGAGTGGATCGCCCTGTTGAACTGTGTCGCCAGGCCTGACATTTACTGCGATTATTTTACCAGGCATTGGTGCAGCAAGGACATTGCCGCCATCCGTCACATCATCGGATAAAGTGATGTTCTCAATTAGATAGCTTTTCCCATCTACAAAAACGACATCACCTTTGGGATGTGCGTAATGTGCGATGTGTTGACTTGTCTTATCTTTGTGAGGGTTCAGAGGTAGGCGTATATCTTCGCCCGCATGGCTTCTTGTAAAGAATGTCCGAGGTGATTGATTGAGTTGCCAGCCACTCGTATCTTCAAAAGCCATGTTAGTTTTTTTGGGTAGCAAGGCTAAAGCAATACTCTCGGTGTCGTCATCAATCTTGTCATTACCAAATAAAACAGTTTCATTTGCGGAAATGAAATTGGTGGAAACGTCCCCCGCAATGAATTGGGGGTGCGACAAGCAAGTTGCTAAAAAACGGGCATTGGTTTTAATCGGATAAACATGTGTATTGCGGCATAATATGTTCAGTTCGGCAAGAGCTTCCGTGCGCGTGTCCGCATGAACAATCATCTTTGATATCATCGGGTCATAATAGATCGAAACTTCACCGCCTTGCTCGACCCCCGTATCGATGCGGTGCCCCCTAGGCAGAGTCAAAATATCAAGAGGGCCAACGCTAGGGAGAAAGTCATGTGCGGGATCTTCAGCATAAAGCCGAGCTTCTATGGCATGGCCAGATAGGGTGATCATATTTTGTGCAGGTAGGCTTTCGCCTCTTGCAACGCGTATTTGCCATTCGACCAAATCAAGACCCGTGATCATTTCTGTCACAGGGTGTTCGACTTGAAGGCGTGTGTTCATTTCCATGAACCAGAAACCATTAGTTTTTAAATCACCGGAACCGTCGACAATGAATTCAACGGTCCCAGCACCAACATAATTGACGGCTTTTGCGGCTTGCACGGCGGCGTCCGTCATTGCTTTGCGGACGTCTGCTGTCATGCCGGGTGCAGGGGCCTCTTCCAGTACTTTTTGATGGCGTCGTTGTATTGAACAATCACGCTCAAAGAGATGTATGACATTGCCGTGTGTATCGCCAAAGACTTGAACTTCGATATGTCTCGGGGATGTAATATATTTTTCAATGAGAACTCTATCGTCGCCGAAACTAGATTTTGCTTCGCGCTGACATGACGCCAATGCGGCTTCGAAATCATCCGCTTTGTCAACTTTGCGCATACCTTTCCCGCCGCCGCCCGCGACGGCTTTGATGAGTACGGGATATCCAATTTTTTGAGATTCCTTGGCAAGAGTTTCCAAGCCCTGTTGATCACCATGATAGCCAGGAGTGGTCGGAACATTTGCCGCGTCCATCAATGTCTTGGCCGCATCTTTAAGGCCCATCGCTTCCATACTTTCGGGTGCGGGGCCTATGAATATTATGCCCGCTTTATTACAGGCCCGCACGAATGATGGGTTCTCCGAGAGGAATCCGTAACCAGGATGAACAGCATCCGCACCGCTTTGTTTGCAGGCGGCAATGATTTTATCCGCAACCAGATAGCTTTCGGCTGCGGCTGAGGGGCCAATATGGATGGCTTCATCAGCCTCTCGCACGTGGAGCGCATTGCGGTCAGCATCGGAATAAACGGCGACCGTCCGAATTCCCATTTTTCGTGCTGTACGAATAACGCGGCAGGCTATTTCGCCGCGATTGGCAATGAGAATTTTGGTTATTGGATTTGTTTTGATCATTACATTCTGAACACGCCGAAGCGGGTTTCCCGTCTAGGTGCGCTTGCTGCCATAGCTAGACCTAACCCTAAAACACGTCGCGTATCTGTTGGCGCAATGATCCCGTCATCCCATAGGCGGGCACTGGCATAATAGGGGTGGCCTTCGCGTTCGTATTTCTCGCGGATAGGTTTTTTGAAATTTTCAAGTTCTTCTTCTGACCAACCCTCACTGCCGCGTGTGACCGTCGCTAGGACGCTGGCTGCCTGTTCTCCGCCCATCACTGATATACGAGCGTTAGGCCACATGAACATTAGGTTTGGATCATAGGCGCGGCCGCACATACCGTAATTTCCTGCACCGTAAGATCCGCCCACAATGACTGTGAACTTCGGAACCTTCGTGCAGGCGACGGCATGCACCATTTTCGCCCCATGTTTAGCAATGCCGCCTGCTTCGGCTTTGGAGCCGACCATGAATCCTGTTATGTTTTGCAAGAAGACGAGCGGAATATGGCGTTGGCTACAAAGCTCAACGAAGTGCGCGCCTTTTAAGGAGGAGTCTGAGAAAAGAACCCCATTATTGGCAATGATCCCAACTTTATACCCTTCAATTTTTGCGAAACCGCAAACGAGCGTTTCGCCATATAATTTTTTAAATTCATCAAATTTTGATCCATCCACAATGCGGGCGATGATTTCGCGGCAGTCATAAGGTTTGCGGACATCTTTTGAAATTATGCCGTTAAGTTCGGCCTCGTCATAAGCGGGCGGCATGATGGGGTCAGGGGTGTAGGCTGTAGTCGGCGTATCAAGGCTTGAGATTGCATCTCTGGCTATCTGCAGCGCGTGTGCGTCATTTGATGCCAAATGGTCGACAACGCCAGATGTTTTGGCGTGCAAAAGTCCGCCGCCCAGACTTTCCGCATCAATATCTT
This sequence comes from uncultured Caulobacterales bacterium, assembly GCA_938003545.1. Lineage (GTDB taxonomy): Bacteria > Pseudomonadota > Alphaproteobacteria > Caulobacterales > Maricaulaceae > Litorimonas. Next base: position 24,470 of record CALKXY010000007.1, read on the forward strand.
CACCGGTTGCTGCTTTGACTAAGGGTGGACCCGCGAGAAAGATTGTACCCTGATTTTGTACAATGATGCTCTCGTCAGCCATTGCGGGGACATAGGCCCCGCCTGCCGTACACGACCCCATGACAACTGCGATTTGAGCGATACCTTTGGCGCTCATGTTGGCTTGGTTGTAAAATGCGCGACCAAAATGATCTTTATCGGGGAAAACTTCCGCTTGGCGTGGAAGATTGGCACCGCCGCTATCGACTAGATATATGCAGGGCAGGTGGTTCTTCTCCGCAATTTCCTGAGCGCGCCCCTGCTTTTTGCATGTGAGTGGGAAGTAGGTGCCACCTTTTACTGTGGCGTCATTGCAGATGATCATCACCTCGCGCCCAGACACGCGGCCTATGCCCGTAATGAGGCCGGCCGCAGGGATGTCTTCGTCATAGACTTCATAAGCTGCGAATTGAGAGAGTTCTAAAAAAGGTGTGCCGGGGTCTAGCAACCGCTCGACTCGTTCACGCGGGAGTAATTTACCGCGAGCCAGATGTTTCTCTCTGGCCCGCTCAGATCCGCCTAATGTGATTTTTTGAACCTTGCGCCTTAAGTTTTCGACAAGCGCCGTCATATGTGCGGCGTTTTGTTTAAAGTCTTCTGAGGCTGTATTTATGGTAGACTTAATCATCTTGACTTTCAGGCTTTTTTCCATAGGTATAAAAATTCTACTATATAGTCAAATTTATATTGGAAGCGCAAGTCTATGGCGTCTACTGCATCAGTGAAGGCTCCTTTTGATAGAGAAGTTCAATTCGCGGCGAAGAAAAGAGCTGTTATTTTGAGCGCGGCCAGCGCATTCAGGCGTCGCGGATATCACAACACCTCGATGACAGATATTGGCAAGGCTTTGGGTTTGACCAAGGCGGCGTTGTATTACTATGTGCGGAACAAAGAAGAAATTTTGTTTGAATCACATCTCATGGCGTATGATTCCATGGATGAAATCCTGAAGAATTCGCAACCATGTGGTCTGACGGGGCTCGATCACTTAGAGTCTGTCTTTCGTCAATTCGTTGATTTGCTGACGCAATCTGGTGTATCGCTTTTGACGGATGTGGATAGTTTGAGTGGTGAGTGGAAAACCCAAATTCTTGCCCGCCGGAACACAATTGAGAAACGGGTAATCCGTTTGGTAAAACGAGGCCAAGCTGACGGCTCCATTCGAGATGGTGATGCGCGCTTACATGTTTTCTTTTTTATGGGTGCGCTTAACTGGTTGAATGCTTGGTTTGATGGCGAGGGTCGCTTGCAAGGTAAAGACATCGCCGACCATTTCGCCTTGCAGCTCCGCCATGGTATCTCAACATAATAATCTAGGTTTTGATATGAACGGAAAAATATATAATTCGGCAAATGAGGCCTTAGCGGATCTTTGTCATAACGGAATGACTGTGATGAGCGGTGGATTCGGACTCTGTGGAATTCCTGAAAACCTAATTGCGGCATTGCGCGATAGTAAGGCGTCGGAATTGACGGTTATTTCCAATAATGCTGGCGTAGATGGCTTCGGTTTGGGGCAGCTTTTGGAAACACGTCAAATTAAGAAAATGATCAGTTCATATGTGGGTGAAAATAAAGAATTTGAACGTCAATATCTTGGCGGCGAGTTAGAGCTTGAGTTTACCCCGCAAGGCACGCTGGCGGAGCGTATTCGCGCTGGCGGCGCTGGTATTCCTGGGTTTTATACGAAGACAGGTGTTGGAACTCTCATTGCAGAAGGCAAGGAGCACAAAGAGTTTGATGGTGAGGTTTATGTTTTGGAATCGGCCTTAAAAGCCGATCTGGCAATTATCAAAGCCTGGAAAGGGGATGCCGAAGGCAATTTAATATTTAAGGCCACTGCGCGAAATTTCTCTCCAATGATGGCGATGGGTGGGACGGTTACCGTTGCCGAAGTCGATGAAATTGTTCCCGTAGGCAGCCTTGACCCGAACTTCATTCATACAGCTGGTGTCTTTGTTCAACGCATTGTCGAAGCTAAATGCGAGAAGCGCATAGAGCAATTGACGTTACGGGAGCGTGCGTAATGACCCAAGACAAATCTGGATGGACAAGAAGTGAGATGGCGGCGCGTGCGGCGCAGGAGCTTCAAGATGGTTTTTACGTCAATCTTGGTATTGGTATCCCGACACTGGTGGCGAACCATATTCCTGAAGGCGTGAATGTCACACTGCAATCTGAAAATGGTATGCTCGGAATGGGGCCGTTCCCGTATGAGGGAGAGCAAGATGCAGACCTGATAAATGCCGGGAAACAAACGATTACGACCCTCCCTAAATCCAGTTTTTTCGATAGTGCTACAAGCTTTGCCATGATCCGCGGTGGCCATATTGATTTATCGATATTGGGCGCAATGGAGGTTGCTGAAAATGGCGATATAGCCAATTGGATGATTCCTGGAAAAATGGTCAAAGGCATGGGCGGCGCGATGGATCTCGTCGCGGGTGTTAAGCGTTGTATCGCTTTATTCGATCACACTAACAAACGTGGTGAAAGCAAGTTTTTGAGAGCTTGCACACTGCCTCTGACAGGGCAGAATTGCATTGATATGGTCATTACAGACCTCGGCGTTTTTAACCGTGAGGACAACCAGAGCAGATTTCGGTTAACAGAACTGGCTAAAGGTATCTCCCTTGATGAAGTAAGAGCGAAAACTGAAGCTAATGTCATTATAGAATAACGAAATTTATGACGGCTTCATTGGTGAACTCGGCCTGAACCTTTATGTAGATGCTGTAATTTCAGCGTAAAATAGCGCGGGCTAAACTATGAATTATCGATCCTTATTATTTGTGCCTGGAAATCGTCCGGACCGTTTTGAAAAAGCCTGCCTCACGGATGCAGACCTCGTTTGTATTGATCTGGAGGATGCTGTTACTCCTGATGATAAAAAGGATGCCCGCGAAACGACACTTAATTGGCTTGCCAGAACAGCGCATAGACATGTCGGTTTGCGCATGAATGCATTAGATAATAACTTTGGCCAAGATGATCTAAAGGTGTTGAGCGAGAGTGCACTCACGCTACCCTTTGTTATGATACCCAAAGTGTCATCGGGAAATAATATTAGTGATGTCGCCTGTAAATTACCTCTATCTCTAGGTGCGTTGTTTCCGGTTTTGGAAACGGCAAAAGGCATTCGCAAGGCTGACGAAATATACGAAAATACTCGTGTTAAATTTTCTATATTTGGCGCAATAGATTATTCAGCAGACATCGGCTCTGATATGGAATGGGAAACCATGCTATATGCGCGATCGCATCTTGTTGCATGCGCACAGGCGAATGATGTGGTCTTATTTGATACGCCCTATACCGACGTTCGAAACCCAGACGGGTGTAGAGTTGATACTGCGCGGGCGAAGAAAATTGGTATATTCGCGCGGAGCGCCATCCATCCAAACCAAATTTCAGCGATACATTCAGCCCTTAAACCAAGCGAAATAGAAATTGCCGAAGCGGAACGGATCATCAGGGCCATGGAAGATGCTGGTGGTAATGTCGCTTTGCTGGATGGAAAATTACTCGAAGAACCTGTTGTAAAGAAAGCTAGACGCATTTTGACATATAAATAACAGACCGTAAGATTCTGTCTTCTTAACAGCATAGGGCTTGTTTTTCCGCATTTTAAGATTTTACTGGCGCAATGATATCATAGCCTATTTCCAATCCTTGATTGGGCTGATGTCTGAATTTGCGGAGCGTGTTTCTTGAAATTACATGGTGTCAATGGTTGAGGAGATTGTAGATATGAGCCAGTTGGGCCGGTCTGAATTTCTGTACCTTTTGTTCTCTTCGTTTGAACGGAACTGGTGCTGAGTGTAAATTGGTGGTTTCATCGACAGAGCTTAGCGGAATGTCTGAAAACTGAATTTAACGTTATAAAGCCCTAATAAGGCCGCCTTGCGGCGACAAATATGGGGTGATTTTAATATTTTGAATCTTGGTTCTTAGTCTCATAAAAACGCATAGCGGTTCCTATTCAAGGATGCATAAAAAGGTCTCGACAATTAGTCGGAATACAGAAGAAGTGTTAAACATCATATGTTTGTAAGGTGGGTGCATTTCTATATATTGACATTAATGTTCATATTTTTCTCTATGAGGGTAAAAATGGGCAAATTCTTTCTTAGGTAAGGCCTAAATCTGTGTTCTAAGGCCTAAACTTAGGCATTTAGTAATATGTATTGACTTTACAAACATATGATGTTTGAGCACAACCTATCTGCAGATATACGAGCAGGTGAACTAAAAGTTGCATTCAAGTAAGGCCAGAGAGCCTGCTTGTCATGGGGAAAAACTATGAATTTTTTGAAATTAAACGGCGGGCAGAGAAATCTTACGTCAAAGTTGTTGGGGGCAGGTTCACTGCTTTCTCTTTTAATGGCGGCGCCAGTAGCTTTTGCTCAAGATACGCCAACAGCTGTTGAAGGTGATGTAGTCATTGCGACAGGTATTCGGTCTAGTATTATTCAGGCGCTCGATCGTAAGAAAAATAGCGATGATATTCTGGATAGTATTATTGCGGAAGATATTGGTAAGTTCCCCGATACGAATGTAGCTGAATCACTCGCTAGAATTCCAGGTGTGTCTATCGACAGAGCTGGTGGTGAGGGATCACAAGTTACGGTGCGTGGATTTGGGCCAGGTTTTAATACTGTGCTGGTGGATGGTCGACGTATTGCAACAGATACAGCAGGTAGAAATTTCCGGTTTGACCTAATTGGTGCAGATTTGCTTGGCGGAGCAGACATATATAAAACATCTGCACCACATCTTCAGGCTGGTGGTATCGGCTCTACGATTGATCTAAGATTACATAAGCCATTTGATAAGCCCGGCTTTAGAGGCGTTGCGAGTGCTAGGGGTGTATATGAGGCAAATTCAAAAGAAGTCGCGCCTCAATTCTTCGGTCTCGTCAGTAATACTTTTGCCAATGATAAAGTTGGGGTTTTGGCTTCGGTTTCATATCAAACGCGTAAGGCTGCTCAGGACCAAATCTCAGCAGGTAATTACATTGCGCAGAATATTAGCGAAGATCGTTTAAGTACATTATTCGCTGACGGCGTAGGAAATGGTGCTGGGACCTATTTGCGTTCCCAACAAACACGTTACACGCGGGCTAATCAAGACCGTGATCGCCTGGGTATTACCGCTGTGGTACAGGTCGAAGTCGCGGAAAACGCGCGACTAAGTGTTGATGGTTTGTACAGTAAGTTGAAGGTTGAGAATGACTCGATTCATACGTTCCAGTTCAATGAGGCTGCTAGCTTCACCAATGCTGTAGCAGATGAGAACAATATTCTTGTTAGATATGATCAAATTGGGCGACCTTTTCAGGCTGCAGTTGAAGATAACCGAGATGGTGAAACATTCCAAATCGGAGCTAACCTAGAGTGGGATATTACTGATTCATTATCTGCGGAGTTCGATATTTCTAGATCGGAAGCAGAAGATGACAATGCTGGTGATGACTTCTTTTTTGTAGTCGCGGCTCCACAAGCAATACAACGTTTTGATTTCACAGAAGGTTTTGATGCGCCTAGATTCCGTAATTTTGAACTACAAAGAAGTACAACAGACTTAAACGGTGACGGAGTCGTAAACGATCTCGACCGCACTGTCGGTGCTGAGATTGTGGATCCTGATCCAAATGGTCAATTCTCGTGGTTTGGTACACGTGAAGGTCAAGGTAGTGAAGATGAAGTCACTGAACTTCAGGCAAACTTTAAGTGGGATGCGAATATAGGTATTCTTGAGGCTGTTAAATTTGGCGGATATTATGGCGACCAAGAGAAGTCACGAACTGATGCTGTAACAAGAGGCGGTGCTGGTGGGGTTAGTAATGCATTCCTACAAGGGCAAATTCCTCTACCTTCGAGTCTCTTCAGTTTGGAAAATAATTCTAATTTCTTGAATGGCGTAAATGGCGATTTCCCATCTAGTTTCCTGCAATATGAGCCAGAAGACGTTATTGCTTTTCTTGAATCACCTGAAGCCAGTGCGCAACGTGATGAATTGAATGGTTTGGCGCCAGGTACAACGGCCGCGCGTATATCACCAGATCTGTTTCAAGCTCTTCCACGACTTCGCAATTTTTTCACGATCGGTGAGGAGATTACAGCCCTTTATGCGAACGCAAAATTCGTAACAGAATTATCTGGTATGGATTTAACAGTTAATACTGGATTACGTTATACGGAAACGGAAACAACGTCTCAGGCTTTTTCTGAACCATTCGCAAATATTGGACCGGACCCATCACGTCTTGATGTCTTGCTGTCAACGAGAGCTGAAGCTCAAGAGATTTCACAAACTGAAAAATATAGTAATTTATTGCCAAGCATCACAGGTAAACTTGATGTAGATGATAATATAATTTTCAGGGCGGCATACTCTAAGACACTGACGCGCCCGAATCTGACAGATTTGAACCCTGGTATTAATACAGCGCCAGAAATACGTCTTTCAGCTCTTGAAGCTTCTTCTGGTAACCCAGCACTAGAGCCATTTATCTCTAATAACTTTGACCTTTCTGGTGAGTATTACTTCGGTGAATCTTCAGCTATTACTATTGGTGTGTTCAAAAAGAACATTTCCGGATTTATCGCACGTGGTAGTGAAAGAGAGGCCGTTGTTCTCCCTGCTGGAAATGACTTGGATTTGATTACGGAAGATCGTTCCAGTATCGATGGAAATACTATCTTTTTTGATATCACACGGCCTCGTAATTTAGAGGATACTTCGGTCAGAGGTTTGGAAGTTTCTTTACAACATACATTCTCTAACCTTCCTGGTTTGCTTCAATATGTTGGTTTTAATGCAAACGCCACATTTGTTGATTCAGGTGATAAAGTTGAAGATAATCTCATTGACAATGCTGTTGCATTGCCTGGACTTGGGAACTCGCAAAACTTCGTGTTATTTTATGATGATGCAACCTTTGAAGCTCGCGTGGCTTATAACAACCGAGCACGTTTCTTCTCCGGTCGGCAGGGTGCAGAACCTGTATTTACCAATAGGTTCGATCAACTAGATGCTCGTGTTGCCTGGAATTACCGAGACAACGTACAATTTTTCCTTGAAGGAACAAATTTGACGGAATCTGTTTCAAGTCGCGTAGGTCGTTTTGAAACTCGATTTGGTGGCTTAGAGGACTCTGGGGCTCGTTATACATTTGGTGCGCGCGCTACATTCTAAAATTTTTGAACCATTGAGAATTAATACACTATCAAGCCACCCTAATTATAGGGTGGCTTTTCACGTTATAGGGGCTTTGTCACGTTAAGTGCGATTGCTGCAATTTGGTTCGGGGCTCTTTCTCAAGGGCAATCTGATGCTGTCACCAAATTCCATTTGGTATCGGCTTGAGATCTAAACTTTCTGAGTGTCTTTCTAGAAATGAGATGGCGTCTAAAGTTGAAGAGATTGTAGATTTGAGCATGGGCCGAAAGTAATTTTTGTGATTTTCGTTCTCTTCGCCGGATAGGAACGTGTGAGCATTCTGCGCGATTATTCTTTCTTCCTCCCACGTCTTGCAAATGTTTCATGCCCAGTTCCTTTAGTGCTGCGCCATATGATCCGAGTTTATCTGTAACGATTCGCTCTGGTTTGACTCCTTGGTTTCTAAGGAGTTTCCGCAGCAAACGTGTGGCTGCTTTTGTATTTCTCCGTCTTTGAACAACAACATCCAGTACCGTTCCCTCGTCATCGACTGCTCGCCATAGGTAAACCATTTTGCCACCTATCTTTGTGTAGACTTCGTCTAAATGCCAAACAGGGGAGGGGCGTTCGGATCCGGATTTTATTCGTTTTGCATATGTTGATCCAAACTTATCGACCCATCTTCTGACTGTTTCATAAGACACATCGATGCCGCGTTCGATCATAAGTTCCTCTACATCGCGGAAACTCAAGTTGAACCGGAAGTAGAGCCAAACAGCCCGTTTGATGGTGTCTGGATGGAAGCGATGCCGGGTGTAAATTGATGTTTTCATCGCGAGAGCTTAGCAGAATGTCTGGAGACTGGCATTAACGTGACAAAGCCCCCAAAAGTTACCTAATTGTCGGTAAGTTGGATCAGTTTGTTGGGGATACGGGGCTTAATGAAAGTAAGTTCCGTTCCTTCGAGTTATTTCGGCGAAATATGAGTTCTCCAGAGATAATCACTTTCGACGAACTTTTCCACCGTGCGAAGGCATTGGTAGCTACTGATGAAAGCAAAGGAAGTTAGGTTTTTTTCCTGACGTTTATTGCTGTCGTATCTAATGCGTTTTGAATATGAGAAGCGTAATGCTTCTCAATCATCTCAACACTTGTCCGGCAGTTCTTGGCGATCTGATAGATGTCAGCCCCTTCCATGAGACGGAAACAAATGTAAGTATGGCGCAAGCTGTATGCTGTTCGCCGCTGACCGTCTCGGTCTGTTTTTAGGTCTAACTCGTTCAAGACTTTGTTGAATGCCTTTTTGTGATTTGCAGGGAAGACCTTGTCCGTTGGAAATGGGTTGTTTCTTTCTTTCAACCGTTTGAACGGAAGCACTGCACCTGCCGTGCTTTTGCAATATCCGATCCCGCGTTTGCCACGTACTTCGATGACGAGGATCGTTTCATCTGTCGGTTCATCATCTACAATCTCAACATCACGATATTCGAGGTTGTTTGCCTCGTCAGGACGCATCCCCGTATTGGCCATGAAGAGAATATAGTCGTGGAGTGCCTTGGCGTTGTCCGCCCAAGGCTTGTTCTCTGCTGCCTTCATGCGTTCGCGGGTTCGTGTGTATAGGCGTTTGTAGTCATCAGGCGAAAACCACGCGCGGCGTGTGACCTTTTTTGAGCCTCTATAAGGCGGGGTCATATCAGGCAGGAGGTCAATCCAGCCGCGTCGAAGAGCTGTCTTCAAAATTAAGCGTAGGGACACCATCTCGTGGTTTAGGGTGCTATGTGCGGGCTTTGGATCAGAGGTCATGCGGTGCAGGCGATACTCCTGAACGGTGCCTGACTTAATGTCTTCGACATTCATCTTGCCAAAGAATGGCTCAAGGTGGTTCCTGATGCGCCCCATGTGATCTTGAACATAGTTAGGATTACGCTGACCTTCCGTCATGACGGGGTACTCTCGCGCGAATTCTTGCGCGGCCTTCATAAACGGGTGCCCGTCTTTGAGTTGCCCCGAACGGTGTTGGCCTATCAGCCCGTAGTACCAATCTTCAGCGAAGTGCTTGGCGTCCGTCAGCAATTCTTGCTTCGTGCTTGCGCGCCTGTTTTTCCCTGAAAGATATGTTGAGCACTGCCAATATCGACTGCGGTCACGTTTATAAACGTGCACTTTTCCGTCCATAATAGTGTGCTTTTCCACGATAATTGCTCCTGTCTACTGACGAAAGCATAGTGTGCAAGTGGTGTGTAAGCAAATCAGACGGATTGAGCATAACGCTCAAAATGTCTAAATTATTGTTTTTATTAGGAAAATGGTGCCCCCACACGGACTCGAACCGCGGACCCCCTGATTACAAATCAGGTGCTCTACCAGCTGAGCTATAGGGGCACTGTCTGGTGTGGCGGGCGTTTAGCGGGTGTTCTTCGGTCTGGCAAGTCGCTTATGGCATCGAAATACAGGTTTTTTCATGTGCCTGTGATTATTCTGAGTTTTGTTCACTCGGACTCGCGGAATATCCCCGTCAATTCTTCTTGAATACAGGCCTATCGCAGGTAGAAGGCGCGGTATGTCTATATCCACGCCCGAACGTATTCTCGTCACTTCTGCGCTGCCCTATATTAATGGGGTCAAGCACTTAGGGAATCTGGCGGGGTCGATGTTACCTGCCGATGTTTACAGCCGCGCCATGCGTCTACTGGGGCATGATGTGCTTTATATTTGTGCAACAGACGAGCACGGCACGCCCGCAGAGTTGGCAGCGGCCGAGGCAGGGCTATCTGTTTCTGAATATTGCGACGCAATGCATGCAGCCCAAGCCGAAGCGGGCGCGGCGTTCAAACTCTCCTATGATTATTTTGGCCGCTCGAGCTCGGAAAGTACGCAGAAACTCACTCAAGACTTCGCACTTGCGCTGGAGGAGAATGGTTTCATCGAAGAGCGTACATCGAAGCAAGTGTATTCCGTCGCCGACGAACGTTATTTGCCAGACCGATATGTCGAGGGCACATGCCCGAATTGCGCCTTTGAGAGCGCACGTGGCGATCAATGCGATAGTTGCGGAAAGCTGCTGGACCCTATCGATTTGATTGATCCGTACAGTGCCGTATCCGGTAGCCGAGATGTTGAAATCCGCGATACAAATCACCTTTATCTAAAACAATCCGACATGAGTGGACGTTTGCGCGAGTGGGTCGAAACCCACCGTGCGGATTGGCCTGTGCTTACGACGTCGATTGCAATGAAATGGCTGGATGAAGGTTTGCGGGACCGCTCCATCACGCGTGATTTGGAATGGGGTATTCCGGTCGTAAATGGTGACGGCAATATCCGAGACGGATTTGACGGCAAAGTCTTCTACGTATGGTTTGATGCGCCCATTGCGTATATTGGTGCGACTCAGGATTGGGCAGAGAAGACAGGCGGGGATTGGGAACAATTTTGGCGCACGGATAAAGGCGCAGACGAGACGCGCTATGTACAATTTATGGGTAAAGACAATGTCGCCTTTCATACGCTGTCCTTCCCGACGTCTATCATGGGCAGCGAGCAACCTTGGAAACTGGTCGATGAGTTAAAGGCCTTCAATTGGGTCACATGGTATGGTGGAAAATTCTCAACTAGCCAGAAACGTGGCGTCTTTATGGATCAAGCCATAGATATCGCACCGTCTGATTATTGGCGGTGGCATCTGATGGCGAATGCCCCTGAAGGATCGGATGCGGCCTTTACTTGGGAAGAATTCCAGGCGAGCGTGAACTCTGATCTTGCGAATGTTTTGGGCAATTTCGTCAATCGTATCACGAGTTATTGTGTTAAGAAATTCGACGGCGTTGTGCCAGCAGGCGGAGAGGTAACGGATGCTGAACGCTGGATTGAAACTGAACTCACGGAGCGTCTTCCGCGCTTGATTTCATATTATGAAACCCGCGAATTTCGTAAAGCCATGGCCGAGACCCGCGCGATTTGGGCGGCTGGGAATGAATATCTGACGCAAGCTGCGCCTTGGACACATTATAAAACTGATGTTGATCAAGCTGCGATGGGGGTTCGAGTAGGTTTGAATTTGGTCGCGCTATTCGGGATTATTGCACAACCGATCATACCAGATGCTGCGGAGAAAATTTTGGGCGCTATGAACATTCCGATGGATCGCCGGAGCTGGAGCTTTGGGAATGTGGCGGACGTGTTAGACGCCTTGCCGCATGGGCATTCCGTTAGTGCGCCCCCCGTTCTTTTCTCTAAAATTGAAGAGGATGATGTTGCGACTTGGAGAGAACGATTTGGCGGCGGCGCTTGACGTTTGATTTGAATGGCGCAATTTAAGGTTTGAATAGTGGGGAGATAGATTATGACCGGGTTTGGCGAAGCAATTGCGATGTATTATCGTAATTTTGTAAAATTTGAAGGTAGATCTTCTCGGGCCGAATATTGGTGGCCCTCCCTGATGCAGATAATTGTTTATGTTGGCTTGGCGATCGTATTTTTTGCGACGCTTGATTATGATTCCGCTGGAGGTAATGAATTTACGGGTGCTTCAGGTGGAATTCTGATCGCGGGCGTCTTGTTTGCCCTTGTGAATATTCTACCGAATTTATCTCTTAGTGTTCGTCGCTTTCATGATTTGGGCCAGACGGGCTGGCTTGTGCTTGTCTTTTTTATTGTAAATTTTTTCATTGGCGTAGCAGGAATTGCGCAAATGATTTGGTTTGCCTTTCGGGGGACAGATGGCCCCAATCAATATGGCCCTGATCCCTATGGATATGATGCGGATGTGTTTGGATGATGCTTAGTTTTGGTGAAGCTGTTCGGGCGTATTACGCCAATTATATAAATGCGGATGGGCGTGCACAGCGTTCAGCCTATTGGTGGGTTTTACTTTATCAGCTCATTATTTATGCAGTTCTAGCCATTGTTGTTTTCATGGCTGATGGCGGCCGAGAAATCTTTGAAACCATCGGCCAATTGCTTGAAGCCAATGACCCTAACTCAATTGATCCTGATTTGAGTTTGGGAACCAGCGGTATTATTGCTGCGATCCTTATGGTCTGTTTTGCCTTAGCAAACTTTCTACCCGATATTATGCTGAGAATCCGCCGCTTCCACGACTTGGGGCAAACAGGTTGGTTGGTTTTGGCCTTTATGATTGCTGGCGCGCTCCCTTTTATCGGATTTATTGCCGATCTTGGAAATTTCATCTGGTTTATGTTGCGCGGAACCAACGGGTCCAATGCTTATGGTCCTGATCCGTTAGGTCATGATACGGATGTTTTCGGCTAACGTAATTTGAGCTGTTATGCTTTATCCGTTTTAATGGTGCAGGCCAGAGCGACGGCGATAATACCAATCACGGCGGCGTATGTGATCCAGATTGATCCGTCTTGGTCAAAATGTCTAATGGCTAGGAAACCGAGCCCCCAAATAATGGGGAAGGCATAAATTTTATTGTTGGCCTGTTGACGCAGAACATAAATGACCCACCATAAGGTCAAACCTAATACGGAGAGTGTCGTGCCAACGGCGCTCCAACCCCAAGCCTCCACATAGCTCCAAATCAAGCCGTTAAGGCCGACAAATACAGCGATAGAACACCATCCTGCAATCAGGCTGATGGGTATAAGCATGAACCAAAATTCTGCTTTACTTAAAGATATGCTGCGTTTCGATAGTCGCGCCATAGCAACAACAAGCGCACACATGGAGGGTATGAAAACCAATGTCGCGAGGCGTTCGACAAACCTGTCAGGTACAAATGCCGTCACGATCCCCCATGTCACAATACCCCACAACCCAGCAGCAACCCACCATCCTGTTTCGCGGAATATTGCACGGCTGCGGTTGGCGGGGATCGCTTGGAAAATGGCATAAGCAAAGATACCGAGAAAAATTGGAAACCAGATAGAGAAGGCAAATGTCTGTGGAACTAGCAAGTTTTCAGATAAATCAGAAAAATCTGACGGGTTTCGTGCGCTTTGAATGAAAAAGCCTAGTGAAGAACATATCCATATCAGTGGCGCCGCGAGGAGGTTTGCGAGTTGCCGTGAGATGTCGACACGTAAGTTTGTTTTAATCATAACCATATTGTGTCTACGCATGAGACGTACAAATGTCCCAAAAATTCCCACAAGGTTGATTGTGTGTGTTATGCGTTAAATACGGGAAAACAGAAAATATAAGAAAGGTTGCCCATGCAAATCCAAATCGTCTCCAAGGGAATCGATGTTTCACAGGCTCTACGCGAGCGTATTTCGGACCGACTAGAGGAGATGATGGACAAATATATCCATCGAGAGGGTGATGTGCAGGTCAGCGTCGCGCGCGAAGGGGCTGGATTTCGCACAACATGTTCCGTCCATCTGCCTTCAGGCACGTCACTAGAAGCACAAGGTGAGGCAAGCGAGGCCTATCCTGCGTCGGACGAGGCTCTCGAGCATATGGAAAAACGTCTGCGTAGATATAAAAGACGCCTCAAAGACCACAGCCAGCGTGCAAAAGCGAAAGAGGCCTCGATGTTCATCTTGGCAAATCCTGTGAGTGACGATCTTGACGACGAAGATGAAACGGTCATCCAAGTCCAAGACGAGCCTATGGTTATCGCAGAAAGTACGAAGCAAATACGCACATTAACACCAGGTATGGCTGCACTTGAGCTCGGCTTGGCTGATTCAGGTGTGGTTGTATTCCACAATGCCCGCCATGGCGGCATCAATGTCGTTTTCAAGCGAGCAGACGGCCATATCGGGTGGATTGACCCAAAAACGACCTAAATAAGGTCAGATTTTCACTGTAATTGACCTAAACTAGCACCTGTGTCTCGCGTTTGACCTGTTTGGTCGCTGTGGATATGGACACGCAGCTTAGTCGAGGGGCACACGTTGGGGCGCGCCTAATGTGCAAATGCGAGTTGGCATATTTGTATGTGAGAATATGGGAACGGATATGAACGACGGACTATTTTCATCCGGCAGTGTCGTTATCGACCTGAACGCGGGATCGCAAAAGCAACTTTTCCAGGACATGGCACTGCGCCTTATTGAAGTGCATGGTTTTGATTTGTCATGCCGAGATATTGTTTCTGCTGCGATGGAGCGTGAACGGTTAGGGTCCACAGGTGTCGGGAATGGTGTGGCCTTGCCGCATGCCCGTATTGAAGGCTTAGATCGCGTTGTCGCTGGTTTTGCTAGGCTCAGCGAGCCTATGGACTTTGACAGCATTGATGGTCGTCCTGTTGATTTGGTCGCGTTCCTATTGGCTCCTGCCGATGCTGCGGGCGCGCATTTGAGAGCTCTCGCGCGCGTGTCTCGCCAACTTCGCCGGGAAGATAACCGATCCAGATTGCGCGCAGCACCAGATGCCCTCAGTGTGTTTACGATTTTATCGGATGAAACTCTCGCGAGCGCAGCTGCTTAACTTATAGAGCCGCAGCTTGTGCTATGTGGTCTTCACTGTCATATGAGTGTTCAGGTTGTGCCCCAAATTGAGCTGATCATACGTGAAACCAAACAATCCATCCCGCCTGTTTAATCGAGAACTCTCTTGGTTGTTTTTTAACACGCGCGTTTTGGAAGAAGCGGAAAATTCTAACGTCCCATTATTGGAACGTGTGCGGTTTCTTTCGATTTCTGCCTCAAATTTAGATGAATTTTACATGGTGCGCGTCGCAGGTTTGCGCGAACAGCAGCGAGCGGGTCTTCAGGGGGAAGATCCCAGTGACCTTTCGCCTGCGGAACAGCTTATTAAGATCAATCGCCGCGCGGGCAAGATTGTGACGCGTCAAAATAGATGTTGGCGCAAACTTAACCGTGAACTTGCGGAATTAAAAATAAATGTCCTAAAGGTAGACGCTTTATCCGAGACGCAGAACGAAACGCTTCGCACATTATTCGATGTAGACATTCTTCCGCTATTAACACCGTTAGCTGTTGATCCTGCACATCCGTTCCCTTTTTTACCAAATTTGGGTTTTGGGATCGCTTTGGGATTAGAAAAAAATGACCGTGATCCTCTATTTGGGTTGATTACTGTCCCTCTAAACGTCCCACGTTTCATTGAGATTGAGTCTAATGGTAAGGAACGGAATTTCGTTCTCATAGAGGATGTACTCCAAACCTTTGCCCCTACAATTTACCCAGATTTTGAAGTGACATCATCCGGTGTCTTTAGGATTACTCGAAATAGTGGTATTGCGGTGGATGAGCGTGCGGAGGATTTGGTTCGGCATTTTGAGACACTCCTTAAAGAACGCCGTCGCGGCCGCGTTATCCGTCTTGAGATTAACCGTAAGATGGAACCTGCGCTGCGAGAGTTTCTGATAAATAGTTTTGATTGCGGTGACGAAACACTTTCAGACAGTACCGATATGCTCGGGCTCTGTGATATGTCGGAGTTAGTCAAGGTCGGAGCCAAAGACTTATTATTCCCAAGTTTTTCAGCAAGATTTCCAGAACGTATCCGAGAATTTGATGGGGACTGCCTTGCAGCAATTGCGGCTAAAGACATCGTTGTGCATCACCCTTATGAAGAATTTGATGTTGTTATACAATTTTTACAACAAGCCGCGTGTGATCCAAATGTGGTGGCCATTAAACAAACACTTTACCGCACGAGTGACGATAGCCCGATTGTGCATGCTCTAATTGATGCCGCCGAAGCTGGGAAAAATGTGACCGCGCTTGTGGAGCTGAAAGCGCGGTTTGATGAAGCGTCTAACCTGCGTTGGGCGAGAGATTTAGAGCGTGCTGGCGTACAGGTTGTTTACGGCTTTATTGGCTATAAAACTCACGCTAAGGTTAGCCTTGTTATTCGGCGTGAAAACGGACGTTTGCAAACCTATACACATCTTGGAACGGGGAATTATCACGTCCAAAACGCCAAGGTTTACACCGACCTCGCGTTATTTACAGCTGACCCTATAATTGGTGATGACGTTGGCAAATTATTTAACTTTATGACGAGTTATAATGAACCCAAAGACTTGCAAAAACTATCAATCGCGCCGCTTTGTTTACGCGAAGATTTGTTAGATCATATCGACCGTGAAATTTTACACGCGCGTGTTGGACGTCCAGCGACGATTTGGGCCAAAATGAATGCTTTGGTCGACCCGATTGTAATCGAAAAACTATATGATGCGTCCCAGGCGGGCGTGAAGATTGACCTTGTTGTACGCGGAATTTGCTGTCTACGCCCCGGTGTCAAAGGTATGAGTGAGAATATTCGCGTTAAGTCTATCGTTGGTCGTTTTCTTGAGCATTCCCGAATTGTCTGTTTCGGAAATGGCGCAGACCTACCATCTGATCAGGCGTTGGTCTTCATCAGTTCGGCGGATTGGATGCCGCGTAATCTAAATCGTCGGATTGAAACGCTTGTTCCTGTCGAAAGCCCAACTGTTCATAATCAAATTTTGGACCAAATCATGATGGCGAATTTATTGGATAATACGAATAGTTGGGAGTTGCAGGCGACTGGACGTTATGTGCGGGTTGCCCCTGATGAGGGCACGCCACGTTTTTCTGCGCATGAATATTTCATGGAAAACCCGTCATTATCGGGTCGAGGCGCAGCCCTGGCAGATTCGGCCCCGGCGCATCTTGAAGATTCTGATGTGCCTGACTCACAGATATTCCATCCAAAGTTGGTGAGCTAATTGTCTCGACTTCAACATCTTCGGCAACTCGCGGTGATCGACATTGGTTCGAACTCTGTACGCTTAGTTATATATGACGTTTTCGGCTCGCATTTCACGCCTGTCTATAATGAAAAAATTCTCGCCGGCTTGGGACGTGATTTGAGACGAACAGGTCGTTTGTCAGAAAAAGGTAAAATCCAGTGCAGTGATGCGTTGGCGCGTTTTTCTCACATCATCGCCGCACGAGGTTTACCTGCACCCTTGGTTGGGGCAACGGCGGCACTGCGCGTTGCAGAAGATGCCCCCGATTTTGTAACCTCGGTTAAAGCCGAAACAGGATTAGATATTTCTCCGATTTCTGGGGCAGAGGAGGCCCGATTGTCGGCCTTGGGCTTGCTGTCTAATAATGATCGCCGCGAAGGTATTGGCGCAGATTTGGGCGGGGCGAGTCTTGAACTTATGCGTGTAGGTCCAGAGCTGAAACGAGATGATGCAAAGGTGCAAGGGGTATCTCTGCCGTTAGGTCCATTTGATGCGATCGGCGGAAACCTAGCGGTTCTAAAAACAGATGATTATGCTGCCCGTATAGATGATTTGGACGAAGCTCTCTCCCAAACGCCTTCTTATCTGGATGATGAAGAGACCCTTTACCTTATCGGTGGGGCGTGGCGGAATTTGGCATCAATCCACCAGCAAAGAACAGATTATCCGATGCGGACATTGCAGGGGTATCGACTGTCCCCTGACGACGCATCACAGCTCGCGCATTGGGCGTGGACAGATGGGTTAGAAGACGTTTTGGGCTGGCCTGGAATGCGCAAGGCGCGCGCAGAGACTTTGCCTTACGCAGGGTTGATGTTGGAGCGTTTAATAAAACGGTTTAATCCAAAATCTATTGTCGTTTCTATGGCTGGGTTACGTGAAGGTTTAGTGTGGGACACGTTGCCTGAAACTGTAAAGGGGCGAGATGCATTAATCGATGGATGCCGAGATTTTGCACGCGGGTCCGTCCAAGCTGAACATTTTGGTCCGCCGCTTTATCGTTTCCTGTCGCCGCTTCTGCCTTCGCTGCCATGCGGGTTCAGCGAGCGGAATGATGCGCGGTTGATTCAGGCAGCGTGCCATTTGGCAGGCTTAGGTAAAAATTTACATCCTGATTACCGGGCGGAACTTGTCTTTGAAGATGTTCTATATGCGCCGGTTGCTGGATTAACGCATGCCGAACGCGCGTTTTTGTCGCTCTCTCTTTTCCGCACCTATACGGCAAAGCGAAAACCTCCTGTTGAGGGTTTGGTCGATAGCTTATTGACCGAAGCACAGCGTCAAACTGCGGCCTGTATTGGCGAAGCTATCCGTCTGGGCATTGTTGCAACAGGACGAACGCCGTCTTTATTAGATGATTTCGAGTTAGAGACTCGCGGCGCCGACCTGCATTTAATGTGCAAACCGTCGCGGTCCAGTATGATTACGGATCAAGTTTTTTATCGCTTGGCGAAACTGGCGAAACTGTTGAACTTGACGCCGAAGACGGGGCCGGTTGGATAATGCCCAATGTGCGTGTTTGCGCATTAAACACGAAAACACCGCGCGTATCAGCCGCTAAAGACCGTATCTGATCCGCGTCGGAAGTTTTGCCAGACTGAATTACATGTCGAGCATTCAAGTCGGGACTTCCGAACGTCATGGGAATGCGCGAGACATGCGTTCCGTCCAAGATCGCGATCAACTCGCCGCCCCATGGGCTGTCGTTCGGCATGACGACAAAGTCCGACATGACTTGCTTTAAAATAGATTCAGTTTCTTTCATCTCCATTGAAAACCGCGAGGTGGTTGGAGAGGGCGCGACGCTCGTCCAAAGCGTCCCATTCGGTAGGCGGTTAAGCGCGATCAGGTCGCCTTTGGCTTCACCACGCAAAGCTGCAACACCGGAGTTAATGTCCAAGTTGATAAGGGTCGCAGTCTTCTCCCGCGTCAGTCCAATGATCAGCTGCCCTGGGGTATCACCCTGCGCCAAGTGAAAGCGGCCATCGGGTTGTGCATGGGTGAGGGGGACGATTTGGGTTTTGTCGCCGTCAGCTTCAACTCGCCATAGAGCTTCTTGGTCGGCCACATATAATTGCCCATCTTGCAGGAGCATAGCAGACGGCATTTTAAACCGTTGCGGCAGGACGCGCACAGAGTCGGCCCGGCCATCTAGGCCTCTGTCTTTTAACTCTGCAATCTGACCTCTGACCGTATCTAGAGCGTAAACACCTCCGGTTTCCAATATGATAATCTCGTCGGCAGCTCTCAAACGGTTAGAAAAAACCTGTACTTCCACGCCTTCTGCGATCCCGTCAGGGCCCGAGGGAGTGGACGTATCTGAAGCTTTTGCTTGGGCAAAGAAACAGAAGCTAAAGACGATCATCGAGATGAAAAAGAGAGCGCGCATGTTGTCTATGAGCGCCGAAAATATCGGGAAACTATATCTTGCACGGAAATAAGAGTTCCTATTTGTGATGGTTACCTCACTCAGGCTGGCAGTTTCGCCGCACTTGTCAAGAGAATGTCTTTCTGCGTAGTCTGCGAATGAAACTAGCTAAACCTCGGAGACGCGCCTTCAGCATTCTTAATAGCCTTCAGATATACTTTATTCTGTTCATAGGACAGAGCGCATGAGTGCTCTTTCTAGCAAAATTGACCAGCTTTCAGAGGCTGTGCCCGTTACGCAGGGAAATTATCCCTGTTTGATCTTGAATGCTGATTATCAGCCTCTCTCTTATTTTCCGCTCTCGCTCTGGTCTTGGCAAGATGCTGTGAAGGCCGTCTTTCTCGACCGCGTAAATGTGATTGACCATTACGAACAATGCGTGCGTAGTCCAAGTTTTGAGATGCAAATGCCATCTGTTGTGGCGTTAAAGGACTATGTTCCGCAAAATCGATCTCCTGCCTTTACGCGGTTTAATTTGTTTTTACGCGACGGATTTAAATGTAGCTATTGTGGCTCTCCACATGAATTGACCTTTGATCATGTCATCCCAAGGCGGTTGGGTGGTAAGACCAGTTGGAAAAATATTGTCGCCGCCTGCTCTAGCTGTAATTTGAAAAAAGGTGGACGTCTTCCGCGCGAAGCTAGAATGCACCCGAGGCTGCCGCCGAAACAACCCTCTATGCATGAGCTACAAAGCCAAGGGCGGCGTTTTCCGCCTAACCATTTGCACGAAAGTTGGCTTGATTATCTTTATTGGGATGTTGAATTGAAAGCCTAGACCCCTGCACTTGCATTCGCTAGCAGAGTGAAAAGGGGAAATTCTACTATGACTAATGTTGATCCTGGTGTGCCAGAATATGAATTCGAGTGGCAAAACCCAAATCCAAATACGAAAAACTTTGATTTTGGACGCACGTTTTCAAGAGCCATAGATATTTTGAAAGCTCGTGGCGTGAAGATGTGTATTCTTACGGCGCTTCTGATGGGGATACCGCTGATTTTAGTCAGTCTTTGGCCTTTGTTCATGAGCGGCACGTTTGAAGATTTAATTGGATCTGATGATCCCTCTGCCTTTAAGGATATTTTTTCGGGCGGTATGATCATAATTTTTGCGGTCGGCGGCATTCTGACATTTATTGCCAGCCTTTGGGTGCAACCTGCGCTCATTCAAATATCTTATAGTGCTCTGATAAATGAAGACCTACCGTCTATGACGATTTTAAAACGCGTTACACGTTTTGTGTTACCCGTTTTCGGTTTCTATATTTTGTACTTTTTAGCCGTTATGTTCGGCATGATATTGTTAATCATTCCGGGTTTACTGGTTGCTCTGGGGTGGATGCTCGCGGGACATATTATTGTCTTAGAAGGGCAAGGCGTCATGGATTCCATTAGCCGCGCATGGGCGCTCACAAAGGGTTCCAAACGTTGGTTACTTCTGCTCGGCTTTGTGTTCGGCGTTATTGGGGCCATTGTTGGCGCAGTTGTATCCATTCCGCTCTATCTTTTTGCTGATCCAAATGTCGCTTTATTTGAGGGCGCGAGTGCTCCGTATTGGATCATGAATGCCCTCGCGAGCACGATTGGTCAGGTCGTAGGAACCGTCATCGGCGTAGCGTGGACAACATCCGCCTATGTTGAAATTCGAAAAATTCGTGAAGGCGTAGACCCAGAAAGCCAAGCTGACATTTTCTCTTAAGCTGCTGCCTCGGCCTTGATCCGTCCGATCATGGAAGCAAGGCCGTTCGCACGCTGTGCAGAAAGATGTTCTGACAGGCCTAATTTAGAGAGAATATCAGACGCATCCAACGCCGTAATTTCTGCAGATGTCCGTCCCGAGAAAATTTGCAAGACGATGGCTACGAGGCCCTTCACGATATGCGCGTCGCTATCGCCTGAAAAATGCCAGACTGCATCCTCTTTTTCACTGACGAGCCAAACTTGGCTCGCGCAGCCTTTGACTTTGTTCGCGTCAGTTTTTACCTCAAGCGGCAGAGGCTCCAAACCTTTGCCGAGATCGATTACATGCATGTAACGGTCTTCCCAATCGTCTAAGAAGCTGAAATCGTCGATCATATCTTGAATATTTATTGGGTAGCTCATGCTGGTCATATAGGGATGAATTGACGAAATGTCTTCACTCTCAGCACGTCAAATGGGTGTGCGATTTGCGCACAACGGCCCTCAGACGCGAATGTAATCGCCTTGAACCCCAGAATTTGCTTTGTAAGACGCTGTTAACCACGTTCTTGCCGTAAATTGGCACCGTAAATCGGTAATGTGAACGGGTAAGGAGCCGGATTTGACTGTTACAATTCATCAGGCAGACAGCAGCAGCGTGATTGATCGCTGGCCTGTTCTATTGCCCAGTTTCGTTTGGCTATTTGCTTTAACCGCAGCTTTTATCGCAGCGGTTCTGCGCGGGGCTGATGTTATGTCGCTCGCGCCTTTGTTTCTGGTGGCGGCTGTTCCGGGCATATTAGGGATTTGTCTTTCAAAGTTCACAGCTCGCGAGTGGGTTCAGATCGTCTTGATGCTCAGCTGGGCGGGTTTGGCCGTGCTAGCCTGCGTAACCTTAGGCTTCGTTCCGATGGCATTGCTCTTTATCGCCGTTCCCGCAATTGCGAGTTTATTCCAGCGCGAAAAAGTTTTGGAAGGCATCATAATTGCGGCTTTGATCGCTGGCGTCACGTGGTTCGCTGGACGGTTAGGGTATCTGCCAGAGTCGCCTCTAGCCGATAGTACCGTTGGAGGCTGGGCGCGCTTATCTGGAATGGCGGGACTTATGGCTTTCGTTCTTGCTACTCTATTCGGAACGGCGTCTCGCCGATCACAAGGCGTGATTGACTCCAGTCGAACTTATTGGCGCGACGGCGTTGAAGGCGGTTTATTTGAATATGATGCTGCTGCGCGGCTCGTCGGAACAAATGTACAAGGCGCAGCTCAATTTTCAGGGGATGTGCCGTCAAACCTCTTAGATTTCTTACCTAATGAGCACGTCGATAATGCGGCCTTTGGGGCGACTGTAGATTCTGCGCGTCGGACGGGGCAGGCGCAAGTCCTGCGTATAACACATGGACGGAGTGGCGAGATTGCAAATTATGATCTTCGAGTGACGCCCCTGACAACCAAAGGCTGGCTAATTCATACACATGACCGGACCGACGAAGAAGCGCAGTTGGAAGTTTTGCGACAGCAAGGCGCGACGGCGACACAAGACAGCACAGATAAAACTCTCTTTTTTGCGGGTGTCAGCCATGAGCTACGGACGCCTTTGAATGCGATCATTGGATTTTCTGACATGATGCGCTCACGTCTTTTCGGGCCTCTGCCAGGAAAATATGCGGAATATGCGGATCTCATCCATGAGAGTGGCCAGCATATGTTGGACCTCATTGGTGACGTTCTAGACCTGTCGAAGGTTGAAGCGGGACGCTATGAATTAAATTACGACACATTTGATGCAGCGGACGTGATCAGGTCCTCTGTGAAGATGATTCGCCCAGCTGCTGATGCGGCAGAGGTTGTGATCGATGTGAACCTTGATCTGGACCAAGCTCTTTTGATCCAAGCGGATCGCCGTGCGGTGCGTCAAATCTTATTAAACCTTTTATCGAATGCGGTGAAATTCTCTGACAAAGGCGGGCATATTGATGTCGATGCGCAGGCGATTGACGGCGATCTTGAGCTTTCAGTTTCCGATACAGGTGTTGGCATGAGTGCTGACGAACTGTCTCGTATTGGCGAACCTTATGCGCAGGGCGAGGCAGGTAATATTTCTTCTGAACGCGGAACAGGCCTAGGTTTGTCTTTAGTGCAATCTTTGACAGATCTTCATAACGGTAAAATGGACGTACGTTCGACTAAGGGCGAAGGCACGCGGGTCAAGATTATCTTACCTTTGCACGTGGACTAAGCGGATTTTCTCTCAAAGGGGTAAAACGAAAAAACCCGCTACACCCCGGACCGGGCGTAGCGGGTTTAACTTTATCTGTCTCGAACCAGATAGATAAGGTTTAGTGACGCCCGCCTAGACGGGATGACGGTCCTGCGACGCTCATTAAGAGTAGGACAAGCGCCAAGGCGATAATCAACATGAGACCATAGACGGACACTGTACGATCCCCGAGTTGGACAAGGCGTTTTCCAGGAAGGTTTTGATTCACAGAATTTCTTAGAGAATGTCCCACAGGTCTGACTTGATCCTGCAAACGGTCTGTCATTTTCGCGATATCTTCTAAGGGTTTGATCTGTTTTAGATCGCCTGTTTTAGCTTTGAACCAACGCTGCGTTCCATCCCATTTCAAATCAGCATTCTGGCGGACATCTTGAAAAGACCAGTTCCCTGCAGGTTTAGGTGTCTCAAACTCGAATTTTCCGCGAAGTGTTCCACCGCGCTGCGTGGGTTTTTTGAACGTAGGTTTTAAGCGCGGCATGACACTCGCCGTCTTCACTGGAGCTGTCAAAATTGGAGCGTCTTGCACAGCGGTGGTGGGTGTACCAAAGTCTACAGATTTTGGAGTCGATTGATCTGGCACCTTATAAACGGCACGTTGAACGGTATTGTTCGTCGTATCCGCAGTCTTTTCCGCGGCACCGAAACGCGGCCAAGTGAATTTTGGTAAGCTCAACTTTGGCAGTGTCACTTGCGGTATATCGAAATCGGGCCAGTTAATTTGCGGCATTTCGATTCCAGAAAAATCAAAGTCTGGCAGATTTAACTCACGTTTCATCACGGGCGGCGTGAAGCCTGGAACAGGCTGCGCGGTTTGCGCCATGACGACGGATGACGTGTTCCAACGGGACACGCCGCCCTGAACTGCATTCCAATATGCAGGTTGAACTAATTGACCGCTGGAGCGGATAAAACTCTCTCCGGGTGCGGCAGAAATTACGCCTGTGAGCTTTCCGCCGCCCGTACTATAAAGCGCCGCGACACCGCCGCGTTTGATCTTCCGGGGTTGGGCTTGGGCCGCTGCATATTGCACGGCGAAACGGTCAGACCCTGTGCTGGCAAAACGTTCGATGTTGGCTTGTAAGAGGTTGTCACCTGCCGTTGTTTGACCATTTAAGGCGTCACGGAGGGCTTTAGGAGCCCCTGTTATATACTGATTGGCAAGTTTTGCGGGCCCGATAATAAGACGATGTTTCGTGCTGCGTGTCTCTTCTTTTCGGGTGTAATCCGCAAGAGTCAGGCCGTGACCTGTAGACTTCGCAAGACGACCTAAAACTCCCAAAGCCGCCTGATAATCTCGTGTACCTTGCGGCAGGATGACATAGCTTTCGGTTTCCGCAAAAATGCCGCCTGATGCTGTCATCAGTGATAATTCTGTAACGGGCGACGGTGTGTCTTGTTTCAATGTCAGGCGAGACCCTTGACCAATGGTGAAGCTCTGCGGCCCTGCCGCGAGGGAAACGCAGCTATAGCCCGGCTTTGCATTTAACTCTGGTGAAATGCTCAAGACATTTGATGTCGCATTTAATTTTCCAGCTTCAATATCAAACGCAACTGATTTACGTTTCCGGTCCAACTTTGCCGCACCCAAAACCTCGCCGTTCAATGCAACGCGTAAGCGGGATGTGTCAGCAACGTCATCCGTTGTGGCAAGACGTAGCAAAAGCTCTGCCTTTGTGGAGGCCGGGTCAGATACACCGAAACGGTAAGTTTGCGGGCCAGATGCCCAATTATCACTCAGGAAGCCTGGACCAGATATTCTACCGCCTAGGTCTGATAGGCGTGTCTTGCCTTCGATATTGATGCTGTACTGATCCAGACGTGTCTGAAGGTTTAATTCCCCCAGACTGGATATGGCCCGCGGCGTTGAAGGAAGGTGATGCGTAGAGAAACTCTCCAACATAAGAAGAATTTCTGCATCTGTATCTGCCGTGAAAATAATCTGCGTTGGTCGGCCTTTGGGGACGAAAATTCTTGGCCCGTGTGAGTTCAAGATCATCGGATCATTGGTAATATCGAATAGGCGATCACGTGTGACCATGACGACGTTAAAGTCGTTGCCTTGTGCTGTAACAGAGAATTTTGGAACGCCTGGCGTGCGCAACGCGATAGCTTGCGCGGCGAGGGCTTGCATATCTGTGCCGTTGGTGCCGCGTGCAATAAGGCCAACTTTCTTGGGTGAGAGCGCGGGTTGTCTTAAACGCGCCTCTACATCCGCGAGGCTCATATTTCGATTATTAGCACGACCCGCCATGCGCAGCGTGGAATTTGCTAAATCGACAGACCATTCGCCGTGAGCGGGCGTCACGCAATCGGACCCTTTGGGGTTCGGATAGATGATGCGTAAGGAGTTTCCACGCTTGCGAGACACAGCGGCATCAAATGGAATACGGGCTTCGAAGCCTTGACCGTTTGAATAGACAGGCACTGGTTTCGAATTATTGAATTGAACTTGAAGTGGCGCATCGGCCGCGACACGTGTCAGCGGATCCGCGGATAGTGTCAGGACAATTTCAGATGTCCGCTCTGCTGGTGGCAGGTCGAAATAAAGCTGCAAGGTGGGCTGACGCCAGTCCAATGTTTGGGTTGTGCGGGACGTGTCGCCTTGCGTAATTTGCGCGAGTGACGCCGTATAGGATGTCGCTTGCGCTTTGGGTAAAGCATCAACATAGCTCGCCGCATGCCCTGTTGATGGCAAGGCTGCCGTGCTAAGTAGAAACATCATAGCCGCAATGCGGTGTGTGTTATGGTGAAACATGGTCCGATGCCCCAAGGTTAAGATGAGGTTACAGACGCAAGCAGGATGCCAAATATGACGTTAGGGGTGAAAAAAATTCAAACTATTCTCCCAAATGGCGAAACGTAGATGGCGCGTCTTAAGACTGAAATTCGAGTCTCGGCGCATTTGCGACGCGCACAAAGCGCAGGAGCCTTTGCGGCTGTCCTGCGCCGCGGCGATCCTGATGCGGGTGCAATCTGGGTTATTCTTCGCCAAGGCGCCGGCTTGTCTCGCTACACCGAACAGATGGGTATGAGCGGTGCACGGGAATGGTATTGCGATGGTCCATTTGACGACATGGAAATGACGCTCAAGACGAATAAAGCCGTGGACCGTGATCCAGATCTTTGGATTATTGAGATTGAAGACGCGAAAGGCCGCGCCTTCTTAGACGGCGAAATAGCTAAGCTGGAATCGGACGCCGAAGCTGCAGCCAGAGCCTTATTCCGAGGCCGATGAAGGCGGCAATTAGGCCCGCCATTAATCCGTACCATATACCCTTAGCGCCGATATCCGAGTGTAACGCCGTATAATACGCGACAGGGAACCCGATCAACCAATAGCTAATACCCGTAATGATCATCGGCCACGTCACATCGGCCAGCCCGCGAAGCAGCTGATTACACGCCACCTGTACTGCATCGAAAAACATAAACCCTGCCGCGAGCGGAAGAAAGATGACGACATATTCAAAGACGGGCCGCGTATCGATGGCCTCCATGTCGAAATAGAGAGCTGCAACGATGTCTGGAATAAAGGCAACAGGAAGCGCGAATATGCCAATGGCAAGAACGGAAGCTAAGATTGTCGTTGTCGTCGCGCGGCGCTCCGCCCCATTATTCTTGGCCCCGCGCGCCAAGCCTATCCGAACCGCTCCGGCCATAGATAGACCATAGGGCATCATAAAGGCGGCTGAGGCGACGTTTAGGGCGATTTGAAATCCAGCTTGTTCAATTACGCCCACCGCACCCGCAATCAATACACCTGCATTGAATAACATGCCTTCGAATGTCACCGTGATGGAAATCGGCCACCCTAGCGTTAGCAACTCTCGCATACGTTCCCAATCTGGACGCCACAGATTGGAGAAGAGATCAAAACTGCGCGCTTTTGAATCCCATTTGATATAAGCGACAAAGGCGAAAAAGCTGTAAATGCAAGCAATTGACGACGCGATACCTGCCCCAACTAACCCTAATGCGGGTGCGCCAAGGTTGCCGAAAATCAGTACCCAGTTCAGTAGGATATTCACCAAGGCCGAACTGGCGACCAGCAGGAAAGGAATTATTGTGCGTTCGATAGAGGCGAGGAAATTGCGCAAGGACATGACGGCCAAAGTAAATGGCAAGCCTGGCGCCAGAACCAAAACATAACGTTGCGCGAGGGCGGCGACTTCGGGGTCTTGTCCTGCAAAAACCATAATGGGTTCGGTCAGCAATAATAACCCGATGATGAGCGGCATCATCAAAAAGCAGGCCCACACAGACATACGAACGGTGCGGCGAACATCCTTACGTTCGCGGCTATCGTGGCCTAGAGCTTGGGAGACGAGCGGAGTCACTGCGGAGATTGGACCGCTGGCGAGCATCCAAAGTAAGAAGTACAAGACAGAGCCGATTGCGGCTGCAGCGATCTCTGTTGGCCCAATCCGCCCGATCATCAATGTGTCGGCAATATAGGGTGAAAATTGAACAAGTTGCGCCAATGCCATCGGAATACCGATTGTCAGCAAGGCACGCATTTCCCCGCCCCAGCTTTCGGGTAGGATTGCTTTCACGGATGTCTGCTCATTGGACATAATGGCGCAGCTATAGAGCCTGAGGCGGTCACGCAAGATTTGTTTCGATCAGCTGCGTTCGTGATCGAATATTAGGTGATTTGTCCACAGACCTAAAAACGACGCCGCTGCCTTTGCTTTCAGGGTCTGTCATGTCTCGCCACATGACAGTTCTCTTTGATTCACGCCCAATTCCTGCCGCGTTGGGACCGCTTCATCCTCAGAAAATGAGATGGACCCGAGAGATGGCAGACGCGTTGATGGCTCTGCCGTTCTTGGACTTGCTTCTACAGGCGCAAACTGTGCACCGCGAAAATTTTGCGCCGAACCGCGTACAGATGTCACGTCTTCATTCTATCAAAACCGGCGGCTGCGCTGAAGATTGTGGATATTGCTCGCAAAGCGCCTTTCATGAAACAGGCCTAAAAGCGACGAAATTAGATAGTGTACAGACCGTTTTGGCCCGCGCGGCCGAGGCAAAGGCTGACGGGTCGGAACGCTTTTGCATGGGGGCTGCGTGGCGTAGTCCAAAGGGCCGCGATATGGATGCGCTGACGGCGATGGTGCGCGGCGTCAAAGACATGGGTCTGGAGACGTGCATGACCTTGGGCATGTTGACGGATGAGCAAGCGCAAGAGCTGGCGGATGCGGGCTTGGACTATTACAATCACAATATTGATACGGCCCCTGAAGATTACGGGCGGGTGATTTCGACACGGACATATGAGGATCGCCTTGCGACGCTGAACACGGTGCGCAGTGCGGGCATGAAAGTCTGTTGCGGCGGCATTGTTGGTATGGGCGAAACGCCCGAAGACCGCCTTGGGCTGCTGCTTGCGCTCGCTAATCTTGATCCAGCACCTGAAAGCGTGCCGATTAATGCGCTGGTGCCCGTACCGGGAACGCCGCTCGGTGATAGCGATCCTGTTGATCCGCTGGACTTTGTGCGCCTCATTGCGGTTGCGCGCATCTTGATGCCGACGAGCCATGTGCGCTTATCTGCGGGCCGCGAAGCCATGTCAGATGAGATGCAGGCGCTGTGCTTTATGGCCGGCGCAAATTCAGTCTTCACAGGCGACGCTCTCTTGACCACGCCGAACCAAACGCCGTCGCGCGATGCGGCTCTCTTTGCGAGCTTGGGCATCACAGGTGAGGGCGGCTAGCTGGCTAAAACCGCGTCGATCGCAGTCATCGTGGCAATGGCATCTTCGCCGCCCGTGAGGGCTGCGACTTCGCCGCGCATGACCTTCACGACATGATCTAATTGATACTCATATGTGGACCGCTTCCAGCTTTCTGGCACGTTCAATAATGTCGTGATCTCTCGACGGCCGTCGACTTCAACATAAATTTCAAAGCCTGTCTGTGGATTCCACTCATGCGGCTGAACAAAATTGACGAATTTTGCGACGCCTAAACTGCCGACAACATGAATGCGATTATCAGCAATCGCGTCTTGCCCCATATTGCAATCGATCACGCCTGGCACATCGCCAAATGTGAGGCTCGCCCAACTGGAAAGCGCAACGCCGCTGGGGTGCAACTCATTGCTCGCCTCAGTCACAACAGGTTCCTGCTCCGTGAGCAAGCGCAGCGCATGCAAAGGATAACAGCCTAAATCCATCATCGCCCCGCCGCCGAGTTCAGGAACATAGCGTAGCTCGCCCGCGCGATTAGGAAGATGAATATCAAACACGCCTGAAATATCTTCGATGTCGCCAATTTTCCCGGATTTCAGTATCGCCTCAAAGGCTAAAAATGCGGGATGATAGCGATAATGAAAGGCTTCGATCAAAACGGTTCCTGCCGCCGTCGCCGCATCCACCATCCGCCGCGCCTCATCCGCATTCATCGCGAAAGGCTTCTCGCATAAAACGGCTTTGCCGTGTTGCGCTGCCAGAATGGCAAGCTCGCAATGGAGACTAGGCGGCAGTGCATTGTAAATCAGATCAATATCATCGCGCGCGATCAACGCCTCATAGGACGTTTCAACATGCGGAATGTCATATTTATCCGCATAGGCTTGCGCGCGGGTTTCATCTCGGGCTGCGACGGCTTGAATGACGCAATCCTCGCGCAGGGCGGCAGGGCGAATAATGGCGTTTGGCGCAATTTTAGATGCGCCTAATAAACCAATACCGATCATGCCGTGTCACCTGCATAGGTGAGCGCCATAAAGACATCTTCGAGGTCCGCTTCTTCCGTTCGCAGGTCGGCGATGGATACGCCTGAATCTTTCACGCGGTTTAGCATGCCTGTGACGGAGTCCGTGCCGCTGCGATATTCAATGATGATTTGTCCGTCCGGCGCGAGCTTGGCGTTCAAATCTGACAATGCATCAGGCAGGGCAGTCAAAGTCTCGACGGGGGAAATCCGCAGAACCTTTTTGTCCAAGCGCGAGAGCAATGTCGATTTCGGTTCATTCGCAACAATGCGGCCATTATGGATAATGGCGATACGATCACACAGGGCTTCGGCTTCTTCCAAATAATGCGTCGTCAAAATAACCGTTGTGCCTGCCGCATGTAGTTTTTCGACATAGGCCCAAAGTTGACGACGTAATTCAATATCCACGCCTGCCGTTGGCTCATCCAAAATCAGGACGGGCGGCGTATGCACGAGGGCTTTCGCGATTAATAAGCGCCGCTTCATCCCGCCCGAGAGCTGCCGCACATAGGCGTCACGTTTATCCGCTAGGCCAAGGGCTTCGAGGATTTCCATACTGCGGCGCTCCGCCTTTGGGACACCGTAATATCCCGCTTGCAGCTCTAGCGCCTGATAGGGCGTGAAAAACACATCCATTGCAATTTCTTGCGGGACAATCCCGATCGACGCGCGTGCATTTCGCGTTTCCGTCGTGATGTCATAGCCGCAAATTTTGGCTGTGCCTGACGTTTTATTGACGAGCCCCGCCAAGATATTGATCATCGTCGACTTGCCCGCGCCATTCGGCCCCAACAGGCCAAAAATCGATCCGCGCGGTATAACTAGGTCCACGCCATGCAATGCCGTCTTAGCGGGCGCCTTTTTGGTCGCCTTATAGGTCTTTTTCAGACCTTTTATTTCGATTGCAGGTGTTGTTGATAGTGTGCTCATATTGACCCGAGCTTTAGACGTGGCCTAAACGCCAGTGCAAGCTGTAAACGCCCTAATCATATGCTTAAGGACACGTCCCATGGAAACAGGTCAAACACCGCACATCTCTGACGATGATGTTGTGATCGTACAAACATCTCGCGTGATGTGCGAAGGCTCTGGCGGGGCCTTGGGTCATCCGCGCACTTATTTGGATATGGGTGACGACACATCGGTTACCTGTAAATATTGCGATCGCGTTTTTAAACGTGACCCAAATGCAAAACCAGGCGGCCATCACTAAGCCTTTCCATTAGGTTCCTGAACTGAATTTAAATGCAACGCAGACCAGCGTTGCGAAAATGGGGGCTCTCCTTTCGCGGGGGGTCCGCCATGCTTATATACGCAGTGCAAGCGAGTGATTTTTGCTCCATCAACATAATTTAAAGAGATCAACTATGATGCTGACTATGATGAAGGGTAAAATCCACCGCGCCGTCGTAACCCAAGCGGATATGCACTATGAAGGCTCGATTTCAGTGGATCAGGATTTATTGGACAAAGCAGGCATCCTTCAAAATGAACAGGTTGATATTCTGAATATCACCAATGGCGAACGATTCACGACCTATGCGATCAATGCGCCGCGTGGGTCAAAAGTCTTTGGCCTCAATGGCGCCGCTGCACGCCGCGTGCAGCTTGGCGATAAAATCATCATCATCGCCTATTGCCAAATGGACGCCAAAAAAGCAGCCAAATACACGCCGAAAGTCGTGCTCCTTGATGACAATAATGATGAGATCGTAAAACCAAAACATTAGGGTCTTTTATTGAGGGAGAGCTTTTCGCTTTCCCCGCCTCAGAAGCCGCTCCGTATTGAAGGGTTTCTTGTATCTCTTAGTCTGGAAAAATGTTCCGTTTTACGGGATGTTCGCGAGGGTATTTCAGGGCCCGGCGGAACCGGAATAACAATGTGGTTTTCGGCCCCATAGGGACCCTCGCGACGACGCCTTTCTCCACTACCGGCCGAGCTACCCAGTCGAGGGGTAAACAGCTCGCGATAGGCCACCCAACTTTGCTGACGTTACCCAGCATCATCCAATGACAAGCGCCGCTCCCCACCGAACAAGCCAACGTACGCTTGGTCGCCCGTTGTGAGAAG
>CALKXY010000008.1 GCA_938003545.1 uncultured Caulobacterales bacterium
CCGGTTCAAGATCAGGCAGTCAACACTCACCGCAAAAGGTCCGGCACACGTCTGGCTCTCACACCAAACCGCTCAACCCCACCGTCTCTCGGTACCAGAAGGTGAGCTCCTACCTGTCCCGTGTCCGAAAGAACCTGTGTATTATGACACAGCTTTTGGGGCCGAGGATCATTCTCTTGGATTTTCTTATACTGCTCTGAATTTTTTAGATTTTTATTTTGGGAAAACACGGAAAGAAAATAAATTACACGCCCTCCCAAACTCACGATGGCACTTTGCAAAATACGGCTGAAGGCTATCGTCTTGTGAACACGGACGCATCGCAATTGAATTTTACCCGACGCCTCCGGCCTCAACAGCAGGCCGCTTGATGCGAAAGGTCGTCAAAAGCCCTTGCGCAGACGGTCTGTTACGCTATATCGCCCGCTCCATACGTAGCAGTTTACTGCAAACGCGAAAAAGCCTTGTAAATTGGTGTAACCGAATGGGTTAAGGCGCACCGCGCATGCCGCATAGCGGCGCAAACATACAGATAAGCGCGCTTATCTGAAACCCCTCGGGTCAATCCGAGGTATAATGCTCCAGAGGTGGGGTGGCCGAGTGGTTTAAGGCGCACGCTTGGAAAGCGTGTTTAGGTTTGTAGCCTAACGTGGGTTCGAATCCCATCCCCACCTCCAGCGGGCTTTTTCTCATTTAATGACATCCACGGCATCGATTATACCACCCACATTCCGTCGGGCTCGTTTTGACTCACCCCTCTCTATTCGGTAACAAACGTCAACGTCGAGAGAGATTGATCGTTGCGAAGGGACTGTAGGTCATAACGCGCTGCCTTAGGGTCATCAGACACCTGCAGGCTATAGCCTATAAAATAAGCTCAATTTTGTGCAAATAAATGCCAAAAATGGGGTAATCACCTGATACCGCTCTGTCGATTTGACGTTTAAGCTGACGTATCGAAACGGGCATTTTAACCAAATTGGGGTATATCATGGCATTATTCAACACATCGACAACACACACAGGTACAGCCCTGTTTGATTTCTTTTTTGGGGATGGCGGTGGACCGAACCATGTGTTTGATGGCGGCGCAGGGAATGATTTCATTCTTGGCGATTCCGTTGGAATTTTTACCGATTTGAATAATAACAATGCCGCGGCAGTCGTCACGAATATCTCAACGCTTGGTGCGGCTTTCGCAGCGGCCTTAAATATTGACATAGCGGCAGGTTGGACAACCGAGACCAATCCGTCGATTGATGATGATAGCATCCCACATACGACCGTTTATGCCTCGGGCGGCGACGGCACGAATAATAGCAATTATTATACTGTCACGGTGGGCGCGGGCGAAACCCTGACCCTTGATATTGATGGCGCATTTCCAAGCTTTGATTCTCAAGTGAGAGTGTTCACGAATGGATCTGCAACTGCTGTTAGTTTTGATGATGATGGACCTAATGTCGATCCTGGGTCTCTGGGCTTTGGCTCAAATGCCAACATCCCACGCGACAGTTTTCTACAAGTCACGAATAATACAGGGGCGCCAATTGAGTACCTGATTGAGGTTCAAGCCCTAAGCTCAGCGACAATAGACCCTACGGACCAATATCTGCTCAACGTATCTGTCACGAACCATGCCATTGGGTCCGCAACCCTCGTCGAGGGGAATGATACGCTGACAGGCGGCGCGGGTAATGACATCCTGTTCGGCGTGGGCGGCAATGATACGTTCATCGGTACGGATGGCGACGGTAATGATTATATTGACGGCGGGGATGGGGTTGACCGTTTAAACTATAGCTCTGTTACGACTGATCTCACCATTGATCTGGGTTTGACGACGGCCCAGAATACAGGCGGGGCAGGTACAGATACGCTCCTGAACATTGAACGCATTGACGGCGGTTCTGGAAATGACACGCTCACAGCGGCAGATACCGTAGGTGATTTACGCGGCCGCGGCGGTAATGACACGCTAACGGGCGGAGCAGGCAATGACTTCCTTCAGGGCGGAGCGGGTCAAGATATTGTTTCAGGCGGAGCGGGAAATGATAATATTCGAATATCCTTCCAATCCAACTTAGTTGCGATGGAGTCTTATGATGGGGGCGCCGACACCGATCTCATATCTCTCTTTGGATTTTCTCCTTCGATTTTTGATTTCCGCATCGTCAATACTTTGGAAAATTTTGAAACTCTGTTTCTTGCTGCACAAGGCGGCGAGGACATAACGGTGCAAATGTCCCAATCGCAGTGGAATGCGAATGCGTTCACGACCATCACATCTGAAAATCGCTCGGCTATCGCCATCCTCGAATTTTTCGCGGATAGTACGGATCTGTTCAATCTCGGCAGCCTGACATTTGATGCGAATTGGGATCAAACACGCGATCAGGTCATTTTAAATGGGGCGGACGGACAGGGAAATAATCTTGTCGGAACGTCCGTTGCAGACACGTTGAATGGTGGGAATCTAACTGATTTCCTTAACGCTGGGAATGGTGCCGATATTGTCAATGCTGGGGCGGGCGATGATTTCATTTTCTTTAACCAAGCGTCACAACTGGTCGTGGGCGAAGAAGAAATCAATGGCGGCGAAGGCAGTGACAATCTTTTTCTTCAAGGGGACGACCAAGACTATGATTTCCGCGGCACGGAGTTCTCATCCATCGAACAGGTTCAGCTATCAGGCACCAATATACTCGCGCAATTCTCAAGCGCTGACCTAGGTGCAGGCTTGGCGTCTACTCTACGTGTTCAAGGTACAACCACCGCAGATGAAATTCAGATCATTGAATTTAACATGGCGGGGGACAATTTCCTTGATTTAGGCGGTCTAACCTTCATGGATTGGGAAGATACGGATGTGGTCCGTGTAACGGGGGATACGGGTGCCAATAGTTTGGACGGATCATCACAACGCGATGAATTCAATGGCGGAACGGGTTCGGACCGATTTGAGATTAGTTTCGAAATTGGCGGATATGAGCAAGATAGCTTTGATGGTGGCGTAGATGCAGATTTAGATGAATTGATTGTTATTGGGAATTCAGCGGCATCGTCGACATTAGACTTAACGGGCATGACCCTAAACAACGTCGATGGGATCCAACTATTTGCGGCGGGCAACGTGGCAGAGATTACCACAACCGCTATATTGACCGCGGCACAGGTCAATACAGGTTTATCGTCCACGTTGAACGTTATTGGTGACAGGGGGGCGATTGAGCAGTTCTCAACCCTCTCTATCAATATGGGGGACGAAGCCGCAATAGACCTCTCGGCTTGGACCTTTGACTCACTTGATGGTCTCACAATTACAGGTGATGCGGATAATGAGAGCATTGTCGGCAGCACAATTGGCGACACGATCAACAGTGGCGACGGCGTTGATAATATCGACGCTGGCGCGGGTGCAGATATTATTAATGCAGGCAATGGGGATGATAATATCTTCATCAGCGACGCCGCAGATATTGTGGTCGGTGGAGAAGTAATTGACGGGGGTCTCGGCACCGACAGCCTGCAACTCACATCAACAGGGACCTATGATCTACGTGGATCAGCTATTTCAAGTATTGAATCCTTACAATTGAACGCGGTCGATTTGGTTGTTCAAATTTCTTCCAACGATATCGGTGATTCTGGTGCTTTTTCTAGTACAACTGAAATCCTTGGCATAGACGGCATGCCCACGGTGCAAACTATTGAAATCGACATGACAGGTGATAACTTTGTTGATCTCAGCGGCCTAACCTTTGCAAATTGGGGCGCGGAAGATGTCATCCAAATTACGGGCTCAGACATCTCCAGCGAAGTATTTGGATCATCAGAACGAGATATATTTGAAGGGAACGGTGGAGCTGACACCTTCAGAATATCTTTAGATGTCGGTGGCTACGAAACAGATGTCTTTAATGGCGGCACAGATAGTTTTGATGGATCGGCTGGTTCGGGGGATACACTATCTCTCGGATTCAATAGACTTACCTCACTGTCCGTTGGAACATTTGATGCACGGGCGATGACCCTCACAAGTATTGAAGCCATCTCTTTCGAGACTTTCGGTGTCAATGCCACTAATGATAATTTCAAAGAAACAGATATTACGTTGCAATTAAATGCTGGGCAAATTGGTAATGGTGGTATCGCGCTAAACGCTTTGATTGATGGCAACTTCGATAACTTTACGGGCACTATTGATTTCAATGAAACCATTGAAATCACATTAGACCATGAAGGTGAACTCAACCTCTCTGATTGGCGGTTCCGAGACTGGAACGAAGGCTTGGGGACAGACCTTATTGTTATCAATGGCAATGACATTGAGGAAACGCTGACGGGGACGTCACAAAATGATGAAATCGACGGTAATGGCGGTGATGACACATTGCGCGGCGGTGCAGGCGAAGACGCGCTTGACGGCGGTGCAGGGAATGATCGTCTAGAGGGCGGCACTTTCTCTGATACGCTCTTTGGCGGGACAGGCTCTGACATTCTTATCGGCGGATCAGGCAATGATGTCCTTGATGGGTGGACCGGTTTTGATACGGCGTTTTATACGGGCCTCAGCACTGGCGTAACCGTCGACCTTCAGGTCACGACGCAGCAAGACACAGGCGGCGGCGGGCTAGATACGCTCATCCGTATCGAAAATCTGATTGGTTCTGGCCAGAATGATACCCTCACAGGGAACTTCAACCGCAATCGTCTGGACGGCGGGAATGGGTCCGATACGCTTCGCGGCGAAGGCGGCAATGATACGCTAATCGGCGGCGCAGGCGGAGATAGCCTCTTCGGCGGCACAGGCGCAGATCGCCTCGTTGGCGGCGCGGGTACGGATACACTACGCGGAGATGGTCAACGTGATCGCCTTGAAGGCGGAGCGGATAATGATTTCCTCTTCGGCGGCGATGATGTGGATCGCCTGCTCGGCGGGGATGGCAATGACTTCCTGACGGGCGGTCAAGGCACAGACTTCCTCTTTGGCGGTACGGGCAATGACACCTTCATCTTTAACTCGGTAAACGACTCTGGTGTTGGACCATTCCAACGCGATGAAATCCGTGACTGGGAAGATGGTGACTTGATCGATGTTGCCAATATTGATGCCGATACAGGCACATCCGGCGATCAGGCTTTCAATCTCATCTCAGGTAGTTTCACCGGCACAGCAGGCGAGATCATGGTTCAGTCCCTCGTCCGCTCTGGTGTTGATGTTCAACTTCTCAGCTTTGATGTAGACGGAGATGCCCAAACAGACATGCAAATCTGGGTCCTCGCAAGTGAATTAGATGCAGGCGATTTTATTCTTTAAAGCGCGAATAAATATTCCAAACCCCATTAACCCTCGCAGTGATGCGAGGGTTTTTATTTGAGTGATAACACGCCTAATATCAAGCTGAGGCGCTTCGCCACAATATAACCCCATTTGATATATTGCGTCCGACCACAACGCCACATACTGCAAGGTTGTAGTTATAAATTTACATGGGGGTAAGCATGCCACTTTTTAATACCGAAACAACGCACACAGGCACAAACCTGGTTGATTTTTTCTTTGGTGAAGGCGGTGGGCCAGGCCATATTTTTGATGGTGGTGACGGTAGTGACTTCTTTATCGGCGACTCTGTCGGGATTTTCACAGACACGAATAATGATAATGCGGCCTTCACAGTCTTTGACTCAATATCTCTAACAACAGCTTTTTCCGTAGCTATGGATATTGATCTCGTGGCGAATTGGACAACCCAAGTTAATCAGTCAGTCGAAGATGACAGTGTTCCCCATACAACCATATATGCTTCGGGTGGAGAGTTCAGCAGTAGTAATTATTACAGTGTAACCGTCGGCGCAGGCGAAACACTTACGCTTGATGTTGATTTTGCTTCGACGAGTTTCGATTCCTTGATCAAACTCTTTGTGGCAGGTTCGGCAACACCTGTTGCCCAAAACGACAATAGCGTGAGCTTAGATCTTGGTTCTCTGTCTTCACAAGACAGCTTTCTGACACATACAAACTCTACAGGGGCGGCGGTAACCTACCTCATTGAAGTTGATGCCGTGAGCGGCGGACTAATTGATGCTGGAGACCAATATCTTTTAAATGTTTCAGTCAGCAACCATGCCATTGGAACAGAAATCATTAGTGGGGCGTCAGATAGCTTAACAGGTGGCGGTGGAGATGACATTTTATTTGGCGGCTTAGGAACTGACTTTTTCATAAGCGAAGAAAATGATGGCAATGACTTCATATATGGCGGTGCTGGTCAGGATATTTTCGAAGCCACTCAAAACGACGGTGATGATTTCTTCGATGGCGGGGATGGATTCGATTCAGTCAGATATACAGATTTAACCACTAGCGTGACTGTCGATCTAAATATCACCACTGCGCAGGATACAGGCGGCGGTGGCATAGACACTTTCATCAACGTCGAGGGCGTTGTTGGTTCATCTGGAAATGATGTTTTAACGGCTGCAGATACCGCCGCAAGAGGGCAGTCTCTTCAAGGCTTCACAGGCGACGACGTTCTAAATGGCGGTGGAACAAACGACTCACTTGAAGGCGGAGAGGGTCGAGACTTCGTTTATGGTGGCGCCGGAAACGACAGACATGAGTGGGAACGCACGAGTGAGCTCGAAGCCCTAGAAATATATGACGGTGGCGATGGTGTCGACATAATGACATTTCGTACAAATTTCGGCGTCCCTTCAACATATGATCTCCGCATTGTAACAACGGTCGCAAATTTCGAGATTATACAATTTACTGGGTCCTCAAGTGAACCGATTATACAAATGAACCAAACTCAGTGGGAAGCCAATGCATTTACATCTGCCGTGATGCGCGCATTCAATACTGAAACACCTGTTATTGAAATTTTTGCCGATAGCACCAACGTATTAGACCTCAGTGACTTTACAGTAACCGTTGATTTTGGAACGGAAACTGAGATCAATTTTTCTGTAAATGGCGACGATCAAGACAATCAATTTATTGGGTCGCGATTTGCCGATACATTTAACGGCGGCGCAGGCGATGATTTCTTAAATGGAGGAAATGGAAATGACACTCTAGATGGGGGAGCCGCCTCTGACCTTCTACGCGGGGGCGCGGGAGAAGATAATTTAGACGGTGGGGATGGGAATGATCGATTAGAAGGTGGAACTTTCTCGGACATTCTATTCGGCGGCACAGGATCAGACATTCTGATTGGCGGCTCTGGCAATGATTCAATTGATGGATGGACGGGAATTGATACGGCGCTCTACACGGGCTTGAGCTCTGGTGTGACGGTGGACCTTTCCAATACCGCCGCTCAGAATACAGGCGGCGGCGGAATCGATACACTTATACGCGTAGAAAACCTCGTAGGGTCCAGTCAAAATGATACACTCACAGGCAGCTCTGGCATTAACCGTCTTGATGGCGGAAATGGCGATGACGCTCTCTTCGGTCTAGAAGGTAACGACACGCTCCTTGGCGGAAATGGGTCAGATGTGATCAATGGGGACGCGGGCGCAGACCGCCTCATTGGCGGCTCTGGTAATGATGACTTATTCGGTGGCGCGGGTCGTGATCGTTTGGAAGGCGGAAATGACAATGACGACCTCTTTGGTGGGGACAATGTTGACCGGCTTCTTGGCGGTGCGGGGAACGACCTCTTAGTTGGCGGCAGGGGCACAGATTTTCTATTCGGCGGCGCAGGTGCTGACCGGTTTGATTTCAACAATACCTCTGACTCTGGCGTTGGCCCCTTTAACCGTGATGAGATCAGAGACTTTAATTCAGCTGAAGGTGACCGAATTGATGTGTTCGGCATTGACGCCGATATAAATACAAGCGGCAATCAAGCGTTCAATGTCGTGTCAGACGAGTTTACGGGAACAGCGGGTGAAATCATGATCCAGTCCCTCGTTCGCTCTGGCGTCAATATTCAGCTCATCAGTTTTGATGTGGACGGCGACAGTAGAGCCGACATGCAAATCTGGGTCCTCGCGGATGAATTAGATGCAAGTGACTTTGTTCTTTAACCTGCACAATAGAAGCAACAAAAATCTCGCCTCGTGCAGTTTTTTTGTCTTTCAATGCGGTCTAATTGATAAGTAAATTTTTACTTCGCACTCGTCTTGAATCAGTTGTATTTCTATAGTTTGCGCCCTACTAAAATATTTAGTTAAAAATCACTCCCCAGAGATCTACTATGCCCCTTATTTTTAATTCTGATAGAAATATAATAGGAACAGAAGGCGATGACTTCCTCTTTGGCGATTCATCCCCTTCAACACAGAATTTCACAGGTAATGGCGGCAACGATTTTATTCTTGCAAATGCCAGCGCAGTGTTTTCAGACACAAATGCTAACAATGCTGCGTTAAGTGTTTCGGACTCTACATCACTTTCAGCCGCCTTAGCCGCCGCAATGAATATTGATGACGTCGCAAATTGGACCTCTCAAAGAAACCCGGCCATAGAAAATGACGTTATACCTCACGCAACAGTTTATGCTGCGGGCGGAGAAGTTGGGAGCAGTAATTATTACACAGTCACAGTAGGGGCCGGAGAAACCTTAACGGTAGATGTTGATGGTGCATCAGAAGGCTTAGACACGCTTATCAAAATATTTGACGGTGTTTCGACAACCTCGGTGGCCTCGAATGACAATTCCATGGCATTGGATTTAGGCTCACTCAGCACGCAAGACAGCTTTGTCACACTGACCAATACAACAGGTGCGGTCGTAACTTACCTCATTGAAGTTGATGAAGCCTCTGGTGGAAATATTGAGGCGACAGATCAGTATTTGCTTAATGTGTCGGTGACGGAGCACGCAGTGGGAACGGGAATAGTTCCCCCCCATACGAATATAATAAATGGCGGAGCGGGTGACGACATTCTATTTGGCGGTGAAGGTTTTGACCGTTTCTTTGCCTCTGACAATGATGGTGACGATTACATTTATGGTGGTTTAAGACCTGTCTCGAATGTTGTAGATTTCAGAAATGTTACGCTCGGCGTTACAGTCGATTTGAATATCGTTGGACCGCAAGATACGGGCGGCACGGGCGTTGACACATTCGTCAATATCAACTGGCTTCAAACGTCCCAAGGCGATGACCACATCACCCTATCTGAAGACGGCGGAATTATCACAGACCGAGGCGGAAACGACACGCTTCTGGGGGGATCTAGTGGGAACCTGTTCAGGCTTGGCTTAAATGACGGCAATGATTTCATCGACGGCGGCGGCGGTTTTGATTCCTTGGATTACACATTTGTCGGCGCAAGCGTTACAATCGACCTCAACCTAACGACGGCTCAAGATACGGGTAATGCTGGTATTGATACACTCCTGAACTTTGAGCGCCTGACAGGGTCATCTAGAGAGGATATTTTAACCGCATCTGATCTGGTTGGAACTGACATTAATGGAGGCAACGGAGATGACATCATAAATGGCGGCGCTGTCAGTGATGTCCTAGAAGGCGCTCAGGGCCGAGATAGTATTTTCGGCGGCGCAGGTGACGACATAGTTGAGTTTTCTCAAGACACAGATTTAGAAGCACTGGAAATTTATGATGGTGGCGCTGGAGATGATGTTCTCGCATTTGGCCGTAGCGGGACATATGACTTCCGTGAGGTGACGACGCTTTCAAATTTTGAAGAGTTTGCGGCGGGTCGTCGAAGTGAATTCGTCCTCCAACTCAATTCCTCCCAATGGAATGAAAATTCTATTTCAACACTCTCTTTAGATCAGGTCACTTCATTCCAGCTCGATTTATTCATTGATACAGACGACGCTGTCGACCTCAGCAACTTAATCATTGAAGGTGTCCCTCTAAATGCGCCCTTGTTTGGCCTAGACGGCGATACGCAGGATAATACCATACTCGGGACGCAATATAGCGACAACATAAACGGAGCGGACGGAGATGACGTCCTACAAGGCCTCAATGGTGACGACACTCTCAATGGCGGCACTGGCCGAGATAGCTTAGATGGCGGTGATGGGAATG
The DNA here is from genome assembly GCA_938003545.1 of uncultured Caulobacterales bacterium. Taxonomy (GTDB): domain Bacteria; phylum Pseudomonadota; class Alphaproteobacteria; order Caulobacterales; family Maricaulaceae; genus Litorimonas. The sequence goes on from CALKXY010000008.1 coordinate 10,024, forward strand.
ATCGCCTAGAGGGCGGTGTCTCTAACGACACATTGCTGGGAGGCCGAGGTGGCGATATTTTGGTCGGAGGGTCTGGGAATGACATTATTAATGGCCAAACGGGTTTTGACACTGCGTTATATGTCGGACTGAACTCTGGCGTAACCGTAGACTTAACTGTGACAAGCCAACAAAACACTGGCGGCGGCGGTCGGGACACCTTGCTAAATGTCGAAAACCTAGTTGGAACAGGACACGATGACAGCCTAACGGGGAGTGCTAACCGAAATCGCCTCGAAGGCAATAATGGCGACGATACGTTAATCGGCCTCGGCAATAATGACACCTTGATTGGCGGCGCGGGCGCAGATGTCCTTGATGGCGGTACAGGTGCAGATCAACTCTTTGGCGGAACGGGAGGCGACAGTCTCTTTGGCGGCGCGGGGCGTGATCGCCTTTTGGGCGGCGAAGGCTCTGATCGTTTATTTGGCGGTGAAGGTGTCGACCGGCTTATTGGCGGTGCAGGCAATGATGTTCTAGTTGGCGGGCGAGGCACAGACTTTTTGTTCGGCGGCGCGGGACCAGATCGCTTCGACTATAACGATATTTCTGACTCTGGCGTTGGCCCCTTTAACCGTGATGAGATCAGAGACTTTAATTCAGCTGAAGGTGACCGAATTGATGTGTTCGGCATCGACGCCGATATAAATACAAGCGGCAATCAAGCGTTCAATGTCGTGTCCGACGAGTTTACAGGAACAGCAGGCGAAATCATGATCCAGTCCCTCGTTCGCTCTGGCGTCAATATTCAGCTCGTCAGTTTTGATGTGGATGGCGACAGTAGAGCCGACATGCAAATCTGGGTCCTCGCCAATGAATTAGATGCAAGTGACTTTGTTCTTTAAGGCCTGCGGAATATAAAAATCGAAAAGCCCTGCATTTTGCAGGGCTTTTTATTTGCCTGCGATTACCAAGCCCTAAAGGAATGTAATAAGGAAAAATGCGCTACCGGCGATATAACTCGTTCCCACATAAGAAATTCAGCTCGGTAGCGCCTGCGCGGGATAGGACCGTCAACATGAACAGAAACTGACAACACGCTCTCAACGCTCTTCCTTTCAAGTTTATGGTAAACAGGGTCTTAAAACTCATTCCAATAAGCGGGGCCAATAAGCTGGGCATTTCGGTTTCACAACGGGCATACGCCTGCTAACCGCGCGACATGACTCGCTCTATCACATTCCCTCGGCCTCCATTCGCTTGGAAACTTGGAGTACCTGCGCCCAAATTTGAAAACCCTTGGATGCGCGTGAATGCGATCCCCGCTATAGATCCAAGCGGGCAAGATACGTCTTACGGGCTTGTCCATTTCAAAAACTTGGCTGTTGGTGTTTTACCTTATGCAGAGGGGCATATCTGGTTGGTCGGACAAAGCCGTGTTGCCTTTCAAAGCTATAGTTGGGAAATCCCTGCGGGCGGCGGGGCACATGATGATGATCCAAAACATGCGGCACGCAGAGAGTTAAAAGAAGAAACAGGATTTACGACAGGACGCCTGGAGCAAATCCTGACGATGGAACTTTCCAACTCGATCACAGATGAACGCTGCGTAGTCTTCCTTGCAACGGACCTATCAGAAGGCGAGAGCGAGATGGAAAGCAGCGAAGATATTTCTCTTATGAAAGTGAGCCTAGATGAGGCTTTAGCTGCGGTAGATGCAGGCGAAATTCGCCAAGCCCTCAGCGTTGCAGCCATCCTTAAACTGGGCCGCATGCGCGCAGAAGGACAACTAGATGGACACTGATGTCGTCATAATCGGCGCTGGCGCAGCGGGCCTTATGTGCGGCGCGGCAGCTGGGCGACGGGGTAAATCCGTCATTCTGCTAGATCATGCAGAACGCGCAGGGGAGAAAATTCGAATTAGCGGCGGCGGGCGCTGTAACTTCACCAATTTATATTGCGGACCAGATAATTTCATTTCGCAAAATCCTCATTTCGCGAAGTCAGCGTTGAAGCGTTACACACAATATGACTTTCTTGATTTAGTCGAAAAATACGACATTAAATGGCACGAAAAAACCAAAGGCCAATTATTTTGCGACGGGCGCTCGCAAGAGATCATCGACATGTTGCTGGCTGAATGTGAAGCTGCAGGAAATGACTTACGGCTCGGCGCAGAGGTTCTTGGCGTTGAGAAACTAGGCGATGGTTTTGTTGTCACAACAGCGACCCAAACACTCGCGACATCTGCAGTTGTTGTTGCTTGCGGCGGACCGTCCATCCCAAAAATGGGGGCGACGGGATATGGATATAAATTGGCCAGCCAGTTTGGTTTAAACGTCATTAAGCCAGAACCCGCCCTCGTCCCGTTGACATTCACGGATCAAATGAAAACACCTATCGCCGCCCTATCTGGCGTGAGCGTCGACGCGGTGATTACGAATGAGCGCGCAAGTTTCGACGAGGCTCTTCTCTTCACGCATCGCGGTCTATCTGGCCCAGCCATTCTACAAATTAGTTCTTATTGGAACCCTGGCGAAGCAATCACGGTCAATATGGCTCCCCAACATGATGCGCTTGCGGAACTACGCCGTGCCAAGACCGAGACACCCAAACTTTCGCCGGAGAAATGGTTAGCTGCATATCTTCCTGCGCGATTAGCCTCGCATTTGGCTCTCACATTTTCATATAGTCGACTGGCCGATATGCCGGATCGCGAGCTGGCCAATCTCGCCCTACAAGTGAGTGCATGGCACATTCGTCCTGCGGGGACAGAAGGCAACCGCAAAGCCGAAGTGACGCGCGGCGGAGTCGATACGGACGCGCTCTCCTCAAAAACGTTAGAAGCCAAAGCTGTCCCGGGTTTATATTTTATCGGCGAAGTTGTGGATGTGACGGGACATCTGGGCGGCCATAATTTCCAATGGGCCTGGGCCAGTGGTATGGCCTGCGGACAAGCGATCTAAGACTTTGGTTTAGGGCTTCATCCTGCGTCTGGATTACGCTAACCTATGACCATGAAAACAATCGATCTCAACGCAGATATTGGCGAAGCGGATACGCCCGAATGGGAAGCCTCCGAAGCGGCTATCGTATCCGCAATTTCTAGCGCAAATATCGCTTGCGGCGGTCATGCGGGCGATGCTGTGTCAATGCGGCGAACCATACGCAATGCCAAAGCGGCAGGCGTGACCATTGGCGCGCATCCAGCTTATCCTGATCGCGTGAATTTTGGGCGCACAAGCCTCGTGCTTGGACAAGATATTGACGCATCTGCTCTCAAAGATACACTTCGGGTGCAAATTTTAGAACTTGCAAATATCTGTGCAGATGAAGGCGCGACATTATCTTACGTGAAACCGCATGGCGCTCTTTATAATGACTCTGTCTTCGATGCACAAAAAGCGGATATTATTGTGGATGTGATAAAGAGTCTAAATATGGATCTCATCTTTCTTGGCGGGCCTAATTCTGAAATGGGGCGTGCCGCCAAGGATAATGACCTACGCTTTGTCGCGGAGGGCTTCATTGATCGTCGCTACACAGATGACGGGCACCTGCTGTCCCGTAAAATCGACGGAGCCGTAATCAAAGATCAAACAGAACGGCTGGCGCAAGCCCTCGCCTTGGCGACGACAGGTGAAGTTAAAACGCATTCAGGCAAGACGCTTACATTGCGCACGGGATCGCTTTGCGTACATGGCGATAGTGCGGGCGCCGTGGAAACCGCGCGTCAAGCCCGCGCCGCAATTGAAGCCAAAGGTTTATTGATAAAGGCGTTCGCGGCATGACCCCTGAAATCAAAGTCTATGGCGATCACGCCCTACTCGTCGAATGGAAAACAGATGGGTTTTCTGAAACAGTAAATGATGCGGTGCACGCGCTCTGCGCATATTTACGTGAAAGTGGTAAATATATTGAAGTTGTCCCAGGCTATGACTCCCTCGTCTGCGTTTTTGACCTCGGACTACAATCTTTTGAGGCCTCGAAGCAGCATGTCGAAGGCGTATTGGCGCGGGAAAACCTTACAGCTTCTAAGACAGGGACTTTAATCGAAATTCCCGTGAATTATGGCGGGACATACGGACCAGACATGGAAACGATTTGCGCGGCAGCCAAACTCTCCGCGGATAAGGTTATCACCCTCCATAGTCAGGTCGAATATCGCGTGTGCATGATGGGATTCATTCCAGGATTTACATTTTTATCGCCTGCGCCAAAGGCCTTGCATCACCCTCGCTTGGCGACGCCCCGCGCCAAAGTACCTGCAGGGAGTATTGGGATCGCAAATTGGCAGACGGGGATTTATGGTTTGGAATCCCCTGGCGGATGGCAAATTATTGGGCAGACCCCTCTGTCTATTTTCGATGCTGGGCGCGATGCGCCCTTCCTGTTAAATGCTGGTGATCGTGTGAGGTTTATACCACAATGAGTTTGACGGTTTTACACGCGGGCACACAAACCATGATCATGGATGCTGGGCGACCAGGGCATCGGCATCAAGGTATTCCAGGCGGCGGCGCGGCGGATAGGCTCTCTTTCGCTATCGCCAATCATTTGGTTGGGAACCGCTGGGACACGCCAGCTTTGGAATGCGCGCTGGGCGGCCTTCATATTCGGTTTGAACGAGATGCAATCATTGCGATTTCTGGCGCGGAAATGTGGTCACAAAACCAAGGTCTCAATTTACCCTTAAATAAGGCCTTACACGTCGAGGCCGGAGATATTCTCACGATGAGTTTCACGCGAGCGGGATGCAGGGCTTATCTCGCTATTGCTGGCGGAATCACAGCCACGCCATTTATGGGCTCGGTTTCAACCTACCTGCCTGCCGCGTTAGGCGGATTGGATGGCGGAGCCTTAAAAACAGGCGACGTCTTGCCTGTCGGCGAGCCTCAAGGTGCGCCAAATAGCTTGCCTAAGGGGCATGTGCCAAATTTATCAAATCATATCGTCTTGCGCGCCAGCGGCGGTCCAGAATGGGATGCGCTGTCCGATGCTGGTAAACGATATTTATTTACGACACCTTTTTACGCGACCGCGGCAACGGACCGTATGGGGACACGCCTCAAGGGGGATCAAATCACACTTGAGACCCCTGTCAAAATGACTAGTAGCCCGCTTCTACCTGGCAGCCTGCAAGTCCCGCCTGACGGGCAACCCATCCTCGCCTTGGCAGATGGACATTGCACAGGCGGCTATGCACGGGCATTGCAGGTTATTCAGGCCGATCTCTGGCTGTTGGGACAAATCGCACCTGGTGCAGCCGTAAGCTTCAGACGATGTTTCCCCGAAGATGCCCCAAAAATTCTGCGAGGCAAGAACAGCTTTTACGCGGGTCTCATTCCGGGGTTCTCGTTCTAATATGGCTTATGTCCTGCTGGACGATCAGGGAACTGGAAAACAGCTCGTCTTTCGCGATCCTGAACGCTTGATTACCGCAAAGACGCGCGCAGATTTACCTGAGGCTTTTGCTGCAATAGAGGCGGCTCAAGCAAATGGGAAATGGCTCGCGGGGTGTATGGCCTTTGAATTGGGTCATGCCCTTGAGCGCCACTTTTCAGCGCCTGAAGGAAATCTCGTAGAACTAGGCGTTTTTGATGCGCCAACGGACACGCCACCAGCGGAATGGCTATATACACGCGATATTCCAGATTTAGATTTTCAGCCCAGTTGGACCGAACACGACTATCTCTCTCGCTTTGACAGCGTACAAGCCTACATTCGCTCAGGCGATTGCTATCAAGTCAATTTGACATTCCCCATGTTCGCACAAAGCCGCGCCACGCCCGCGCAAATCTATGCTGCCTTTCGCCGTCGCCAACCCGGCAGATATGGCGCAGTCGTCAGTTTGGGCAAAACAGATATAGTCAGCTTTTCTCCCGAGCTCTTCTTTGAACGCCGCGGGGACAACATGCGTATGCGCCCCATGAAAGGCACACGGCCGCGCAAAGCAGGTGAAAAGGAAGATGCCGCTATTCGCGCAGAGATGCAGCTTGAGCCAAAAAGCCGTGCGGAAAACCTGATGATCGTGGACTTACTCCGCAATGATCTTTCGCGCCTCTGCCATCCTGGTAGCGTCAAAGTGCCAGAACTTTTCACCTTAGAAACCTATCCGACCCTACATCAAATGACGTCACAAGTGACAGGGCGCCTGCGTGAGGGCATGAGCTGGGAAGACATTTTCCGAGGTCTTTTCCCCTGCGGCTCCGTAACGGGCGCTCCAAAAATTCGAGCGATGGAGATCATTGAGGATTTAGAATCTGGCCCCCGCGCGTCCTATTGCGGCAGCGTTGGCTACATCGCGCCGAGTGGTGATGCAAGTTTCTCTGTCGCCATTCGAACCATTCAAATGTCGGGTGGGACACTTCGCTATGATGTCGGATCTGGCGTTGTTTTGGACAGTGACGGACCCGATGAATATCGCGAATGTTTGCTAAAATCTCAGATATTTAAGACCTTACCTGAGACAGTGTTTGAGACGTTTCAGCGGACGGCAGAAGGCGACATTCCACGCGCTCAAAAACATGTAGACCGTATGTCCAAGTCTCAAGGTCTCTCTTTAGAGCGCATAAAGGCAGCTATAGACGATATTCGCATGGAGCGACCGAATAAGGCCCTCCGCGTTCGATTGGAAACACAAGGCGGTCAGTTTAAAACATTCTTCACGCCATACATTGATTTGGAAACCCCGCTAAAGCTCTCCCTTTCGCGCTATGATCTGACTGAAGGCGTGCAGCGCACATCGGTGAAAACGACACGCCGCGATTTTTATGATGGCGAAAGAGCGCGCATCTCTGCACAAACAGGGGCAGATGAGGTTATATTCCTGAATACGGCAGGCGAAATATGCGAGGGCTCATTCACATCAATCTTCATCGAAAAAGACGGCGAAGTTTTCACGCCAAACCTGTCTTGCGGTCTTCTCCCTGGAGTCCTTCGACAATCTTATTTGGAGACTGGAAAAGCGCAAACGGCGATTTTGACAGTACATGACTTGAAAACAGCAGATAACATCTATGTCGGTAATAGTTTGCGTGGCCTTATGCCTGCGACGTTCATAAACTACACACGACATTAGTCAGGCGGCATTGACGGGTTTGCCGCGCTCGTTAAGGTGGTAAAGATTAAATCGGGAACAAAATCACAACGTGTCATTAATTTTGCAGGCTTACCACATCGCGCCGACGGGCAAAGCGACACATATTCCTGATAAGGGTAGGCATGGGCGCTGTGCGGAGACATTGCGCCATCGTAAACGGTCAGCTGACGGACCTTCGGGCCGAGTACATGAAATGGATATAATACCCGCGTGATCCGGTCTCTTCGTCTTTTTCTAAGCCTATTCTGTCTGGCGCTTGCTGGGGCTTTTACCCTTATGGCTGCGACGGCACAAACCAGTGATGTCGTTGAAACTGCAACTCCAAGCCTAGAAACGTCAGAGATCGAATCTGCTTTCCGAACGGTTAAACGAAATGAAAATTATCAATTTGAACTGGCAGACGCCATTGTAAGAGAACAGCGCCCCCCGTCTGCGTTTGAACGCGCTATCGGTAAGTTTTTTGAAGCCATTTTCTCTTTTCTAGGCCCTCTGCTCGAAATCGCGTTCTGGCTTGGCCTCGGTGCTTTGGGACTAGGTGCTCTCTATCTATTAGGCCGCGCCGTATATGAGACGCGTTTCTCTCGTCCTGCCAAAGCTACAGAAGACGAACCAGAGACGCCACTTTATCAACCCGCGCAAGCGCAAGCCCGCGTCTTACTGGACGAAGTCGATCGATTGGCGGCGGAGGGGCGATACGGAGAAGCCGTACACACGCTCTTGTTCAGGTCTATTCAGGATATCGACCGCAATCGCCCCAATGTCGTTCGCCGCAGCCTAACGTCGCGTGAAATCGGAAGTCTCTCCGTTCTTACATCAGAGGCACGCACAGCCTTTTCTACAATCGCGGGCGTGTCTGAACTCGCCCACTTCGGGGGCGTCGCGGTAAATAAGGCGGGTTTTGAAACCGCCCGAAACGCTTATGCGGAATTAACAGGTCTTACCTCTGGTCCTTCGCGGAAGAGTCGACGATGAATACGACCTCAAGGCATAGAGAACAGTTTTTATCCAAGAGCTTGTCTGGACGACAATCGGCTGGGCGCACGCCAGGCCTTTCATCTGTTCTCTTCCGTCCCCTTACATTAATCAGTCTCATCCTGATCGGTATATTCTCCTTCGGCGCGCTCGTCGTTCTGAGTGGGTTTGCTAAAGATTTACGCAAAGCCCCACCCGGACAAGCCACACCGCGATCCGTATCTGCCGTCGGCTATCAGGCGCTGACCGAATATTTGGGAGACTTAAATTATGATGTCTTAGAAACACGTGGTGAGCGTGGATATTATGACCGCGGAAACAGACTAGTCGTTTACACACCATCTCGTCCCTCCTCGCGTTTGAAGCGAAAGTTAAAAGATATGGACGATGAAGTTCGTTTAATCGTTCTTCCAAAATGGTCCGTCGGCCAAATGATTCCACAAAAAGATGAAGAAGGTCGTAGAGACTGGGCGCGTAAGACAAGCGTAGAGGGCCTCTTTTTTGCAGGAAGTTATGACATACTCTTGGACGACATCCCAATAGTCCGCCGTGAAACGGCACCATCCGTAAATGCACAGGTTGTTTTCAGCACACAGGAAACCCGTAGCCTACCAGAAAAACTAGCCCCCAATTTTGAAGACCTTCAATATTTTGATTTGAATGTCGCATGGACGGATTACCGGGATGAATTAAGCAAAATAAAAGACGCTGAAATAGAAGCGCGCCGTAAAAAACGCGCAGAAGACGCGGGGCGTGAGTATAAACCAAAAACTGAGAAAAAGTCAGAGACAGAAGATGAAACAGATGTTTCAGACGCGAAGGCAGAAGATGAGCCAATTGTCTTGCCTAAGCATGATGTTCTGATCAAGATAAATGGCCGGGCCGTCCTTATCCGATTGGAAAACTCGCAAACTTATATCTTATCAGAACCAGACCTCATCAACACCACGGCCTTCCAAAACCAATCCGGTGCACATCTGGCAGGGGCCGTCATCAATGAGGTTATCTTGCAAGGCGATTTAGATTGGCAAGCCGTCGATTTCGATGTGAGCTTACATGGCATTGAAGCCAATCGGAACATTATCAAACTTATGGTTACGCCGCCATTTTTGGCCGCCACACTTTGTCTCCTCGCCGCAGGTGGCTTGGTTGCGTGGCAAGGGTTTAATCGCTTTGGCGACCCAACCCGCATTCGGTCTGACTATGCACAAGGTCCAGTGAGTTTGGCAGAGACAGCCGCCGAATTCATGGAAATCGCAGGCCGTGCCCATGGAACAGGTGAAGCCTATGCACAGCTGATGCGGCGGCAAGTCATTGGTATATTAGGCTTTGGAGCGCGCTCATCTGACCACACAGACACATTGCTGGATGCGCGAGAAAAACGTCTGAATATCCAACCAAAATTCGCAGAGTTGGAACGTGCCATCACAGCGGCAACTCCGCAAAGTTATCCGCAATACGCAAATGCCTTAACGACATGGCGTGATGCCATTACGCAAACAGATTTAAATCAGGTCGACCTAAATAAGACTGATATTGGACAAGAGGACCCTTCCCTATGACCGAAACACCTACACTCGCACCCGCGCCTAACGCACGCCCTAACGATGGCGCGCTCGCAGATATTCAACTCTTGGCAAATGCCATTCGCGCAGAAGTCGGTAAAGTTATCATCGGCCAGACGGATACCGTGGACCTCATGCTAACGGCGCTCCTCTCGCGCGGACATATCTTGCTAGAAGGCGTTCCTGGAACCGCGAAGACGTTTTTGGCTCAGGTTTTTGCCCATGTCACAAAATTAGACTTTGGACGCATTCAGTTCACGCCTGACCTTCTGCCAGGGGATTTATTGGGAACCAATCTTTTCTCGTTCCAGACGAATGAATTCACCTTGGTCAAAGGCCCCATTTTTTGCGACATGCTGCTGGCAGATGAAATCAACCGCACCCCACCAAAAACCCAAGCGGCCTTGCTGGAAGCCATGCAAGAGCGCCAAGTCACAATTGACGGACAGGGTTTCCCCTTGGGTGAAAATTTCATGGTTGTCGCCACACAAAACCCAATTGAGCAACAAGGCACATATCCCCTACCCGAAGCGCAATTAGACAGGTTTCTGTTTAAACATATTTTATCCTACCCAACGCGTGATGAAGAAATAAGTATCGTTCAACAACATGGGCAACGCGCAGGTACCCCGAGCTTGGATGAGCTTGGTCTTAAATCTGTCATGACCAAAGCGGCATTGAAAAAAGCAAGGGCGTCTATCTCGGCCATTCATCTAAATGACGAAGTGACCCATTACGTCGTCGACCTCGTGCGCGGCACACGCGACAACCCCTTATTCGAAACAGGCGCCAGCCCGCGCGCAGCCGCAATGATTGCTAGTTCTGCTCGGGCCTATGCCGCGCTACAGTCCCGTAATTATGTCATTCCGGATGATGTCAAAGCGATTGCCCTGCCTGCGCTGCGTCATCGTGCTGTCTTGTCGCCCGCTGCGGAGATCGAAGGCCGCACAGCGGATGAAGTTATCATGACAGTCATCGAACAAACACAGGCGCCGCGCTAAGACGTCCCGCTCGTGAAGTTTCGTACCCAGACATATCCGACACGTGCCGCCGTTTTCGGCGCGGCCCTCGGGCTGCCCGTCACCCTTATGCTGGCGCTCTTCTTACCTGCACTTTGGCTGATTGGCGCGGCTTGGGTCGCGGCTATATTGGGGCTGATGGCCCTAGATATATTGCTCTCGACCTCCATCAAACGGATGGAGCCTGATTTAGAGTCGCCCGGATCAGGCTATGTCGGACATGATTATGATGTGCGGGTTACAACGTCATTTGGCCCCGGAATTCCGCCGCGATCACCTGAATTAAAACTAAGCGTCAATGACCGCTTAAGCGTCTCGCCCCCTCTCGCACGTGCGGGTCAAGGCGAAGGCGGCATGTTGGCGCTGTTTAGTATTCGCACGGATTTGCGCGGGACGGCAGAACTTGAACGCCTATGGACGCGCTGGCAGGGGCCATTGGGGTTGATCTGGCGTCAGCGTATTGACCCGCTACAACGCGAAATCCCCGTGACCTCTGACACAAAGATGGTGAGAGATACTGCGGCTGAAATTTTCACTAAAGATGCGAATATTGGTCAGAAGCTACAGCGCCTACGCGGCGAAGGCACAGAATTTGACGGGCTGACCGAATGGGTGCCAGGCATGGATAAACGTTCCATTGATTGGAAACATTCCGCACGCCACGGCAATTTGCTGTCCCGCGAATTCAGGACAGAGCGCAACCATAATATCGTCTTTGCCTTTGATACAGGCCATCTGATGGCGGAAGCCGTTGAAGACGTGGAAACTGGCGAAGCCATGACAAAACTGGACCGCGCTCTAAACGCCGCGCTTCTCATGTCTTTTGTCTCTCTTAAAATCGGCGACAAAGTCGGGATGTACGCCTTTGATGAAAAGCCTTATCTCTATGCTCCTGCTATCGGCAGCACACGTAGCTTTGCCCAAATCCGCCGTGTCTCGGCCCGTGTAGAATATTCAACAACAGAAACGAATTTTACACTTGGTTTAAGTCAATTAGCGCAAAACCTTCAGCGCCGCACACTCATAGTCGTCTTCACTGATTTTGTGGACAGCACACAAGCTGAACTCATGGTCGAAAATATGGCTCGGCTTTTGAAGCGTCACATCGTGATCTTTGTCGCGTTTCGAAATACCGCGCTCGACCGCCTCATCACTCGTGATGCCTCCACGCCAGAAGAGGCCGCCGCCAGCTTGATTGGGGATGGATTAATGCGAGAGCGCGAAATTGTTTTAAAACGCCTCGAGCGCATGGGCGTCAATGTGATTGATGCGAACGCAGATACTTTAAATATGAAAGTTCTGAACACCTATATGCTGTTGAAAGCCCGCAATGCCATTTAGGGATCAGATCAAACACAAAATGAGAGCAGAGGTTATAGCATGACCCGCCGCACACTCACCTTGAAGTCCAAACGCTTTCGCGAAGAACGCCAGGACGTATGGAAAGAGATGGAAACGATGTTGCAACGCATCGAAGCGCGCTCTGTCCGCGGCCTATCCGACGAAGAACTTATCAAACTACCGCGCCTTTATCGTGCAACGCTATCCTCTCTGTCTGTCGCGAGATCTACATCTTTGGACCAAAGCGTAGTCGCCTATCTCGAATCTCTCTCTACGCGGGCCTATTACGTGATTTACGGCAGTCAACAGCGGTTGCGGGATCGTATCTATAACTTCTTTGCCCGCGATTGGCCACTGGCGGTGCAATCCGCATGGAAAGATGTAGCTGCCTCCAGTTTTATCTTTGCCCTCGGCATGTTGATTGGCTTCGTACTTGTTATGAACAATCCTGATTGGTTCTACTCTTTTATGGATGAAAATATGGCGAGCGGCCGGACGCCCGCAGCGTCTGAAGAATATCTACGAAGTACAATTTACGGCTACGACTCCGATGATGGAGGCCTCGGCACTTTCGCGGCCTTCCTGTTCTCAAATAACAGCCGCGTTTCGATATTAGCCTTTGCCTTGGGCTTTGCTTTTGCCCTGCCAACTGTCGTTCTTCTGCTTTATAACGGTCTATCTATTGGGGCTTTTATTGCTGTCTTCGCGAATAAAGGCCTCGGCTTTGAAATTGGCGGATGGTTATCCATTCACGGCACAACCGAATTATTTGCAATCGCTTTAGCGGGGGCTGGGGGCTGCTTAATTGGGCGCGCTGTGGCTTTCCCCGGAGAGATGACGCGCATGGAGTCCTTGCGGTCCAAAGCCGAACAAGCCGCCATTATTTTAGGCGGCGTTGTGGTCATGATGTTTGTTGCAGGACTGCTGGAAGGGTTTGGACGTCAACTCATTCAAAATGATTGGGCGCGATATGCCATTGGCGGTTCCATGCTGACCTTCTGGTTGCTCTATTTCTTCCTACCGCGCAAAGCGTTGGAACCCTATCAAAGTCGTAAATCATGAGCCGCGCAGGAACCCTTTCGCCAGATCAAGTCAAAGGCGGTAGACGCCACCTTGTGACGCCAGAGGGCGTAGATTTGCAAATTGAGTTGGCAGATGTTGGCTCTCGGATTGGCGCCTTTGCACTTGATTTAATGTTTATGATCTTAATCTTGATTGCCGCCGCATATGGGCTGGGATCAATGAACCTATATGACAACGGACTTGGTATTACGCTTTTCATCCTAATCGCATTTCTGCTGCGAAGTTTTTATTTCACATTGTTTGAAATGGGACGACGGGCGGCGACGCCTGGAAAGATGATATTAAAAATCCGTGTCGCCGCGCGCGGTAAAGCGCGCCTTTCAGCCGCGAGTGTCTTTGCGAGAAACGCCTTGCGAGAAATTGGCTTCTTTCTCCCCATAGGATTCTTGTTCGGCATTGGATCGGGCGGCGTGGATGGCTGGATGAGCCTTTTAGCGACCATTTGGGCTGGGATATTTCTGTTCTTTCCGCTGTTTAATCGCGATCGATTGCGTGTTGGCGATTTGGTTGCTGGCACTTGGGTTGTGAAATCCCCTCGTCCAATACTCGCTGCTGACTTGGTTACTACAGACAAGCCTGAGCATGAGGCCATATTTGCCAAGTTCGTTTTCACGCCCGCGCAAATCGACACATATGGGATCAAAGAATTACATGTGTTGGAAGATGTTCTGCGCGCGCGTGATAGCGAAGTCTTAGCAGATGTTGCAAACCGCATTCGAACTAAAATTGGATGGGTATGGGAAGCTGGCGAAAGCGACGTTGCCTTCTTGCGGGCCTATTATGCAGCTCTACGCGGAAGACTTGAGTCTAAAATGCTGATGGGTGTACGGCGCAAGGATAAATTCGATACGCGTTAGTTCTCATATTAAATTTAGCATTCAATCACATTTACCGCCAAACCACCTTGGCTCGTCTCTTTATATTTCGAACTCATATCCAGCCCAGTTTGGCGCATAGTCTCGATCACTTGGTCGAGGCTAACTTTCCCATTACCCGTACCATGCATTGCCAGACGCGCCGCATTGGCCGCCTTCACCGCACCAATTGCATTACGTTCGATACATGGAATTTGCACAAGCCCACCAACAGGGTCACAGGTCAGGCCAAGATTATGTTCCATCCCAATTTCTGCCGCGCTAGCCGTTTGCCTCGGGCTTGCGCCCCAAACGGCCGCTAAGCCTCCAGCGGCCATAGAACAGGCAACGCCAACTTCACCTTGGCACCCCATTTCTGCACCAGAAATTGAGGCGCGTTGTTTATACAAAAGCCCAATACCGCCAGCCGTCGCCAAAAATATGCGAATTTTTTTATAATCTGGTGCGCCGTTTTCATCACAACAGTAATGTCGAATAATCGCAGGAATAATGCCTGCGGCACCATTTGTTGGTGCCGTTACGACTTGCCCGCCTGCGGCATTTTCTTCATTCACCGCCATTGCGTAGACGTTTAACCAATCGAACAGTGTCTCTTTTTCATTCGCACCAGGCGCGCCAATGAGTTTCCTCCAAATATCAGGCGCACGGCGTTCGACCTTCAGTCCGCCAGGCAATATCCCGCGTGTATTCAAGCCCCGCTCTATTCCTGCCAACATAACATCAGCCACGCGGTCCAGACGCGAGCCTGTTATTTCGCGAGAGCGGCGAGCGTCTTCATTCGCAAGCACAACATCTGCAATTGCCAGGTCATTTTGATCACAAAGGGCCAATAGCTCCGCCGCAGACCCAAAACCGTACGGCACATCCACGCCACCTGCTGTAACACGGTCATTTTTAGCCGGACGTGCGAGCTGTGCGTGGCTGGCCGTAAATCCGCCGCCCGTTGAGTAATATGTTCGCGCATAAATAAGATCACCTGCGCGATCATAGGCTTGCATTTCCATTTCATTTGGATGCAGGTCAGCCGCCTGTTCATAGTCCAAAACCATATCATGATCTGGGTCAAACTGAATGACCGCGCCGTCGCGGGTAAAAGCTTTTTCAGTTTTCAGATGCGCAAGTGCAGTCTCTGCTGCGTCCAGATCAATTGTTTCTGGTGCAAACCCAAGGAGGCCAAGCTCACCTGCGCGCGGCGTTCCATGCCCTATTCCTGTAAAAGCCAGAGACCCTCGGAAGATCATTTTAATGCGATACGTTTCGGCGCGATGGCCACGCGTATGCAAACGTTTCCAAAACCGTTGCGCAATACGCATCGGTCCCACAGTATGCGAGGAGGATGGACCAATTCCGATGCGGAAAATATCAAGAACAGACAGCATTCATCCACTTAATCTGTCTTATTGGGGTCTGGCAATCTTTACTTTAACCGCAAAGATAAAGCGGCATTTAATGCCAGATAATTCCACTTTATCGAAATTTAACAATACTTAAAATAAAAGTATCAGCAAAAACACCCTTACATGTCTAGAGCTTTATATTTAGCGGAAGACAGGATCATCCAAACTGCGGAGTTTTCGGGAATGAAGCGTCCCGCTTTCGGCTCCGGCTTTCAAAATTCGCATGGCTTCCAGGCCGATATTCAAATGTTGTGCAACACGAGAGCGATAGAAAACGGCCGCTGTTCCCGGCAATTTAATCTCGCCATGTAATGGTCTGTCAGAGACACATAATAATGTCCCATAAGGAACGCGGAAACGATACCCATTTGCGGCGATAGTTGCGCTTTCCATATCAATCGCAATGGCACGAGATTGGTTCAGCCTTGGGCGAAGCGCGGAATAGCGCATTTCCCAATTACGGTCGTCCGTTGTCACGACCGTGCCTGTGCGCACATGACGTTTCATAAGTTGGCCTGACAAATTCATAACGTCACCAATCGCATCGGTCAGCGCAATTTGAACCTCCGCGATAGTCGGCAATGGAATATCGGGCGGCAAGACGTCGTCCAAAACTTGATCATCCCGCAAATAGGCATGCGCCAAAACAAAATCGCCCAAGACTTGAGAAGAGCGCAAACCACCGCAATGCCCTAACATCAACCAGCAATGACTTCGCAGCACAGCAATATGGTCTGTGATCGTTTTTGCATTTGAGGGACCGACACCAATATTAATCAACGTAATCCCCATGCCGTCTTCGGCCATTAGGTGATACGCAGGCATTTGCGGAAGTTTATAATTCGGATCTTCCGCGTAATCCCCACCATTAGTAATAACGCCCTGTCCTGGTGCGCAAAATCCAGTAAATTCTTTATCTTTGCCAACAATTTCGCGGGCATGTTCGACAAACTCATCCACGTAACGCTGGTAATTTGTAAAGATCACAAATTTTTGGAAACAGCCTGGCTCTGTCCCAGAATAATGGCGGAGACGTTGTAGAGAGTAATCCGTCCGAAGCGCAGGAAACAAAGCCAATGGGTAAGGTTCATCAGAGGCACGTTCGGTCACACCATCGGCCAAATCATCATTAATATGCGTCAGGTCAGGCAATGGGAAATGTTGACCAATCGCGGCAGAACGTTCTGTCGAGAGTTCAAACGAAGACGGATCAATCGCGAAAGCCAGCGGGATCGGCGTGTCAGACGGCCCAACGTAATATTCAACTTCATTCGCTGCCTCGATACGTCCGAGTTGATCCAAGAGATAGCTCTCGAAAATATCAGGAGAGGTGATTGTTGTTCCGTACCAACCTGCGCCGCGAATAGACACAAAGCCTGAAAACTTTATTTCCCCAGCATGGCGCTGCCCAATTCGAAGCAAAAGATAAGGGTATGTTGGCGTCGGTGACGTCGACCCTTTGCCCGTTTTTGCATAGGCCCCAAACGCCATATTCAAATCTTCAACTGCACCATTATAAAGCCGTCCAAGCTCTCGAATAGCGTCGTCCTTATTGTCACAAGGTGAAAGGTCGTTAAAAAAAGTAGGAATGTGACCGAGCAGGTTCAAATGAAAACTCCAAATTCGAATTAAATTTTTCAGTCTCTATATGAGTTTTTTTGGACTAGCTAGAGAAATCTACGCAGCCTTATACATAGGCTTTTTTAAAACGGCGTTAGACCCGCGAACCCCGCCAATGCTATCACGACAGAGGCGATTGCTGCACTCATAAAGTTAGATAGATTGCCAGCTAGAACCGTCCGCAGCCCGAGTTTTGAAATTTCAGTTTTCCGCTCCGGCACGACCGCACTTAAACCTGCAATGAGGATAGCAAGGCCGCCAAAGTTGGCAAATCCACAGAGCGCCAAAGTGATCGCAATTTGCCCTTGCGGGGAGAAATCATCCTTCACACCTGTAAAACTAAAATAGGCGAGAAATTCATTAAGAATAACTTTTTCGCCTAGGAATTGCCCTGCAGCAGCACTCTCATCCCACGGTACACCAATCATCCAAGCCACAGGTCTGAAGAGGACTGAAAACAGCCCTTGAAGAGACAAATCAGGATAGCCAAACCATCCGCCGATACCGCCCATAATGCCGTTAACCAAGGCAATGACTGACAGAACGGCGACCAATAATGCCATCACAGCCAGCATGATTTGCAAACCCGTCATCGCCCCATTCGTTAAGGCCTCGATTAAGGAGCCCGCGCGGTTGCTCTCTACGGATTTGGCTTCTGCACTATCAATATCAAACGGCGTTTCTGTTTCTGGAACCAAAATACGTCCCATCAATAGCCCCCCAGGAGCCGCCATAAGGGCGGCCGTAATTAAAAGTTTAGGGTCAATCCCTATAGCTGAATAGGCAACCAAAACGGTGCCCGCGACAGAAGACAGACCGAGGCTCATCATAACAAAGAGCTGCGAGCGCGTAATTTTTGGTAAGTAAGGGAGAACCGTTAGCGGGGCTTCAGCCATACCCACGAAAATATTCGCAGCCGCACAAGTGCTTTCCAAACGGCTGGCGCCTGTAATGCGCCGCACAACACCGCCAATACCGCGAATAATCCATGTCATAATCCGCAAATGAAAGAGGACCGAAAACAGAGCTGCGATAAAAATAATGATGGGCAGAATTTGGAAAAAGAAAATGACATTCGTGCCGCCCTTCTCGTCCCCTAACTCACCAAACATAAAGGTCGTGCCTTCTTTGACAAAACCCTTCATGGCCTCGACGCCCGCTGACATTCCACCAAGCACGATGTCCCCCATCGGGGTCAATAAAGCGAAAACAGCGATCCCAATTTGAAGCGCAAGTGTTCGGGCCGCGAGATCATAGCGAACAGATTTTTTCGCATCAGAAAACAACCACGCGATAGATAATAAAACAAATATACCGATTAATCCGGTCATGCATCGTCCCCTTAAACGGGTACTCATTAGACCCATTATTGAACAGACTTGTCACCCACGCAGCACCAAGGTGCAAGGGGCCAAACCTGCACACATCTGTGGATGACCTAAAACATGTGCCAAAACGCGAACAGGGCACCCAAAGGCACCCTGTTGATAATATTTAAATCTGAGACCTAAGCCCTAGAAGGTATAACGCAAACCCATACGAATTTGATAAAGCGATGCGATATCGCTAGGTGAAGAAATTTCCTCATCGCTATTAAAGTCGGTGAAGCGGTACACGCAATCCCCTGCAGATACACATGCCGTACGCGACGCGTCGCCAGACAGTTGAGTTGCACCAACCTGAATCACATTCCCTTCGGCATCGGTAACACGACTAATACCATTTAGTGCGACATCTGCAGCTGTAACAAGGTCTGCACCCACAAGTGCGATGCCGTTATTCCCTGGTCCACGACGCTGTTGACCCCAATCGCTGTCAATTAAATTGGCAACATTGAAAATATCTAGTTCGAAACGAAGACTATTTTTACCAACAAATTTTTCAAATTTATCATTAATAAATGGAAGCTCTTGCGTAAAACGGAAATCAAAGCGACGGTTCCATGCAGAGCTATCGGAGTTTCTGTCAAGGATTCTCCCTTGCTCAAGGCCTTGATTATTTACATAATTTACAAACGCCGCTTCGTCAAAAAGAGGATCAAGCACAACATTTGCATCATTTACGACACCATCCGAAATGGTCGGCACATATAATAAATCGCCAGTGTTGAACGGACGTTCACCGTCGCCTGCGCGACCAAACAGTGGGTTATTTCCATCTACATCAAATGTGTAAGAGAAAGGCGAACCAGATGTAATTTGTCCGAAGAGATTAAACGTCGATTTCAAGTCAGCAATAATTTCGTTTTCATAATTTATGTTAATTTTGAACGCATGCTCTGTTTCAAAAGGTGAACGTCCTGCAGATGGATTATTGCGATCAAAGTCTACAATCGCACGTAAGTTTGAAACACCACGAGAACTAGACCCTGGCGTCACTGTTTCAATATTTTGATTTGCATAAGACACATCAAAAGCGAGTCCATTATCAAATGACTTACCCAATGAAGCGGATAATGTGAGGGATTCACCCGCATCAAAGTTCGTTAATGCGATAGCATTGTTAATTCCAAGATCGTCTAAATCAGCATAGATTGGACGTCCATCAGGCGCAGTACCGATTGGCATCGCATCATCCAATTGTGTCTGCGCAATGTTTTCCCAACGGAAGCCTTTATTTGTAGCTGAATAAAGGCCTTGTAAAGTTAAACGCCAATCTGAACCTAAGTCCAACCCACCAATTCGGGCATCAAACTCTTGATCAATCCGCAAAGACGCCTTCCAATCGGTTGGTGTTTCAAAATCGGGGCTGATGACATCAATCGGACCTGGGTCGTTCGCATCGTTCGCTGTAATGCTATCGAGTAAAGATTGTGGTGTTCCATCAAGCGGACTTGTATCTGTGAAATCACGACCACTTTGGAAGAAAACTGGTGGCGTAAAGGCGTTAGACACCCAAACATTCGGGGCTCCGCCGCCAAACAATCCAAAACCACCTGCGACTGTTGTACGATCTAAAGGCTGCCAGTTAAATGAGGCTCGCGGCAAGAATACATCGTTCCCATCTAGATTTTCAGTATTTGAAAACCCGAAGCGGTCTTCAAAGAACGTACGCTCCTGCGGCTCATCACTTTGTATGATAACTTCGTAACGTAATCCTGCGTCTAAACGGAAGTTCGGTGAGACCTGCCAACTGTCACCAACAAATAATGCCAGCTGGTCAAAGCCCCAAACTGCGCGAATATCTTCTCGGATGCCTGTATCAGGTAATTGCACATCAACACGACCAGGTGCTCGATTACGTAGTTCATCTAGGTCATTAAAGCGAAATTCACCGATGGAACGTTGCGCAAACAAATTATCTAAATTATACTTTTGAAACTCTGCACCGAAACTAATGTTATGCGCTCCAAGAGTATACTTACCTTGTCCGAAAAGCTGAAGTCGCTCATCCGAAAATGTATTGCCTTGACGGAAACGATCACAGCCGCCCGTTAGGAAAAGACTATCACGTGTATCCAGCACGTTATCGCCATCATCAATGAACCCTTCAAACTCTGTGCCCACAAGATCGGCTTCTGATAAACGAATATCAAATTCACCGACACCGTCGCCAGCGTTACAGAACTGACCACGTTCATTTTCTTTGAAGTTAGCACGGAATTCTGTTGAAAACGTATCTGTCCAATCAGAGAAAAATTGAGCCGTGTAAGTTTTTACAGCCTGGGGCGTAGCATAATATGCAGATTGAAAATTTGTTGGCGCTACATTGGAAAAACCATTTTCCTGAGTATCTTGATACGTAAATGATGCGCGATGATTGTTGTTAATTTCCCAATCAATTTTACCTAAAAAACGCTCTGTCTCTTCTGGCAGCGCGCTTGATGTTGGGCGGCCGCCAAGGTCAAAATTATAGACTTCTTGGACAATATCATTGATGCCCGCATAGAGGTCTGGGTTAATGCCGTTCCTTTGGTCCGCTGATACGAAGTTTGCGCCCGCGCCTGTAGTGAATTTATCATAGTTCACAAAAAAGAAGAGTTTGTCTTTGATGATCGGTCCGCCAAGCGAGACACCGAACTCATCTTCTTGGAATTTTGCTACATCAATGTCGCGTCCGCCAGTTTCATTACCAAAGAAATTATCGCTTTGAATGTAGTAATAGGCAGACCCATCAAACTCGTTAGTTCCTGACTTCGTTACCACGTTAATCAAGCCACCTGTGAAGCCTGAAATTGCTGGATCATAGTCAGAAGCCACAACAGAGGCGCTTTCAATCGCGTCCAAAGAAATAGGTGACCTCTGCGTAGGGAATGCAGAGGAAGAAAGTCCGAAGTCATCACCCTGAAGCGCGCCATCGACCGCTAATGCCGTGAAGCGAGGGTTAACACCTGCAATTGAGAGCTGACCTTCGCCATCAGAGTTGGAGAGTGGGTCACGCACCAAAATACCAATAATGTCCCGGTTTGTAGACGCTCCATCCAAAATATCAGATTCGGAGAACGCTGTTCCAACGCCATCACCAATATCAGTACCCGACGCTTTTGTTCCAACAGCTACAATTACGTCTTCATTTTGGTCGTCTAGACGCAATCGTAAATTATTTGAAGATGGAGTGAGCCGGATGTTCTCTTCGATTAAATTACCCGATGCTGACGTAACAGTAACCGTGTACGGCCCCCCGACTCTAAGACCAGATGCAAAAAATGAGCCGTTACTAGATGTTGTCGCCGTGCGTGCTGATCCAGTAGGTGTGTAGACGATTGTAATAGACGCGTTAGAAACCGCAGAGCCGTTTGAATCTGATAACGTACCCGAGATGGCTGAAGAGGTAAGTTGAGCATGTGCAATACCCGACGTTGAGGCGATTGTCAGGGCCATTGCTGACGCTGACATGACGGCGCGAAGGCCGAAGGATGCGATAATATTGTTCATTTAGGAAAACTCATACGTGATCGGTTTAGTTTGACTGCGGATAATCTCTCAACATGACAATTTAATGACACGCAAATGTGATTCATCGTCATAAATCTGTGATTCTGGCTTCAGTCGCAATCAGCCTATCGACTCAAACGCCCTTAAACATGGAAAATCTGTCATGTTTGCACTCTTCTTGTCCTCAAAAATAATTTTTGAATAAATTTCATTCAATGTATGTTTTTTAGAATCTGTTGCCTTAAAAGCACACTATGTTGGCGTTTTCTCCTATTCCCGATTCCCCTCGTATATTGGCGATTGCTGGAGGAAGTTGTTCCGGTAAATCCACATTGGCTGCCTATCTGCGCGATTATGTGGGCGCAGATAATTGCCGCCTTATTCGTCAAGACGACTATTATCACGACATTCGCGAACGCGGCGGATCACCTATGGTCAATTTTGATATTCCCGAGGCCTTAGACTTTGAGCTTCTGCGCGAAAATTTATTGGCCTTTAAACGCGGCGAAGCCGTCGCCTTACCCAATTACGATTTCACGACGCATCAACGGCGCACACCCACAGAGCCGCGCAACCCAAGGCCACTGATTATTCTAGAGGGCATTTTATTATTGGGGCAGCCCGCCTTGCGTGATGTATTTGATCACAGCGCCTTTATGCGTTGCGCGCCAGAGCTACGCCTCTCACGACGTTTAGAGCGCGATACAACAGAACGCGGACGCTCTCGCGATGATGTGTTGCGGCAATTCCACGATCAGGTTGAACCCGCACATCAAGCCCATGTTAGCCCATCGCAAATCTATGCAGACCTCGTCATCGATCAGACCGAATATATTACAGATATGACGCGTGTGGTCGAATCTCTCGTGGCAATGGTGAATGCGGGCGCGTAAAGGCGTAGTCAGTCAAATTTAAAGAGTCTCAATGGAACATCGCGCCTTTGGCCTAATCGGCATTGTCCTCATTCTTGTCATTGCTTGGGCAGCTTCAGATAATCGCAAAGCCATTCGCTTGCGTACGGTTGGTGTATGTTTCGCCCTCCAAGTTGCGATTGCAGTTTTCGTGCTTTATATTCCTGTCGGTAAAAGCGTTTTGGAATTCATGGCGGGTAAAGTCACAACGCTGCTCTCCTATGCCGATGCTGGGATTGGGTTTGTCTTTGGCAATCTGGCAGAGCTGAGCGGCTTTTCATTCCTGATCCGTGTTCTGCCCGTCGTTATTTTCTTCGCGGCCTTGATGGAAGTTCTCTATCACCTAAAAATTATGCAGATCATTGTGAAAGCGGGCGGATCAGCCATTCGCTGGCTGACGGATACACGCCCTGTTGAGAGTCTGAACGTTGTCGCGAATATTTTCGTTGGCCAAACCGAAGCCCCGCTTTCATTGAAACCTTATTTGTCTGGCATTGGGAAACCTGAGCTGTTTACGATCATGGTCTCTGGCCTCGCCTCTGTGTCCGGTACGGTTTTGGGCGGCTATATCGCGTTAGGCATTGAACCGAAATATTTACTAGCGGCCAGCTTCATGTCTGCACCCGCCGGTTTGTTAATGGCAAAAATGATTATGCCTGAAACGCGCATTGAGTCGCGCGCAGAGAAAATCAAAGAAGCTAAGGCCGTTTACGCCCTCGCAGATGCAGGCCCGCGTCACCCCAATGTAATTATGGCGGCCGCTGTTGGTGCGCAAAATGGAGTCAGCCTCGCGGTTGCGATTGGTGCAATGTTGATTGCTTTCATCTCTTTAATTGCGTTGTTGAATGGCCTCCTCGGCTGGGCTGGCGGATGGTTTGGGCAAGATGATCTTTCGATGCAGATGATCTTGGGGTGGGTGTTCTCACCCATCATGTGGGCCGTCGGCGTACCCTGGGCAGAAGCGCAAGCCGCAGGCGGTATTTTTGGCGAGAAACTCGTCATCAATGAATTCATCGCCTTTGGGTCGCTGATAGAAATGGAAAGCGGCCTAACACCTAAAACTGTTGTGATTTTATCTTTTGCGCTGTGCGGCTTTGCCAATATTGGCTCTATCGCAATTTTGCTGGGCGGTCTCGGCACACTCATTCCTGATCGCATGCCAGACATCGCGCGCATGGGTGTAAAAGCCATCTTCGCGGCCAGCCTCGCCAATCTGATGAGCGCGGCCTTGGCTGGGATACTTGTTGGGATTTAGGCGCGCGTCATTATTTGACCCATACAAGGCCCCTCCATTGCCACCGAGTATGTTTCATCGCAGAGAGTGTTTTCGATATTGAAAGAGGTCCGTCATGAAATTTTCCCGTCGCACATTATTGCAAAGCTCTGCTGCCGCTGCGGCGACAACGGGACTCATGACGACAGGATGCTCTGAAGCCGACCGCGCGCGGGACACGACCTCTACCTCAGACATTGTTCATCCAGAAAGATTGGATACTTACGGTTATATTCTCTTGGGAGAGGCCAAAGACCTTATGCTGCGCGCCTATCCTGAAACTGCATCCAGCGTCGGGGTTGATACTGGCGACTATGCCGCGTTGAAATCTCAGCTGACGGACCGCTCCTCAGCTGGACAGGTCAAAATCGCGGGCGACACCAAAGCCCTTCTCGCCAAGTTAAAAAGCGTCGATACGGATCAGCTCTCACCCGAAGCTGCCCTAGACATGGATGTCGTCACCTCTGTCTTTGAACGCGCAGTGGAAGGGTTTGATTACGGCTTTGGGGATGTTGCCTTGCTAAATTACAATTGGTCCTATCGCAACGCACCCTATGCCATCGCGCAAAACACGGGCGCTTTTGTTGAGATCCCTAGCTTCCTAGATGCGTCTCATTCCATAAAAACAACAGATGACGCCGACGCTTATCTTTCCCGTATGCAAGCCTATGCCGCGCAGCTGGACGGTGAATCGGAACGCGTGAAATCCGACGGTGCGCGCGGCGTTATCCTGCCAAATTTCCTGATGGGGAAAACACTCAGTCAGTTACGCGCAGCGCGGGATCGTTCGCCTGCAGATTGGGGGCTCATTACATCCCTCACAGATCGCACGGCAGAGCTAGGCACATATGACGCCGCAGCCCTATCCATCGCGACGCAAGACATCATTCCAGCTCTCAACCGCCAAATTGAAGCCTTAGAAGCTCTCGCCCCCAAAGCCACATCCGATGCAGGCGTCTGGGCAAAACCCAATGGCGATGCCTATTACGACTGGACACTTCGGTCTGGCACTACAACCACAATGAACCCCGATGAGGTTCACCAAATGGGCCTTGACGAACTCGCCGACCTACAGTCTCAAATGGAGCCTATTCTGCAATCCATTGGCTATACGCAAGGGTCCGTCGGTGCGCGGATGACGGCATTGGGCGCGGATAAACGCTATCACTTCAAACCTGGCGATCCGGGCCGTGCAGAAATCATGGACTTTATAGAATCCACTGTCACAGAAATCCGAGGTCTGATGCCGCAAGCCTTTGAGACGCTGGTTCCGGGCTTCTTGAAAGTCGAACGGATCGCCCCCGAAGTCGAAGCCGGCGCGCCCGGCGCATATGGCGGGGCAGGATCAATCGACGGCACGCAACCTGGGCATTTTTGGATTAATCTGCGCTCGACCGATTTGCATAATAAATTCAACCTTGCAGACCTGACCTATCACGAAGCCATTCCAGGACATGTCTGGCAGGGGGAATATGCGTTCAAGCAATCCCTCACGCGGTCACTCTTAGCGTTCAACGCCTATTCCGAAGGCTGGGCTCTTTACGCGCAGCAAATCGCGGATGAGCTTGGGGTCTATGATGATTTTCCTGTTGGGCGTTTGGGCTATCTACAGTCCCTCGCCTTCCGCGCCTGCCGTCTGGTGGTCGATACGGGCTTGCATGCCAAACGCTGGACACGTGAAGAAGCAAATCAATGGTTCGTCACGAATAACGGTTCCAACCCCGAAGAAGTCCGCGGCGAAATTGATCGCTATTGCGCATGGCCAGGACAAGCCTGCGGGTACAAAGTCGGCCACTCCGCGATCAACCGCTTACGCATAAAAGCCAAAGCTGAATTAGGTGATCGCTTTGATTTCCGCCAGTTCAATGACGCGCTTGTTCTGGGCGGTAGTGTCCCAATGACAGTCCTAGAGCGCGTGATAGATAATTATATCGCGCGGGAGAAGCTAAACGGCCTCTGAAAAGAATAGATATCCTAAATCAAGCATAAACGGCTATCTCGATAAAGAATATCATGGCTCTAATACCTTTACTTACCCCCTAAGCTCAAAGCTAAAACTTTCCGATGGCTTGAACCCCATTCAGATCTGATATCTCTGACCTTATGGTTTCGCCAGTGGACCAACGTACGTCGACGGTTTGCGCCTCTTTGCATGTACCTAATCCGAAATGTATCATGTCATTGAGCGATTGCGAGTAGCGCGCACCGGATGACCCGACGCGGCGCATTTGCGAGCGTCCGCATCCGGCGACTGTGACCAGAGCACCGCGCGGGCTGGCGCCGTCTTCAAGGGAATGACCGATATGCAGAGTTAAATAATTTGCATCTACCGCAGAGGCTTGGCTGTTTTTATACAAATGCCATTTACCTCGCTCATTTGAGTATAAGATATCGACTTGGCCATCTAAATTATAATCTATCGCTCCGGCCTCTGAGCCAATCGCGCCAAGCTCCGGCGAGGAGATACCGTGGTTTTTTGCCGCCTCAAACGTGCCGTCGCCCTGATTTAAAAATAGCGTCTGCGTGTTCGCTCCCGCAAGATTGCCCCTCTCAACGGTGAAGATATCCTGAAAGCCGTCATTATTATAGTCAGCGACGGCAACACCGCTAGAATGCCCCTCTATAAACACCCCCGCCTGTTCGGTGATGTCGACAAATTTTCCGCCTCTGTTTTCAAGCAGGACGTTATGCAGCCTAGGTCGCGGCTCTGTTGGGCGTGCTGATTTTACATTATGGATGACGCCTGTGGTTGGAGAGTGCGTATTACCGGCCACACGCCATTTATCATTTCCGACATAGCCTATATATATGCCTTTTTCATCAGTTACATCCGGCCAGCCTAGCGCGTCACTACTGACAAATTCAATGTCACGTCCGGAGTGTTTTTCGCCGATTGTTTTAAACTCTATTCCGGGTTCTCCTGTGAACAGTTTTTGATCTGGCCAAGGGGCTTGGTAATTCTGCAAATCGAAGGTCTCACCGATTTCCAGATCCGGTAGACGGAAGCTCCCACGCTTCGTGTAAAATGCAAAAGTCTGGGTTTCGGAATCGTAGAATGTCTCGCCGGCCGTGTACTCGGCGCTACGGGTGACAAACAAATCGAAGTCGCCATCATTGTCAAAATCAAGTTCTTCAACGCCGGTTATATGGTCGATTTCCAAAGGCAATATTTCATCAGATACATTTTTAAATGATAAATCACCGCCGCCCCGATGGGCCGACATTGGCGCTGCGCCCCCATAGATCAATAAATCCAGCAGATGATCATTATCAAAATCCGTGACTAAAAGTCCCTCGCCGTCAACGCCGGTCTTTAGAAGGCTGGAGTGATATGTCAGATCACCCTGCCCGTCATTACTATAAACATAGTTTTCACTATTCGGTGCTTTAAGGTTGGACGGGAACCCTAAGAGTAGCAGATCAAGGTCGCCGTCATTGTCGCCGTCCATAAAATTCGCAGTGCGGCCCCGCATATTTTTAAGCGGGGTACTGAACGCTTTGGAATCGGTAAATTTACGGTCTTTGGAGACTGAATAAACTTTGGCGTTGCGCGCATTCTTGCCGGAGCCACCGCCGCGCGTAATAACAACATTTATATCCCCGTCTTTGTCATAATCACCGACGGCTATGCCGTGAGCATCCCCCATGATGACGTCAATACCTTTGGAGTAAGCTCCGCCATTATTCCAATAAACTTTTATAGCATAGCCGTGGTCATTCAGCAGTAGGTCCGGAAAACCGTCCCGATCCAAATCGGCGATGACTGGCGCGCCCCATTTTCGGCGATTTTTTGACTCGAAACTAATATCGCTATCTGCGCTTGTGAACAGAGTTTCAACGGATGTAGCGTCCGCCGTATGCGGTAACGAAATTGCGGGCTGGCATGCCGTCAATGCAGCGACGGAAATTACAATATACCGTTTTTTATATACTTGTATCATATCCGTGTTCCTTATTGTGTCCTATGCTGTATAGGCTTTTTTGATCTATAAAGGACGCGACTAGCAGGAGCAACAAACATCATATGTTTGAACGAAGATGGCCGAGACTTTATACTTATTCACCGCGAAGTAAGCGATATAACATTGACCGATAACGGCTTTTTGGGTGTTTAAACCGCCAGCCTAGCGTCCACTCAACCCCAAAAGGGAACATCTGTCCACGTTTTGATGCTAAGCAATCCTATAAAACCACGCTTTTATAAAACATGATCCGCACCCTTTAAACCTGTCTCACACTGATCTTGTTCTTTCGGACATGGGACAGGTGAGGCGTCGCTTACTCGTTCGGAGGGCTGTGTGAAACAAGACTGGTTTGACGGCTTCGCTCGTTATCTTACGCATTGATCTTACGCATTGGAACCTGACCGCATAAGCGGCTGCGTTCGACATGTTTAAACTAAACGGCGCAAGCGGTGTAGCGGGAGCCTAAAACATGAAGCCTTTGCGTAAAACACAACTTTTATCTTCAGTATTCCGGCGCGACTGCTGGCCCTGCGGGCCGTCCCGCCTTTAAATGAGTGTTCGGCAGTTCCCGCGATGGGCTGTGAACATTTTTGCTTGTCTAATGTTTCGCTTTCAACAATCCAATTTCACGTAAACGTTCATTCAGGTAATCTCCCGCTGTAATGGGAGCTTCGACCTTACCCGTCTTCGCGACATAATCCGGCAGGGGATCAATTAAATAATCCTGATTTGGGTGTAAGAAAAACGGTGCGGAATAGCGCGGAAACTTCGCACGCTCTGGCGAAGGATTTAACACGCGATGCGTCGTCGACGGAATATGCCACGCGGTCAATCGTTGCAGCATATCGCCCGCATTGACAACGACGGCACCTTCGGGCGCATTAATGTCGATCCATTCACCGTTACGATGTTGTGCTTGCAAGCCGGCTTCTTCCGCACCGAGCAAAAGCGTGATAAGATTAATGTCTTCATGTGCAGCCGCGCGGACAGTTCCTTGCGGCGGCGGGTTATCTTGAGGCGGATAATGCAACAGACGGAGTATGGAGTTACCGTTATTGACCTTGTCGTCGAAATAGGCCTCCTCCAAACCAAGGTGCAACGCAACCGCCCGTAAAAGATCTGTGCCGAAGCTATCCAACGCCTCATAAAGGTCGCGCGTGGCCCTATTAAAACCAGGCAACTCGTCAACCCACGGCGTATCTTTCATTGTTGTCCGATAAGGACTGTCATCAGGTAAGTTCCTGCCTGTATGCCAAAATTCTTTAAAATCAGAAATGCTACGCCCCTTGGCATTTTCGGTTCCAATTGGAGAATATCCACGTTGGTGCCCATTCTCAGGGTCCGCATATTTACGCTTCGTTTCAGGAGCTTGCGCAAAGAACGCTTTCGTTTCATCTGCTGCGCGCAAAATAGTGGATTGTGGAATTGTGTGATTAGACACGACGGCAAAGCCTGTTTCAGCAAAGCTCTCGCCGAAGGCTTTGGCAAAGGCCGCCTTATCCCTTGTCCAAAGATCATAGTTGACGGGTGTTATGTTTAGCGAGCTCATGGCTATTTTATCGGGTGAGTCTGAGCCGATTGGCAATGGCTGTGAGAAAAAAGCTCTGGGCAATCGGTGTATGTGGTGAGGTTATATTGCGACGCTTAGCGTAAAATTAGCTGTGTCACCTATCGCTAGGCCCGCTGACACCCGCGCTGCTTTCTTCACAGGCAGCAAATATGCGCCGCGTTTAGAATCAGGAAACAGGGACGTTTGCCACGTCGTTTCATCTACCTTCACCGTGACACGAACCGTTCGAAACCCGCGAACCGTGTGGCGCGTGAAATGTTTGATGTCCGCACTAATGTCTTCAGGTAAAGTTACAAAGACCCATTTACCCTTCCCTGTCCACTCCCATAGGGCCGCAGAAAAACTGAAGTCTAAGTCAATCATGATTGAGACATTCAAAAACATATCCACGTACATCAAAACTGCAATAAGCTGAATTTCGTATGATGCAGGGCTTGAATGCAGGAAATGTAAAGCGAGATAAAACCATATGAAATATCTCTAGCACAAAACCCTGCCAGATATAAATATAGGAACATCCTAGGCTTGCAGCGGCTCTCTACACCTTTAACAATACCACCATGACAGTGACCAAATTTAAAAACATAAAACCCCTTCCTCCACGCCTGCCTGCCACACAATTTTGGGGGCTTTGCTTTATTGTTTGGATGCTTTTGCAGGTTCCAATGCTACGTATTCCAATCATGTTTTTATCAACATGGGCACACGAATTAGGGCACGGGATGGGGGCGATCATAACGGGCGGTAGGTTTATAGAGCTAACCGTTTTTCCAAATTTTTCTGGGCTGGCATTGACAGGAACCAGCAACAGCTTTCAGCGCGTGATGGTACTAGTTGTAGGTCTTTTGGGGCCG
This sequence comes from uncultured Caulobacterales bacterium, assembly GCA_938003545.1. Classification (GTDB taxonomy): domain Bacteria; phylum Pseudomonadota; class Alphaproteobacteria; order Caulobacterales; family Maricaulaceae; genus Litorimonas. The sequence continues at coordinate 40,424 of CALKXY010000008.1, forward strand.
AGCCTTTTGGGCGTATTAATGATTATACTCACGCGTGCTCTGAATTGGTACCGTCTTGCCATTATTGTTTTAGCGGTGTTGCTGGCTATGTCACAAATTTGGGCCGCAGATAGTTTTACGCGCTTGGCCCTCGCAGGTTGGATGCTTATTTTGGCAGCTATCGCATGGAAAGTTCCAAACAAGGCTCTGCTCTATGTTTCACATATCATTGCCATTGCGCTCTGCTTGGACGCCCTAACAGGCTTTGGGTATTTCTTTATCGGGAACGGAGAGATTGATGGATCGCTTTATCGATCCGACACAGGCGCAATATCCGACATTCTTGGCGGACCGCATTGGTTATGGGGCGGCCTGATTGCCGCCCTATCCGTCGTCATTTTATTCGCGGGTGTTGTCTTGTCAGATAAATGGGCCCGTAGGAAAAGCTCACTTAAACTTGGAAGGCTTGGACGACCCAAATAATTTACGCCAAAACCCGCGGGCTTTTGCGCTGTTTTTGTCAACAGACTCCCCAACTTCGCGGGCTGCATCTTCAAAGGATTCTTCCATTTTATCTAATGTTGGATCAATACGTTTGGCTTTCCAACGGCGGACACTTCGCCAAACCGTAAACCAAAGGAGAAGTAACAACCCTATGAAAACGATATTGAACCAGGGTATTAAGACGACATCTGGCCCCGAAACTTTCTTGATAGATGTCGCATTTGGGAAAATCGAAAACAGCCGAATGCGCCAACCATAATGACGCACAGCCACCCATTGTTCTTCGCCTTTTGACAAAGATTGGGCTTGCGCTGTGACATCACTACTGTCGAATTTGAAATAAGGCGGGAAACCCCAGCCTGTATCTTCGTTACGATAAACCTTGGTTTTCCCGTTTGCAAATTCAGCATTGATGAAACGCACATCGCGCGTCGCTTCGTCATTTGTTCCAATGTCGGCGCGATCCCAAAACGGAGCCCCTTTACCGATATCAATCCGCTTCACCTCTGTTCCGACAATCTGTACAACATCGCGAGATGGTAAATAATAATTCAATAGAACAGCGCCCACGATAAACAAAATCAGTGCGGGAATATGTTTAATGGCCTTCATGATCGTTTTCCTTTCACGAATACTGCGCGAGATAGAGCAAAACGCCCATGATCACCGCAGGAATAATATACACGCCCAAGATCAGTTTTGGCTTATATGATCGCCCATATTTTTTCATGCCGCGCGCGATAAAGACATCTTCGTCTTCGGTAATCTGGCGCAACTCAGATTGTGTTTTATATTCAGCCGAAAGATACGCCCGTTGCCGAACCTGCGCCGTAAAACTCAAAATCGCATAGGCAATACTAAGTAGGATGAAAATAATGATGATATTTCGAACAAGTGCGAACATAATCTACCTCCGTTTACGACCTTTTTGTTTGGATTTTTTGGGCGGCACTCCCCAGGGACTAATGTAAGGTTTTGCATCTACGACACGTTTTGAACGGCCTGATTCAATATCGACTTCGAATAACTCACCATCCAAAACCCGCGCCATTTTTGGTGATCGGTCCTTGGATTCAACAGTCCTTACAGGCGTTGTTTCAACCATGCTCGGCTCTGCGCCGAATAAGGCTTCGCGCGCACCAGCCTTATCCATCGCATATTCTTGCGCAAGAAAACGGACAACAAAATCTTTCTTCTCATCTGACCAATCGCGATAAGCCTCATAAAAAAGTGGCTTATGACAGATAAAGAGCTGACGGAAATCAAGCCGTGATAAATCAGACAAAAGCATATTTACGAGATCACGGTTCTTACTTTGCGATCCACGTAACGCATAGAAAAACGCGGGATGAACAGGTCCTAATTTTGGAACACGTCCCCCAAGTGAGGCCCAGCGCCAGACTTCCATGAGGCCCGTAAATTCAGGCGGGAGTTGGTTCGCATAGCGGCGCTCTAGGGTCCGCATATTCTGACGTGATAAACCTGTAAGATCATGACCTTCATCCGCAGCGGTTGAGACAACAATGAAGTCCATCTTTTGACGAATAATCAAGGCACTATCTTGGCTCGGGCGCTGCACAATCAGTTGACTGAGATTTTCATCACGCAACCAATTGGCAATGCCTTCGCGGTTATCAAAAGTGAGAACTTGGTCAATATCTACATCAGCCAAACCAGGTGCATTTTCGCGTGCGATAATTGTTGGCGTATTCGCATCGCGGAACACATAAACACCGCCAAAGTGAGATGAGAAGTAATTACCTTGTTGGTAAACTTGGCTTTCCAGTTTTACCGGATTGCGTTGAATGTTTCCTGTGCGTTTCGCGAGTTCAATCATTTCCGCGATCAAGACATCATCCCACCACGCATCATCATCAGCCATGAAACGGTCAATCTGTCCGCTCAATTCTTCTGCTTCTGCCACATGTGCTTGGGTTGTATCTGCTGTGATTTCGATCCGATTTATATCGAGCAGGTCCGCAGGCTCGTCTAATTTGAAGACAGAATTCATCAACTCTCCGGCCACCGCTTCGCGCGCGGTCAGAGCAAAAAGTTGGTCTTCATTCTCTTCAATATATTGGCGCAAGATATGACGCGACGTTGAGAATTGTGAATTCAAAAGCGGGGCCGTTTTCTGATCGGTCGACAGCAGAATGAACATTTGGTTCGCACCATGCGGATTCAGATAAAGCTCATCCCCCAACTCATGCGCCACCTCTGGCGACGCTCCAACAATATCAATGTGAAATTCAGTGAGCGCCGTGGTCTTGCCCGTCAAATGCTCCAACGCACGGTTATACCGTTCCACAAGCGCAGGCGAGGACACCTCATAGAGGTTCCCAAACATCAACCCAGCTTTGACGAGACGCATCATGACAAAGCTCTATGGAAAACCATAATAAGAGCAGAGGATACATTCAATAAAATGCAAACTTTCATAAGAGATAATGACTTCACTGGAACACCCATAAAACGCACTAATGGATACCAAAGTAAAATCATGAGAATGAACATCAACGAAGTCAGTATCGCTAGCCAAGTAAACGGTATTTCTTCTACAGTTTGATTAAGGAAGAAAACTGGCGCAACTGGTGCCATAAATATCGGTGGCAATGAATAGAAATAAATTACAGGCTTTGACTCTAAAATCCTAGTCTTGTTCTTTTCCAAAGACGAGTAAATTGAAATAGTGCGTTTGAAGACTTTCCTCATCCCTTACTCGCCAAATAGCGCCGCTTGGCTTCTTCGTTTCGTCCAAAGTCGCGGACCATGTTCTCAATTGCGATTTCATCTGATTTATCAGCATAGCGGAATTCTGAATCGGCGTAGCGGTTGATTTCTTGGATCACCATATCGACTGTAATTTCGCTGGAGAGGTCAGCAATCATATTGCGCTTGGTGTCGTAATCCTTCTCGAGAAACAGTTCTGTGTTCTCCATCCATTCATCAGGCAGTTCAAAATCCATCGCGCGGACTTTGACGGCGTCAGTGATATTCTTGATCGCGCGGCCTGTGAAACGGGCATCAGCTTCTTGGATACCCTTCAGATAGGTGCCAAGCTTCGCAATCGTATCGAGCTTCCCAATAGATTTACTCACGGCGTCAAAGACGATTTCGAGGCCTTCTTCCTTGGGCCGTGCATAGGATTCATAGCTGGCCGAAACCGCTTTCTTAATTTGTTGTGCTGCGAAGAGCTCGTGGTCTCCGACAGGAATGTCGTGGTTCTTTCCCATCAGCAAATGTAAAATATCGATATAATCATCACGGGTCTGAGGACCGTCCACAAGGAAGCGAGCCGCCGCACGTTGGCGTAGTGCATCATCAACATTTTCGGGATAATTTGAGAACATGCCGAACGTACAATTCCCGCGCACGACTGTATTCGCGCCGGCGAAGCTCTCCATTAAGACAGCCGTAATTTCGAGCTGCCCCGCAGAAGATTGGCGGTCGCCGCGTTTACCTGCGAGTTGGTCAATATCGTCAATTGTACCAAACCCAATAACATTCGGATCGATGATTTGATTGATAAAGGATTTTGCGTTTTGGGCAGATTTCCCTTGATAGCTATCGATACTATCGGTGCTGAGGTTAGCGTATCGGAACGGGTAGCCCGCATTCAAGCAATATTCGTTCACGATCCCTGCCATCATCTGAATCAAAGTCGTCTTACCTGTACCCGGCGCACCATCACCCATGAAGGTGAAGATAAATCCGCCGAGGTCAGCAAATGGATTCAGCTTGCGATCAAAGTCATAAGCCATCAACATTTTAGACAGTTTCATCGCCTGATATTTAGCGATGTGATTACCGACAACTTCGTTCGGCTTTTTGAACGTCATCGTCAATTTCGTAGATTGCGCGCGGGAGGCCGCTTCAAAACCACGGATTTCAAAGTCATCTTCTTCGACGCGGTAAGCCACCGATGTGAACGCATCAAGGCGCGGTAAGTTCGCCGCGCGCAGTGAGGCTTTTTCCATCAACTGTTCGAGGAAGGCAGACACAGTTGGGATAAGTTTATCGTCGCTGTCTGCGAAAACAGCGAGGTCTTGATCCAATTCCCATAGCGCGCCAGTTAATGCGAGTTGCGGGTTGTCCGTGAGAATTTCTTCGACATCCCCAACATCAACGGAAAGCTCTGATGTTTCGTGTAAGGACGTCAGTAGGTAGCTCGCCATATTTGCGAAAACATGCAGCGAGATAACGGAGCTGGCAGCCAAACCTTCGTTAAATTCTGTTTGCTTGGAGGCAGGTAATTTTCCTTGAAGATTGGCTTTCATCAACGCCGATAATCCTGTTGCATCGGAATATTGATCTACAACTGTCAAAGCTGTCGCGAGCGCGCGGCGCAGCCCGTGCAGCACTCCCGCTTGAACTGGACTCATCAAGGCATCATCTGCATCCGTCGCTTCGACGCGTGCGATAATATTTACACCTTCGGCACGGGCTGTTGAGGCCGTCACCAATCCAGGTGTCGTTGAACGAAAACGGCGGCGCGTTGTGCCAACACCAGGGGATTTGGCCACAACAGCCTCAATATCTTTCGGCTTGGCCAAGCGCGGCGTATGGTCAAATCCATCCAAGAGAGACTGCGCCGCAGGGATTTTTTCCCGAATGGCGGTCTCTTTAATTTCCATTAGATCAGAGGCGTTCGACATTTTATTTCCTCTCCCAGCTCACTATGAGTAACTTAAAATTTTGGCGTTTTGACCAACAACATATTTGCGGACGCCGTTGAAATCAGCAGTGTGATTTTCTTCCATCACCTGAAAGGCGCGATGCGGTAGAATGAGCGCGCGCGTAATATCTGTGACGCCATCCGTTTTTCCCGTCAGGTTAAACGCATCAAGTTTGTAAACTTCGCGCGGGGCCTGTTTAAACACACCCACTTTTTTCCATTTCTGGCCGTCAGAGATCAGTGTTTCCACTGTCCACGCCAACGCCCAATCCAAACCTTCTTCGCCGACGGCGCTGGCTAACACATCACGAATAGGACCGCGTTGTTCAGTAAAGGCATGACTATGCATCGGACCAAGATGGAACCGCCGAAGGCTTTTGGGATGCAGACCATCAAAGTCTTCATCAAAGCCTTTGGCAATCGTTAGGAGTTTCAATTCTGACAAGGCCTGCGCCATCAAGGCATCTTGTGCGCGCGGCCAACGACGTTCGTCATTAGGCAGTGCACGCGACGCCGTATCATCGACGACCATCAAATAGACAACAGGAATATTCGTCTTAGAATCGTAAGATGCCCAATGAATGATATAACGGCGCTTGCGACGCTCTAAATCCTTCCCAACCCAAACAATCTGCGGGTGGTTTTGCGACAGGAATAAATTTTCATTGACCAGCGTTTCATAATAAATGCGCTGTGCAAGCGCATATTGAAGCGTGGTCGGAGGTGTGCGTTCGGTCAGGATATGATTGACCATATCTTTCTTCAAACGCTCTTGCTCCGGCAATGATTTCAGGTGCTTTTTGGCCTGTGTCGTATCTGCAGCGAGTTGGATGATTTCAGAGAAAACGGGAAAACCCGACTCTGTTTTATCAATACTCAACTTACCCGAATCCGGAGCTCGGTTCGTCATCAAATATTTATAAGAGAGCGCCGTAAAGCTGTTGTTTAAATCACCTAGATATTGCCCAAGGATGCTACCCTCGGCTTCACTGATCAGGCCTTCCTCAGCGGAAAGTGTTGCCACAGACCCAAGGTGTGCAATGATCCGTTCAAATTTAGCAAAATATCGTCGTGTCGCCCGCGCGCTGTCCAGCACGCGGTGCGTATAGGATAAGTCCACCTTAGGACGCGCCGCCAGCTGGTGCGCCAAGAGAATCTTCGCCATAAGCATTTTTATCATGCTTCTCGACAATCTGCTCAAAACGGCGAGCAAAGCGTTCGTCGGCTTTTGCCTTTTCTTCCAAAACTTTTCGAGCAAAGACGATGTGCTCTTCGTGAGACTCCATCATCTCAGCCATCTTGTTATTGGTCGCCGCACCGATAGCCGCCATCGCAACTTGAGCTTCTTTATCTGTCGCGACACCGATCTCATTGATTTTATGCGCAACATCTTGTTGCTGCGCCGTTTTCAATGATTTTGACAAAGCATCATAAAGCACAACACGTTGTTTCGTATCTGTCGACAGCTTATTGAGAAGAACCATTTGCGTGGCGATCTGGTTCTGGAGCGAGTCCATCCAAGTTTTGCCTTTTTCAATGTAACGCTCGAGTGTCTGGCTTTCAGAAATTTTGACCTGCTCCAGCTGCGCCAACTCATTATGACGCGAGTTCATCTCGGCGAGTTGTGCTTCGAGCTGCGCACGCTCTTTCGGATCAGATACGACTGCGAGCTTACCTTCCAGCTCAATGAGTTGAGGATCGAGGGCTTTGATCTCGCCTTTAATTTCTTCCAAGACGGTGATGGCCGCTTCACGGTCAACGAGCGTCTTTTGCAAATTACCTTCAACTTGGTTCTTATGGTGGCCAAGCTCGTTCAACTGCTCCTGCAACATCGCTTGAATTGTATTAGACTTCGCGATTAGATCTTGCAGCTTATCTTCGATGGAAGCGGAACGCACACGCTCGGCCCGCAGGCTTTCAGCACGCTGTTTAGAGAAAATACCGACAAATTTTTCCCAGCCTGTCTTGGACCGCAAACCATCAAAATCTTTAGAGAAACCTGCTGTAACATCGTCAAGCCCCATAATAAGCTCAGCGATGTTCGCATTCATCAAATCTGAATGTGCATGAACGTCATCTAAAGATGCGCTTTCAATGTCTAATGAAATATCAGTTCCCTGACTCATTTTGGCGCGCGCCGTATCAATACGTGCAGATAATTCTGCAATCTTACTCTGTGCGACGGCAACCTCTTTTTTAGATTGCTCTATCTGCGTCTCAAATGTGGACATGCGGACGTTCCTCCCTCTTTCGTCTATTCTTGTCCAACAGACGTAAGGAGGATTTTATCGCTTTTCAATAAGTGGTTGCACGGATTTCGTATAAAACGACGCTAAATCGAATTTGCGGTCAAGGATTAGCTCCGCCCGATACTCACATATTCAAAACCATGGTCACGCACCGCTTGCGGAGTATATACATTACGCAAGTCGGCAAACCGCTTCGTCGACATAATTTCGCTAAGATGGTTGAAATCAAGATCCCTAAACCGCTTCCATTCTGTTGCTAAGACGATGACATCCGCCCCGCGCGCGCAATCATAAGCATCTGTGCAATAGGCAACATCCGAGAGATGGGCTTCGGATTCTTCCATGGCTTCGGGATCATAAGCGCGAATTTTAGCGCCTGCCTTTTGTAGAGCCTGAATAATTGGAAACGCTGGCGTATCACGTACATCATCTGTATCGGGTTTAAAGGCCAGGCCGAGGACCGCAACAGTCAGCCCGTCAACAGAGCCGCCGCAGAGTTTAATGACCTTTTCAGCCATGGCTTGCTTGCGAGCCTCATTCACATTGACGACTTGCTCAACTATACGGGCATGCGCTCCTGCTTTTTTGGCAATATCAAGTAAAGCCATTGTGTCTTTAGGAAAGCAAGACCCGCCATACCCTGGCCCAGGTGCCAAATATTTTGAGCCAATACGCTCATCCAGCCCCATGCCAAATGCAACATCGGTGACGTTCGCGCCAACGGCTTCGCAGAGATCAGCAATTTCGTTGATAAAGCTGATCTTTGTCGCAAGATACGCATTTGCTGCATATTTCAGAAGCTCCGACGTGCGACGGTCTGTGAATACGGTTGGCGGGCCAAGTGCAGAAAATGGACGGTAGAGCCGCGCCATGACATCTCTAGCACGTTCATCTGTGGTCCCAATAATAACCCGGTCTGGGTTTTTAAAATCTGCAATCGCAGCGCCTTCGCGTAGAAATTCTGGATTAGACACAACCGCAAAGTCTGCATTGGGCGCAGTTTTCCGTATAAGGGCCTCGACCTTATCTCCGGTTCCAACCGGCACAGTCGATTTGATCGCAATGACGGTAAAGCCCGACAATAAAGGCGCAAGCTCTTCAACCGCAGCCATGACATATTGCAAGTCTGCCGACCCATCTTCTGCGGGCGGTGTACCAACACCGATGAAGACAACATCAGCGCCTGACGCAACATCAGCGAGATCCGTTGTGAAGCTCAAACGCTTCGCCCGCGTATTACGTAAGACCAGCGCCTCGAGACCAACTTCAAAAATCGGAATTTTCCCTTTTTTGAGCTGTTCAATCTTTCCTGCGTCTTTGTCCACGCAACTTACAGCATACCCAAAGTCAGAGAAACAGACCCCTGTCACGAGGCCGACATAGCCAGCGCCAATAGTTACAATTTTCAAATCACGTGTAGCAGTCATAATCGTCCCCTGCCTAAGCCATGGCTTTAATGCAAGCTGTGGCAGCTCACACGACTATAAAATTTTGGAGAGGTCGTCAGATTAATATTTGAGAGGCCGCCTGTAACGCATCCCCGATGACCGTAAACTTCTTTGAGAGCGGCGAAGATGGCCGCCACATCAAACTAATCGCGCGGCGCGCGTCGGGGTGATCAATGCGCCGCGTCACGATACCAGGATCTTCGCGAGCTTCAGAGAACGTATAAAGGCTTGGCATAATCGCGACAGCCCCGCCCATGGCCGCCATCTGCCGGATTGCGTCCAAGCTGGTGCCTTCATATTCTGCACTAACGTGGCCACCTGATAAATCAGCCAGCCTTTGCACAACCACCGCTAATTTATGCCCATACCCCAAACTTAGCAGATCACGCCCTTTTAGCTCTTCCAAGCTAACATCTCCTCGCGCTTGGGCCAGAACATCATCAGGCGCGACGCCTATATAGAGCTGCTCTTCGAACAGTTCGAACGCCTTCATCCCGACATGATCTTCGGGGGTAGAAATAATGAGGTCCAAATGCCCATTTTCGAGGTCTCGGTGTAAGTCCAAGGTTCTCTCTTCGCGCACCAATATACGCATCTGTGGAAACGCCTTATGCAGATCTCGCACGGCCAGCGGCAGAAGATAGGGCCCAATTGACGGCAATGTACCCAAACGAATTTTCCCCGCAAAGGTTTGTCCAGCTTCCCGTGCCAGCGTTTTGAACGCCTCCATATCGCGCAAAATAATGCGTGCACGCGCCACAAGCTCTACGCCAATAGGCGTCAATGGCGCGCCCCCTCGACCTCGCTCAACCAGTTTCGTACCCAAAACGGCTTCCATATCCATAATCTGATTAGACAAACTGGGCTGAGAAACATGGGTGTGCCGCGCCGCGCCTGAGAACGATCCAGTCTCATCAATCGCAACCAAATATTGGAGTTGTCTGAGTGTCGGCTTCATATCATTCCATAGGTATAAGCTATAAATAGTATTCCAAACTTATCTTTTACCTACAGAGCTGCGCCCGCCATAGCAAGACTGCGAACACGAAAGGAGACCAGAATGTTTCGCTTAAACACAGCTTTAACTCAGATTGAATTGTCACTCATCGGTCTCGTCTTGTTCCTTGGGGCTAGCGCGTAACACATCCGCTGCAAGCGCCCACCAAACTTAGTTCCGATCCCCCCCCCAGAGACCACTCGGCTTCGATTTTTATCGAATGCTGGGTGGTTTTTTATGACCAGAGACAAAGATATGCCTTCATCACTCTCCGCCAAAACCGTTCGTGAACGCATTGTTCATTTCATGCATTTGGAAGCTTCAGGCGGCATTATTTTGATGTTTGTCGCCCTCTTGGCGTTGGTCGCGAATAATTCGCTTCTCGCGTCCAGTTATCAAGGCATTTTGAACACGCCTGTAGCGGTTCAATTCGGAGATTTCAAAATAGCAAAGCCTGCGCTTCTCTGGATTAACGACGGGCTTATGGCAATTTTCTTCTTTCTTGTTGGACTGGAAATAAAGCGTGAAGTTTTAAAAGGTGAGTTATCGTCCTTGGACAAAATTGCACTCCCTTTGTTTGCGGCGTTTGGCGGTATTGCCGTACCTGCGTTGATCTATTTGGGCTTTAACATCCATGATCCCGCCACAGTAAAAGGATGGGCTATTCCAGCCGCAACCGATATTGCATTCGCTCTCGGTATTTTAGCCCTGCTTGGAAAGCGTGTGCCAGTCTCTCTAAAAATTCTGTTGCTTGCAGTTGCCATAATCGATGACCTTGCCGCCATCGTTATTATCGCGCTGTTTTATACAGAAAACCTCTCACTCGTTGCACTCTCTTGGGCCGCGGTGGGCACGGCCGCCCTATTTATGCTCAACCGCTTCCGTGTCATGCGCATCCTGCCCTATGCCGTGATCGGAACGTTAGTTTGGGCAGCCGTGTTAAAATCAGGCGTCCATGCAACATTAGCAGGTGTGATCACAGCCTTTGCCATTCCGATGACGCGCCCAAACCCAGAAACATCGTCGCCGCTGACACGCGCTGAACATGGGTTACATATCTGGGTCGCTTTTTTAATCCTGCCCCTCTTCGCCTTTGCTAATGCAGGCGTGTCATTGGGCGGCTTATCTCCTTCGGATCTGATGTCTCCTGTGCCTTTAGGCATTGCCGCTGGCTTGTTCATTGGTAAGCAAGTTGGTGTTTTCTCTGCCTGTTGGATCGCAGTTAAACTCGGCTGGGCCCGCTTGCCTGAGGGTGCAAACTGGCTGCACATATACGGTGTCGCCTGCCTAACAGGTGTTGGATTTACGATGAGCCTATTCATCGGCACATTGGCTTTTGATGATGCAACCCTTCTAAACGGTGTGCGCCTTGGTGTCTTAATGGGCTCCATTCTTTCCGGCGTGATGGGATATCTCGTCCTGAGAGTCGTCTGTAAAACTGACCCAACTGTAGATATTGCGGCAAAGGCAGAGGCCTAAACCGTGCTGACGCGGCAGCAAAAGCTGAGCCATGTGATTCCACCTTACGGGAGCATTCGCATGACGCCTGATCTGCATGAAAAACTCCGACTGGAGTTCATTATAGAAAGCCCAGCCCTGCGGCGCGCAGAGGATATTTTATCCGAGGCTGGCGTTACAGGCTGGACAGTACTCCCAGCCATCTCTGGTTTTAATGGGCGACATCGTTGGTCACGCGGCACGGATATTTCCATGTCGACCGATATGGTTGTTTTAATTTGCGTCGGAGATTCCGAAATTATCATGCCTGCATTGTCGGAACTCCATGCCCTCCTAAAACGTCATATTGGCGTATTAAATATTACCACGGTTCAAGTTTTGCGAGATGCCGAATTTTAAACCCTCCCTCCACTCTTAACATCCTACTTTCTTAACGCCCTGTTCCACCACTCTGATGAGATATTATCATGGATAAGCCCGCTAAACTCGCACGTAACCTAACGCTCTTTGATGTCTATGCGATGTCAACGGGCGCTATGTTTAGCTCGGGGTTATTTCTTTTGCCCGGCATTGCTGCCGCCGCGACAGGTAACTCCGTCTTTCTCGCTTACTTCCTCGCGGGGTTTCTGATTTTACCTGCTATGTATTGCATGGCTGAGCTTTCGACTGCGATGCCAAAAGCAGGCGGCACCTATTATTTTTTAGACCGTGCCATGGGACCTTTGATGGGGACAATTGGGGGGTTAGGCAGCTGGATTGCCGTCATTTTCAAAAGCGCATTCGCCCTCGTCGGGATGGGCGCATATTTGGGGCTCTATCTTGATCTGCCATTCACGGTGACGGCTATTATTTTGTCGATTGCATTTGGCGCGATCAATATTGTTGGGGCGAAAGAAACAACGCAGCTGCAACGCGTCCTCGTCATCACATTGGTCGTCATTTTGGTCGCATTTACGTTGCTCGGATTAAAGGCTGCCGCCTCAGGGCCAGAACCGCTCTTAGAGCTTCAAACTGATTACGGACCGTTTTTCAAAACGGGATTGGTAGGGTTTGTCTCGACGATTGGCCTCGTCTTTGTATCCTATGCGGGCCTAACCAAAGTCGCATCTGTTGCGGAAGAAGTACAAAATCCAGATCGAAACATCCCGCTTGGCATGACGCTTTCATTGGTGACAGCGACCGCGCTATACACGCTTGGCACATTTGTTTTGATCAAGATTATGCCATCTGAAGACCTCTTCGGTAGCTTGACGCCCATTGCCGATGCTGGTCGCGTTTTCATGAATAACTGGCCTTTTGATATTGGTGTCATTCTTATCGTCGTTGCAGCCATCGCCGCGTTTGCTTCCACAGGTAATGCAGGCATAATGAGCGCATCTCGCTATCCCTATGCCATGGCAAAGGACAAACTCGTGCCAGAGAGTCTCGCGAAACTTGGTCGCTACAAAACGCCGACGGTTTCAATTCTACTGACTGTGGCAGTCATGATCGCAGTCATTCTTTTATTCGATGTAAAATCTGTTGCTAAATTAGCATCAGCCTTCCAGCTTCTTCTCTTCATGTTGGTTTGCGCGGCGGTCATTGTCATGCGTGAGTCCCGCATCTCCACATATAGGCCAGGGTTCAAAACACCCCTTTATCCATGGATGCCGATTGCTGGGATATTGATCGGCTTTTGGTTGATTATTGAGATGGGCATTTTGGCGATTGGCTTTACGGGCACCATCGTCATTGCGTGCGTAGTTTGGTATAATTTCTACGCGCGCCAGCGCGTGTCTCGTCGCGGCGCAATTTTTCATGTTCACGAACGCCTTGGTCGAAATACGTATGATGGTCTGGAGCATGAGCTCATGAGTATTATTCATGATCGCACGCAGGCAGAAAACCTATCTTACGAAGCCGTCATTGCGCGGTCTGTCGTGACAGACTTTCGCTACGGTACATATACAGCTGAACGCATTCGAACCTCAGTCAAAGAAATTGCGATTGAACGTCACGACATATCGACAGACCTCGCGCGTGACATTGAGAATGGTACCTTTGAATTTCGCGCTTTGAGTGACGGTATTCGCTTGGCGATGTATTTGGGCAAACGCCTAAAAGAACCAGAGCTCTATATCTTCCGTTTCGGACCCCAAGCGAAGCTCTCATTAGACTTCGAAGGAGCAGAGGCATTGCATACGATCATGGTCTTGATCTGTCCTCCTGCGCCAGCAGGTCTAGACATGCGGATTGCGGGACATTTGGCTGAAATCATTGGCGGGGAAGGATTTGAACCGCGCTGGCTTGCCGCCACTTCTGAGGCAGAGTTGAACGATGTTCTTGTTCGAGATGATCATTTTCTCCACCTTCCAATTAGTGACCTTCCGGCGCTTGCATCGCAAACTGGCATTGCGCTTTCTGAGGTCGTGTTACCAGAGAACATGAGCCTTGCGCTCGTCGAACGCGGTGGAGAGATGCTTTATGCAACACCGTCGCTCGTTCTTGAGCCCGGAGATATTGTGGCGCTCATCGGGGAACCCGCTGCACTGGAAGATATGCGATGGCATGACGAAACTGAAACGCCCTAAAGAGAATCAGAATTGCGGGTTTTTACATCCTTAAGAAGATAATCTTGCAAAGAAACGAATTCGCAATCCAATTGTGTCATAATCTATTAAACACCAACTTTGAATGGTTCATGATAGATTATGACACGTACGCCTCGCTCTGACATAAGCGCAAATACGCTTGATTTTGAAACCTTACCCCTCGTCAAACCGACAGGGTTCCGGGAGTATGATGCGCGGTGGTGGTTTGGCCTGCCCGATGCCGAAAAACCCTCAGAGCTTAACCTTTACGGCGTTCAAGCTCTCGGCGAAGGCTTGGGCACTCTCATGCATGAACGAGGTGTCGACCCAAATATTGCAGTTGGGCATGACTTTCGACATTATTCTCTCAGCATTAAAATGGCGCTCACTGTTGGCCTTATGAATGCAGGTATTCATGTCCATGACATTGGATTGGCGCTGTCCCCAATGGCGTATTTTGCGCAATTTCACCTTAATTGTGCAGGCGTTGCAATGGTGACAGCCTCGCATAACTCTAATGGATGGACAGGTGTTAAAATGGGCATCCAAGCCCCGCTAACCTTCGGGCCAGATGAAATGGCGCGGTTAAAAGACATTGTTTTAAATAACGAAAGCATCGCGCGGCTTGGTGGGTCTTATAAATATATAGAGGGCGTAAGAGACGCATATATCGCAGATCTTGTGAAAGATGTGAAACTCTCTCGGCCTATCCGCGTTGTCGCGGCCTGCGGAAACGGCACTGCAGGCGCTTTTGCAGAGGAGGTGCTGACGCGTATTGGGGCCAATGTCATCCCTGTAGAATGTGATTTGGATTGGAGTTTTCCGAATTATAACCCAAATCCCGAAGCCCTAGAAATGCTACATGCGATGAGGGATTCCTGTCTGGAGAATGAAGCCGAGCTTGCGCTTGGCTTTGATGGCGATGGCGACAGATGCGGCGTCGTAGATAACACAGGCGAAGAAATTTTTGCAGATAAAGTCGGCGTTATGCTCGCCAGAGACCTGTCTGCCATTCATAAAGATGCGCAATTCGTCGTCGATGTAAAATCCACTGGGCTCTATCACACAGACCCTGTTTTAAAGGCCAATGGCGCCAAGACTGATTATTACAAAACAGGCCATAGCTATATCAAACGCCGCGTTCATGATTTGAATGCGCTCGTTGGGTTTGAGAAATCGGGGCATTATTTTTTCAATGCGCCGATGGGGCGTGGCTATGATGACGGATTGGTTTCAGCCATCGCCATTTTGCAAATGCTTGACCGAAATCCTGGCAAGACGCTGGCCGACCTGCGCGAAGCCCTCCCGAAAACATGGGGAAGCCCGTCCATGAGTCCCTTCTGTGCAGATGAAGACAAATATGGCGTTGTGGAACGCCTTATCGCTAAGGTTCAAGCCGATGCGGCTGCAGGGGAAACAATCTTGGGTCAGAAAATTATTGATGTGAACACGGTGAATGGCGTTCGCTTAACCTTGGAAGACGGCACATGGGGCCTCATGCGGGCCAGCTCGAACACACCAAACCTCGTCATTGTGGTCGAAAGCCCAACTTCGGAAGCCAATATGATTGGTATGTTTCGCGACATAGAACGTCGCCTCGCAGAACACCCCGAGATCGGGGAATTCGACCAGAAAATTTAATCAGTTCCACCTATGCTCATGACACTGACAAAATTCAAATACGGACCCTCGCTATGAAACCCGTTACAAAAGCTGTTCTACCTGTTGCCGGATTTGGCACACGGGTTTTGCCTGCCACAAAAACCGTACCGAAAGAAATGCTGACGGTCGTGGATCGTCCAGCCCTGCAATATGTCGTGGATGAAGCCATAGAAGCGGGGATCGAGCATTTTGTTTTCATTACAGCGCGCGGAAAGATCGCGATCGAAGATTATTTCGACAGCGCATATGAACTCGAGGATGCTCTACTCCGCAAAGGTAAAACTGATATCTTAGACACGCTAAAGTCCAAAACGCCGCGCGAAGGCACAATGAGTTTTGTCCGACAGCAACAAGCCAAAGGCTTAGGTCATGCCGTCTGGTGTGCACGTGATATTATCGGTGATGAGCCTTTCGCGGTACTTCTGCCTGACGTCTTAATTCAGTCCAAAACATCATGCCTCGCGCAAATGATGGAGGCCTATCATAAGGTCGGCGGAAATATCATTGCGGTTGATCCCGTTCCCGATGAACGCGTGTCCAGCTATGGCGTTATCAAACCTAAGCCGGGTGAAGATTTCAGGTCAAAAAAACTTATCGCTATGAACGGCATGGTCGAGAAACCATCCGTTGCAGATGCGCCTTCAAACTTGAAAATTACGGGACGATATATTCTCCAACCTGAACTTATGGGCCTATTACGCGACCAGGCTGCGGGCGCAGGCGGAGAGATTCAACTGACCGACGCCATGGCGCGATTGATGGAAACTCAAGATTTTCACGCCTTTGCCTATGAAGGGCAAGATTTTGATTGTGGCTCCAAACTTGGGTATTTCGAAGCGGTTCTCGCCTTCGCACGCGAGCACAAAGATATTGGCGAAGCAGCACAAGATATGATCCGCAAATCCGCCGCCCTAAAATAACGCCAAGGCGAATGAGTTTATCCACCCAACATAATTCAGACCCTCTCGTCAAAAGCGCGGAGCGTTTGAAGCAATGGTGTATACATCAGGCGCTTCCAACATGGGCCGCGCGCGCGCATTTGCCAGACGGAAGCTGGGTTGAACATCTTGACCTAAGTGGTCAAGCGGACCGAAACGCTGAACGCCGCTGGCGGGTTCTAGCGCGGCAAGTCTATGTTTATGCTAAAGCCTCATCCCTCGGATGGTATGATGGACACGCCATCGCTGAAAACACATATCGCAAGATGCGAGATATCGGATATGTTCACCGCGTCCGTATGGATGGCCAGATTACAAACGACACGCGCGACCTATATGATCACGCCTTCTATATTCTCTCGGCCAGTAGTCTTCATGCCCTTACGCAAGACAGTAAATATCTTGCAGATGCAGACACACTTTTAGGCTGGCTGGATGACACGCTCGCACATCCTCTCGGCGGATGGAAAGAGTCCGACAAGGTCAATTTCGACGCACCACGTCGGCAAAATCCACATATGCACCTTCTCGAAGCCAGTCTCTTTCTGCACAGTGTGACGGGACAAGTGAAACATCTACGTTATGCGCAGAGTGTCTTCGCTCTTTTCGAAAATCATTTTTTTGATGCGGGTACAATTAGTGAGTTTTTTGACGCAGATTGGTCTCTGGCTTCGGGCAACCATGGCCAAACGATGGAACCTGGGCATGCGGTAGAATGGGTCTGGCTTCTGGGACAATATTCGAAGGCTACAGGGACAGATGTTAGGGCCTATCAAGATACACTTTATCAGCGCGCGATTACGCAGCGCGGTTGGTTCCTCAATGATGAAGAAACAAAATCAGGCGATACCCGCCGAGAAACAAAGCGCCTCTGGGTACAAACAGAAGTTATCAAAGCCCATCTCGCCATGGCTGAATGTGGAACGCTTGGGGCGCGCGGCATGGCTGCCGCAACCATTGATGCGCTTTTCCCGCTTTACCTCACGCCAGACGGATTATGGCAGGATCAACTCAATGCCTGTGATAGCAATATCGCCGCAACAATCCCCGTCAGCACATTTTACCATATCCTCTGCATGGCATCAGAAGCAGAACGCATTTCAAAACACGTTTAAGAGGAAGCATTGTTATTCAGGCATGTTATAGGTTGGTACGAGCCCGCCATTCATTTCGCCTACGGATATAATGACAATGAAGTCAGCACTGATTACCGGAATTACCGGCCAAGACGGGGCTTATTTGGCGGAACTCCTCATCGCCAAGGGCTATGTTGTTCACGGTATAAAGCGGCGGTCGTCTTCCATTAATACAGGACGAATTGAACACCTATACCAAGATCCGCATGAAACGGACCCTCGCCTTATTTTACATTATGGCGACCTAACGGACGCGACGAATTTAATCCGTATTGTCCAAGATACACAGCCTGACGAGATTTATAATTTAGCCGCGCAAAGTCATGTCGCCGTAAGTTTTGAAAGCCCTGAATATACGGCAAATACAAATGCCACGGGTACATTGCGCCTGCTCGAGGCCATTCGGATATTGGGGCTGGAGAAAAAGACCCGCTTTTATCAAGCCTCCACGTCGGAACTTTACGGTAAAGCCGCTGAAAGCCCTCAATCAGAAACCACGCCTTTCTACCCACGCAGTCCTTATGCAGCAGCAAAACTCTATGCCTATTGGATCACTGTCAATTACCGAGAGGCGTACGGCATTCACGCCAGCAATGGTATTTTGTTCAATCACGAAAGCCCATTGCGCGGCGAGACTTTTATAACGCGCAAAATAACCCGCGCAGTCGCAGCTATAAAATTAGGGCTTTTGGATCGCCTTTATTTAGGCAATCTCGACGCCCAAAGAGATTGGGGTCACGCGCGGGATTATTGCGAAGGCATGTGGCGGATGCTTCAACAAGAGACGCCAGATGATTATGTCTTGGCAACAGGCGTAACTACATCTGTACGCCAATTCGCAGAATGGGCCTTCGCGGATATCGGCCTTAACATAGAATGGCGCGGGAACGGCCTCTCTGAAAAAGGTTTCGAGGCGGGAACGGACATCTGCCGCGTAGAAGTTGATCCCCGTTATTTCCGCCCAACTGAAGTTGACCTTTTGATTGGCGACTCTACCAAAGCCGCGCAAAATTTGGACTGGACGCCTACAGTACCCGTCCGCGCGTTGGTGACAGAAATGGTGGCATCAGATTTAAACATTCTCACAAAACATCCAGCGTCGGCTCCCAAGTGACGCCCTATCATTGGAACATTACGGGCAAAACTATCTTAATTTTGGGTAGCCAAGGCCTTGTCGGTTCAGCCGTGAAACGCCGATTGTCTAACGAAAACTGTCATGTTTTCGCTGCGTCGCGCAAAGACGCAGACCTGTTTAATGCGGACGCGGCTCTGGCCCTTTTTGAGAAAATTAAGCCCGATGCCGTCATAATTGCGGCGGCCAAAGTAGGCGGCATTCTTGCCAATAGAGATAACCCGGTCACCTTCCTCGAAGACAACCTCCTCATCCAGCTCAATAGTTTACGCGCCGCACATGCGGTTGACGTGGACCGCGTTATTCTTCTGGGGTCGTCCTGTATTTACCCAAAGTTTGCAGACCAACCGATTTCGGAATCAAGCCTGATGACAGGGTTATTGGAACCAACAAATGACGCTTATGCCATCGCAAAAATCGCTGGTATTCGTCTGATTGACGCATATCGCCAACAATATGGCCACACATGGATATCTGCCATGCCGACCAACCTTTATGGCCCCAATGATAATTTCGATTTACAAAATAGCCATGTCCTACCTGCGTTAATGCGTAAATTCCACGAAGCCACAGCCTCCCAAGTAGCATCCGTAGAAATTTGGGGGTCAGGCACCGTACGGCGAGAATTCATGCACGTCGATGATTGTGCCGATGCTCTAATATTTCTACTGAAAAATTACGATGAATCTGGGCCCATAAATATTGGCTCTGGCACCGACATTTCCATTTCTAAATTGGCTCAAGCCATACAGGCACAGGTCGGTTTTAAGGGCAATATTACCCGTGATCTCAGCAAACCCGACGGGACGCCCGCAAAGCTTATGGACAATGCGCGCCTTTTGCAGCTTGGCTGGGAACCAAAATTTGACCTAAAAAGCGGGCTTGCCAAAACTTATGCTTGGTACCTCGAAAACATAGCGTAAAATTTTCTCAAGACTGTCTCGACTTAGCCATAATTCTGTCGGCATAGCTTTATTCCATGACAGACCTTGTATTTGCTCGTTTTTTTAGAATATGATTACATAAATCTAATCTTGCAATTTTGGCAAACGAAGGCTTTACCCCTTTGACTTTGGCAGAACGCAATGGAACCCTGTCAGTATAAGAATAAGGCAGAACACTATGTGCGGTATTATCGGAATTGCAGGTCACGGTGCGGTGACAGAGCGTCTTTTAGACGGTTTGAAACGTCTCGAATACCGCGGTTATGACAGTTCTGGAATCGCTGTGCTCACCAAAGGCCAACTCGAGCGCCGTCGTGCCGAAGGCAAAATCAAAAATCTAGAAGTTCGTATCGGCAACGAACCATTGGACGGGCAAATAGGTATAGCACATACACGATGGGCTACACATGGCGTTCCGAATGAAATCAACGCGCATCCGCATCAATCTGGCCGTGTCGCAGTTGTTCATAACGGGATCATAGAAAACTTTCTGGAATTACGTGAAAGCCTGGCTGGGGAACGCACTTTCGAGACAGAGACTGACACAGAAGTCGTGGCTCATTTGATGGACATTGAACTTGCAAAAGGCCACTCACCGCGCGACGCCTTTGCGACGACACTCAAGCAATTAAAAGGCGCCTATGCCTTTGGCCTGATAATTGATGAAAACCCGAATGAAATTTACTGTGCCCGCGCAGGTTCACCGCTGGCATTAGGCATTGGAGACAAAGAACATTACCTTGGCTCTGACGCGATGGCGATGGCCCAACTAACCAATAAATTGATTTATTTGGAAGAAGGGGATTGGGCGATTATTCGTCCAGAAGATTACGAAATTTTTGACGAAAACGATACGCCTGTTGAACGCGAAACGACAATCATCAGCGGCGGGCCCGCAATGGCAGAAAAGGGTAATTTCCCGCATTTCATGCTCAAAGAAATTTATGAGCAACCTGATACGGTGACGAACACACTTACAAATTATCTGGACGATTTACGCCAGAGACCTGACATGCCAGCAGAGTTAGACTTTAAAGACTTTGATCGGGTCATCATTATTGCCTGCGGGACGGCCTATTATGCCGGCATGGTCGCAAAATATTGGTTCGAGCAAGTGGCAGAGTTAGCCGTAGATATCGATGTTGCATCAGAGTTCCGCTATCGTCGTCCAGTGCTAGACAAACGGTCCCTTTTCATCGCCGTTTCGCAATCTGGCGAAACAGCCGATACACTAGCCGCTCTACGCTATTGTAAGGACAATGGCCTAAAAACAGCGGCGCTCGTCAATGTCATGACGTCAACAATGGCGCGTGAAGCGGATATTGCGCTTCCGATCAAAGCTGGACCAGAAATTGGTGTGGCGTCAACCAAAGCGTTCACATCGCAGCTTACCGCCCTCGCGGCCCTGTCTTTAGCTGCGGCGGTTGCACGCGGAAAACTCTCACGCGCTGAAGATATCCGTCTCACAGCAGAACTCACCTCTCTGCCTCGCAAAATCACAGATGCGCTTGAGCTGGACGGGCACATTAAAGGCATCGCATCAGAACTCGCAAAAGCCTCCTCCGCTTTCTACCTCGGCCGAGGAAGCCAAGTGCCGATTGCATTAGAAGGGGCGCTCAAGCTCAAAGAAATCTCTTATATCCATGCCGAAGGATATGCAGCAGGCGAATTAAAACATGGTCCAATTGCGTTGATCGAAGACGGAACACCCGTGATCATTTTAGCTCCATATGATGAGCTTTTTGAGAAAACGATTTCTAACCTGCAAGAAGTCGCAAGTCGCGGCGCACGTATCACATTGATCACAGATAGCGTCGGGGCAGAAGCTGCCGGACAAATGGCCGCCGATATGATCGTCATTCCAACCAGCGATCCTTTTATAGCGCCCATTATGACCACCATAGCAGTCCAACTTTTATCCTATCACGCTGCCGTTCATCTTGGCACAGATGTTGATCAACCCCGTAATCTGGCGAAGTCTGTAACTGTCGAGTAATGGATTAAATAGGCGCTTAGTCCTGGCGAGGCTTGGGTTTAAACGGCGTCATCAAACTCCAAATAAGTCCCGAAGGCGCATTGGTCTGGTACTCGCTCAGACCAAGCGTTAGTTGCCCTTTAGGTTGAGGTGTAAAAGACCCAAAAATGCGATCCCACCAGATCACTGAAAATCCATAGTTCGAATTTGTTTCGCACTCCACAACGGAATGATGAATGCGGTGAAGCGCAGGCGTGACAATGACGAGTCGTAACGGACGTTCAATCCAGCGCGGTAATTTGACATTTGCGTGATTAAATATCGCGCAAGCATTTAGAATAATTTCAAAAATAATGACGGCTAAAACCGGCGCACCCAACACAATGACTATCCCCATTTTGTAAATCATAGACAATACGATTTCTGCAGGGTGAAAACGTAAACCCGAACTTGCATCTAAATCACGGTCTGCATGATGCACTTTATGCAATCGCCAAAACATTGGTATTTTATGAAACGCGACATGTTGCCAATAAATCATCATGTCGAGAAGTGCGATCGCAAGAATTACGTTTATCCAAATTGGTAGATTTAAAACATTTAAAACCCCAACACCTTCTCGCGTTGCCCAGAGCGCGGCCCCAACAGCAATAACCGGAAAGAGAATACGTATTGTCAACGTATCAATGACAACGAGACCTAAATTAGTAGACCAACGGCGACGGCGAGACTGCACACGGTCACGCGCTGGAAATAGAGCTTCCAAGGCACTCATAAGGATAAGCATACCCAGAAAGATTGAGAGTCTAATTTGAGCTTCAGTCATCTGTAATCTTTAGCACAAAGCAACTGGACGTGTCTGTCACAGATTCGTGCTTATGGGCGGTTCCGTCCATGCGCATCATGACTACCCACCCATTCATCTGCCACGACTGCAGTGGAAAGGCTAATTTCGCCCGCCAAAACCGTCCCGGCGACGATCTCGCAGAACTTGCTGACTTTCCCCGCGCCATAGCAATCTAACATCTCTAAGCACTCTCGCTGTGTTGCCAATCCTGTACCTCCGCCATAGGTCGCGACAATTAAGGACGGCAAGGTAATGGACCAATATAAATCTCCATTTTCAAGCAGCTCAACATAGGTCAAACCCGCCTGACTTTCCGCCACATTGGCCGCATCTTGGCCCGTTGCGATAAAGATTGCAGCAAGAGCATTGGCCGCATGAAGCCCATTATTCGTTGTCCCAGCATGAAGCCCGCCCAACGTACTAACTTGCCGCGCACGGTAGAGATCACGCGTGTCGCAACGTGTCATTCTCATCATTAACTCTTTTGGCAAAGTCACTTCGGCAACCACGCGCGCGCCGCGCGAATGAATAGTGTTAAGCTGACTATGTTTTTTATCCGTGTCGATAGCACCCGAAAGCGTGTAACGAATTGGCGCGTCATTATAATTAGCCATGATCCACTTACAGGCGGCATCTGTCGCCTTGCCGCACATGTTCTGCCCAGCAGCATCACCCGTTGTGTAGTTAAAGCGCGTGTAGTGCATCTTGGCGATTGTGTAATGTTCCACGTGGGACATTTTCCCAGACCGTGTCGTCATCTCTGCAGCGGTGCGTATATCAGCCAAATTGGCTTTGAACCATATCCCAAAGTCACGTGCGTCACGCGCATTTGAAAAGTGAAAAACGGGAGCACGCTGCATAAATCGTTCAACTAAAGTCGTTTTTACGCCGCCCGCTTCTGAAATAATCCGCATACCTCGGGAATAACTGGCAACGAGAGTCCCTTCAGTTGTCGCCAAAGGGACATAAAAATCGCCTTGGGCATGCTCGCCATTAACCCGCAAAGGGCCTGCCAAACCCAGAGGGACTTGTGCGGCTCCAATTGGGTTTTCAAGATTCCCAGGAAGCTCGGACGGGTCTTGGGTCGTGCGTGCGACGTGATCAACGGCGACGCCTGTACGGTCCCGAATAAAATCATGACGAGCTCGGATCGCCGCTTGCGTAAAATTATCATCTTTATTGCGTGGAATAGAGGGCGCGCGGTCAGTCGATTTTTTAAAGGTCATAAGACAACCCTAACGACACTGACGGATTTGACAACGGGTGCGCATAGTTTCACTGCCAGGCAGGGGAGCAATAACTCGGTAAGGGGTATCAAATCCTACAGACAAGTCTCTACCGGACACCGCATGGCTTATGGCGTTGGAGCTAGCCTTGTTTCAATCAAGAATGTGCTGTTCCACTTTTTCTTCATTTATTTTTTCTCAAATGGTGTTGGCGTCAATGAAGCCTGGATCATTGCCGCAACCACAATTGTTATTTTGGTCGATACTATTTCTTCCCCCTTGATCGGGCAAATTTCAGATAATTATAGGTCTAAATTTTGGGGCCGCCGGAAATACGGCCTTAATCGCATTGGCCTAAATTGCATTTCCAACAGGAACAGAACCCAGTAATGTTGCCCCGGGTGCGGTTACAGGCTTGGTTTGGATTAGCTTATTGGTGCCGACCTTATTCGTCGCAGGTGGTATTTTCAGCTATCTTCGATATACGCTAACCCGTGCAAAGGTAGAGGCTCTACAGCACCCTAATTAAATAAAATATCTGCGAGTTTCGCCTTCTGCCACCGCACATCACCAAACTGGCTGTCATGGAAAATAGCGCGGCGACGGTAGAGCTGCGCATCGCACGCATAAGTAAACCCAAAGCCGCCATGAAATTGGATGGACCGGTCCGCCGCAAAAGACAGCGCCCGACTTGCCGCGACCTTTGCCATACGTGTTGCAACTTCGCCCTTACCTTGCTCATCAAAACTATAAGCTGCCGCATAGAGCAGTGAACGCGCTTTTTCGTAGCCGATATAGGCATCTACAATAGGGTGTTTCAGAGCTTGATAAGACCCAATTATTTTCCCAAATTGTTTTCGCGTTTTAAGGTAATCAAGCGTGTAATCCAAACAGGTTTGCGTAGCCCCAACAAGTTCGGCAGCTCCCAAAAGATTGGCGCATAAATCAATATGAGCCAAAGCGGCTGCCGTACTACCTTGATCCATCAAAGCCGTTTGAGGCAGGACCAAACCATTTAGATTTATTTCATAACTTCGTTTTGTCTCATCAATTAATTTTTCGCGGCGACGCTTAGAGGGTGGACATAAAGCGGCATCAAAAACGAAGAGCGACACCTGTGCATCCAGTTTTGCACTGATGATAACAACGTCAGCAGCATCTAAATTTTGAACAACTACTTTTTTACCAGACAATTTAAACCCGTCAGAGGTCACATGTGCTGTCGCGTCAACTTTATGTAGATCATAAGATCCATTTAATTCCGAAAGGGCGAGAGTCCCGATAGTACCTTTGGCGAGCTTTGGCAGATAGGTCGTTTTTTGCGCCTCCGTACCACCCGCCAGAATAGCCTGCGCTACAACTGTGCTAGTTATAAAGGGTAACGCCATCATACGCCGTCCCATCTGCTCCATCACAGGCACATCCTCAGCCAAAGACAATCCAACGCCACCATAAGTCTCAGGTAGTGCGATCCCTAGCCAACCCAGCGCAGCAATCTCGCGCCAGTCGTCCAAATCAAAGCCTCGATCATCGTCGAGTTGAGCGCGCACTTTAGTAATATCCGACTTATCGCGGCAGACGTTTTCTGCGACGTCCATCAATTCGACCTGTTCCTCGGTAATACCGAGGCGGCCCAAGGCTTGTGGATCAAATGACATCAGTAACTCTTTGGGAGCCCAAGCACATGCTCGGCAATGATGTTACGTTGGATTTGCGACGTGCCGCCACCGATAGTCGCGGAGAAGGCATTGAGATAGGATCGGTGCCACAAGCCTTTATCGACTGCATTTGGCTCATCCACATAATAAGCCCCCCGCGTCCCCTGAAGTGTGAGCGCGTATTGATTTATTTCGCGTGCAAATTCTGTCTTCACGAGCTTGTCCATCAATGGCAATCCCGCTGGGTTATCCCGCATAAGCGGACCAATTTTAGCACGCTGTTGATTCAAATTCACGGCCTGCGCATCAATAATATAATCCAGTAAGTCATCCTGTACGACAGGGTCATTCAACTGCCCCGTATCACGCGCAAGATTTAAAATCTCCAGCGGGTCAGGTTCTGTAATCGAATATCCACCAGCCTGTCCGCCGCGCGCGCCGCGTTCATACTCCAATGTTTGCATCGCAATCTTCCACCCTTGGCCCTCTTGCCCCATCAAGCCGTCCGCAGGAATACGCGCATCGGTGAAAAACGTCTGCGTAAAGCCGTGCTCACCAGTCAATTTTTTGATCTTACGCGTTTCAATGCCTGGCACATCCATCGGCGTAAGGATGAAAGATAAGCCCGCATATTTATTTGGCGCATCTGGATTCGTTCGTGCAAGCAGGATCATATATTTCCCAAAATGCCCATGTGTTGTCCAAATTTTTGATCCATTCAGGACGTACTCATCCCCCTCACGTACTGCGCGCAATTGTGCGTTTCCAAGATCAGAACCATTTTCTGGTTCGGAAAACCCCTGACACCAAATATCTTCAGCTGATAAAATGCCTTTGATAAATTTTTTCTTATGCGCTTCAGATCCAATATCGAGAATAAGCGGTCCAGCCCAACTGAGGCCAATCGTATTCATCATGATGGGCGCATCATATTTACGCATGGCTTTGGTTGCCACAGCTTGATGTGCGTCGGTTAGTCCACCGCCGCCATATTCCGACGGCCAAGCTGCGCCTAAATATCCTGCCTCATAGACCTGTTTTTGCCAGTTTCTCAGGAACTCAAATTGTTGATCTGTCCCCACTTCCATAAAAGTGAGCGGCATCATAAAATCAACGTTTCGCGGGGTGTTTTCCGCAAACCATTGATCGGCCTCTTTAGCAAAATCTTCAACAGAAATCATTTTCGTTCGATCTGCTTTAAAGTATTCTCTAGCCTATCCGCAACGCTTTCTAATCGGTCGGCCACAGACCGTGCTGTCTCGCCTGTCCCTACAATCATACTAACGAGGCGATCAACGAACCGCGTCATATCCGCCTTACGTGCCCCCTTACGCGAAGATCGCATCATCAATGACTTCCCTCCGTAATCCAATGCCCCGTAAAAAATGTCTCTTAAGACGCGCACATCTGCATCGCTTGGAATATCGCCGCTCGCGCGGCCTTCTCTGACGGTGCGGTCAAATACGGCAACATATGTTTTATTCAGGCTGTGAACGTCACTCCCCTCATAATCAGAGAGGCTGGACATTAAGGTCGGTAGCATTTCAATAATGCCGCGCTCATCCATAATACGCTGTAAATGATGACGTGCGAGAAAATCTAATTTCGTTCGCGTTGTGCGCCGTCCATCAACGCCCGCCTGAGAACTGTCCGTCAGACGTTTGTAGAAGTCCGCAATAACGCCACGCGCTAATGCCTCTTTATTTTCAAAATATGTGTAGAGCGTGCCGTCTGCGACCCCGGCCGCACGCGCAATCATGGCCATAGTTGTCTTGGCATATCCATGGGTCGTGAACATCTCACGCGCGGCCGCCACAATCGCATCCTCACGACGTCTAACGCGAGATTGGCGCGTTGAAGATACCTCTACAGAAGGTGACAGTTTGGGCTGGGATGACAAGGCATCGGGGACAGCGGCCGCTTGTGTGGTCTCTGCCGGCCCCGATGCCATGTCGTTCGCTCTCCCCGCGAGTCTATTGGCTTTAGGCGTTCTCATCACACTCAACGCTGTGAGTTGACTTGAGGTAGCTGAAGCCTATTCAATTTAATCGAATTACTATTCAGCGAACCGCTCAAGTCAAGCTATGGTTTCAGCTTGACGGCCCGGAGATAAATGCAGGTCTCGTCAGATGTCCAAAACGATCCATATTGCAGGGGCTTCAGGTTATTGGGGCGAGAGCGCCATGGCGACCCCGCAATTGCTCAATGCACATAAATCTGGCGACATTCATCTTGATTATATCGTCTATGATTACCTTGCAGAAATCACGATGAGTATTCTGGCACGTTCAAAAGCCAAAAACCCAGACCTCGGTGGTTATGCCACAGACTTTGTAGATGCCGTCATTCGTCCTTATTTAGGCGATATCGCGCAGACAGGTATAACCTTGATCGCTAATGCAGGTGGTGTGAATCCAGACGCCTGCGGACAGGCCATACGGGCACTCATAGCCGACGCGGGGTTGGATCTGAAAGTTGCCGTCATTACGGGCGACAATCAAATGGACGAACTTGAGCGCATTGTGCAAACACATCCAACAGACATGTTCACTGGCGCTACTATGCCGCCGCCAGAAAAAGTGGCCTCCATAAATAGTTACTTGGGAGCCTTCCCGATTGCGAAGGCTTTAGACGCAGGGACGAATATCGTCATCACAGGGCGCGTCGTCGATAGCGCCGTGACACTCGGCGCATGTATCCACGAATTTGGATGGGGAGCGGAAGAGTGGGACTTACTCGCCAGCGGGTCGCTTTGCGGGCATATTTTAGAGTGCGGCCCACAAACTACGGGCGGTAACTTCACGGATTGGGAGTTAGCGGGGGATATATCAGAGATCGGTTATCCCATCGCGGAAATTGCTGCGGATGGCAGCTTCATCACGACCAAACCATCTGAGACAACAGGACTCGTCAGTGTCGGGACCGTCAGCGAGCAAATGGTCTACGAAATCGGTGATCCGCAGACCTATCTCTTACCGGATGTGACCTGCGATTTCTCAAACGTCACCATCACGCAAGTCGGAGCTGACCGCGTGGAAGTCTCCCCTGCAAAAGGCCGCGCGGCCCCGACACATTACAAGACATGTTTGACCTATGCCGACGGATATAGAACTGGGTCTTATCTGACGTTTTACGGCAATCGATCGACTGCGAAAGCCAAGGTCTTTTGTGACGCTGTAATCAAACGCGCAAAGAATGGTTTGCGGGCGTCAAACCTTGGGGACTTTACCGAAGTCAGCCGCGAAATCATTGGCGGTGGCTCGCAAATGGGCGTGCATGTTGAAGCCCAAGAAGTCGTCGTCAAAATTGCTGTCAAACATCCAGAGGCCAAAGGCGTTGGCGTCTTCCTAAAAGAATTAACGGGAACCTTCCTCGCCACGCCGCCCGGCTTGTCTGCTTTCACGGGTGCGGGACGTCCAAAACCCTCCCCCGTTGTGCGACTCTTTTCCTACCTCACACCGAAAGATGAGATTGAGATCAAAATTGATATGGGGGATCATATCCTTACGCATAAAGACTCTGTCTTTGCGGCGGGCCCTGCGCCGTCTCGACCTGATGCGCCGCATCTAGTTTCTGGTGATGTAGAGATAAGCGTTGAAACGCTCGCCTGGGCACGGTCTGGCGATAAGGGCGACAAAGCCAACATCGGCATTATCGCGCGAGACGCAGCCTATGTACCGGCCCTTTGGTCTGCGCTGACCCCTGAATTCATCGGTGAGGTGATGGAGCATTTTTTAGAAGAGAAAACGGAAATCGACCGATTCTTCCTCCCTGGTTCAAGTTCAATTAATGTCCTAATGAACCGCGCCTTGGGCGGCGGCGGCGCAGCTAGCCTGCGTAATGACCCGCAAGCCAAGGGATTCGCGCAAGTGCTCTTGGCGCAAACTATTCGCGTCCCAGCACACATCGCCCAAGCGGCGAATGAAAAGGCCACACTAAAATGACCCCTGAAGCCAACGACTTCCAAGCTGAATGCGATCAGATTTTTGGCCTCCTCACGGCTGAAAATGATGATGTTTTTGCGCGCGTTACAGGTTTTAAAGATTGGACAATCGGAGACATTATCGCGCATTTACACGTCTGGAATATCGCCGCAGATTTGTCCCTCACTGCACCCGAAAAGTTCCTTCAATTTGCAGCAAATGTAATGAAGCAGTTCTCAGCGGGTGAGACGCACCAAACATTTCAGCGGAAATTTTTCAACGGAAAATCTGACGCTGATATTTTTTTGGATTGGGCGGACTATTTCACACATATGGCGACGCGTTTTGAAACAGCTGATCCGGACAAACGCGTCAAATGGGTAGGGCCAGATATGTCCGTGCAATCCTGCATTATTGCACGGCAAATGGAACACTGGGCACATGCACAAGCCATTTTCGATATTCTAGGCGTCGATCGTGAAAATCGAGACCGATTAAAGAATGTTGCACATATAGGTGTAACGACATTCTCTTGGTCCTTTCGCGTGCGCGGAGAGACCCCACCAACGCCGAAACCCTTTGTCAAATTAACGGCTCCATCCGGTGAAATTTGGACATGGAATGAGGATCAACCCAACAATCGCATTGAAGGGACTGCGGAGAGTTTCTGCCAAGTCGTCACGCAATGCCGCAACGTCAAAGATACTAACCTTATTACGACGGGAGACACAGCTACCGAATGGATGGCACATGCCCAGTGTTTTGCCGGCGGCGCGGAAACACCGCCTGAACAAGGCCTGCGCCGCAAAGCCAACGCCTAAACGACGCATGACACACCTCCAAATTTAGACCCTCTTCTAAACCCTAAACCTCTATAAAAAGACTTTAGCCCCTACAGATTTTTAGAAAGTTACCCTCATGAGCGATTATAAAAACAAGACGGCTTTTGTGACAGGCGCGGCCTCTGGTATTGGTTACGCCCTGACTGAGGCGCTGCTAAATGAGGGTGCAAATGTTATGATGGCCGATGTCGACGGGGCAGGTTTAGCTGAGGCTCTCGCAAAATTAGGGGGCTCATCTAACCGCTTATTTTCCACTTTGTGCGATGTGCGGGATGCCGCCGCAGTTCAAGCCGCAGCCAAGTTAACCCAAGATACCTTTGGTAAAGTTCATATCGTCATGAATAATGCAGGCGTTGGCTTGGCGGGGCGGTCCGGCGAAATTGATCTGAAAGATTGGCGTTGGATTGTAGACATCAACCTGATGGGTGTCGTTCACGGTGTCGAAGCCTTTACCCCCTTAATTAAATCACATGGCGAAGGCGGTAATATTTTAAACACCGCGAGCATGGCTGGACATATAACCACGGAATATATGCCACCCTATCATGCAACTAAATACGCTGTCGTTGGATATTCAGAATCTATTGCTCCCGAAGTCGCAAAATACAACATCGGCGTCACCTGTCTTTGCCCAACATGGGTGAAGACAAATATTGCCAATTCGGGTGATGCTCGCCCGTCAACAAATGGCATTGATAAAGACACGCTAACAGCCCTGAAACAAACCGCAGAACTGGTGAAGAATGGTATGGACGCCTCCCGCTTGGCAAAACTCACCTTGGCGATGATGTCGCAAGGTCGAATGCATGTCTTTAACGACCCCGAAGCGCGCCCTATGATTGACATCCGCGCCAAGGCCTTGGGCGACGATTACGATGCCGCGCTTGCGTGGTTAGCAGAAAACACATGAGCGCCGTTCAAGGCCATTATGATCCAGCCTTCAAAGCTGTTCGGCAAGCCTTTGAACACAATTTCGCAGAGCGCGGCGAAGTTGGAGCCAGTGTCTGCATCCAAGACAGTAAGGGCAGAGCTGTCGTCGATCTTTGGGGCGGGACACATACGGATGGGCAGACACCCTGGACCCGTGATACATTGTCGATTGTCTTTTCCTGCACAAAGGCCGCCACGGCACTTTGTGCGCATTTACTCATTGAGCGGGGGCTATTAAATCCCGACGCGAGAGTGACTGATTACTGGCCCGAATTTGGGGCACATGGAAAAGATCAAACAACCGTTCGCGACATGTTGGGTCATCGCAGCGGCGTTCCCGCCTTACGCGCACCCGTCGACGCGGGCGGGTTTTTAGATTTCGACTATACAGCAAAAAGGTTAGCAGAAGAGGTGCCTTTCTGGGAGCCTGGCACGGCGCATGGTTATCACATGGTCACCTTTGGGTGGACCGTTGGCGAACTCGTTAGGCGCGTCTCAGGAAAACCCTTGGGCGAATTTTTCAGAGACGAAATCGCAGGACCAAGCGGGTTAGATTTTCATATTGGTCTGCCCAAAAGCGAATTTAGCCGCGTTTCAAAACTGCAGCTTTTCCAACCTCATCCAAACGATACCCCATCTGAATTTGTTAAGGCGATGATGAATGACCCAACAGGGGTTCAAGCTCTCGCCTTTGCAAATAATGGCGGCTGGTTCTTTGATGCCCCAGATAGTTGGCAGGCAGAATTAGGCGGTGCGGGCGGTATATCCAATGCGCGCGGATTGGCGGGCATGTTTGGGACGACCCTAGGCGATACGGCATTATTCTCGCCGGCTCGGATTGAGGCGATGCGCACGCCTGTCTCAGAAGGGGATGACCTGACCCTCTGTATTCCTACGCGGTTTGGCGAAGGGTTTATGTTATCCATAGATAACCGAAATTTACCAGGCGAAGGTAATTCGGCGGTCATGGGCGACGGCGCATTCGGGCACGTCGGTATGGGTGGCAGCCTTGGCTTTGCTGATCCCAACGCTGGATTTAGTTTCGGTTATTCCATGAATAAAATGGGCGGCGGTATTCTACTCAATGATCGCGGACAGTCGCTGGTTGATGCCGCTTATGCCTGCATCTAACGCGTCATCATAATCCCATTTGGCGCATGGCGAGGTCTTTCATTATCTCCTCTGATCCACCGCCTATCGCGATAACTTTTACTTCGCGGTAGACATTTTCGATACGATTTCCCCGAAGATAGCCAGCTCCGCCAAGTATTTGCATGGCTTCTGAGGCGCAAAATTCCAGTGCCTTTGTGGCAAAGGACTTGGCTTTGCAAATCTCCGCAACTGGCATGTGACCCGCATCAATTTGTGCGCATAAAATCCAAAGATTAGACTGCACTGCGTCTATCTTTGCACTCATATCTGCAATTTTATGCCGTATGACTTGATGGCGAATTAGCTTTTTTCCGAAGGTTTCACGCTCTTGCGCCCAGGCGATACTGTCTTCCAGACAGACTTTCATCATCCCAAGCGCACAGCCCACAAGACCCAGGCGCTCGTAATTAAAATTATGCATGATTTGAATAAAGCCATGGTCCTTTTGACCCATCAAATTCTCAACAGGGATACGACAATCATCAAAATAAAGCGTGGCTTGATTAGACGCCCACCACCCCATTTTCTTTGATAACGACGTACGAGAGAACCCTGGAGCATCCGCCCTCACAAAAAACAGGGAAATACCCGTCAATCCGGGGCCGCCCGTCCGCGCTGCAATAACGAAATAGTCGGATTCCATGCCGCCCGTGATGAACGTCTTCGATCCATTTAAAACCCAATGGTCACCCTCCAAGCGAGCCGTTGTCTTTAGGCTTGCAACATCGGAACCTGCGCCGGCTTCTGTTATCCCCAATGAGCTGCCCTTTCGCCCAGATATCACCTCCGGCAAAACATGCGATCTGATGTCTTCAGATGCGAGTTTTTGAATAGGGTCGAGGGAAATGCTGCGACCTCCCACGGCAGCGGACACGCCACCCGCGCCGCACATTGACATAGCCACCGCATAGTCCATCCGCATAAAGGGGTCATCAAACCCGAGGCCGCCATATTTTTCATCAATGCCGAATCCAAAAACGCCTAATGCGCCAAGTTTTTCATGTAAGTCCCACGGGACTTGCCCCGCTTCATCCCAAGCAAAAGCATGTGGACGAATTTCAGTTTCAACGAAGGTTTGGATGGTCTCCCGAAACGCTTTGCGTTCAGACGTATCAAATGGGTTGGGTAAGCTGGCAAAGGCAAGGCCCGTACTTCGCGACTCTGAACTCATAGAAACCCCTATTCATTTATTTCTAAGCATCACGAGAGCGTAAAACTGAAAAATGCCTGCCAATCCCAAAATTAATAGCCGCTCATAATTCAACGCACAAAAAAACCGCCCATTAAGGGCGGCTTTTCATATTATATTTTCACAACTATCCGCCGAAACGGTATGTGGCGGTTACGCCATATGTCCGAGGGCGTGTCGGATAACCATTGATCGTTGGTGTTGCTGAAAATGATTGAATAACACCCGGGAAAATGGCTTGAAATTCTTGATCATTTGTCAAGTTGCGTGCCCAAATATTCAAAGAAATATCATTCATATTGAAACCAACTGCTGCATTCAAACGATTGACGGAATCAAAAATATCAAATTGTTGCAAGATGCGCGTTTTGTTCTGATGTTCAAAATCAGCACGAATATAGCCGTCAATATTGTCTGTTAGGTCAAAGTTCCAATTGCCGCCGACAGAAAAATTGAATGTTGGCACACCCGCAGGCGTTGTCCCACTAATATCACCTGATGCAGAATTCGTAAATTCATCAAAAACAGGATCAAGGATCGTCATTGAGAACGTTCCCGTGAAGTTATCATCAAGACGAACAAGTGAATCCAACTCAATGCCTTTAGTTGACTGTTTCTCAGCATTTGTAAAAACAAAGGCTGATCCCACAAAACCGTTGGTTTGGAAATTTTCAATGGATTGATCAAATGCTGCAACGTTAATATATCCCCAATCAAATTTGGATTTGAGGCCAATTTCAAACACTTTGGCTTCTTCTGGTTCAGAGAAACGTGACCCGAAATTTGTATTCGCATCGCTTGTGAGATTAATATCAGCTTGCGAGACAGTTCCTGGCGTTGCGTTACTCACCAAAGTTCCGTCATTCAGAAGAAAACGAAAGTTATTCGGAAGAGAGCCAGCATTGAACAACGCCGCCGCATTGCTAATACTAGGACGAGAATCCCGGCCTAAGTTCCAAGATGTCGCCTTATATCCTGTTGCATAAGATACATATGCATTGAAATTATCTGTGAACTTATAGCCCAATTTCAACGTATAATCGACATTGGTATCATTCGAACGTCCATCTTCAATTGCGTTTCCGCTACCATCACCAAACGCCAAAAATTGCGGCTGAAACTGGAAGCCAGATAAAGCGAGGAGTGGATTGTTTGTCGACCCTGCTGTTGCAGTCGCAAATTGGTTTACACCAGCAAGATACCCTTGAAGTAGCGGAGCTGTTGCTGGATCCGCACCAATGGCCGCAATATTAGCGGGCGTAGGCGCAACTCCAAAAGCCGTCGCAAATGAAGGGATTCCAGGGAAAACGCCTGGGATTGGATCAACGCCATTTACGAGTGCACCGCCCGTGATAACGTTTGTACCGAAATCACCTGTCAGATTGGCCCGACCAAATGCATCTGTATTAACAGTACTACCCGTCACCTCTTTAGTGTCATCCACATAAGACAAGCCGACAGTCGCGGTTAGACGATCTGTGATCTCATAATCGAAGTTACCAAACAAATTGAAAGATTCATTCTCTTGGGTGAAGGATTCACGTGTAGTTGTTGACGCTGCAAAAAACTCACCCGGCGCAAATAATCCGCCTGACCCTGCTTCTAAGGCATCAAAATCCGCCCCAAGAAAAGTCAAATAGTTACGCGTGTCTTCACCATAGTCTAGGCCATTTTCTACAACTACATCTTCGTTGAAGTAGAAACCGCCCAAGAGCCATTTGAAGGGGCCGTCACCCGTAGACGTCAGACGCAATTCTTGTGTGAATGTCTTGAGACGATTATCGCGAAATTCTGTGACCAGTTCGGCTGTGGTAAATTCAACATCACCTGAGTTAAACGCATCATTATCACGATAGGCCGTGATCGAGGTAACGTCTGCAAAGCCGAGGTCGTAATCCACATGCATGGAAACGCCATAATC
Organism: uncultured Caulobacterales bacterium; assembly: GCA_938003545.1. GTDB lineage: Bacteria > Pseudomonadota > Alphaproteobacteria > Caulobacterales > Maricaulaceae > Litorimonas. The sequence goes on from CALKXY010000008.1 coordinate 75,779, forward strand.
TTCAATTTCATTGATGGGGGCCGCGTCGCGGAAATCAACAAAGGCCAATGTGTCATTCGGGTCAGCCAATGCGCCGCCGAGAACGGGGCTCGTGATAATTGCGGCCGTTGGTCCATTTCTTAGATTTGTAACATGGCAACAAATTTCATCAATTGAACCATAGTCAGCAATTAAGCGAACCGACGCCAAGTCATTTGGCTCCCAAAGTAGCTGTCCGCGCAAATTGTAGCGATTGCGGTCATTCACGTCAGGTAAGTTGTCCAAGAAGGATTCTGCATAACCATCTTGGCTATTGTAACTTCCATATAGGCTATAAGCGACCGTATCGGAGAGCGGGCCTGTTACATCGCCTTTGACGAGGACATTGTTAAAATTACCATATGTCGCAGACACACTCCCGTTCGTCGTAAACTCAGGTGCCGACGTAACAATGCTTACGACACCTGCAGAGGCGTTTTTACCAAAAAGCGTGGATTGTGGACCAGATAGAACCTCAATACGCTCAAGTTTGGGAAGATCGCCAATCGCGGAAGAGGGACGCGACCGATAAACACCATCGACGAAAACACCGACAGACGGTTCAAGACCTGTATTATTGGCACCATTACCAAACCCGCGAATGGTAAAAGTCGATTGCGCCGAGTTTTGATTGGTCGTCACGACCAATGACGGCACGACGGACTGTAGGTCTTGAATATCTCGAATATTTGCTTTTTCAATTTCTACGGCCCCAACAACGGACACGGCCACTGGCGTATCTTGCAGAGTCGTCTGGCGTTTTGTCGCGCTGATTGTAATGACATCTTGATCAGCGGCGTCTTGTGCGAAGGCCGGCGCAGTCGCCAATATTGCGAATGCGGAGGCGGAAGCCGCCAAAAGTGAGCTACGTTTCATCATGAATTCCCCAATTCTTATTTTTGCACGATTATTAATATCGCGTCATAAATTGAGTATCTGGGGTTTTCGGACATGGCAAGGGCTCCATTTTAGAGCTCTTACGAGCAAATTCTCGCTCTTTTGGTTAATTCAGACCCTGTCAGCCTATGTAATCATAAGTTTAACCACAAAAAAGGCGACCCCAGAGAGGGGTCGCCAAAATCACTTGTTCAAGCTGTATATTTACAGATTTAGAAGTTTTTACGCAGACTCACGCCATATGTGCGCGGCTGGTTCGGATATGCAGAAACCGTTCCATCTTGAATAACACCTGGGAAGGCGCTGATGAAAGATTCATGGTTGAACAGGTTACGGCCCCAGAACCTGACGTCCAATCCATTATCCAATGAGACACCGAAAGAGCCATTGAAGATGCTCGTATCGCGCGTAACTTCAGTGATGTTATCCACGACCTGAACTTCATCTTCATACTGCCAGTCACCGCGAACGTAAGCACCGATGGATTTAGACAAAGCGAACTCATATTGAGCAGAAAGTGACAACGAGACTTCATTGATGCCAGCAGGTTGGAAACCAGACAAATCACCACTGCCATCTTCAACGCCGTCTGCGAGATCAAGGTCACTGCCCTCGACAACAGGGGCGTTTTGGAAATCGTCATATGTTGGGTCTTGCAAGATACCCGCAAATCCAAGCGTCAAACCTTGAACAGGCGTGATAGTTGAATCAAATTCAATACCTTGTGTGGATTGCTCACCTGCATTGGCCAGAACAAAACCTGTACCTTGGAAGATCGTAGATTGGAAATTGTCAATTGTTTGATCAAAGACCGTTACGTTAAATGCGCCCCAATCGAAACGGGCTTTAAGGCCTGCTTCAAAAACTTGAACTTCTTCAGGACCAGAGAAGCGCGTACCAAAGTTACGGCCCGTTGCTGGATCAAAGTTATTCGGCAATAGACCCGCTGTTTGTAAAGCCGCCCCATCCGCGAGGAATGGACGAGAGTCACGTGTTAGGTTGAAAGATGACGCTTTAAAGCCCGTCGCTGTCGAGACATATGCATTGAAATTGTCGTTGATTTCATACGCAGCTTTAAGCGTGTAGGTGAACTCATCATCATCTGTCCGACCGCTTTCGACAGCGTTCGGGAAGGATAAGAACTGCGGCTGGAACTGCAGATCACTTAACCCGTCGATGACACCAGCGCGGACGCCCGCTCTGAACTGTGCTTCCGCACCGGGCATGCCTGTGAGTGTGTCGAGTGCAGCTAAGTTTGCAGCTGTGAACGGCACAAGGCCTTCAGCAGGTGAACCTACAAAGAGGTTCGTAAAGGCAATCGAAATATCGTTTTCAGGATCGCCAGCAGCAGCATCAATCGCGCCGTTCGCAAGCAACAAAGTCCCTAAGTTGTCAGCCAAAACGATATTACTGAAAACATCATTATTGACGGTCGATGCAGTTACGCGTTTCTTATCATTGGTGTAGTTACCACCAACTGTCAAAGTCAGACGGTCCGTAACATCATAGTCAAGCGTACCGAAAATCGAATAAGCTTCATTGTCTTGATCAAATCTCTCATCAATCTGAATTTGGTCACCGAAGAAAGTTCCTGGCGCATTGCCGCTTGTGGCTTCGATAACACTAAGAGGCGTCGGCGTTGTACTCGCAGGGTTTAGAGAGCCCCCTTCAGTGGACAGTGCATCAATAAATGGACGCAAGTCAGCACCAAAATCAAAACCAGAGTCCTGTCCGATCTTCTCATCGAAGTAATAACCACCGACCATCCACGCGAGTGGGCCGCTATTATTAGACGCCAAACGCAGTTCTTGTGTGAACGTATCAATTTCAACAAATTGGAATGTGTTTTCCAATAGCTCAAGGGACGTAAAGTCGCTGTCGCTGTCAAAGCCTGTTTCGTTTTGACGATAGGAAGAGATCGACGTGAGGGTCGCACCACCAAGAAGATTGAAATCATAATCAAGCTGCAAGGAAACGCCGCTGTCATCAATGTTATTTTCTGTTGGACGATTTACAGATGTTTCAAAAGTAAAGGCATCCGTCGTTGGAATTTGACCGCCGAGAGCCGCGATAATTGGAGCCGTTGGGCCAGCCACCGCAGTTGCAACACCACAGCAATTCTCGTTTAATGTGCTTTGGTCAAGAATAAGACGCGCGCTAAAACTTTCTGTTGGCTCCCATAGCGCCTGAGCGCGGATACCAAAACGGTCGATATTATTAAAGTCACCGCCAGCAGTGCCTTCAGCCGGCTCAAAATACCCGTCTCTTTTTTGATAGCCGCCACCAAGGCTGACCGCGAGTGTGTCTGTTAGGCCACCCGTGATGTAACCTTTGACATAGTTTTGACCAAAATTGCCAAGACCACCTTCAACATAGCCGTTTGTTTCAAAGTCAGGCTTCGCTGTGACAACACTCACAACACCAGCAGAGGCGTTTTTACCAAAAAGCGTAGACTGCGGGCCAGAAAGAACTTCGATACGCTCAAGATTCGGTAGATCACCGATTTGAGCGGCTGCGCGAGATCGGTAAACACCATCGATGAACAAACCAACGGCAGGTTCAATACCGATGTTATTACCGCCATTACCGAAACCGCGAATACTGAGGGTCGCATTTGCTGAATTTTGAAGCTGCGAAACACGGAACGTCGGAACAACAGATTGAAGGTCCTTAATGTCGAGAATTTGTGCTTTTTCGATAACGTCTGCGCTCGTAACGGTGACGGCAACAGGCGTTTCCTGCAATGTTGTGTTACGCTTTGTCGCACTGACAATGATCACATCATCAGGGTTGTCTTGCGCAAAAGCTGGTGCGGTTGCCAAAAGGGCGAAAGCAGAAGCCGAAGCCGCTAAAAGTGAGGTTCGTTGTGACATAATTTCCCAGATGTTATTGTTGCAGAGCTGCCATTTTGGCAACGCGGACGGCTAGGTATCGTGGGCAAAAGCAAGTGGCAAGCACTTGGATGCCCCGTGACTGCCATTCGATTAGAGCTGTTGCGAATACGTCACATCTTGACGTTTGACGCGGCTGTCGTGCCTACGTGACCCAGCCCGCGCCGCCCGTTAGAAGGACGTATGCCTCACCCTCGCTCCCTCACGCAGACGCCTGCCGCTGATTTAGACTGGTCTCGTCCTGAAACGCCAATAGCGACAGGTTTCAACGACATTTATTTCTCGGCAGACGGAGGGCTGGAAGAGACTCGAGCAGTTTTCTTACAAGGTTGTCATTTGCCCGAAAGTTGGTTGGGACAGTCAGTTTTTACAATAGCAGAACTCGGGTTCGGGTCAGGGTTAAATTTTTTGGCAACGTGGCAAATGTGGGACACGCACCGCAAAGCTGGCCAGCGTTTACATTTTGTCTCTTTCGAGAAATTCCCATTTGACCACACGCAGCTTGCGCGCGCCCTTACAGCTTGGCCTGAACTGACCCCCTATAGTGAACGCCTTATCGCCGCTTGGCCCGGCCGTGTACGCGGGCTTCATCGATTAGAGTTTGAAGGCTTAACACTCACACTGATCCACGATGATGTCATTGCAGGGGTAGAGCAAGTCGATGGACTTCGCGCCAATGCTTGGTTCCTTGATGGCTTTAGCCCTTCTGGCAATCCAGCGATGTGGAGCCTTGACGTCATGCAACGGATTGCCAAATGCAGCGCACCATTTGCAAGAGCCGCAACTTTTTCTGTCGCAGGCCACGTGAGAGCCGCCCTCAGCGAGGCGGGTTTCACGGTTAGGAAAATGCCGGGATTTGGACAGAAGCGACACCGCTTAGAAGCACAGTTGGAAAGTGCAGCTGACGGTATATTGCCCAAAATAGACCGCGCACTTATCGTAGGCGCAGGTATCGCAGGCCGATCGCTTGCGCGTTCTTTAGACCTGCGCGGAATTGCTTTCGATATAATAGATGATCGAAATCACCCCGCCGCAAGCGGAAATCCAGCGGCGCTCGTCAAGCCCAGATTTGATCTACAAGACCGTCCAGAAAGCCGTTTCTTCCTCGCGGCCTATCTTCACGCGCTTCGAGCTTATCCAGAGGACGCGATTCTTGATCAAGGCGTGAGACAGTTACCAAAGACAGAAAAAGACGTGGCGCGGTTTGAAAAACTTGTCGCGCAGGCCGCGCTTGGACCAAAACATATGTCTTGGTCTGACGGAGGGCTTGATATTCACAGCGCACTTGTGGTGGACCCCAGCCGCATCTTTCATGGCTTTGAAATTCGCAAAGAAAGTTACGACAGCACCCGCGCGCGCGACGATTACAGCCATGTCTTTCTCGCCGCAGGCTATGGATTACGCGAGATTGCACCGGACTTACATTTACGTCTGTCCCGAGGTCAGTTGAGTTGGGCGCACCCCATTTCGAAACGCCCCATTGCCTATGGTGGATATGCCATTAATTTAGACGGTGCGACGTTGGTGGGCGCGACACATGATCGTCTGGATGACCGAGACCCCTTTGTATTGCGCGCCGAGGACGACCAAAAGAATTTCGATGCCCTTTCCAAAGTCATTAATCAGAACGTGAGTGCGCTAGGCAAAGCCTCACGTGCCAGCGTCCGCGTCACGAGTAGAGATACGCTGCCTATTTTGGCGAACTTCAACCAGAGGACTTGGGCCATGACGGGATTGGGCAGCCGCGGCTTTACTTTCGCTCCTCTTTTAGCAGAGGCTTTAGTTGCTCACATTTGCGGCGAAGTTGGGCCTCTTGATAAACAGGTCAGAGCTTTATTTTCAGACCCTGCCCGTCTCGCTTAACCGCGGTCTTCGACGTCAATATCCCCTGAACCAGAAGATCGAATATCGACATCCCCCTTAACACGGTCGACACGAATATTACCTGACCCACTGGCCTGAAGCGTTGCGGTGTCAGCCGTGCCAGAAAATTCTATATTTGCCGAACCATTTGCAATGATTGCAAGCGTTTCTACCTCGCCTCCATCAATATCTATATCGCCTGATCCACTCGACGTGAGGTCGGCCTTAGCGCCATCAATTGATGACACCTCTAAATCTCCCGACCCGCGACCAGAATAGCTGATCGACCCAATTATATCACCCAGCTCAATATCACCTGATCCACGTGAGGATAATTCGACATCGCCGTTCACATCAGCTGCCTCAAAGTCACCTGACCCTGTTGAATTTATATCCAATGAGGCGATCCTGTTCAATTCAACATCACCCGAGCCATTTGAGTGAATGCGTACATCGCCGCTGTCGCCGCCAACAAGGTCGCCTGATCCTTTAATGTTCGCAGCAATTTGACCTGATGCCCCAATCGTCACATCCGCTGATCCACGGTTATCAAGCGCCAGCATCGTCGTGACGTCACCCAGCGTAAGGGCGCCGCAATAACGAAGTTCAATGTCGGCCTCATTAATATTCGGTGTACCTTCCGTAAACACGATAGAGTTTCGGATGATGACTTTCGTATCTTCGGGAATATGAACAGTAAGAATCGGGAAATCTTCGAGGTTTTCATATCCTCCAAAGCGGCCACTTTTCTCCTTACCAAACCAGTCGATAGAAAAGCTTCCATAGCTCGACTTGCAATCATTTCCATCGATCGCATTTTGTCCACCGTCAATAGAGAGGCTCTTACGGCCACTAACTTTTGTCTGGCCCTTGTTCTCGATATCTACTTTCATGTCGCCATTGGACCAATTTATCGTTCCAATGAAATCAGAAATTTCCAACGTGTCCGCTGCAAATGCAGATGGAGCCGTCGCGGCACAAATCATGAAAACTGAGGTGCAAAGCATGGCTTTAAAAGGAATACGCATATCTAAAGTCCGATCCGAATATGAAGATCACCTGGAAATTCTATATCAACAAAAACATCTGTTTTTTCGCTAACGGATAAGTCGAAGCCAGCGGGGCCGTGACTTAATTCAAGATAAGAAAATTGCGCAATGACGGCCTCTGCGGCAGGCAAACCCATAACAACGGGGTCGGCTTCAGTTAGTGTAGGAACAGATGGGGCGGCGACGCCCAAAGCCGTAGCGGTCAATAATATCGTGGTCTTAATCATGGCTGTCTCTCCCTTAGCCAAGTCTTGAAAATGCGGCGCATGGCACTGCGCCGTTTTAAACATATTAATTATCAGTCCTGCGCGTGGCACCGCGCCTCAAATTTGACCGAGGCGCGGGATACGCGCCTCTTGCCAGTTTACTGATCTAGATCACGAAAATCGCGATTTAACTTCCATTCTTTCGATGTGATGGACCGTTCCAAATCCTGCATACGGACTTCTAGTGATCGGAACTTCGACTTCACGTCATTATAAGTCGTTGTAGAGTGAGCTGTCCCAGCGCGTCCTGTTTTAAAAGACTCCTGCTCTTCACGATATTCCCGAACATAAGGTGCCCGTGAATCTTTCGGCATCAGTACCCAAAGGATGAAATAAGCCACCAATGGAACGCCTGTGAAAATGATCAGTAAAATCGTTAGAATTCGAACCATTGTATGATCCCAACCCAGATAGTCACCAATCCCGGCGCATACGCCGCCCAATTTACCGTCAACTGTATTACGGGTCAGGCGGCGCTTGGAGCCTTTACCTTCGTAGTCATCGTAATTCATTGCGGGGCTCACGTCTCTCTCCAATTCGGGATTTCATCGTCCAGAATACGTTCCAAAACGGCGACGCGCTGGTCCAAAATATCTGCAATTTTTGACATTTGTGTCAGTTCCATGGCTTGATCCGTCGTGATCGTACCAACACTCTTATTCAGGTGCTTGTAGTGTAAGCTAACCCAGACAATGCCGAGAACCATAATGAATGGTGCGAGTGGTATTAATATGCCCATGTCCATGCCTTTCTATCTCTCTCCTATATTATGTTTGCGCCCAGCCTGGGGTTTCGAGGGATTCCAGCAAAGCCGGAAGGCTGGGCGCAATTGGGGTGGTCGGCTTAGCCGGCCTTTTTCTTAGAACCGCCATTGGCAGCTTTGGGCTTATTAATACGAGCTTTCAACTCAGCCAATTCGTCCTCGATTGCATCACTCGCTTCGAGCGCCGCAAACTGGCCTTCAAGGCTCTGACCTTCGCCAAGATCGAAACTTTCGACATGGGCTTCTAGCTCATCAACTTTACGCTCCATACGCTCATAGCGGGCAAGTGCATCTTCGACCTTTGTATCACGAACCATCGTGCGCATCTTGATTTGGCCTTTAGCCACTGACGACCGCATTGAGAGCGCCTTATGTTTGGCTTTCGCCTCATTCAATTTGGCCTGTAACTTCGCCAGATCATCATCCGCCTTTGACACAGCTTCGTCGAGGATTGCGATTTCGCGCTCAACAACATCTACCATTTGCTCGGACTGTTGCTTGGCGGAAAGTGCGCCGCGAGCCAGGTCTTCGCGACCTTTTGTAAGGGCGAGTTCCGCTTTGGCTTCCCAATCACTTGCGCGGGCAGCGTAGTCATCAGACTTACGCGACAATTCCTTGCGCTCTGCGATATTGCGGGCGGCGTCCGTACGGACTTCGACCAATGTGTCTTCCATTTCTTGGATGATAAGGCGTGCGATCTTCTCTGGATCTTCTGCCTTGTCGATCATGGCGTTAAGATTAGAGTTGATGATGTCACCCATGCGGGAAAATATACCCATGTTGTGTCTCCTAATTGACGTATTCGGTGTGGGGGAATTTTGAGCCCCCTGATTTAAAACTGTTGGTGAGTGGCTAGAGGAAAATTTTCGCGATCACGATGCCGGCGGCAAAGAAGCCCCAACATTCAGCAGGCCGCGTTGTAACGTAGCGGACAAACCGCGCACCCTTGGCTCGCCAATCTTGGGCGCGCCTGTTATCTGATATATTTGAATAACGGTTCATTTTGGCGCGTCTCCTTAAAGGTTCGAGTAAATCCAGACCCGGGAACTACGAAAGCGTGATCCCAAGATGGTTGCCCGACGGGCAGAGCGTGAACGACGTCCCGCACCTGTCGTAATATCGGATCCCGTGGTGGCACCCACAGAAACCATGTCTTTTTCAATCGTACGGAAGGTCATTATTCTCTCCTTTGTCTTCCTGTTTCAGAGACTTTGGGTTGGCACACCCAATTCAGTCTCTGTTTCGTCTCATGTCTCGCATTTGGCTGATGCCTCTTGCCGACAAACAGAAGATGACGGATTCAATCAAAAGAGTCGAATATTTTTAAGTTACTGTTTTTATTGTATTTTACATATTTTTACTTTTCTGACATGGAAATGAATAGTAATTTACACACATATTTGGTATAAATTATCAATCAACATTAGTAAAAAAGACTAAATATGGCCGCTTTACCCCCACAACCTATAGGACAAAGCCAATCTTACCTTGCGGTTTTGGATCGTGTGTCCGATTCTGCCGTCTTAGAACGCCCTGTTTTGATTGTTGGAGAGCGCGGAACAGGCAAAGAGCTCATCGCAAAGCGCCTACACTTTCTATCCCCGCGTTGGGAAAAGGTGTTTATCACCGTCAATTGCGCCGCTTTTACAGATGCGCGCCTGGATGAGGAACTCTTTGGACAGAGCTTCCTAGACGGGCGCGACGACACCAATGGTAAGTTCTACCATGCTGACGAGGGCACAATCTTTCTAGATAACGTAGATCAAGTCTCGCCGCGCCTGCAGGAAAAGCTAATGGCCGCTGTCGAATATGGTCGATATGAAGCCCGCGGCGAACATTCGGAACAAGAAGTAGACGTCCGCGTCATTGCCGCTAGCGCCGTGGACCTGCCAGCGGCCGTTGCACGCGGAGACTTTCGCGCAGACCTGCTGGATCGCCTCGCCTTTGAAGTCCTGACCCTGCCACCACTGCGTGCCCGTAAGGACGACATTCTTCCACTTGCCGATCATTTTGGCCGAAAAATTGCGGCCGAACTCGGGGCCGACAGATTTCCAGGGTTCACAGCCGAAGCTAGCGAAAGTCTTTTGACGCGCAATTGGGTCGGGAATGTGCGCGAGTTAAAAGCCGTTATTGAGCGCAATACAGCGCAGGCGTGGTTGGCAGATGAAACTCTGTCCAATCCCATTGGCGGAGGAATGAGTGGCCCTCTTCAATTTGATCCATTTGAAAGCCCTCATCGTTTGCGAGATCACGCCGCGCAATCTGCGCCGATCCATCCTCCTTTCCCTTTGGAGATACCGTTACCGCCAGAAACGGAGATCGTAGCAGAGATCGTCTCAACAGACTTTCAAGGACGTGTCTTAGCGTTTGAGCGCAAGCTAATCGATGAAGCCATGCGCACGACCAGCAACCATCAAGGCAAAGCCGCAGAGCGGTTAAATCTAAGCTATCACCAATTTCGTGGATTAATGCGCAAACACGGGCTCAAAAAATGAGACTCATATAAACCTGCACGGGCGACCCATTCGATTTGAATTTGAAGCCCGGCCGCTTTTGCGTTTAAGTTCCACCTAAAAGGGGAAAACGATGCGGTCATATATATTGGGGGCCAGCCTAGTCGCACTGACAACGCTTATGACATCCTGTCAGGCTGATGAGACAAATCAACAGAGTAAAGCCACAGCTCCCGCCCCTACAGCGCCAACTAAAATCAAACGCAGCGCAACAAAAATGGCGTTGTTCGGTGATTTACATGTCCATACCAAGAACAGCTTTGACGCTTATATTTTTGGGACACGTGCGGATGCAGATGCCGCGTACCGCTTTGCCAAAGGTGAACCAATGGAAAATGGTATGGGCGACACCATTCAATTGGCTGGGCCGCCGCTCGATTTCTTCTCCGTCACAGACCATGGCGAATATCTCGGTGTGGTGCCAGCAATGGCCAAACGCGGATCACCCCTCTCCAAGACCGATACCGCTAAATCTATCTTTGATCTACTTGCCACAGACCGAAGAGAAAACTTCCTGCGCATTGGTACGACTGTTGTCAGCGGCGAGGAGTTGACAGACATCTATGATCACGACCTGATGGATGGAGTTTGGGCTGCCACAAAACGCGCGACCGAAGCGCATAACCAACCCGGCGTGTTCACAACATTCGCAGGATATGAATTCACCGCTATGCGCCAAGTCACAGAGACAGGCGCCGCAAATTTGCACCGCAATGTTATCTTTGAGGATACCTCCCCTGATCGTTTATTTACAACGCTGGACAGTATCGAACCCTCGGACCTCTGGACGTGGATGGACGGCCAGCGCGCAGAAGGAAAAGACGTCCTCGCAATTCCGCATAACTCCAATGCCTCTAACGGCATGATGTTCGCAGGTAATCTTTCAGCCGATGAAGCCAGCCTGCGTATCCGCAACGAACCTTTGGCCGAAATCACACAAGTCAAAGGCACGTCAGAAACGCATCCCTCTTTCTCGCCAAATGACGAATGGGCAGATTTTGAGCAATATGAATCACTCATTGGTTCAACTGAAAAGTCCACACCTGAATGGGGCAGCTTTATCCGCCAAACGCTCGCGCGCGGACTGGGCATGGAAGCCGCGACGGGCGTAAACCCCTATCAGTTCGGCGTCATCGGCAGTTCAGACACGCATCTTGGCGCACCGGCGTTGGAGGAAGAAAACTTCTTCGGGAAATTCCCACATGATATGAACCCAGAGAACCGCCAGTCTACGCCGCCCAAAGGCGCAAAGACTTGGCCTGATGATCACACGCCGTCCACAGACCTTATCTCAACACCTCAATATGGCGCATCTGGCCTCGCAGGGGTTTGGGCCGAAGCGAACACCCGCGAAGATATTTTCAAATCGATGAAAGCGCGAGAGACATTCGGAACCTCGGGCCCCCGTATGAAAATCCGTTTATTCGGGTTTGACCTTAAACTCGGCGAGGATATTGCTGGAGATCCTTTTACAATTGAGCGCGGCTATGAATTAGGCGTTCCAATGGGCGGAACGATGGTTACGCAAAAAGCCCCTCAATTTCTCGCTTGGGCCGCACGTGATCCGAACTCCGCTCCCCTTGAACGACTGCAAATTGTCAAAACATGGATGGAGGGCAATACACCGCGAGAACATGTCATCGATATCGCCTGCGCCACAGGTGCCCCTGTAAATGGCCGCTGTAGCGATCAAGGCCTAAGCCTTGATGTATCGACCTGCAAGCGCAGCGGCACGGGCGCGGGTGAACTTAAAACTGTTTGGGCGGACCCAGAATACAAAACTAATCAACGCGCCGCCTATTACCTGCGCGCCCTCGAAGCCCCGAAATGCCGTTGGAGTACATGGGACGCGGTTCGTAATGGGTCCGTTCCGAATCCAGATATGAAAGCCAGCGTACAAGACCGCGCCTGGAGCTCTGCCATTTGGGTGCAATAAAATTGCCCCTAAAGCAGATTGCGGGTTGATGTTCTGACATCGGACCCATATATGCCTGTCTCCGCTGGAAACAGGGGAATTTGGTAACGCGGGGTGGAGCAGCCCGGTAGCTCGTCAGGCTCATAACCTGAAGGTCGTAGGTTCAAATCCTACCCCCGCAACCAATCCAAAAACACCTGCCTTATCTGGCGGGTTTTTTTATGGGTAAAGTTTCATAAGCCTGCGAAAGCTATCCCTTAGAATTGACTTAAAAAACTACCTTGCAGCTTAGCTCTCGCTTCAGGACCAACATGTAATACGTTCCCATCAACGCCATACGTCGCGACGACTTCAAACCAATCACATCCAATAGCTTGGTTTATAAGCGCCTCTGCGGAGAGGCAGTGTCGACCAGCTTGGACGA
>CALKXY010000009.1 GCA_938003545.1 uncultured Caulobacterales bacterium
ATATGTTGGACTGACATCCCAACGCGTGCGGTATTTGCGTAAAACAACTTTTCACTTTTGGTATTCCATCGCGAATATCGACCACGCGGACTGTCCCGCCTTTAATTTGATAGTCCTGCAGACCCCGTGATGGGCTGCGAGGACTCCCGCTTGCCCAAACGACAACTCCCCAAACGCGCCCGTTCTCTGTCTAGCGAATTTAGCCTTTACAACCCTCTGAATGGCCTGACATCTGGTTATGAAGCGGCATTTTCAGGGGGTATCGCGGCGGAGCTTGGACTTACGTTTGCGACCTTAGGCGCAAGCAATATCACGAAGGCCAGATATGTTAGCTACTTGGATGATTTTGCGGCTGGGCCAATTAATCTAACAGCCGCAGGCGATAATTTCGGAAGGAATATATCTAAGCGTACCGATATAGACCCTGACGGGTTTCTAGACATTGTTGGGCATGGGGACCGTAACTCTGTTCAAATAGGTACGAACTTTCTGGCGAATGAACGACAATTAGCAAAAAGTATACAAAATAGCCCGCAATTTACAGGGCAAAATATTCGGTTGCTATCGTGTAACACTGGTGCTTGCGGGATTGCGCAGGGTGGATCAAATTCGCCAAGTATTGCGCAAGGGTTGGCTAATCGTCTGGGCGTTGATGTGGTGGCACTAAATAACTTTATATGGGCCAATTCCAATGGCAGTCACTTTGTGGCAGGTGGGCAACGCCTTAGAGATCGATTAGGGCCCCGACCAACAACTGCGGGGGATGGAATGGTAAGGTTTACTCCAAATGGGCAATGACATGAACAAAGAGAGTGCGTTTTTTGGGTTTTGGAAAACATCCGAATTCGATCCAGATGATTCGCCTTGGGTGCATGATTGTATCGATGTGAATTGGAAGCCTGCCGACAAAAATAAATTGTTTAAATATATAGATAGCTGCCCTTTAGTAATTGTGAGTGGGTCGATTAGAACTAAATGCCTCTTGTGTGATGATGAACTTGCCTCTTCAGATTTCGTTAGTGATGGTAAGTGGTTGTGGCCAAAAGATTTGACACATTACATGTTGAAGCATTTTGTGAGGCTTCCTGATAAATTTATCGAGCATATTCGTAAAATGAATTATGATTATCCGAGGGAAATCGATATTGATTGGCGTGAGTTACCGTGGCCCAAGTGATAGTCTAATTCTGGATTTGCTTTTATTTTCCTTCCATATTTCCTCAAAAATAAACGCAATATTTTCAAATGCTTATAAGGAAATTCAAAAACATAATCCTTACTTTGCCACTTAGCTCCTATTTTAAAGTTGTTCTTTCGGACACGGGACAAGCGGGGCCTTGGGATTTACACCCTGAGTGTCTGACCGGTACGTCCAAGTGCGGGACCCCCAACCGTCGTAACAAAAACCGCTGCCGCGTGGAGGCGCATTTGACGTCAGTCATGTGGACAGTGAATTGGCGTAGCATCCCAATTCCCGATATTTGCGTAAAACAACTTTCACTTTTAGTATTCCTTCGCGAATATCAACCACGCGGACTGTCCCACCTTGTCGGGCATCGCATATTTCGGCAGACCCCCCATGTTGAAACCCTAGTTTTAACGGAGGCTGTGAGGGCTTTTGCTTGCCTAGTTTTCAAACGCTAAAACATAGCTCTCATTTAGGCGCTCTGTGGCCTGAAGTAACTGTGTGAGCGTCCCGAATGTTGTCGTTAGAACTGTGTCGCCATGATCATCAAGGATTAGTCGTTCATCAATCATCGGGCCGAAATGCCGCCTTATGGGCGAGACTTTCAACTCTGTTGGGAGGATCGTCACGGCGAGCGTGTCTCGCAAAAGGGTGCGATCTGTCGTGTCCCAAATCGCCGCCGCAATCGTATAGAGCATCAACTCATTGCAATTTTGCCAACGCAGGTCGAGCGGGTTGGAAATCAGGGAGTAATCAGCTTGGTGCACCTCGCCGTATTGAGGGCTTTCTAGGAAATTAAACAGCAGGTCCTGCGTCGCCTCATCTGGGATCAAAATACCTGCATCGCGTTCCTGTAATAAGCGCAGGAAATCAGCTGGGGTGTCGGTGACGAGTGTGGATCGCAGACGATTTTCTTCGCCGTGATAGAGATTGTAAACGTCATATCCCCCATTCGCGCTACGTCGAAAAAATGCGCTATGGGTGAACATCACGCCGTCGGGCAATTTATCTCGGGTTTGGCCTGCGCGTGAAACAATTGCGAGCCGCACGTCCTTCGCGGCCAATTCGTTCAAAATTTGCTGTCCGTAACCTTCCAAGGTCGCGCGCGGGAAAAGCGGGTCGCCAGAATCTGTCGAGGCGACATAGCCTGCGTAAACCGTTCGAATATGCCAGCCATAACCAAAAACGGCGATAATAGCCGCGACACCGAAGCCTAGAATAATTTTGGTGAGGAGACTCAAATTCGTGCCTGCCTATAAATCGAATTCGCCGACCACGGGAACATGGTCTGACGGCTTCACGCCTTCGCGTGTCATCTTGTGAATGTCGATGCCTTGCGCGCGGTCTATGGCTTGTGGGGAACAGAGCAGATGATCAATCCGAATACCCAAATTATTCTGCCACGCGCCGCCTTGGTAATCCCAAAATGTGTATTGGCCCTCGCGGCCATCAAATTGATCGAACAAATCATAAAGACCAATATTCCGAATGGCGTGAAAAGCGTCCAAGGTTTCCTGACGGAACAAGGCGTCGCCCCACCAACCGCGCGGGTCATGCGTATCAACAGGGCGCGGGATGACGTTATAATCGCCAGCCAGAACGAGCGGCTGTTCATGTTTCAACAGCTCTATGGCATGTGTGCGCAAGCGGGCCATCCAGTCGAGCTTATACGTATATTTTGGGCTCTCCATCGGGATCTCGCCAACAGGATTGCCATTTGGAAGGTAGATTGAGGCCACGCGTACAACGCCGCGTTCGGTTTGGACTAAGGCTTCGATGTATCGGGCTTGTTCGTCCGTTTCATCGCCGGGCAAGCCGCGCCGTACTTCTTGCATCGGGGTTTTTGAGAGCAGAGCGACGCCGTTGTAGGACTTCTGGCCATGCGTTTCGACGTGATACCCAAGGGCCTCAAGTTCCAAACGCGGGAAACTGTCGTCCATCGTCTTGATTTCCTGTAGGCAGGCGACATCGGGTTGCGCGGTTTCCAACCACGCCAAAACCGCATGCATACGGGCCTTGATCGAGTTCACATTCCAAGTGGCGATTTTCATAAGATGACTTTCGGGGACAGTGTCCGCGGATTTTGGCTACGGATATGGAATGTTGCGTGTTGGGATAACTGTCAAGATGATCAGTTGCGTAAATGGAAAAGCCGACCATCTAATTGCGGGAAGGGTGCGTCTTTATGAAGCTATAAGATATGTTAATTGCTCGCATGGGTTGACATGTGGGTGGGGCTTTTTATCACAAACTCGTGATGTAGAGGGTTCTGCACACATATTTGCGAATAGGCGGCTGCATAATGAAATTTAAGTCAAAAACATTCCTTCAAGCGACGGCTATCGCTTTGGTCACATCTGTGGGCCTTTCGGCCTGTAGCAGTGGTAATGGGAGTAGCGGTAGCAGCACACCGCCGCCTATGACAGTCACACCGCCAACACCCGCACCGTCCGGCACTGTTTTTGGATTGACGGGGACGGTCAGCAAAGGCTTGATTTTGAACGGTCAAGTGACTGTCACAGATGCGAGCAATGCCGCTACGACGCTTGCGACAGGACGTACATCCGCTGACGACGGCACATATTCTGTAAATATCCCCGCAACAGCTGAATTCACAGGGCCTTTTGTGAAAGTAACCGTGACTGGCGGCGGGGGCGCGCAAATGGTTTGCGATTCCGGTGACGGATGTTTGACATCGACTGGCGAGAGCGTTGCGTTCGGTGAGAGCTTTGCTATCGGCGAAACTGTATCTTTATCCGCGATCGTGCCCACGCCGCCCGCATCCGCGACGCAAAATGTAAACCTGACCATTTTCTCTGATCTAGCAGCCAGCTTGGTTGAGGCGGGTGCAGGCGGTGTTTCAGACACAGCGGTGCAAAATGCAGATGCGCAAGTGAGCGACATTTTCGGCCTGACCACTGGGACGTTGAGCAATATTTCTCCGTTGAACTTAAACGAGGCGGCGACGGTCGGCAGTCAAGATGACCTGAAAGCGGCAGCCCTCTCTGGCGGCGTACTTGCTGCGGCGTTTGAAAACGGTAGTGATATTGGTGCGGCGCTGACTAAACTGCGTGCGGATTTCGCAACAAATGAAGGACAGTTAGTCGTCAATGAAGCCGTTGATGATCCTGCGCTGATCAGTCTA
The DNA here is from genome assembly GCA_938003545.1 of uncultured Caulobacterales bacterium. GTDB lineage: Bacteria > Pseudomonadota > Alphaproteobacteria > Caulobacterales > Maricaulaceae > Litorimonas. The sequence continues at coordinate 4,332 of CALKXY010000009.1, forward strand.
GAAGATATTTTAGGCGGCGCAGTTAACACAGGCTCAAGTGCTCTTGTGAGCAGCGAAGAGTTTAGCCGTGTAAAAGCTGAGCTCTTGGGTGCAGCGATTGTAAGCTCTGGAGAGGCGTCGGGCGCTTTGACGGAGGGTCAGTCAACGCCCGCCAATACTGATTCAGCATTGGACCAAGCCAAAGCCTTTATATCAGACCTCCAACTCGTCATCGAAGCGTTGGAAAGTGATGCGAATGAAGATAGCTTTGTTGCATTCGCAGATCGCGTGGAGACAGCTGGCAGATTACTAGAAGATGATGCAGAGAGCGCGCTTGAGGCCGCTCTAAAAGCTGGTCAAGCTATTGTCGAGGCCTACAGCCAATATCAAGATGACCCAACACTCACGAGTGTGACCGTTGAGGGCATCACTGTCGATATCACCTCAGCTGATGGCGTTCCAACATATAACGTCGCGCCACAAATCGTTGAAGGCAGTACCGTTCAACTTACTTTGACAGGTGATCTTAATGTTATGGTTGTGGAGACGGAAGAACGGATGGATTCGGCTGATTTCTCCAGCGGGAGTGGTTCTGATTCGTCGATCACAACTATTGGCGGCGATGGTTCGCTGACGGGGAGCGTGGAAAATGATGCGGTCGAAGTGGAAATCCTTGGAGGAACAATATCCGTCGCGGACGGACTGATTAGTAACGCTAGTAGTTATGAATTTGAATCAGATTCGTTTTCTTCAAGTAATCAAGATACGGAAACTGTATTAATTAAAACAGAGCAAGCCTCAGCTCAGTTGGAAATCAAACTTGCCCAAAAAACTGAAAACGGCTTGTCGTTCGAAGGGGTAGCCGAGGCCGCATTAGTCGCCCCAGATTTCGACGGATCAACTACATATTTTAACGATCAAGATAATCGTGGATTCATAACTGGTGACGTGGTTTCTCAAACGGCCAGTATCAAATCGGCTAATCTCGGGTTCAGTGGTAAACTCTCCGAAGGAGGGGAGTCTGTTGAGGTATCTCTTGCAGTTGAACTAGACGCGAACAGGTTGGGGTTCTCTAACTCGGCGGACCCTGTCGTCAATTTTTCATATTCGATTGAAGATGGAGAGCTATTATTCCCAGGGGTTACACGCTCTTCTGCCTTTGAGTTAATCAGTTTCGAGCAGATGGAGTCCGAGGTGCTTGAACTCATCGAAGATGGATTGTTTGACTTGGAAAGAGAGCCTTATCTCGCTAGCGACCTTCAAACAGATTTAGATGATGACCTCTTTGGTGAGAGGAGATTGTTTCTGAATGATCAAAATGTAGTCAACCTTTTGTTGGCTGCTGATGATGAGACTCAACTCGTCTTTAGAATTGTTCAAACTACTGTTGAAACTGGGAGAATTATTACCTTCTATTATCAATCAGATTATCTCGTTGACCGCAGTGAGGGTGAAATTTCTAGTGATTTTATATTGAATCCGCCGACAAATGTTGTCGATTACTATAATTTTCTTCTTGTGGGTGATGACAGCCCATTCGTTTATTGTAACAGTGATTTAGGTGGGTTCTTCTTTCGAACATCAAGCCTAATTGATCCAACACTAGCTGGCCTTCAAGATATTCCTCTACGGCAACTTTCTGGCTCGACCCCTTGTGGAACATCATCCGATGATTTCTTTAGTCTCGAGTCAGATAACACTGCGGCTTTCAATCCAGAGGCGACAGCTACTGCATTATTCGCGGCGTCTGTGTCTCAGGACGTTGCAGGGATTGATCCAGATGACACTAAAGTCACAGCATCACTGTTTGGACCTGTCAATTATGCGGAAGAAACCCTCACAGGTGATCTGACGGCTCGATTGGAATTTGCGGGTCGTACGTTCCAGACGAATGCGCGTAAATTTGACGTCTTTGATGACCTCAGTGAGGCCGTTGTCGTGAAAAACCAAGATGGCGTTATTCTCAACATTTTCGAAAATGAAGAGGGGCTCGCATCTGGCGCGTTGACGAAAGATGGCGAGACTTTGGGTGTTATTTCCGAAGAGAACGGGATTTTCCTCGTGACCTATACCGATGATACATTTGTCTCTATTCGATAGATATGTTCCTCATGGCTAAAGCTAAAAAACCCTGGAGCACATCCAGGGTTTTTCTATTCTGTGCGGTGGGTCTCGCACCTCTCTACGCATCATCTGCAATGGCTCAGGAGTGGGAAGTGTTTACCTCCATCAGCGCCTTAGCGTATTCGGAAAGCTTTACGATTTCTGGAATTGTGGATGATCCGGACAACACAGATCTCAATACAACAGGTGAGGCAACGCTTACCTCAAATGAATTTGCAGTAGGGGTCCGTAAAGGAAAGTGGTCGCTTGAGGGGGTCGCACGATATGACGGATTTGTAGATTACACCCCTGATACAGCTGCACTTGTCTTCGCGAGTGAAACCGAATCTGACTTTCCAAATGGCAGTTACGATATAGAGGCCTCTATAGAACAGACCCAATTATACGGCGCGCGTATTGGCTATCGCCAAAGTCTCACACCCAATTTTGATGTAACGCTCCGTGTATCTGGGCTTGTCAGTTCTGAAATAATTGATGGATCTTTACGAGGGTCATTGAACCTGTCGGATCAAGAGGTGGACGCCGCGACCCTAGAATTAGACTACAGATTCACACGAGATCTCGTGTTTGGACGAGAGATAGACGAGGTCAGGGGGTTAGGGGCGTCACTTGATGCTATTATTGATTGGCAGGTGACCGACAAATTGTCCTTGAATCTTGGAGCTTATGACGTTTTGAACCGAATATGGTTTGATGATTTGCCTGGTACAGAGGCAGATATTACGACAGCGATCCGTAGATTGGACGACAATGGAATTTTGATTGTCCGACCTCGTTTATCTGGCCGAAATCTCTCTGGAAAATACACGCAAACCTTGCCTCTACGTCTGTCGAATAGGGTGGCTTATCAAATTGATGATAAGTGGGCCGTCTCGCAAACTTTGCACAAGTATAATAAAACCTATCTGTCAGAAACGGGTATTGCCATGCGCCTGGGGCAGAAAAGTTCAATTAAGACGACCTATGAATGGGCGTCTGGAGCCGTTGGGTTGGAGGTAGGATATAAGGGATTTAAACTTGGGGTCGCAAGTAATAACCTTGATTTTGAAAAAGCGAGATATTTGAGTTTGAACGCGTCACTTGCTCAAAAATTCTGAACTCAGAATGATGCTCAGGTCATAAGGTCTGCGAATAAAGCGAGGGCGATAAGAGCGCCTAACCCTGGCCAGAACCATCGACCCAATACATTTGGTGAATTTGGCTCCGGTAAAGTCTCCACGTGTGAATCATGCGTTTTTGGGGCTGAAATTTGCATACGTCGTCCCAACCATTCAATTTGATACGCCTTTTGATAATTCATGTTACCGACTTGATCCCAGTTCATTGTCTTGAAAAGGGAAGCTGTAATCGATGGAGAAATTTTCTGAGGTAATTTTTCGGGTTGATCAAAATGTGGTGTGTCGTCTTCAAAATACCCATGGAATCGTAAAATATCTTCGAGAAGCAAGTTTTCGAAGTCGACATATTCATCAATATCAAGCTGTCGGGCCTCACTAAATAAAGCATTCCAGCTTTTACGATCATTGTAGCGGTCAGGACTTGCCAGAAGAGCGAGCCGTTCAACGCGCAATGGCAATTCGCGAGAGACCTCCGGTTCTGACCAAATGTCGGTCTGTGCGGGGGCGTCGAGCGATGGGCTAGGGCCGATCGCATAGCTTGTTTCGCTTTGCGCGATATTGCCTTCGGTGTCTGGGATTAGATCGGCATATGTCAGGTCTGTATCGAGCGGGAGTGAAGTCGTATCTTCCTCTTTCACTTCGGCTTGGTCTTGCGCGGCCTCCCACGCGGCGTCTTCGGCTTTATGTGTCAGGATTTGTAAGGCCATATCATGTGCATCGCGTAGACGCATAAAGCCTTCAGGGTCATCATCTGGGCGCGTTAGTTTCAATTGCTTGGAATAAGCGCGCTTGACCGCTTTCCTGTCGGCGGGCGGTTCTTCCAATCCTAAAATTACGAAATATGACGGGTGAGACGGCATGTGCTAAAATACATCCAAGCGGTCGATATCATCAAGGAACCTTACGGCATCCTCGCGCGCGATCTTAATGTCGGTTGTATTTTGCTTACTAAGAACGTGTTCAAAGCGGATAAGATTGTGTTCAATCGCCGATCTGACATCACCTAGATGATTTTCATAAGCTGCCTTGAGGCGATTAATGATCGCCGCATTTTCACCGACATCACGGGGATGGATTTTAAGTTTGTCGAGCGCCTTCAGTCGGTCCGCAATTTCAGCCTGACTGAGACTGCCTGGGTTACCTTCCAGAACAAGTTGTTGGGTTTCGCCTGTGCCGACGACTGTCACAAGGACCTCTAAAACACCCGACACATCATAGGTGAAGCGAATGTCGAAATCTTGGTGCTTATCTTTCTCACGCGGCAGATGAACCGTGATTTCCCCCAAGGGTACATTGTCGATGACGCGAGGGCTTTCCCCTTGATAGACCTGAATGCCGACCTTGTCTTGACCGGGACGGATTGTTGAGTTGCGAACAACGCGCGACGCAGGGATAACAGTGTTGCGTTCGATGATAGGTTGGAAATATCCCGACTCATATTGGTCTGGCCCCACTTGCCGCGCGATATCCGTCCCGAGTGTGAAAGGGCAGACGTCTGTCATGACAACATCTTCTAAGGCTTCATGCCGGTCGAGTAAGCCCGTTTGAACGCCTGTGCCCAGCGCGATAACTTCGTCTGGATCAAGGCTATGCTCGGGGAACTTCTTGAGCAGCCGCGTGACCATGGCTCTTATGACGGGCATACGAGTCGCGCCGCCAACGAGGATAATGCGTTCGATGTCAGAACTACGCAGGCCTGCATCTGAAATCGCGCGCTGCAGCGGCATACGCATACGCGATTGGAGTTTCTGCGTGAGGGTTTCAAATGTCGCGCGGTCTAGCGTGAGGTCTTTTTCGGATTTGCCCTGAAGGAATTTAACAGTGATGTCTGTCTTCTCAGAGAGAGCGAGTTTGGCTTTATTAGACAAGTCTCTCAGACGGCCCAAATCTTTTGGTTTCATTTTCTCGCGCGTTGTTCCCAACTGCTCGATGAAATGATCCTCAACAGCGGTTGTGAAATCCTCGCCGCCCAAGAACGCGTCACCGGCGCTGGAACGCACTTCCATGACGCCATCAAAAATTTCTAGTATGGACACGTCAAATGTCCCGCCGCCAAGATCAATCACGAGGAACGTATTCTCATCTTCTTTTGCGGATAAACCATAGGCCAACGCCGCCGCGGTAGGCTCATTGATCAGGCGTTCGACTTTCAAGCCAGCCATTTTGCCTGCGGCATAGGTGGCCTTGCGTTGGATGTCGTTGAAATAGGCTGGGACTGAAATGATCGCACGGTCTACTGTTTCACCAAGAAACTTTTCTGCGTCAGCTTTGAGGGCGCGCAGGACGAGGGCGGATAAGTCTTCAGCTTTATAGTGCTGCTTGCCTAATGCGTGCGTCTTGGCGGTACCCATGGCGCGTTTAAACCGCGCGACGGTCTTGTCTGGATGTGTGATGAGGCGGTGTTTCGCGGCTTCGCCCACCAAAATATCACCTGAATCGGATAGCCCTACGACAGAGGGCGTAAGGAAGCTGCCCGCGCTATTGGCGATCAGTTGTGGGCCTTCATCTGTAAAGATAGAAATAAGCGAATTGGTTGTGCCGAGGTCAATGCCGACGAGTGCCATGTCCTGATTATCCGTGTTTGTTTGCGAGCCACTTTAGATTATTTCGTCTCGCTTAGCACGGGCCCTGTCAAGTGGAGCCTCTCGTCAAATTCAATGAATCCCATTTTACCCAAATAGTGATGATGTTCGACATAAAAAAGCCCCCAATCGGGAGCTTTCGAGGCTGTATAAATAGGGTTTAATGTCTTTTCTTGAACTTTCTGATTTTTTGTGACTGAAAAGAACTTCCGCGACGTGATTTAAAGCGACGATGTGAATCGAATGAGCTTCGAGAGTGGAGTCCTCGGGGTCTATGGATAGAGGTGCTCTTACCAAATTTACCGTGACCAAGTGATCTATAATTTCTGTTATTATAATATCGATCATAGGAAGAATAACGTCGGTTATAGCTGTAATCCTTATAGTTACGGGACCTTTGACGGCGAACCCGTCTGTCGGTTCCATTGTCTGCGATGGCTGCGCCTGCGAGCCCACCTACCAATGCGCCTGCTATTGCGCCTTCTGTCCCGTTCCCTGATCCAGCCACTCCTGATCCAATAACACCGCCAACGAGTGCGCCGATCAGGCCGCCAACAATTTCATCATTATTATTGTCGTTATGAACGGATGTTTGATTGTTACTGGAGCTCACGTGATGTGCAAATGCTGGCAGAGAAATTGCTCCGACTAAAGCGATGGCCGTTAATCCAGTAATCGAGGTTGTCTTCAAAATTTTGAACATGATGTTCTCCTTTGTGATAACTTCTATATGTACCATTCGGTCAATAATGACTAATCACACGACTACACGTGGTCGTTAGGGCGGCGTGTGGTATTTTTTGTATATTACATTTCTCTAAAAATGACTCTGATCTGCATGAACGGTTGCAATTGATGGCCTATCGCCACATATCGCGCACGAAATCATCCTTTAAAAGACGAGTGCGATATGGCCCGCCAATTCTGCTACCACATGCAAGGTCTAACGAAGAAATTCGGTAATAAGACTATTCTTGATAATGTTCATTTGTCGTTCTACCCGGACGCAAAAATTGGCCTGATCGGCGTAAACGGCGCAGGTAAATCGACACTGATGAAAGTTATGGCCGGCGTTGATACTGAAGTCACGGGCGAACATTGGGCTGCAGAAGGCACAAAGGTCGGCTATCTACCGCAAGAACCGCAGCTCAACCAAGACAAGACAGTCTGGGAAAATGTCATTGAAGGCTGTGATGATAAACAGATTTTCGACGCATATAATAAAGCCGCTATGGATATGGCTGAGGAATATACTGACGAACTCATGGAGCAAATGACTGAGCTTCAAGAGCAGGTCGATGCACGTGATGCGTGGGATATTGATTCCAAAATTGAAATGGCGATGCAGGCTCTGCGTTGTCCACCTGCTGACAGCCCTGTAACGTCACTATCTGGCGGTGAAGCCCGCCGTGTCGCTTTGTGTCAGTTGCTGCTCTCCAAGCCAGACTTACTTCTCCTTGATGAACCAACCAACCATTTGGATGCAGAAACTGTCGGCTGGCTCGAAAGCTATCTGGTCAATTATAAGGGGGCAATCATTCTGATTACCCATGATCGCTACTTCCTCGATAATATCACAAATTGGACGCTCGAAGTTGATCGTGGTCGCACGCACCCGCATGAAGGCAACTATTCGTCATGGTTGGCTGCAAAAGCTAAACGTATGGACCAAGAAGGCCGTGAGTCTGATTCCAAGACGAAAGCTCTGAAGCGCGAGCTGGAGTGGATTCGATCCAATCCCAAAGCGCGCCAGACGAAATCAAAGGCGCGGATCAGCGCCTATGAAAACCTGCGTGATGCGGCTGATAAAGAAGTCGTCTCGCATGCTGAAATCCGCATTCCAATGGGTGAACGCCTCGGCAATATTGTCGTTGAGGCGAATAATATCTCCAAAGGCTTTGGCGACAAGTTACTCATCAAGGACCTATCGTTCAAACTGCCGCGCGGTGGTATTGTGGGCGTTATTGGTCCTAACGGTGCGGGTAAAACCACATTGTTCAAGATGATTACAGGTGAAGAACAACCAGATGAGGGTACGTTCAAGGTCGGCGAAACTGTTGAGCTAGGCTATGTTGATCAAACACGTGCGGCCCTCGACCCAACCAAGAATATTTGGGAAGCGATTTCTGACGGCCTCGACATTATTGTTATGGGTAAACGAGAAGTGCCTTCGCGGGCCTATGTCGGATCCTTTAACTTCAAAGGCACGGACCAACAAAAGAATGTTGGGCAATTATCTGGCGGTGAGCGCAATCGTGTAAACTTGGCCAAGATGTTGACCAAGCCTGCAAACCTCCTTCTGCTCGATGAGCCAACTAACGATCTGGACCGCGAAACGTTGTCATCATTGGAAATTGCATTGGAGAAATTCCCAGGCTGCGCTGTGGTCATCTCGCATGATCGCTTCTTCCTCGACCGTGTGGCAACGCATATTCTAGCTTATGAAGGTGACAGCCATGTTGAGTGGTTCGAAGGTAACTTTGCCGATTATATTGAAGATAAGAAACGACGCCTCGGCCCAGACGCAGATATGCCAAAGAAACTAAAATTTGTGAAATTCGATCGATAAATTCAAGCCCGCCACATGGCGGGCTTTTTATTTAGCACAGCGAACTTGACATAAGGGCCAGTTTTGCCGTCTCGTCTGCCTATGAAACGCCTTCTTATACTTTGCCTCTTGATCGCGGTTTTCGCGAATGCTGCTTGTGCTCCCGCAACTGAAGATGCCCAAATAAGAGTGCCGCCCATCATTGTCGACCAATTCGGGTATTTACCCGCTTTGGATAAAATCGCTGTTATTAAAAACCCCAAGATTGGTTTTGATTCAGGGCAGTCTTTCACTCCCAGCCGCAAATATGGCGTTATTGATTTAAACACAGGGCGGGTCGTTTTCACGGGTCAACCGCGTTTCTGGCAAGATGGCAAGGTTGACCCTGTATCCGGAGACAGCGTTTGGCATTTTGACTTTTCGGAGGTTCGCGTGCCGGGACGTTATGTCGTGCGCGATCTCGAAAACGGTGTGGAGAGTTATGCCTTTGAGATCTCGCCGACAGTTTATACGCCTGTTTTAAAAACGGCTTTTCGCACATTTTATCTTCAACGTGCAGGGTTTGAAAAACGTGCGCCTTTTGTGCCGCAAGCCTTTGCAGATCGTGCGAGCCATTTGGGCAAAGGCCAAGATGCGCAAGCGCGATTATTCAACCGTATGGATGACGCATCGACAGAACGAGACCTTCGAGGCGGTTGGTATGATGCAGGTGATTACAATAAATATACGAGTTGGACTGCGAATTATGTCACGGGCTTGCTCGGCGCTTATTTAGAAAACCCTGCTGTTTGGACCGATGATTTCGGTATTCCAGAATCTGGAAATGGAACACCAGATATTCTGGATGAAGTCAAATGGGGGCTAGATTGGCTCGAGCGGATGCAAAATGCGGACGGTGCAATGTTATCGGTGATGGGTTTGGACTCGGCGTCACCGCCATCTGCAGCAAAGGGGCCGAGCCGCTATGGCCCGCCCAATTCTTCGGCAACACTGACGTCGGCAGGGGCTTTTGCTCTGGCCGCTAAAGTTTATCGAAACATCGCCGGATTTGAGACGCAGGCGCAAACTTATGCGGCGCGCGCGGACAAAGCCTGGCGCTGGGCCGAAGCTAATCCCAATGTGAAGTTTTATAACAATGATGAACGGAGCAGATCAGAGGGCCTTGCAGCCGGACAGCAAGAGGTCGAGTCAAACCGTATGGCAAAGAAGGCCTTGATCGCCGCCATCCATATGTCCGCAATGACGGGGGATCCATATTTCGATGGTGTGATCAAAAAGCTATATGAAGACGTCAAGCCTATGACGGCTGATACGCCCAATGGTTTCGAAGGTAATTTAGCCTTCGATATGTTGTATCACGCTCGGCAGCCGAGAACCTCTAAAACCTTCGCAAAACATATCAGGCAGGATTATGAAGCTAATGTCCTAAATGGGTATAACGCATGGCCTGTAATCGTGGGGGACGAGGACGCATATCGTTCATTTGTTGATGGCTATTGGTGGGGCAGTAATTCGACCAAAGCACGTCGAGGCGAAGTTTTTACGCAGGCGATTGCCGCAGATATTGGAACAGCCTCCAAACTAGAGTATTTAAACGCAGCAGCAAGATATGTGCATTATCTCCATGGCGTGAATCCTTTAAACAAAACATATCTGTCTAATATGGGGGGGCAGGGCGCAGAGAATTCAGTTTCTGAGTTTTACCATGCTTGGTTTGCAGATGGATCAGATTGGGATCGGGTCGGTGCATCAAAATATGGTCCTGCACCGGGCTTTCTTGTTGGAGGTCCCAATGATGGATATGAACGCGATGTCTGCTGCGCTAATGTCTGCGGTGGGCATGGCGCGAAAATGTGCGAAAGGCCAATCAAATCTCCTCCGACAGGCCAACCGCCCGCGAAATCCTATACTGACTTTAATGAAGGATGGCCTATCAATAGTTGGGCTGTGACCGAAAACTCGAACGGTTATCAGGTTGCATATCTCAGATTATTGTCCAAATTTGCACGATAAGCGTCATATAAAGATTTTTTTATATACTTTTTTAGGCGAGGTGATTAGAGCCTCCTCATGGACTCAATCGCCACACTCTTAAAAACCCTCGGTCATCCCGACAGGCTCCGTATATTGGCGCTTTTAAGCCAAGGTGAGTTGACGATTAGCGAACTTGTACAAATTCTTGGGCTCTCTCAACCTCGTGTAACCCAATATATAAAGTCTTTGGAACAAGCAGGAATTGTTGAACGTATGCGCGAAGGGAGCTGGGTGTTTTCTCGGTTGAAACGCGGGCATGAACAATCGACTGCTATTGTTGCCGCTACGCTGGCCGCGCTTCCGACGAATCTTGCGCCTTTATCAGAAGATAGCGCGCGACTAGGTCAAGTTCGAGCTGATCGTTCTCGGCAAGCCGAGGCATTTTTTGCGTCAGTTGCAAATGACCACGGGCAGCTTGGGCATGAATATCTCCCGCAAGCCGATATTGAGGCCGCTTTACTTGACCTCCTGCCAGCGCAAAATTTTGATCGTATGGTGGACTTGGGTACGGGTACGGGGCGGATGTTAAAGCTATTCGCATCGCATATTCGAAGTGGTGTCGGTGTTGACGATAGTGTTGAGATGCTGCGTGTCGCGCGCCACACATTGTCTGATGACGCTTATACGCATGTCTCTGTTCAACAGGCTGATCTTCACGATGCGCCGTTGAAAGATGGGTCGGCTGATCTAGTCACCCTGCATCAAGTTCTACACTTTCTTGATGATCCCTTGCGCGCCGTCCAAGAAGCCGCGCGCCTTTTGAAGGCGGGCGGCCATGTGTTGATCACAGATTTCGACGCACATGATTTGGAAAACTATCGCGAGGATTATGCGCATCGTCGGTTAGGGTTTAATCAGGATGATATGACCCAATTTTTGGTGGATTCAGGTTTTACGCTTGTCGATACCCGCATTTTACCAGCTTCGAATACATCTACGCCCGATGTCAAAATTTGGCATGCCATCCATTCCAACTCTACGCTTTCGGCTACAGGATAACGCTATGAACGCCCGTCTCCCTCAACGTGACCCCAATACACCCGTTGGCGCAATTGCGCGAGCGTCTGCGGAAGCGCCTAATTTGAAAGTTAGTTTTGAGTTCTTCCCTCCGAAAACGCAAAAAATGGAAGATAAACTTTGGGCCTCGATTGAAAAACTAGCACCTCTATCGCCTGATTTTGTATCTGTGACCTATGGCGCGGGCGGTTCTACGCGTGAACGCACACATCGAACCGTTGCGCGTATGGTGCAGGAGACTGATTTTTCTCCTGCGGCTCACCTGACATGTGTAGACGCAAGTCGAGATGAAATTGATGAAGTTGCTCGCGCCTATTGGGACGCTGGTGTTCGCCATGTTGTGGCGCTGCGCGGTGATCCATCGGACGGTATTAGCAAGACATATTCTGCGCATCCAAACGGCTATGCCTATGCTAATGACTTGACGGAAGGTTTGAAAAAAATTGCTGATTTTGAAGTCTCTGTGTCGGCCTATCCTGAACAACATCCAGAGAGTTCGAATTGGTCCGTTGAGATTGATAACCTCAAAAGAAAGATCGATGCGGGTGCAACGCGCGCAATCACGCAGTTCTTCTTCTCACCGGATATTTTCTGGCGTTTCCAAGACCGTGTTTTGGACGCGGGCATTTCAATTCCAATCGTTCCAGGTTTGATGCTTCAACCAAACTTCAAAGGCTTAGCGCGGATGTCTAAAATGTGCGGCGTGGCTGTGCCGGATTGGTATTCTGGATTGTTCGAGGGGTTAGACGACGATCCCGTGACGCGCGATATGTTGACAGCAACTTTAGCAGCTGAATTGACGGCTGAGTTAAGGGACCAAGGTGTTGACCACTTTCATCTTTATACGCTTAATCGTGCAGAGATCGCAATGTCAGTTGGTCGTATTTTAGGCTTGCATCAACGGCAAAAAAACAAACAGGTGACGGTATGATGAAGAACCCAAGAAACCTCCTGATTTTCGCTGTCCTAGGCGGCGTCGTTGGTTTGGGATTGGGCTTTGCGTTGGGTGCATTCACAGGGAAGACTGATAGTGCGAAGGGCGCAGAGGCAGATATTCGCAATATGCTGGCTGCGCAAACAGCGGCCTGGAATGATGGTGATATTGAAGGTTTTATGCAAGACTATGTCAAAGGTGACACGTTACGTTTCGCCTCTGGCGGAAATATTGAAAATGGATGGCAACCGACTCTAGAGCGGTATCAAAGTCGTTATCCTGATCGTGCCGCAATGGGTAAGCTCATCTCTGAGAACTATGACGTCAAAGTCATCGATGCGGATGATGCACTTGTCTTCGGGCGTTGGGAGTTGGAACGTGCAAGTGATAACCCCAGCGGGCTTTACACGCTCCATGTGCGAAAACTTAACGGTAGGTGGGTCGTTGTGTCTGACCACACAAGTTCAGCGGATTGATAGTCGCTTAAACGCCGATGTCGATTTTACCGCGTACGCAATCATCATAATCTGACGCTAATGCGTGGCAAACTTCGCCGACGGTGTAATGCATACCGTCGATTTCGCGAACGGGCGTGACTTCGGCCGCCGTGCCAACAACAAAACACTCGTCAAAATGCGGCATTTCAGAAGGATGAATGTCGCGTTTATGAACTTTATAGCCACGTTTTTCCGCCAGCCTGATGACCGTGTCATGCGTAATGCCTTCTAATAGGATATCATTTGTTGGGGTATGCAACTCACCGTTCCGGACAAAGAAAATATGCGCGCCTGTGCATTCTGCAACGCGGCCTTTGAAGTCATACATGAGAGCGTCGTCCCACCCTGTCGCTTGCGCTTTGTCTTTGGCTAAAGTGCAGATCATGTAGAGCCCCGCCGCTTTTGACTTACAGGGCGCGGAACGCGGATCAGGGCGAATCCAGTCAGAGATGCAAAGACGGATGCCTTTCATCTTGTCAGAGAAATAGCTGCCCCAATGCCAAGCGGCGACACCGAAATGGATTTTATTACCCTTTGAGGCCACGCCCATCATATTGGACCCGCGCCATGCGAATGGACGGAGATAGGCATCTTGAAGGCCCGTTTTTTCAAGCGTGTCGAGACAAGCCTGATTAATACCTTCCAGAGAGTAGGGGATTTCATATCCCAGTAGCTGTGCCGAGTTCATTAATCGCTTACTGTGATCTGTCAGGCGAAAGATTTTACCCTCATAGGCGCGATTGCCTTCAAACACACTGGACCCGTAATGAAGGGAGTGCGTCAGAACATGAATTTTGGTTTCGCGCCAATCGACGAATTCCCCGTCCAACCAAATATGCCCGTCGCGGTCATGATAGGCTTTCTCAATCATCTTGTTTCTCTCTTGAATCCAGCAATGAACTGCAGGTGTCTTGCCAGCGCCTCGGTTACAAGCCATTTAACGTCTATGCTAGAAAAAAAATATCCAAAACAAAATACTGGAATGATTCAGCTATGGGCGGGTTCGCTATGAGCACGACCTATCTTGATCGCTCCGACACACATGTTCTGATTATTGATGATGATGACCGTATTCGGGATTTATTGTCACGTTATTTGATTAAGCAAGGCTATCGCGCAAGCACAGCTGGCAATGCCGATGAAGCCCGCCAAAAGATGAGCGGATTAAAATACGACTTGCTTATAATTGATATCATGATGCCAGGTGAGGATGGGCTGAGTCTCACGAAGTCCCTCCGTGAACACCATGTAGTTCCAATTATTCTTTTAACAGCTTTGGGAGAGGCTGAGCAACGGATTGCTGGCTTGCGCTCTGGTGCCGATGATTATTTGGCTAAGCCATTCGAACCAGAAGAACTGCTCTTGCGGATCGACAATGTTTTCCGCCGCGCGGGGAAAACACAGACTGCGGATAAGGTGGCGTTTGGCCCCTATGAGTATGATCTCACCAAAAGCCTGTTGCGTAAAAATGGGAAGCAAATGAAGCTAACCACAGGCGAGCAAACCTTGTTGTCTCTCTTGGCAGGACAGGCGGGGGCTGTAGTTTCGCGTTATATATTATCTGAGAATATTAAGGCCCAGTCTGAACGGGCCGTAGATGTGCAAATGACGAGACTGCGACGGAAGTTGGAAGATGACATGTCAGAACCTCAATATTTATTGACCGTGCGCGGTGAGGGGTATCGCCTTGTCTCTGATGTTGTGTAAATTCTCATGACTGTTTCGCTCAGAAATGTCCTACCCAAGTCCATTTTCTGGCGGGCTTTTCTGATTATTATTTTACCAATTGTCGTCATGCAAATGATGGTCGCTTGGTTCTTTTTCAACGCGCATTGGGCACGAGTCACCTCGAGTCTTTCTGATTCTGTTGCGGCTGACGTCGCCGTTGCAACGGAGCTTTTTCGAGAAAATCCGACAGCTGAAAACGCGGAAAAATTGGATGTTCTCTTGCGCCCTGATATGGAGCTTTCTGTTGTCCTTCGACCGAATGATATGTTGCCTACATCAAAAAGAAATTCATTTTTTTCTAATTTAGACAAGACACTAAGACGAAGTCTTACAGAGGCCGTTGATGAACCCTTTTGGTTCGATACAACGCGTTACCCCAATCATATTGATATTCGAATACAAGTTGATGAAGGTGTGCTGAGGTTTATCGCGGCCCGAGAACGTGTCTTTGCACCGACAGGGTATGTCTTTATATTTTGGTTGATTACGGCGACGGTTGTTCTGTCCTTAATCTCCGTCCTCTTTATTCGGCGTCAGTCAGATCCAATTCGTGAATTGGCTGATGCGGCGGCGGCTTTTGGTAAGGGGCAAGATATTTCAGGTTTCAAACCGCGCGGTGCATCAGAAGTTCGAATGGCAGGGCAGAGCTTCTTGAAAATGAGGCGTCGTATCAGACGGCATTTGGAACAGCGGACGCTCATGCTTGCTGGCGTGTCTCATGATCTACGTACGCCGCTGACACGGTTGAAGTTACAATTGGCCATGCAGGACGACACAGAAGACACGCGGGCTGCGCGCCGAGATGTGGACGAGATGGACGCCATGCTAACAGGTTATCTCGATTTTGCGCGAGGGATGGGCAAAGAGAAGCCGCATGATGTAAGTCTTGCTGATTTTATTTCAAAAACTGTCAAGGGTCGCAACATAGATATTGCGCCTTTTGAAGACAGGGAAATTTCCATTCGTCCTCTCATGTTGCAACGATCCTTGGGTAATTTGATCAATAATGCCCTTAAATATGCAAAGACCTGTAGGCTCTCCGTTGAGCAATCTGACGAATTTTTACTGATTTCCGTTGATGATGACGGACCCGGGATACCGTTAGAGCAACATGAAACCGTCTTTAAAGCGTTTCAACGGTTGGATGATGCACGTAATCAAAATGTAGAAGGCGTCGGCCTAGGCTTGTCTATCGCAAAGGACATCGCGCAGCTTCATGGCGGGAAAATTTTACTGAGTGAGAGTGAATTAGGCGGTCTGCGCGCGACTATGCGTTTGCCGCTTTAGTCATCAATCTACTTGATACTCACTTTGCCAATGCTTTTGCCCGCGCGAAGGCGGCTCTTACGGCGGTGATCATTAACTTTGATAGGCCAGATTCGGTCATTAAGACGTCTAATGCGGCTTGGGTGGTGCCGTTTGGCGATGTGACATTCTTCCTAAGGGTCTGTGGGGTCTCGTCTGAGGCCTCAAGTAACTTAGCGGAACCAATTATGGTTTGACGTGCCAGTTTCGCTGCAATGTCATGCGGCAGACCTAAATCCTTAGCCCCGGCTTCTAAAGCTTCGACTAAATGAAAAACATAGGCTGGTCCGGAGCCAGATATGGCTGTTACCGCGTTTAAGGCGGCCTCGCTGTCAACACGAACAACATCTCCGGCCGGTTTCAAAAGGGATTCTGCTGCGTCTAAGGTTTCTGGCGCGATATTTGGATCGGCGAAGATTGCACTGATGCCTGCGCCTATGGCTGCCGGTGTATTGGGCATAGCCCGAACAACGACACGTCCCGCAAATGCGCTTTCAAGTCGTCTAAGGCTTGTGCCTGCCAAGATTGAGACAATCATCGCTTTCGGGGAAAGGGATTCGCCGAGAGAGCCGCCAATCGCATCAAAGAGTTGCGGTTTTATCGCGAGTAAAACAGTCTGGACTGATCGCGGAATATCTTCAACGGATGTGATATGCTTTGCGCCGCGTTCAATGGCGTAAATCGCCTGAGGCCCCGGAGCAGGATCTAAAATTACGAGTTTTCGCGGCGTGATGAGTCCGCCTTCGAGCCAGCCAGCCAGAAGCGCCCCGCCCATTTTTCCAGCTCCGACAAGAAGATGTGTCCCTGCCATTACGGTTGCGCCGCTAAGTCGACCAACGCACTTGTCAGGGCGTCTTCAGGGGACTTTCCCGCCCAAATCACATATTGGCAGGCTGGGTACCCACGTTCAGCGGCGTCCAGTGCATGGGCGAGCATATCCATCGCCTGTTCTGTTCCAAGTTTGGCCCCGCCGCGAAAAGAGGCTGAATCACGATAGACTAAACATCGTTTTTTATCCCAATAATCGAAATGTCCTGAGGCAAGGCGTTCGTTTAAAAGACTCATCAAACGGCAAATATCATCTGTGCGTCCGCCGGGCATTCGTCCATCGAACAAAAGGAAGACTTGGACCTGTTCCGTGGCCGCGTTCCACGTCATCGAAACTTCATGTTCACACCAAAGGCCAGGAAGGCTGATCTGCAGCTCATTTATGTCTACCCGCTCATAGTCATATCCTTCCGCCAGACAGATGCGTGTAAACACCTCAAGTGGGTTTTGACGAACGCCAAGGGCGCCTGCAAGGTTCGGACTAGGCCGGATATGACGTTGATCAGCGTAAGACATGTATTCCCAGTGAATCGTTTTAACTCTCAGGGACACGCTATGGGCATTCGCGATTCTGACAAGGGCAGGGTCTTTCAGGCGTGTTGATAACCGTAAATAGGGTGACTTATCCGTAAATATACGCTGAAAATTCAGGGGTTCTGTGGATAAATAGGTCACTCAGGGTAAAGGCGCAGAGTGTTTTGCCCCTCACTTGCACGCACATCTCCGCTTGAATAATAAACACGGCCAAATTTATCGGTCAGTGAAATAGAAAGGAAGGGGGCAGGCGCATAGGGATCAAAATGTGTGCTATCCGTCGTGAGGCTAAACGGAATACGTGTTTCCATATTTCGTAAAATGAGTGTCTGCTCTGACAATATCGGGTTTTGATTATACTGACCTCGGTCCTGTTTAAGAACAATCTTTAGTCGCGCTTCGCCCGGGATGCCATTCACGGGCTCAAAACTGGCTTCGCCTTGAACAAGTGTTTGCGCCATGAGACTCGGGTCTAAGTTTAGTCCCCGTTTCGTGTCCTTACCTCGTTTGAGTGCATCGAGGTGAATGTCGTAGTCGATGCTGGCGTCGCTGTAGTTGACGGGGGCATTCATGACGAAGGTTTTTCGGCCCGACGCATTTGTGATCCAGGCTTTAAATGTAAGTGCTGGCTCATCCGCCCGATCCCAGAGCCCGCGTTCCAAAGTGAAAGCTATGGGGGCGGTCTGTCCATCAAGACGTATAATGTGTTCGGCCGCAAGTGACATCGAGAGCCCGCCCGCAAGCGCATCTTCAAGCAATTGCACGAAGAGCGTAGACCCGATCTCTGGCGCCACCTTTCGCGGTAGAATTATTTTTCCGTTGATGATTTCAATTGCGTTGAAGTCAGGAATGTCCGTTTTCACGTTGTTTCCTAGGCCCAAAGGTATGAGGGTCAACGTATGTGAGTGTTTGCCGTTGATTGGAACAGGCTGGACGGCCTGCAATATGATATTTCGATTACTATCTCGGACGACAGCATCAATGTAACGAGAAGGTAGGCCCTCTGGAACAACTATAGAGACCCTCGTATTGTCAGGCAGCGTATCGAAGTAGAGGGTCTTCATCATAATAGGTGTTGATGCGGTTGTAATTCCGTTAGGACTTGGCCGTGTGATCAAAACCTCTAAGCTCAGGTTTTTTCCAATTATTTCAGGGGCATCATATAAAATATGTATACTCAAATTTTCTGACTGCATGTCCGGCAATATTGGCGTGAATTGCGGGTCTGATTGACCAAGAAGGTTTCGAATTATTTGTTCGAGTTTAAGATTGGACGGAGTGGATTGAGCTTGAGCTGCGCTTATGTGTCGGCCTGAAAAAAGCCCAATCATCATTACCAAAGCTATACGCCGTACCCACATGCGCGACGCGTTGAAGCCCGAATAAGGCGAAAACGTGGCAAGGTTAATGCTTGGGTGCCCAGAGCGGATGTTTGATCATGATGGCTTTGAATAAATCCGAAGAAACACAGGCGGCTAACCACGTTCTAATATTTGAAACTTCAGGGTCCTCTTTCCACCACTCTGGTTCAACAGCCGCAAATTGACGAACGAAAGGGAAGCAAGCCATATCGGTTACGTCCAGTTCTGTGCCTGACAGAAAAGGGGCGGTCGCGAGTTTGCTTTTGAGAGATTCCAGTGCGCGTACAGCGTCGGCGCGATGAGTCAAATCCACATCACCGCGTTTGGCCGTGTCGTCATATCGAGAGGCATATTTATAGCGATCGAGGTGATGTTTGAAGGGGCCGTCAATGTTCTTGATTATGTTGAGGTCGATTTGCGCGTCAGGTAGCGCCCAACGCATAATGTCTAAACTCTCGTCTATAACTTTGTCTGTCGACGTGATGAAAACAGGAACGGAGCCTTTTGGAGACGCGTCCAGCATAGCTTGTGGTTTATCCCGCAAAATAACTTCGCGGTGCTCATATTCTGTCTCAGCCACATGCAGCGCCATACGGGCACGCATCGCGTAGGGGCATCTTCGGAAGCTGTAGAGAATGTGGCTCACCTAGTCAGCCTTGCGTCCAATATGGACCTCGCCGCGCAAACGGGCGAGTGAGATTTGTTTCTGGCGTTCTGCAAAAGCAGCCTTTTGGTCACTCGTCATTTCTTCATAGCAATGATGGCAAGACACGCCTTTTTCGTATTCATTCCGCGCTTTATCATCTTCTGTGATGGGACGACGACAAGCGAAACACTGATCATATTCTGATTCTGCTAACCCGTGACCTACAGCGACACGTTGATCAAAGACGAAACAATCGCCTTCCCAAAGGCTTTGGGTCTCAGGTTGAGTTTCCAGATACTTCAGGATGCCGCCCTTTAAATGATAGACATCATCAAAGCCGTTTTCCTTCATAAAAGAAGACGCTTTCTCACATCTAATACCGCCCGTGCAAAACATAGCCACTTTGGGCTTTGATAAACTGTCCCTATTGGCTTCAACCCAAGCTGGAAATTCTCGAAACGTCTTTGTTTTTGGGTTTACAGCGCCTTTGAATGTGCCGATTCCAACTTCGTAATCATTGCGGGTGTCGATCAAAATCGTGTCTGGGTCTGTAATTAAGTCGTTCCATTCCGCGGGGTCGACATATGTGCCGACCGTTTTGTTTGGATCGACGCCTTCAACGCCCATTGTTACGATTTCGCGTTTTAAGCGAACCTTCATGCGATAAAATGGCATGTCCGCTGCGGTTGAGTATTTGATATCTAAATCCCCTAAGCGCGGGTCCGCACGTAAGAATGCGATCAGAGGGTCTACTGCGGTTTTTGGCCCTGCAATCGTTCCGTTTAGGCCCTCTTGCGCTAGGAGCAGCGTACCTTTTACGCCTAGTAAATCACTCATATCCTGTAACGGCGAGCGCAGTTTTTCGTAATCTGGCAGAGCTGTGAATTTATATAAGGCTGCGACGAGGTAGGTCATACGCGCGATCTAAGTTCGAGGGGTAGACCCGTCAAGCGCCTCTAACGGTTCGCCGCAACAGGTTCCGGTTCTGAAAGACTCGAAATGATGCCCTCATAGATTGGGCTGCCTTCGATTTGGCCGATCAAGCGATCTGATACGCCTTGGCGTTTCAGCAAATCGCGCATTGAGTCGCTTATGATCTCAGGATCATTGCAGGTCTTGGCAACGGTTTTGAGGTCTTTGATGCCTTGGCCTTGAGTCAGTTCCTTCTCCAAACCTCTTATCGCGCGTGAAAGAGAGAACATTTGAATGGGGCCAGGTGTTTTCCCTGCGGCCCATGTTTTGGACACTTTGCTAAGCGTTCGGAATGAAGACTTCGCGCGTTTTTCAATGCGCGTCACGGCTTTCTCTGCGCGCGGTGCAATCCATTCTGCCGAACAGACAACGGCCGGGTCAGGCGTTGAGGCGCAGGCGCTGAGTAATAAAAACGTCGAAGAGATAAGAAGTGAGCGTGGTAATAATGTCATGGCATTGTCCTAGGGCACGACATGAGGCGTAGCAAGATTGGTTCGAGATTTGTCGCCTTCATAAAAAACCAAGGCTATTCTCAATATCTATGTTGTAAATTTGCAACAAGGCTCCTACAAAAATATTGAGCAACAGAGTAAGAGGTACCTAAATGGCCGACGCAGCGATTGCCATACCTTCAGACTTAATGGACTCTGCGGAAGCTGATCTCGTCCGCGCGGAGTTAGAGCGAATCTGCGCGGATGTATTGTTCCGCGATACGACACGTATGAAACGCTTCCTCAGATATGTGACCGAGGAAACACTTGAAGGTCGGGGTGGGCGTCTCAAAGGTTATGTCATCGGCGTCGAAGTTTTTGACAGGCCAGATAGTTTTGACCCCCAAGCAGATACGATTGTCCGTGTTCAAGCTGGGCAGCTCCGCCGTCGTCTTGACCTTTATTATTCCGAGCGCGGACAAGACGCGCCCGTTCGGATATTGGTGCCAAAAGGTCGGTACGCGCCGACATTTGAAATGCGACAAATGCGAGACCCAAATAAAGCGGCTGATACCCAAGATACTTTCCACTTGGAAAACATTGGCGACACTGATCCTCGCCCATGCATCGCGGTGATAACTCTAGACGATTTATCACCACCATCCGTACAGGATGGGTCCCATTTTGCGGATGGCGTTTCAGCAGAAATTGTAAATGCCCTCGTGCAATTCCGATCTATGCGGATTGTAACTCTAAGCCCGACTGTCTCGACAACATTTAGAGATAAATCAGTACGAGAGATTGGAGCTGAATGCGGTGCAGATTTTGCTTTATCTGGAAGCGTACGGCGTGAAGGCGAGGTCTTCCGTGTAACAGTAAGCCTCATTCGCTGCAAAACAGGAGAACATTTGTTCTCTCGCGTTTACGACCGTGAATTTCAACCCGGTGGGGTGTTTAACCTCCAAGAAGAGATTGCCTCCTATACGGCTGCTGCCGTGGCCGCCCCTTTTGGCGCGGTCAATCGATATAATCGACAAAGTTTAAACGGACGACAATCTTCGATGGAAGCCTATAATTGTGTCCTCCGCTATTATGATATCAAACTTTCTCCAACACGTAATCATGCCGAGCTCCTTTTATCTGATGTTGAAACCGTTACGGAAAAGCAGCCTGACTTCTCGACGGGCTGGGCTATTCGATCTTTGTTGAACACTTTTCTTGCGACGCAGTGCCTGCCAGTTGAAAATATTCAAAACCGCTTGATCGAAGCTGATCGCACGGCGCGCCGGTCTCTTAGTGCAGATAGCCAGAATGCCATGGGGTATTATGCGCTATTTCAATCCTATTTTCATCGAGGAAAGTTCGAAGATGCGGACCGGATGATGCGGCGGGCGTTGTCCCTGAATCCCAATGACTATTCGAAACTTGCTTATTATGCGATTTGCTTGGCGCTTCGAGGTGAAATGAGTCGTGCCTCTACGATGCAAACCGCAGCGTTGCGCCTCATTGGTCGTGCGCCGACGTGGTACCACTTGCCGCAGATGATTGTCGATTTTTCGGAGCAAGAATATCACTCTGTTGCCGGGTTAGTGGGTCAAGGATTGGCAGAAACGCCAGCTATTTTCTACCTCTTCGGCTTGTCCGCAAAAGCCTATCTAGGCGAGGTAGATGAAACGAAAGAGATCATCGCCAGAATCTTATCTAAAGATCCAAATTATGCGGCTGATGCGAGTGCATTGATTGAACTTTGGCATGTTCAGCCTGAACTAGCGCGTCACGTTAATAAGGGTTTGGAATTAGTCGGCTTGAATATTGATAGTCTTAATGTGGCTGAAAATAAGGCCTCTTGAATTAGGTCTTCTGTATTTAAGGCTATTATAATCTTAGATACGAAACACGGATTAATTTGCACTGGCTGAATAATCGACCTTGAGCGGATCTGCGACGATCATGGCCCAATATGTTGAATATGTCGTTGTCGGTTCATAAACGAGAGCGAGGCCGAATTCGCTGACATCATCACGCAATAGATTTTCATTATGGCCTGGTGATTTCTTCCATGCGTCAAAAACATCGTCCCAACTCATCTGTCCTGTGGCGACATTTTCGCCTGCTATGGTGAAGTAATAACCTTGGCGTTGAACGCGGTCGCCATGCCCTGATCCATCCGTGCCAGTGTGACTGATAATTCCAGCCGTAGCTAGGTCGCGAGCGTGGACTTCTGAGGCGAGGTTGAGCTTTTCATTGTAAATAAGTGGCTTCAGGTTTTGAGAAATACGATAGGCATTTAGGTCGGATAATGCGCGGTCAAAATCGAGAGCTTCTGGCGCGATACGCGGGAAGACGGGGTTTGCGCCAAATCCATTATTCAGGCGGCATTGCAAATCGGGCTTTGTCACATCTTCCTGATAAATGACGGTGCCGCGGCACATACCGCTATCAGCTTTGCATAGAGCTTCGCAGGCTTCGACGGAATTTACGGGGTGCACGGCATATGTACCGTCATCCGTTTCAAATTCGCCGATGGACGGTGCAGCAAAGGCAAGCCCTGCCGTAATCAAGAGTGAGGCTGCGCCAGCCGCGCCTCCACATGTCCAATATTTAAAGCCCAAATTTCGTGTTCCCATGGCGGCCAACTTAGAAAATATTTTGAATCTGCAAAGTTAGAATGTCAGTGAAACTCCTAAAGGATCGTTGAGGTTACGATTAACTCTTGGTCAGGTTTTGGGGTGAATGCACACGCCGAGCTCAAACTTAGAAACTGTGATGCAGCCTAACGGCCCGCGCTGGACTGCCCGCCGCTGCCGCCTGCTGCCATGTCGCGTTCTTGAATGAAGGCCTCGCCGAGGGTCTCGTAGAAACTGGCGAGGGCCTGCGCGCGTGCATCGTCAATATTGGGGTCGGGGGCGGAGAGGGCGACATAGGCCACGTCTTTATGTGCGCCGCGCATATAGGTCTTCCAGACATCGACGGGCAGCAATCCACCCGTCACTTTTCGCATGGATGAATTATCATCATTGCCAAGCCATACGCCCGTTGTGATTTGCGCAGTGAATCCTACAAACCAAGCATCGCGGTAATCTTGAGATGTTCCGGTCTTCCCACCCGCCTGACGTTTGCCCAAACGGGCGCCATGACCTGTGCCCGTGTCGATGACATCGCGTAGCATGGACGTCATTTGCCGTGCATAAGGTACAGGATAGACACGGCGGCCTGCGACGCTGCGGCGTTTATAAAGCGGCGCATTCGACGTATTGCGAATTTCCGTGATCATATGTGTGTGTCGCAAAAGGCCTTCATTGGCGAAGACAGAATAAGCTCGCGTCATCTCGACGAGTGTGACCTCGGATGAGCCCAGAGCGAGTGAATATTCTGGGCGTAGCTCGCTTTTGATCCCGAACCGATTGGCGAGAGCGGCGACTTGCGTTGGGCCGACTTCGGCTGTGACTTGCGCGGCAATTGTATTAATCGAGAGCTTCAACGCCTCGCGAAGTGTCATGGGGCCGCGATAACGGCGCGTGTAATTCTCTGGCGCCCAATTCCCGATCTCTGTCGGCTGATCAATGCGAACGGTTCCAGGCGTAAACCCATCCTCTAGCGCCGCCGCATAGGCGAAGGTTTTAAAGCTCGACCCGGGTTGGCGTTTGGCTTGATCGGCGCGGTTGAACTTCGAGTTTTTGTAATCGCGGCCACCAACCAGCGCGAGAACTGCGCCCGTCGCATTATCAATAGAGACAATGGCGCCTTCGCTGACTTTCTTACGTGTCGCCGATTTGACGAGCATGTTTTCCAATGATGCCTGCGCTAATTTCTGGCGATTCGTATCAATGGTCGTTTTGACGATGAGGTCTTTTTGTTCACCGCTGATGAGGGTTGGGGCCTGTTCCGCCACCATGTCAAAAATATACCCAATCAAATTTTCATCAATCAACGGTTCTGCATCCTCAACGATGACAGGCGGGTTATCGAGCGCGTCTTCCATCTGCGCCAGCGTGATCATGTCATTGGCGACCATGCGGCTCAGCACACGTTTTGATCGGGTGAGCGCGCGATCATAATGCTCTGTAGGGTTATAGCGTGATGGCGCTTGCGGTAGACCCGCCAATAATGCGGCTTCGGCCAATTCTATATCGCTCGCGGATTTCCCGAAATACTTCTGCGACGCGGCTTCGACGCCAAAGACGCGCGGCCCCATCGGAATGCGGTTGATGTAAAGCTCCAAGATTTCGGGCTTGGACAAAATGGCTTCCATGTCGCGTGCCAAGACGGCTTCTTGGAATTTCCGGCGATAGGACTTTTCTGGAGACAAGACGATGTTCTTGACGAGTTGCTGCGTCAGCGTTGATCCGCCTTGTGTCTTCTCACCGGCGCGTGTGTTCTCGAAGAGCGCGCGCAAAATGGCTTTATTATCAATCCCAGCATGTTCATAAAACCGTTCGTCCTCAATCGCGAGAAAGGCATCCCCGACATAGCTGGGCATTTGGCCGAGCTTCATGGGCGCGCCAATATATGGCCCGCGATGTCCGATTTGATTCCCGTCTTTATCCAACAGCGTCATATTCGGCTGCAGGTTCAACTCCCACATCGTCCGTTTATCGGGCAGGGACGGTAAATCCTTCAACAGATAGTAGCGCGTCTGGAAATAGACCACAGCCGTAAGGCCGCAGAGCACGGCCAAAACCACTAGCCAAATCGTGCGCTTTTTGCGTTTACGATTGTCATTCGCGACCCGATCGGGGTTTATGTCTGCACGGAATGTTGGCATTGTCTCCTCTGGCCAGTAAAGGGCGGCCTATGTCTACACCCTCTAAGCCCCAATCTCGTTCAGAGCCAGCCTTTTGGAAAACCAAAAATATGGCTGAAATGAGCCGTACCGAATGGGAAAGCCTCTGCGATAGCTGCGGAAAGTGCTGCTGCATCCGATTAGAAGACGAAGATACGGGCGCAATTTATATCACCGATGTCGCGTGTAAATTGTTCGATCCGCACAGCTGCCGCTGCGGGGATTACGAAAACCGCTCCAAACTTGTGCCGGATTGCGTCACGCTTACGCCTGTGAATGTGGATCAATTGCACTGGATGCCGCAAACCTGCGCTTATCGTTTGGTCGCAGAGGGGAAAGACTTGCCCGAATATCATCACCTTGTAACGGGATCGCGCGAAACCATCCATGAGGTTGGCATGAGTGTGCGCGACGAAGTGACCAGCGAAGTCTTGGTCAAAGACGACGACATTCCCATGCGAATTGTCATCTGGCCAGGTGAGCCCGATATAGCATAAGCAACGCAGAGCCTTCGATTGCAATCGAATGCCGAGGCATCAAACCGCAAGCGGTTCGGTGGGAGGGTTGCCATCCTCGGAAGCCTCAATGTTTATCTTGGCTTCCTGTATCTCTTAAGTTTGGAAAAATGTTCCGTTTTACGGGATGTTCGCGAGGGTATTTCAGGGCCCGGCGGAACCGGAATAACAATGTGGTTTTCGGCCCCATAGGGACCCTCGCGACGACGCCTTTTCCCACTACCGGCCGAACAGAACAGTCTAGGCTCAATCAGCTCGCGATAGGCCACCCAACTCTGCTGACGTTACCCAGCATCATCCAATGACAAGCGCCGCCCCTCACCGAACAAGCCAACGTACGCTTGGTCGCCCGTTGTGAGAAGAC
>CALKXY010000010.1 GCA_938003545.1 uncultured Caulobacterales bacterium
GCCGAACAGAACAGTCTAGGCTCAATCAGCTCGCGATAGGCCACCCAATTCTGCTGACGTTACCCAGCATCATCCAATGACAAGCGCCGCTCCCCACCGAACAAGCCAACGTACGCTTGGTCGCCCGTTGTGAGAAGACAAGTTTAAACTAGCCTACAAATATAGACCCAAGGACGCATCTCTTGATATTTTTATAAGCGATTGAAACTGCACACATTTATTTTTCGCAAGACGCGGATTAAGTTTCAAGACCTCTATATCTATCTCGTCCATCATAGCTTTCACTGGGATGGACGGAGAGTTTGAGTGTTTTCGAGTGCTCAGCAGGCTTCGTAATAGGACCGAATATAGTAAAGTAAAACTTCGCCTAAAGTGCATCTGGGTAAATCGGACGTATGTCATAAGGAATGTCGTCTAGATCACTCAGGACGGTTTCCGCGGCAGCGTCTAGGGGTAGATATGCATCTAAAAATGCTTTGGCTTTATCATAATCTCCATCGCCTTGGATCATGACAACTTTCGCGGTAAGGTCTGTTATCGCCTGCTCCAACTTATCAAAATCGAGTCTGAAACGTTTTTGGTCTGGCAACCATTCGGCGGCCCCAACTTCACGAATATAATTATATTGATAGGCGGCGCCTTTGGCATGGGCCGCCCCTGTACCGAAGCGCATCGAGCGAAATTTACCCGTGAAATATGTCGCCAGAAAGGCTTCGCGGCCTGCAATATCTAATTCACCGCGGTCCATCATATAAAGAATATTATAGGCGCCCATAACATCGGCTTTGCCTTCTTCAAGGCCCGAGGACAATTCTTTCAATTGCGCATTCACAGTCGTTTTTTGACCATTGACCGTAATCGTACCTGGTCCAAGCGAGTGAGATAATTCGTGGAAGAGCGTATTATTCCCCATCCATTTTTTTGCTGTCAAACTAGCTTGGTCGGCCACTAAAACGCGTTCGCCAATAGGGGCGAGGATGCGGTCATATTTTGCACCCAGTACATTATTTAAAATAACTTTCTTCGCACCTTTGGCTTCACGAACACGTTCGTCATTGGGGAGGTTAAAGGCAATGGTTTGGACGCCGTTCTCATTGTCTCCGCCGCCATGAACTTGATATGTTACCGCAATTGGACTTTCAAAACCGCGTGAGAAGTTTTTATAGCTTTCAGGAACAGGGAGGTTTTTCTCCATGTCTTTCAAGAAGTCTTTGTACTTGTCCAACGCCGCGGATTCTTCTGGGTTCTTAACTGTGACAAAACTCTCATAGGCCGTTTTATAGGCAAATAGACCGTCATCATAAACTTCGTAAGGGCCAATGGCGATTTCGATTGGGCCGTCCAAATCCATCCAGGCCATTTCACTCTCGAAATAATCATCGGATAAAAAGGCCTCGGCACGCAAATTCAGGAAGCGTTTCAAATTTGCATTTTCAGTTATGTCTGCAGCTTCGCGCATCAAGGCGGCGGCAGGCTTAAGGTACTCTGCATATTCGACGCGATAAGGAATGGCTTTCAATCCGCCATCATCGGTGCGGCGAATGACGGTATAGCCTGATGTGAAGGCGTCTTTATCAGCGGGATGATCGGCAATCCATTGCTCGAATTCTGCCTTAGTCATATCGACGGGATAGAAACCTCCGCCTGCTGGGCAAGGTGTATCCCCGACGAAAGCGTGGTTATCATCTTCTAATCCGTCGCAAGGACCAAAATGAAGGTCGAACATGGCGAGTTGGGTTTTCGTCGCTGTTTTTTCTAAAGCCGCGCGGCGCGCAGGGTAATCTACGCCGCGTTGCAGTAAATAAATTTTTGAGAGATAATCACTTGCATCGATGAGTTTGTTCACGACCTTACGCTCTGTGGCTGTCAAAAATGACACATCTGGGTTCATCGGAACTTCGGCGAATTTCGCATATTGCCGCGCGATGTCATATCCAGTTGTTTCTACACTCTGTTCGACGGTCTTCTGCGCGGGTGTTGAGACGTTCGCCTCTCCACAGGCCGTCAAAAATGTGGCAGCGGCAATTGTTGTCAGTAAATTACGCATGTCCTGTCTCCATTTCATTTCTGATAAGTTCGGCAAGTTTAACGAGATCATTCACGTCTGCCATCTCATCGCCATGCCCGCCCAGTGCCTCGTCCTCATAGCGCGGAATGACATGAACATGGGTATGAAAAACGGTTTGCCCCGCTGGCGCGCCGTTAAATTGTGTCACGACAATACCGTCTGGCTTTAAGGCTTTTTCCACCGCGATCGCCACGCGCTGCACTGTCCCAAAGAGGCGGCCAATGTCTTTAGGCCTGACGTCTAAAAGATTACTTGACGGTTTGCGGGGGATGATGAGGCAATGTCCACGCGATTGCGGAAAAGCGTCCATGATGACCAGCGTGCCGCCGTCTTCATATACTTTGGCGCAAGGCATCTCGCCTCGTAGAATTTGGGCGAAGATATTCT
The DNA here is from genome assembly GCA_938003545.1 of uncultured Caulobacterales bacterium. Taxonomy (GTDB): domain Bacteria; phylum Pseudomonadota; class Alphaproteobacteria; order Caulobacterales; family Maricaulaceae; genus Litorimonas. The sequence goes on from CALKXY010000010.1 coordinate 2,456, forward strand.
TCTCATTATAGGCGGGATGTAAGGTCATGAAACGTCTTTCCGAAAGGGCGTGTGCTTCGCCAAAATCTTGACCTCGTGTTCTACTGCGGCGCGCTCGCGGTCAAGATAGTCTTCCACTGCGCCCATCAATCCGGGATGGGATAACCAATGCGCTGAATGTGTCACAACAGGCTCATATCCGCGCGCGAGTTTATGCTCGCCCTGTGCGCCGGCTTCAACGCGAGATAGGTTGAGATCTATGCCTGCTTCAATGGCTTGGTAATAACACAGCTCGAAATGCAAGAACGGCTTATGCACGAGCGCGCCCCAGTTTCGGCCATAGAGTGCGTCGCTGCCGATAAAATTTAGGGCTGCTGCGATAGGCGTGTCGTCTTCCCAGGCGAGGACCAGAACAATATCGTCACGCATCGTCTGTTGCATGTGATCGAAAAAGGCGCGGTTGAGATAGGGGTGCCCCCATTTACGTTCACTGGTATCGAGATAACATTTGTAAAAAACGTCCCAATGTTCGTCTTTTAGATCATCACCCGTCAGTCGTTTAATAGTGACGCCGTCCTGTGCGGCTTTGCGTTCTTTGCGGATGTTCTTGCGCTTTCGAGAGGCGAGGCTGTTCAGGAATGCATCAAAGTCCGCATAGTCGCGATTGATGAAATGAAACTGGCGATCTTCGCGTGCCGCAAATCCCAATGTGTTTAATGTTGTACGATCTTCAGGCGTCAAGAATGTTAGATGCACGCCCGACATGCCCCATTCCGCGCAGGCCTGCATCATTGCGCTGGCAACGGCGCTGCGGCCGTCTTCTGTACGCGCAAGCAGGCGCGGCCCTGTGGCGGGCGTGAAGGGGACAGAGCATTGCAGTTTGGGGTAATACGCCATGCCTGCGCGCGCCAGAGCATCCGCCCAGCCATGATCAAAGACATATTCGCCTTGGCTGTGCGATTTCACATAAAGCGGCGCGGCCCCAACCGCGTTGCCAGTGTTGTCTTCAACCCAAATATGCCGCGGCGCCCACCCTGTTTCCGCACTGGCGCAACCGCTCTCTTCCATTGCCAATAAAAAGCGATGCGACAGAAAAGGGTGTGCCCCATAAGGGATGAGAGCATCCCAATCAGACGCAGACACCTTTGAAATTTGCGGAAGAATACGGGCCGTATAGGCAGGTGAGGTCATGCAACGGTCTTACGCGTTGATCTCAACAACCGCATCAATTTCAACTGCGACATCCAGTGGCAGGCTGGGGGCGGACACGGCGAAACGTGCGTGACGCCCCGCATCACCAAAGACCTCAACCATGAGGTCCGAGCAGCCATTGATGACTTTTGGAATATCGGCTTGCGTCGCGTCGGTCGTGGCTTGAACAAAGCCACCCAATTTCACGATGCGTTTGACCTTGGACAGGTCTCCGCCGCAGGCTGACTTCATTTGCGCGATAAGGTTTAACGCAGAGAGACGCGCGGCCGCTTGGCCTTGTTCAATACTCATGCCTTCGCCTAAACGGCCTTTGACCTCTTCGTCGCCAATTTTGGAAATCTGTCCAGAGATAAAGACGAGATTGCCACTAATGACATAGGACACATAATTCGCAACGGGCGCAGCGGGGACGGGAAGTGTTAAGCCGAGGTCAGCTATTTTTTGATCAGGAGTCATGATTGAGAGTACCTATTTTAAGTTATCTAAAAATGGAGAGATGAATTTGGCCGAGAGGCTATGTGTTTGCCATAAATAATTTCGGTAAATGACCCTCATGAGTGCGCTGGTGACGACGAACCCGATGAATGGAATGACAAGGAATATGAACCCCAAAAAGTGACCGGTCAAAAAGAGAGGGGCAAATAGAAACCAAAGCGACCCCAAAAGTGGAAGCGCCGCGATAACGCCGCTTATTATCGACACGACAAGCAAGACAGATTTTGCCTTTTGATCTGTGAGATAATTGGTTTCTTCACATATATCGCAGGGAATACTGTCTTTAGGTTTTTGGTAAAAATATCTTATTCTATCATTGAAAACGAAAGGTCGTTTACAATGCATGCATTGACGTTTGTGGGGCTTAGTCATTATCCGAAATCCAAAATAGATTGTTTGTGATCGTCCAGCGTTAATTCGCCATTGCGCCAATTCCAGAGTTTAAGCACGAACCGCGCTAAGGCGACACTTACGATGATACCGACGCCAATGAAGATGGTGGCGAAGATTGCGCCCATAATACCGGGGCGCAGGCCCATGAAGCGCATCAGATCAAAGACAAGACTGAAGATGAAGAGTCCAAAGGCTGTCGCCACGCAAAACATCCCCCAATATCCCGCCGTTTTTTTGGGAATAAGATAATTGCGATCCAAACAATGTATGCAATTTACCGTATTGCCCGCACGCATAAAAAGAAAAGGAATCAGGTCGTGACGGTCGAAAGGTTCTGTGCAGTTTTGGCAGGTCCGTAGAGTCATTACGCATACCTAAGTGGTTTAAATTTGACCGTCCAGACGTTATGTAAACTCTATGACATCTTTACCACAGACCTTCCCGCTCCCGACGCATCGACCCGAGCTTATTGATTTTCTTGCGACGCGCAGATCTAATCTAGCAAAGGTCATGGCTGCACCAGGGCCAGATGCTCAAACACGTGATGCGATGCTAGACATCGCGGCGCGTGTGCCGGACCACCGAAAACTTGCGCCTTGGCGCTTCGTTATATTCGAAGGAGATGCGCGGTCAGATTTTGGACAACATATCGCGGCTGGATTTATGGCAGGGAATCCAACGGCTGCTGCGGATCGTGCGATTTTCGAAGGCGCCCGCCTGACCCGGGCACCACTTGTCGTGGCTGTAATTTCTGCCACTGTTGACTGTCCGCGCGGCACGCCGAAATGGGAACAGGAACTTTCGGCGGGAGCTGTGTGCTTTAATTTATGCCTTGCGGCGCAGGCCTATGGATTTGGTGCGCAATGGCTGACCGAATGGTATGCCTATGACGTTGCCGTCAACGCAGCCTTGGGTTTGAAGGACACTGAAAAAGTCGCTGGCTATATTTACATTGGCACGCCTGAGGTAAAAGCCGTACCGCGTACGCGTCCTAGTGTCGCTGAGAAAACGCAAATTTGGACATCCTAAGCCTTAAACCGTGTAAACTCACGGTGCTTCACTTCATAGTGAGGTGACAGCACAAAAAAAATGCGTATGGAGGCATTGAGGTTTGGCCTTTGGGTCTGACTTAGCTCTCGGCCACCATTGCGCCCCGTGTGGTCGAGAGCGACTTTTCTTTGTAATTTATTTATTTTGTTTCGTTGAACAGCTCCTGTCTGATCAACGCGAGACGAATTTCACGGGCCTAGCTAATTTCTATCAGTTTTCCGCTATACGTAATTCGTTACTGTAATTTGCGTTCTAATCGCCTATTCATCGGGCATGTCTGAACCCACACTTAAAACACCTGCTGACCAATCGCTTGTTCGCGAGAGCGGATATGAGGGCCGAGGCTTAGACTTTATCGTTGATGAAGCCCCTGAGAGCGGTAGCGCAACAGAGGTCGCGCCTGGCGTATTCTGGCTGCGCTTCCCGCTGCCCATGCGTGGATTAAACCACATTAATCTCTGGGCATTACGAGATGGGGACGGCTGGGTCATTGTCGATACGGGTATCGCCGATAAGGTCAGCCGCGAGATTTGGGAATCGCATTTTACAACTTTATTAGAAGGTCGACCCGTCAACCGCGTCATCTGTACCCATTTGCATCCTGACCATACTGGCCTTGCAGGGTGGATATGCCGAAAATTTGGTGCGCCCCTCTTGATGACGCGAGGCGAATATTTTCTCTGCCGTCTTATGGCTGCGGATACGGGGAAAGCTGCGCCAGATGAGGGCATTCGGTTTTACCGCAAATGCGGATTTACGGATGATCAGATCGAATTATATAAAATGCGATTTGGCGGATTCGGCAAAGCAATCGTCCCACTACCGCAAAGCTATGACCGTTTGATAGATGGAGAATTGGGCATGATTGGAGGGCGCGAGTGGCGCGTCGTCATCGGATCTGGCCATTCACCTGAACATGCGTGTCTCTATTGCCCTGAGTTAAATGTGGCACTGACGGGAGATCAACTGCTGCCGAATATCAGTTCAAATGTGTCGGTCTGGCCAACAGAGCCAGAAGGGAATCCGTTGGAAGATTGGATTACGTCTTGTCATAAATTGATGGTTGAACTGCCAGAAGATGTACTTGTCTGTCCTGCACATGGTATTCCATTTCGCGGGGCGCATAAACGTCTATCGAAATTGATCGAACATCATGAAAAGGCCTTGGTGCGACTGGCAGAACATTGCCGTACACCACGCCTTTCGACGGGCGTCTATTCAGCTCTCTTTCGGCGTGAAATTAATGATGGTAACCGTATCATGGCGGTGGGTGAATCTGTGGCGCATTTAAACTGTTTGAAACAGCGCGGTGTTGTGAGTAGGCGCCTGAATGACCGCGGGCAATTTACATATAAAACGCGGACAGGATGGGAGCCTTAGCTCTCATCGCTAAGGGCGTTATTCTAACCGAGGATTTTAATAACGCCGAGGGTTAAAAGCGTAACAGCGGCGGCACTCATGACGGCCATACCATAATAATAAAATGCGCGTTTTGTCCGGCCAATGAGGCAAAGCTCTTCCTTTGGCATGCCTGATTTCAACAGGTAACTATCAATCAAATTCGTCATATTATGTCCTTTCTGAAGACCTTATATGTGAATACAGACTGAATGGTCAATAAGTGAGTTATCACTTAGGTGTGAGGGGCAAGTTAGCCCCTCAAGAAAAATCCATAGGCTGGATTATCTGTCTCTTTTGCCATGGGGTATCCCGTACCAGAAAGCTGCGTCTCTAGCGCCTCTATGTCGTCATTTGGAACATGAAATCCGCAAAGCACATGACCTTCTGCTGCGCCGTGATTAGAGTAATGGAACAGGGAAATATTCCACCGCGCGTCCAGTGTTTCTAAAAATTTCGTCAATGCGCCTGGGCGCTCTGGAAATTCGAACCGATAGATAACCTCGGCACGATTGTCACCGCGTCCGCCAACCATGTGGCGCAGATGTCGTTTGGCGAGGCGATCATGGGAAAGATCGGTTACATTTATATCTTGCGCGGCCATATCCGAAATCACTTGCGCGCGATCATCGAGGTCACGTGTTTTTAACCCGACCAAAACATGTGCTTCTATGGTTTTTGCAAAGCGGTAATTAAATTCTGTCACAGCGCGTTGACCCAATGCCCGTACGAAATTCAAAAAAGCTCCAGGTCTCTCCGGGATTGTCGCTGCAAATAGCATCTCTTCGCCTGCGCCAAATTCTGCGCGGTCGACCATATGACCAATGCGGTCGAAATTTACATTTGCCCCTGAAATGGTGACGACAAGGTCCCCGTCGGGGGCAAGGTCGTCTTTGATGTGTTTGATGACGCCTGCCAATGCGACCGCACCTGCAGGTTCAACAACCGTGCGGGTGGCTTCAAATATATCGCGAACGGCCGCGCAAATTTCGTCATTTGTCACTGACATTTGGGTGTCCACAACTTGCACGCAAATTTCATATGTCAGCGATCCAAATGTCCGAACAGCCACGCCATCTGCAAAGCCATCGACCGTGTTTAGAGCAACGGGCCCGCCCGCCTCTAACGCCGCGCCTAAAGTTTGCGCGCCTGCGGGTTCAACTGCAATGACTTTGCTATTCGGGGCATGACGGTCAAACCATGCGCCAATACCAGACACTAAGCCGCCGCCGCCGGTGCAGACGTAAACCGCGCCAGGTGTGCGGGGCAGTTGTTCCAAAATTTCTTTCCCAACGGTGCCTTGGCCGGCAATGACGTCGCGTTCGTCAAAGGGATGAACAAAGACAGCGCCCGTGTCATTGGCATGGGCAATGGCCGCCATACAGGCATCGTCATAGGTGTCCCCGATCAGGCGCGTCGTTGCGCCCATGGCTTCTACGGCTGCGACCTTAATCGGCGGCGTCGTAATGGGCATGAAGATGAGGGCTTTGGTTTTATAATGGCGGGCTGCAGCTGCGACGCCCTGCGCGTGATTGCCTGCGCTGGCGGCGACAACGCCGCGTGTGCGTTCCGTTTCATTTAATGCGGAAATGCGATTAGCCGCTCCGCGAATTTTAAATGAAAACACATCCTGTAGGTCTTCGCGTTTCAACCAAATATCACGACCAAGTGCGGCCGAGAGCTTTGGTGCGAATTGCGTCGGTGTGCGCCGCGCAAGGCCATAGACCTGCGCGGCATCAATCCGCGCGCACAGGTCGTCTAAATCAACAGGGGAAGACTTAGGCTTTGACATAATCCGCGATCCACGCGCCGACTTGGGATGTGCTTAATGTGCCGCCCAAATCGCCCGTTGTTTGCCCTTGTGTGAGGGCTGCAGAGACAGCGGACTCAACCGTTTCGGCCTCGGCATTTAATCCAAAACTTAAGCGCAACATCCATGCCGCGGAGAGGATCATCGCGAGAGGATTGGCTTTACCTTGCCCTGCAATATCTGGTGCGCTGCCGTGGATTGGCTCATACATACCCATTTCGCCATCAGACAGAGACGCGGACGGAATGACACCCATTGAACCGCACAGCACAGAGGCTTCATCGGTGAGAATATCGCCAAACATATTTTCGGTCAGGACGACATCAAAATCTTGCGCGCGTGTCAGCATATGCATGGTCATCGCATCGACCAGAAGATGTTCTAATTCAACCTCAGGATAAGAGGCAGCAACATCAATGACGGTTTCGCGCCACAGGCGAGATGTCTCCAAGACATTGGATTTATCAACGCTGGTGACTTTCTTGCGTCGTGTCATAGCAAGGTCAAAAGCCTTGATTGCAATACGGCGGACTTCGGCCTCGGAATAACGGCACTCATCATAAGCTCCGTTTTCATCACGGCCTTTGTCGCCGAAATAAATACCACCCGTTAGTTCACGCATCACAACAAAGTCGACGCCTTCGAGGCGTTCTCGCTTCAGCGGAGCGCGGTCAATGAGTGCCGGATAAGGTTTGCACGGACGGATGTTAGCATAGAGATTGAGGCGCTTACGCAAAGGCAAGAGCGATCCTAATTCAGGGCGATCTTCGCCCTTTAAGTGATCCCATTTCGGCCCGCCTACTGCGCCTAACAAGATTGCGCCGGTTCGCTTTGCGGATTCATAACTCTCATCAGGCAGAGGTTTTAATCCCGCATCAATTGCCGCGCCGCCAACTAAAAATTCTTCAGTTTTGAGGACGTGTCCAAATTTAGCTGCGACAGCGTTCAGGACAGCGATGGAGGCTGCGCCGACTTCGGGGCCAATCCCGTCGCCAGGTAAATATGTAAAATTAATCTCAGCCACGGTTTGCCTCAAACTCTGCAATCGCGTCGGATTGCTTTTGTAAATATCCCATCTCATCCACGCCTTCCATGAGGCAATGGCGAGAGAAAGAATCGATTTCAAATTTATAGGTCCCGCCATTGCGCGGCAGGCGTACTTCGCAGGCGTCCAGATCAACAGTGACTTCGGCGCCGGGATTGTCCAACAGCCATTCATGCGCGCGTTTCTCTATCACGACAGGAAGCAGTCCGTTTTTCAAACTATTCCCGCGGAAAATATCTGCAATCTCCGAACTGATCACAACACGAAGGCCGTAATCGGTTAGGGACCACGGGGCGTGTTCACGTGACGAGCCACAGCCGAAATTATGACCACCGACAAGGATTTGGCAGGCCTTGGCTGCATCGCTATTTAGAGGGTGGTCTGTTTCCGACCCGTCATCATTATAACGCCAATCATTAAAGGCATGTTTCCCAAGTCCTTCGCGCGATGTCACGGTTAGGAAACGCGCAGGAATAATTTGGTCTGTATCGATGTTCTCAGCTGGTAAAACGAGTGTCGTCGAGGTGACAGATTTCAAGGGTTCAAAGCTCATGCCGCTGCTCCCTTTAATGTGCGAGCATCTGTGATGACGCCCATCACGGCTGCGGCAGCGGCCGTTTCCGGCGACGCCAGCACGGTACGTGCGCCCGGACCTTGCCGACCTGCGAAATTTCGGTTGGAGGTAGAAACAACGAGTTCACCTGGCGCAGCTTTGTCGCCGTTCATTGCGATACACATAGAGCAGCCGGGCTCGCGCCATTCCGCGCCAGATGCTATTATGACGTCATGCAGGCCTTCCGCTTCGGCTTCGGCTTTAATTTGCTCACTGCCAGGGACGACGATTGCTTTGACGTGGCTTGCGACTTTGCGGCCAGAGAGAATGCTTGCCGCCGCGCGCATGTCTTCGATCCGCGCATTGGTACAAGACCCGATAAAGACGCGGTCCACACGCAGGCCTGTCATCGGTGCTCCGCCTGTGACTTGCATATACTCAAGTGCAGCCGTTTCGGTATCATCCGTTGCGACAGGCACCATTGCATCAATTGGCATCGCCATGCCAGGATGCGTGCCATATGTGATCATCGGGCGAATATCTTCGGCCTTCATCGTCACGACTTTATCGAAATCTGCACCATCATCTGTTGCCAATGAAGCCCAATCTGCGCAGGCTGCGTCATAATTTTCTGGTGCGAATTTTCGACCTTTGAGATAATTAAATGTCGTTTCATCTGGCGCAATCATACCGCAACGCGCACCAGCTTCGATGGACATGTTACAAACCGTCATGCGGCCATCCATGCTCATTTCGCTAAAGACATTGCCACGATATTCCAACGCATAACCTGTCCCGCCACCCACGCCGATTTTGGCGATGATTGCGAGGATGACATCTTTCGGTGTGACGCCCGCTTGCAGTTCGCCATTGACCTCAATTGCCATTGTTTTGGGTTTACGCATGAGAATGGATTGGTTCGCCAGAACATGTCCGACCTGCGTCGTGCCAATGCCAAAAGCAATCGCGCCAAACGCGCCATGGGTTGAGGTGTGGCTATCGCCGCAAACAATCGTCATGCCCGGTTGGGTCGCGCCCAACTCTGGCCCCATCACATGTACCACGCCGCGATACGCGCTTTCCCAGCCATGGGTTTCGATACCATGTTCTGCCGTGTTCGCGAGCAACATTTCAACCTGCTTACCAGCCTGCTTGGTCACGAAAGGCCGTGACCCGTCAGTGTTAATGAGGGTTGGTGTCGAATGGTCAATCGTAGCCAAGGTCCGATCTGGACGGCGAACCTTCAACCCACGCTCGCGCAGAACCGTAAAGGCTTGCGGAGACGTCACCTCATGGATGAGATGCAAATCAATATAAAGCGTCGCAGGATGCGCGTCCGTTTCCGTCACAACAATGTGCCTATCCCAGACTTTGTCGAAGAGTGTCTTAGGCATTAATAATATCCGTTTCTGATTTTTGAATTGTAATGCGGTGGTAGAGATAGATGGCTGCGAAGACGATTAATACTTGTCTCAGTATGTGGGCGGCTAGACCAATCTCGAAATAATCAAAGTCTAGCATATGAATGATTTCGCGTAGAAAGAAAGAACCGCTTAGCATCGCGATGACACCTACGATTATGCAAACAGTTCGTAAGAGACGATAGGTCTTGGGTTTTGCTATGATCTCTAGTTCTGAAATCAAAATTGCAGCCGGTATTAATGCCACGATCAAATCGTCAAGACCGAACACAAAGGCAGAACTTCTTGCAACAGGCCGATTTTGGTTCAAGTAATAAGCTTCGATCACGATGTTGTAGAAAAGCTTTCCAGAATAGAAGCATACCACACTTGCGGCTACGAAATAGCGCAACCACCTGAACCTGCGGCTTTGGAAGAACAATGTGTCGTCCAGCAGCAGCATTAATGCTGCGCGGCAATCGCGCGCTCCCCTGAGGCGTTACGGGATTGGCGGCGGTCGATACGATTGATCACATCTAGATATGCGAGCGCAGACGCCAGCACCGTATCCGTATCTGTGCCGCGCCCTTGGTAAGTCTCGACCTCTGTGGCGACGCGTACCGTGGCTTCGGCCATGGCGTCTTTGCCGCCTGATACGGATGTCACAGCGTAATGTTCAAGTTCCATCGGGATTTTTGCGATCTCTGAAATGGCGGCGAAAACAGCATTCATCGGGCCTTTGGCGCGGCTGACATGTGTCTCTGTACGGCCATCTTCATGGGAGAGACGGACAATCGCTTCGGGTTCGCGTTTATCATCCGAGCCAGCAGAGACAAAGAGCGAGTCTATCGTCCACGGTCCTTGTACGCCGACGGCTTCGCCCAAAACGAGGGCCTCAATATCTGAATCAAAGACTTCCTTCTTGTCATCTGCCAAAGCTTTGAAGGCTGCGAAGACAGAGGCAAGTTGATTATCCGCGAGGGTAAAGCCGAGCTTTTCAGCGCGCGACTTTAGGGCGGCCCGTCCCGAATGTTTGCCAAGCACGAGGTTGTCTGTGCTGACGCCGACATCTTCGGGCTTCATGATTTCATAGGTTTCGCGGTTCGCCAAAACGCCGTGCTGATGAATACCGCTTTCATGTGCGAAGGCGTTCTTCCCAACGATGGCTTTATTTCGCGGCACGGGATTACCCGTAATAGTCGCAAGCAGTTTTGATGCGGCATAGAGGCCTTGAGTTTCAATGCCTGTCGTTATGTCAAAGAAATCCTTGCGTGTGCGCAGCGCCATGACGACTTCTTCTAAAGCGCAATTGCCCGCACGTTCGCCAATACCGTTCAGGGCGCATTCGACCTGACGCGCGCCGCCGCGTATCGCCGCAAGAGAGTTTGCAACAGCCAAGCCCAAATCATTATGACAATGGGCGGAGAAGATGACTTTGTCCGCGCCTTCAATCTCTGTCGTTAAGAATTGGAATAAGTCCTGAATTTCTTCGGGCGTTGTATATCCGACGGTATCAGGAATATTGATTGTCGTTGCGCCCGCTTTGATCACGGCTTCGCAAACCTCTTTCATATAATCGCGTTCCGTGCGGATCGCATCTTCGCAGGAAAACTCAACGTCATCCGTATAGGTTCTCGCAAGTTCAACCCCCGCCACGGCGCGGCGCAGAATTTCTTCCTTGGACATCTTTAATTTGAATTCACGATGCAACGGACTGGTTGCGATAAATGTATGAATACGTCCGCGTGCGGCAGGCTTTATCGCTTCGCCACTGGCGCGGATATCACCATCATTACAGCGCGCGAGAGAGCAGACGATGGAGTCTTTCACTTCTGTTGCGATTGTTTTGATCGCTTCGAAATCACCGGGGGACGCGGCGGCAAAGCCGGCTTCCATCACGTCAACTTTGAGGGCTTCTAGAGCTTTGGCCAGACGGAGCTTTTGCTCACCTGTCATGGAAAACCCTGGCGCTTGCTCGCCGTCGCGTAATGTTGTGTCGAATATTTTAACGTGTTCAGTCATGGTAGGTCTTTTAAATTTAGGCGCTCATTTAAGCGCGTTCGGCGCGTTTACGGCGGCCAACTTTTTCTGCACTGACGACATTGTAAAGACGTTCCAATTGAAGACATAGCGTGTTCAAATCATTGGGTCCGCCCGTATCCTCAACCGCAACCAGCAGATCGAAATCGCCGTCTACGCGTTGGGTACAATGTACGTCGCGATAGTCATATCCACGGCGCTCGATCGTGCCGAGCGCCCTGATAAGGGTTCCAGACACGTCGTGGAGCACGATCTTGAGTTTCCCAGAAACCCCGGACGGTTCAAAGGTTTTATCGCGTTGAAGTTCGGTCATTTCTTACTTTCTTGGCGCATGCGTTTTCGGTTAGTTCTTTGTCTAATTTTCGCGGCACGTTTCAATGTTGCCTCTGTTTCTACATCCAAGCGTAATATGTACTCGAAAAAGACGTGCGACCCAAAAAATAGCACGGTGATCAGGATGACCCAGAACATATTACCCCTCCATCACAAGAGTATGGCCAAGTGACCGTGACACGCCGGACGGTTCAAAAGTTTTATCGCGTTGGAGTTCGGTCATGTGATGTACTCGTCTGAACCAAGAATTTGATTGCGAAAGAAAAGGCCAAGAAAAATGAATATGGTAAGACTGTTACCAAGTAAGGATACGCTTACACTCGCAAGGTTATCCAAAAGTCCCGTCATGCCAAAAATCATATCTGAATGTTTCAGCATATACCAAATATAGCTCAAAGAGCCAAAACTCGCGATTGTTGAGGCAATAGCCCCAATCACGCCAATGATGATGGACAGAGTTATGAGGCGTGTGCGGATCATTTGCTCGTGACCGTGATCAGGAAAAGAAATATCCAAGTGATCAATCCATAAGCTATTAAAACAATGCCCCAATAAAGAGGTGCGATAGACTGCAACGCGCCCTCGTCTTTGACATGCGTATTCTGGTTCCGCCGCGCCATGCCTTTAAGAAAGCAAATCACGCCGAGGATAGGTGCGCCAATAAAGCCGAAGGCTATGACTATGAGGAGAACAGCGCCCACGGGCTTAGATTTCCACACTGTTGGTGGAGACCGGAAAAGTTAAGGCCTTGATCGTGATATGACGTTGTCGTTGGATCATGAAAAAGTTTGGTCTGTAATCGTCGTCTTCTTGTTTTTTAATGTCATTCGTAAATGAGAAACGGACACCCAAAATGTGAGAAGGAAGAATCCAAATGTCATGATTGGGGTTACAATATTGGCGGAAGGTACATTTTTATACGTTAAGAATATTGTGGCGAAGGCTACGGCTAATATTAAACCTTGAAAAACAATAGTGGCGTATAAAATCCATGTGTGTTTGATGATTGGAAACATGGCTACCGCTCCATCATATCAGCGTTGCTGCGTCCCGGAGGGACGAGCGGCCAGACATTTTCATTTGGATCGATTTTGACGTGCATGAGGACTGGGCCGTCCGTTGACAGCAGGCGCTCAATGCCCGCGTCCATTTCATCGGCGGTGTTGACGGTGAAGGCGTCGATCTGGAAGGCTTTCGCGAGGAGGGCGAAATCGGGATTATCGTCCAAATTGGTTTCAGAATAATTCTTGTCAAAGAAGACCTCTTGCCACTGACGGACCATGCCCAAGACTGAGTTGTCCAGCAGAACAATCTTCAACGGAATGCCATAACGATGGAGCGTGGCGAGTTCCTGAATATTCATCATGATCGAGCCATCGCCAGAAACGGTAATGACTGTGCGCTCAGGCGCGCCCAATTTTGCGCCAAGACCTGCGGGCAGGCCGAAGCCCATCGTGCCGAGGCCACCGGATGTGATGTGATCTTTGGGTTCGTCGAAATAACAATGTTGCGCGACCCACATTTGATGCTGGCCGACATCGCAGGTGAAAATCGCTGCGGATTCTTCTTTAAACATGGCGTCCGCGCGTCGGGACAAATCATGCAGCAGTTTTGGTGCGTAAATACCCGGTGAAGCTTTGGCCTGCGCGCTGGCGTAATCCCACTCATGTTCCTCGCGGCGACCATAGCAAAGCTCGGTCCACTCAGAAATATTTGGCGCAATGCCTCCGTCAAATGGGTCGAGGGCGGCGAGGTTCTTTTTCAAACTCCCGTCCAGACCGACATTCACGCGGCGGAGTTTATTTATCTCCGCAATATCAATATCCATGTGAATGATTTTTGCATGCGGTGCGAATGTGTCGAGCTTGCCCGTGGCGCGGTCATCAAACCGTGCGCCGACCACGATCAAAAGGTCGCATTCTTGCACGGCGTAATTCGCTGCGCGAAGGCCATGCATCCCGAGCATTCCAAGATAGTTTGGATGATCAGACGGCAGAGAGCCTAGGCCTTTAAGTGTCGATACACCTGGAATTTGTGTGCGCTCAACGAGTTCTCGCAATTCCGCAACGCCGTCACCTTGGGCCACGCCGCCGCCGATATAGAACAACGGCTTCTTGGCGTCACGCATCAGTTGTTCAGCTTTTGCGATATCTGCGCTCTGGCCCATCTCAGGCTTTTGCTTCGGGTAAGGCCGCCATTTGTGACGATCTGTTGTCAGCGCGTTTTGTACGTCTTTCGGAATATCAATCAACACAGGACCGGGACGACCTTCGGCCGCGATGAAATAGGCTTCGGCAATCATGCCTGGCAAATCTGCTGGGTCGCGCACGATATAGCTATGTTTGACGATGGGCATAGTGATGCCGATGATGTCAACTTCTTGGAACGCATCTGTGCCCATGAGGTTTGTTGGGACTTGGCCTGTGACAAAAACAACGGGAACGGAATCCAAATAAGCATCAGCAATGGCGGTGACGAGGTTCGTTGCGCCCGGACCAGATGTGGCGAAAGCTGTACCGACTTTACCTGTTGCGCGCGCATAACCAATCGCCGCCATACCGCAGCCTTGTTCGTGTCGGCAGAGGATATGACGCAGCTGCGGGTAATTCGGCAGCTCGTCATAGACGGGCATGATCGCCCCGCCAGGATAGCCAAAGATCAAATCCACACCCTGCGCAGCGATAGATTCAAGCAGGAGTTTGGAGCCAGATTTCGGCGCGCGGTCCGCTAGGATTTCTGTCTGCTGACGGTCGAATTGCGTTGCTGTGGTCATCTCTGTGTCCCGGGTCTGCGTGTCGTAGACATGCGCCTCTTGTTTCGTGTCCCTCTCTCCGAGATAGGAGAAAGGGTGTTTTAGTTAATTTAGGTTTTGACTAGTTTACATCTTTATCGATGATCTTATTGGCGGAAATCCACGGCATCATGCCACGGAGTTGCGCGCCGACTTTTTCGATCGAATGCTTTTCCGTATTGCGGCGACGGGCCGTCATACTTGGGTACCCGAGCGCGCCTTCTTGGATGAAGGATTTTGCGTAATCACCATTTTGGATGTTCTTCAATGCTGTACGCATGGCTTCGCGGGAGCTGTCATTGATGACGGCTTCGCCCGTGACGTATTCGCCATATTCCGCATTGTTAGAGATAGAGTAATTCATGTTGGCGATGCCGCCTTCATAGATCAAATCGACGATGAGCTTTGTTTCATGCAAACATTCGAAATAAGCGAGCTCAGGCGGATAGCCCGCTTCTGTAAGGGTCTCATAGCCCATCTTGATGAGTTCTACGACGCCGCCGCAAAGCACAGCTTGTTCGCCGAACAAATCAGTTTCTGTTTCATCACCAAATGTTGTGTGGATGATCGCCGTGCGACCGCCGCCAATGGCAGAGGCGTAGGATTTCGCAAGTTCCAAAGCGTGGCCGCCATTGGCGTCTTGCGCAACGGCGATGAGGTCAGGAATACCGCGGCCATTTGTAAATTCGTTACGAACCGTGTGACCCGGAGCCTTTGGCGCAATCATGATAACATCAAGATCACGACGAGGCGCGACCTGTCCGTAATGAATGGCAAAACCATGACCGAAGGCGAGAGCTGCGCCTTCTTTGAGGTTTGGTTCAATATCTTCGCGGTAGATGCGGGCTTGTAGCTCGTCTGGGGTGAGGACCATGACAACGTCTGCGCCTTTGACCGCATCTGCGGTGGCTTTAACAGGCAAGCCATCTGCGATAACTTTTTTATTTGTCGCGCTATCTGGGCGGAGGCCGACAACAACGTCAACGCCGCTGTCTTTGAGGTTCAACGCATGGGCTCGACCTTGTGAGCCATAGCCAAGTACGGCGACTTTCTTTTTCTTGATGATCGCGAGGTCGCAATCTTTATCGTAATAAATATCGAGTGATGACATGGTGGTGGGTCCTAATTTATCTATTTAGCAAAAGGGAATGAAGTGACTGCGCCCTTAGAGGCGGAGCCGACGAGTTTAGCAAATTTGGCATAAGCGCCGCTTGGGTAACGTGGGGCAGGCGGCGTCCAGCCTTTGGCACGTTCCGCGAGGTCAGCGTCAACATTGATGGTTTGGCCCTCAACGTCGATGGTGATTTTATCGCCGTCGCGTACATGCGCAATCGGTCCGCCATGTGCGGCTTCAGGGGCAACATGGCCAATAACAAAGCCATAGGACGCGCCAGAGAAACGGCCATCTGTGATCAAGGCGACATGATCTGCCAAGTTTTGCCCAACCAACGCAGCGGTGACGCCAAGCATTTCGCGCATACCAGGACCGCCAGCGGGGCCTTCGTTACGGATGATGACAACATCGCCTTTTTTAATACCATTATTTTGAACCACAGCCATGCAGGCTTCTTCGCCTTCAAAAACGCGGGCTGTGCCTTCAAAGAATAAGGCGCCATGTCCCGCGAGTTTCACAACGCAGCCTTCGGGCGCAAGATCGCCGTAAAGAATGCCGTAGCCGCCACGAGATTTCACAGGGTCGCTAAACTGGCGAACGACGTCTTGGCCCTTCGCTTCTTTGGCATCTGCAATTTCTTCAAACAGACTGCGGCCTGTGACGGTTTTTTGGTCTTCAATCATTTCGGCTTCGACCAAACGTTGTCCAATCAAGCCTGAACCGCCAGCGGCATATAGATCAAATGCCATATATTTTCCGCCCGGCTTTAGATCGCCAATAACTGGTGTGGACCGAGAAATAGTATCAAAGGCATCAATGTTAAAACCATCAATTTCGGCTTCTGATGCAATCGCCAGTAAATGCAAAATCGCATTAGTTGAGGCCGCCGTTGCGGACAAAGCAATCGCGGCATTCATCAGAGATTGTTGCGTGATCATTTCGCGTGGTAAGCGGTTCTCTTTCACGCAGTCCACAACGATCTGTCCCGCGCGGTAGGCGCTAGCATTTTTATCGTCTGAAATTGCTGGCACATCATTTGCGCCCATTGGGGACAGGCCAAGGAAGGTCATCGCCATCGCCATAGAGTTGGCTGTGAATTGGCCGCCACAGGCCCCCGCACCCGGGCAGGCCGCTTTTTCAATATCTTTTAATTCTTCATCATCAATGAGGCCCGCAGCACACGCACCAACAGCTTCGAAGACATCTTGCACGGACAAATCTTTGCCCTTGTGGTTACCCGGCATGATCGAGCCGCCATAGAGCACAACACCAGGAATATTCATGCGCGCCAGTGCCATGCCGGCTGCAGGGATTGTCTTATCGCAGGCGACTAAAACAATAACGCCATCAAGGCTGTGGCCTTTGACGGCAAGTTCGATTGAGTCGGCAATGACTTCGCGTGACATCAATGAGGCGCGCATACCTTCACTGCCCATTGTAATGCCATCGGAGACGGCAATGGAGTTAAAGTCGACAGGTGTACCGCCAGCTGCGCGAATACCTGCGCGGACGGGAACAGCGAGCTTATCCAGGTCCATGTTACAAGGGCCCATATTGGTCCATGTGTTGAAGACGGCAATGATTGGGCCTTCGAAGTTTTCGTCATCCATGCCTGTGGCACGCAACATGGCCCGCGCGGCTGCGCGGTCGCGTCCCTTGACGATGGCATCACTTCTTTTCGACATACTCATATTCCTAAACTCAAAACCAGATCATCAAAATCACTGCGTCCCAAACACAAAAAAACCCGCGTCCTCTCGGAGCGGGTGGTTTATGTTCGAGGTGTTCTCTCTACATAAGTCCCGCGCTTGGCCCGATCAGGACCACGACAGATAGAAGCAGAATGAGGACGAGGCCGCCAAATAGGGCAGCATCATTCGAGAGCGTCTGTTGACGCGTCGCGACCTTCACTTTAACTTCGTATTTGTCCTGCGAGTGCATAGCTATCCTTAAACTCGTCCTTCGTTAACGAGTCAAGCGTGGACCCTCAAGAAAAAAATTTGCGTTTCATGATGATAATCGCGGTATGAAGTGAGAAAATATTTCTCCATATCACGATATGGAAGAAAAACTTTTTGCCAAATCGGCCAAAAGGTCTGTTTCGTCTTCAATCCCAACCGAGAGACGTAGCAAACTATCGCTAATTCCAGCTTCGCGCCGTGCCGTTTCGGCCATACCGCGATGCGTCATTGTTTCTGGCAGGCAGATAAGGCTCTCTACGCCGCCTAAACTGGCCGCGAGTTTGAAAATTTCGAGCGATTGACAGAACTGTGTCGCGGCGCTTAACCCCCCTGCGACTTCAAAGGATAACATCGCGCCAGGACCAGATTGCTGAGCTTTTACAATGTCGTGGCCTGTATGTGTCGCAAGGCCAGGGTAATGGACGGCTGTGACTTGGCTTTGTTGTGTGAGGAAGGTCGCAATCGCTTTGGCGTTTGATTCTGCCGCATCAAGACGCAGGGATAATGTCCGTAACCCTCGCAGTGTTTGATGACAGTCAAAGGCACTGGCTGTAATGCCTGCCGCATTTGCCCACCACGCGAGTTGTTCTACGTGTTCTGCGGATTTCGCCACAACGCAGCCGCCAATGATGTCGCTATGGCCGTTGATATATTTCGTTGTCGATTGCAGCGCGATATCCGCGCCGAGATCAAGCGGCCGCAACCGAAGCGGCGATAGAAATGTATTATCGACAACAGTAATTGCGCCGACGGCTTTCGCTGCGGTGCAAATGGCTTTCACATCCACAACGCGCATCAGCGGGTTGGACGGTGTTTCAATAATGACTAGCGCGGGTTTGCTGGCGAGAGCGGCGGCTAAGGCTGCGGGGTTGTTCTGATCAACGAAGGCAACACGAATGCGGCCTTGTGCGGCGCGGTGCGTCAGCAGGCGGTGCGTCCCGCCGTAACAATCATGCGGCGCGATGACGAGGTCATCTGCCTTGATCAAGTTCAATACCAGATCAATTGCCGACATGCCCGAAGATGTCACTACCGCGCCTGCGCCGCCGTCTAGCTCTGTCAGGGCGTCCGCTAGTACATCACGGTTCGGATTATTCGAACGACCATAATCATACTGTCCCTTCTCGGAGGGGGTCGGCCAAAGATATGTCGACGAGAGATATAACGGCGGCGGTAGAGAGCCATGTGCAGGGTCCGTACCGATGCCCGCTTGAACGATTTTAGTTTTATGGTCTGTCATGATTTTATCTTTTCGCGACGTGCGAGCTTCTTTTTATTGTTGCGGTCAATGCGCCAGCTTTTGAGGGCAAGATAAAGCGCCAGTAATGTCCCGAATATGCCGCCAACATAACCGCCATAACGAAGGGCTGTGATGAGCCTTTCGGAGAGGGATAACCCATCAGCTTCGCTGCCGACCACAAAGAGAATGAGAATCAAGATCGTTGAGATGATCCAGATGAAAGCGACGCACCGCAGGATAAGCCAGAGGAAATTGATCATGGACTTCATGTGGAAAGTCCTTTGCAAAATGCGCTCAAGCGCGGTTCCATCGCGTCATATTCTTTTAAAAACGCATCATGCCCGTAAAGAGATGTGAAGGTATAAAGCTCACTTGGTCCGCTCAATCGATCTCGCAATTCGCGCATGTCTGTCAGAGGTGCGAGTTGGTCAGAAATCGCGGTCATCAATAGCGTCGGCGTTGAAATCGCTTCTGGCTCGACGCGGTGCAAGTCTACGGATTCAGAAAGAGCGAGGAACCGTCGCGCATCCATATTCCCTGCGAAAACATCACCTCGGCTCCCGAGGTAATTACAAATATCAAATTGTATGGGGTCGGTTGTGGTCTCTGCCAGATCAAAACGATGCGCAAATTCTTCGGGTGTGCGATACGTCGTCATGGCCAGCTCGCGTGCGAGCTTTAGGCCGGTCTCTGGATTGCCAGCATCTAAGCCTAGGCGCACAATGCGGCGTTGAATGCCGCGCCAACCGACGCCAATGGGGTAAGGGCGATGGGCCGCGCCAATGACGCAAAGTTGCCCGATCATATCTGGATAATCCCGCGCAAAGGCCAAGCCGCACATTCCGCCATAAGAGCTGCCAATGAGGGCCGCGATATGCGATACGCCTTGACTGTCGAGCAAAGCCTTAAGTCGCCGCGCTTGATCGGTCGTGGTAATTGTTTCTGGGCAATTTAAGCCCCCATTATTTGGCGCGAAATCATAACCGATGACTTTGAACTTATTTAAATCAATCGCGCCGCCTTCGCGAACCAATCGTGACCACCAGCCGCGATTGTATCCTTTTTTAGCACTTGGGCTGCCATCGGACACAAAGCGCGTGGCGGAAATGCCGCCTAGAACAACAAGTGCAGGACCGTCAGGGTTTCCATAGACACGCCCACGCACAACGTCATCGGGCAGTGAACAGCCTCGGTCCAACGTATATGTGCCTAGCACAGTTTCTATGTCATGACCGATCGCCATGTTGACCTCTTTGTTCTAGATGCAATGCGTAAAGGGGAGGGGTAAGCGGAGTATCCGCTGTCGTCCTCATCTTCGCGGCTTGCACCCAAGCTGCAGGATTTGGCACCGTTCACACATTTTCTATGAAAATGCTCGAGGTTGCCCCAGCTTCAAAGGGCCTGTCCCTCTGCCGGTCTTGATGATGAACGGCATATGGAGGTGTGCAGGGTGGGCGTCAAGGTTAGAAAAAGGCGCCGAAATCCGCATCGGCTATATCTGCGGTCGCGGATTGGTCTTCCAGGTCGTCGATGCTGACCCATCCGCCATTCGGCCCGTTGAAATAGATTCCGTCAATATTAGACAGAGTATCCCGGCCCCAAAGGGCGCTGGTTATAATAACTATGCCATTGGCATTTGTTTGAACGCTGTAATCTGCCAAATCGCCGTCATAATTGACTTGGTCATACGCGTTGTTGCGCCCTAGAAATGTATCATTCCCTGTCCCGCCGTAGAAATTTGTACCGCTGGCGTCTGCTTGCATGCGGTCATTTCCGGGCGTGCCGTTCAAAACATCATCGGCATCCAGCCGGAACCGAGGTAGCCCTGACGTAATCTCAATTGCATCTTCTATGGAATACCAAGCGCCTTCGCGGGTGAACCACATGCCATCTATGTCAGATAAGGTGTCCATGCCCCATGTCGGATGACTAACGGTGACGTCGCCATTGTTGAGGCGCGTGAATGTGTATTCGATAAGCTCGCCATCATATTCGGCTTGGTCATATTCATCACCGCCGCCAATGATGCGATCATTGCCCATGTCCGCGTAAAAGATGTCCTCTGTGCCTGCCGTGCCGCGTAGCACATCATTGCCTTGCGTCCCGATCCATGCGCCGCTCTCATCAATATAAGGCGCGTCCGTTGTTAGGCGGATGGCATCTTCGATCGAATACCATGCGCTTTCGCCGTTAAACCAAAAGCCATTTATATCGAAAAGCGTATCTGTGCCCAATGTCGGATGCGTGACTGTTACGGAGCCATTTGCGTTTTGCGTAAAAGCGTAATCGGCCAAATTGCCCGAATAATCGACTTGATCATACTCACTGGCTTGCCCGCGAAAAGATTGATCGCCTGCACGATTGTTAAAAACTGCCATTGCTACACATCCTTAACCAAGACGTGTCCCGAAGTAGAACACTCAGGGTGAGGCGAGCATTTACTATGCCAACACAGTTTTTATGCCAATCCGAGTGGGCGCGAGCGAACTTTAACTATCCGTCGTGCCTTTCGCCCAAATGATGGCCATGAACAGGCCCTTCATTGGCGGTAATGCGATGAGGCAGATGGCGGTTGCAATTACGCAAAGGATTGAGGTGAGCTGCCAATTCGGCATATCCGTCTGCCAGAAGAAGAAATGCCAGATCAAAACCGTCACATGTGCCGCAATTGTCATGGCAGCCCAGGCTGGGGCAAGGTCTGCCCGAACATTACCCCAATGTTGTGTGCAATTAGAACAATGTTCTACAGGCTTTAGATAACTGCGAAATAATTTGCCTTGTGCACATTTTGGGCAACGCAACTTTATCCCGCGCCAGAGGCGTGGCCAGATAGATCCATTCTGTGGAGCCTTGCCAAAATTGGAGTTTGTAGAATTTTTTTCCATTTAGAATACACTTTCAATGACGGTCTTGGATTGACACGTGACGGGTCCACGCTTAGCTCGCATTCTTTCTAACACGAGAGCCGATCATGCCCGTTCCCGTCATTGTCCTGAATTTTGGTCATAGCGTTTTAAAATCGCTTGAGGATTACACCCAGGCCGCCTCTGAAATCTACCGTCATTACAGGCAGGGACAAAATGTCGTTGCTGTAACATCCGCCCAGGGTGATCAGACGGATGTCTTGATGGCTGAAGCTCGCCGTATTGGCCCCGAAGGCGATGCCAAGAACTTGCCTGAATTGCTCCAGTTGGGCGAACGACGCTCTGCAGCCTTATTGGCGCTGGCGCTGGAACGGATCGGCGCGCCGGCCTTTGTTCGCCAAGCGCGAGATTTAGGCCTGACGGCTGAGGGCAGTTTCACTGAAGCCCGCCTAACGGGATTGGACACGCCGCAACTGCTCGAAGACTTGCGCGACCATGATATTGTTGTGATGCCCGGATTTGTCGCCATTGGCGAAAAAGATCGTGCCGTCCTTTTGGGTGATGGCGGGGCGGATTTGACGGCGCTCTATGTCGCAGATCAGCTCGGTGTCGAAGCGGTCTTGCTGAAAGATGTGAACGGTATTTATGAGGTGGACCCAAAATCAAACCCGAACGCCGCACGCTATGATGAAATTTCATGGGACGATGCGATCCGTGTTGCAGGGCCTCTTATTGCGCCGCGCGCATTGGGCTTTGCCCGCAAGCACGAAGTACCCTTCCGCGTCGGTATACCGGGTCTGCCGTCCTACACACGTGTCGGCGCAACAACGGGCGCGATGAAACCTGCGCCGTCGCCAAAAAAACTACGCGTCGCGATGATGGGCCTTGGCATTGTTGGCGGGGGTGTCTTCCGCCGCGTCGCCGCCCATTCGGCCCAATTTGAAATCGTCAAGATCATGGTACGCAGCCCAGATAAATATATTGATCAAGGCTACAAACCTGAAATCTTAACAACGGAATTTGAAGACCTGCTTGCGGCAGAACCCGATATTTTTATCGATGTTTCGGGCGGTGTTGATCCGGCGCTTCCGCATTGTAAAGCGATGTTGTCGCGCGGAATCCATGTCGTATCTGCCAATAAGCAAGCCATTGCAGCGGGCGGCCAAGACCTGTTGGACTTTGCCGTGGAACATGCGGCGCAACTGCGTTTCTCTTCTTCTGCAGGCGGTGGCATGCCCGTGCTGGAAATGTGTATTCGCGAAAAGGGCCGCATCACGCGTGTGCAGGCTCTGCTGAATGGCACAACGAATTATATGCTGGACGAAATCGGAAAGGGCCGCAGCTATGCGGAAGCCTTGAAAGATGCCCAAGATAAAGGCTTCGCAGAAGCCGACCCAACTGCTGATGTTGGCGGCGCGGATGCAGGGGCGAAAATTCGCCTGATCGCGATGCTAGGGTTTGGCGAGACGATTGGATTGGAAGATATTCCGCTGGATACGATCGAAAACTTCCGTCCTAACGCCGAAGCTAAAGGCGCGTGGAAACGTATCTCCACGCTTTGGAGTGACAAGAATGGATTTTCATCTGCCTTGGAACTGAAAGACCTGTCGAGAAACAACTTCCTTGCACAAGCCGACGGAGAAGAAGCTCATGCCGTCTTTGATTTTGAGGATGGAGACCAATATCGGATTCGGGGCAAAGGTGCTGGCCGCTGGCCCACGACGGAATCCGTCATGGCCGATCTTTTCGATATTTCAGAGACAACGCTAGGCTAATCGCCGCGTTGTCAAAAGGGCGAGTCCGAAGACAATGACATGCGTCACATTCATTGCGGCGGGCAAAACATAGCCTCCAATATTTGGAACCGTAAAATAGAGCGCAAAAATAGATACTAAAATGGCGAGGGGGCTGAATATTGCCATCCATCGGGGCAGCGCCGAACGGCCTGCCGCAATGGCCCAAATCCAAAATATAGACCAAAGTAAAACGGCAACACGTAAGACATTGACGAAGGGTTCATTATAGCCCGCGATGATCGCCTGAAGATCAACCCAATCTGTACCCGCCGCAATACCATGTGATGTTACGGCCAGATCAATGCGTCCGCCCATCCAAACCGCGCCAATAATAAAGGCATAAGCCATCAGAACAAATCCAGCCGTTGCAAGTTTTTGATCGCGCGGGAATTGCCGGCTGAGAAACCAATAACCTGGCAGGTAAAGGGGCGCTGCCAAGACGGCAATCCAATGACCCATGGATTGTCGTGCCAAAGGAATATCTGCCAAATAGGCATATCCAACTAAATCACCACCTGGAGAATATTGTAGCATGGCTTCGCCAATGCCGACCAGAACCGCGCCTAAGAGTCCTACCCAACCGCATAGGCGGGCTGTCGCTAGTTTTTCCATGTGAGTGTACCATCAATAGCCGTTTTAAACATCTGACGTGAACCATCACGCAGGATAATTTCGGCCTGCGTGAACTCTGCATCACCTAATCCGAAGATAAGTGTGCGGGACGAATCTGACCCCAAACCTTCCCCCGTAATAAGGCGTTTGGATTGTTGCCGTCCTGTGCTGTCCGTGACGCGGACGAGGGCCCCAAGAAATTCTGTGCGATTGGGCAGCGGCACACGTATGGAGGTGCCTGTTCCACCAGCCGAGACCCATGCGCGGCTTTCACCTGCCAAGTTCGCCCAAACTAAATCTGGCGCGCCGTCGGCATTAAAATCTGCAACAAGCGGTGAAATGCCAAACCCTGCATCAGGCGAAACGGCGGTCGCATCTGCGAAGGTCCCGTCAGTTTGTTGTAGGAGGAGTTTCCCAGGATAACTCCGCAGGAGTCCATTTCCCGGTAGGCGCGCATAATTTTGTGCCGCCAATAAATCTGCGCGTCCGTCTAAATCCATATCGGCAATGACACTGCCCCAGCCAAACCCCAGCCGTGCGACACCTTTTTCTTTCGCAACATCCGTGAATTTACCCGTGCCGTCATTTTCGAGTAAATAATAATCTGTATTAAAGAGAGCGTCCTCTGGTAAGTCACCGCGGAGTAATTTTCCGGGTAGTGTGTGGCCGACATTGGACGCCCAAATATCGACGTCCCCATCATTATCAATATCACCAAAACCAAGACCCATTGGATAGGAATTGACGCTAGGGTTTTCCGTGCGTGTTAGCGGAAGGCTGTTCGAATTTTTCCACGTTTCAATGACGCCTGTATCTTGCGCGACGACAAGATCTTGAAGGCTATCTCCATCTAAATCTACAAATCCAGCCGTGAAACTATTGTGCTGTCTCAACACTCCTGCTTGTGAGGTGGCATCCGTCCATGTTCCGTTTGGTTGTCCAAGATAGAGTGCGGAATATCCACCATAATTTCCGGTGAAAATTGTCTCGCCTTCGATCCTGTCAATCTTGAGATAACCCGAGATATAAAGATCAACATGTCCGTCTGAATTTATATCACCCAATGCGATGGATAACGGCGTTGTATTTTCAGCGAGGGGGAAAGTTGCAGAGCTTTTCGTGTATTCTCCATTTTGATTGATGAAGAGTGCAACAGCGTTGGAGCGGGCCAGAAATAAATCTGTGTCGCCGTCGCCATCAACATCTAAATGGGCTGCGCCATGTGTTGCGGCTGTATCGAGTTTTTCGAACACGACATCTGTGCGTTTGAATGCGCCATCTACATATTTAAAAAGCGCGTCGGCCTGTCCAACACCGCCGCCTAGGAATAATTCTGGACGGGTGTCCCCATCCATATCAAAGGCGGCGCTCGCCAAAAAGGGCAACATAGCCTCCGCGTCAAACGCATGTGTGAAATCGAGGGCGGCACGGTCAAACTTTAGTTGGGTCTCGGCTTTGGGTAAATCTTCCGCTTGATAGCTGCGAATGCCAAAAATGGCGAGAGCCGCAAAAATGCCAAGTCCTGCGACTCCGATTAAAAGCCGCTTTTTCCGAGATGTTCTAGATTTTGTCATACTGTCCTCCAATTTTCGGATGCGCGTGTATGGCCTCACAGGCTAGCTACATTATGTCACATCCGCGTGAGAATGGGTAAAGTGAACTGTTGTGCAACGCTTTGCGATGGTGTTTCGTATATATCATATGTCTCATCAAAGCCCCGTCATAATTTGGTTCCGCCGCGACCTGCGTCTGGCCGATAACCCTGCCCTCCACAAAGCCGTGGAGAGCGGAAAACCGCTAATTCTGCTATATGTGAAAGAGAGTAATGCAGGGCGTGACCACGGCGGGGCTTCAAAGGTTTGGCTGCATCATTCCCTCACGGCACTCACTCAAGACATTGAAAGCAAAGGCGGGCAGTTTATTCTGCGCGCAGGTGAAGCTGCGACCCTTTTGGACGAGATCATAGAACAAACAGGCGCTGATGAAATCCATTGGAATCGACGCTATGAAGGCTGGGCACGGGAGATTGATGCAGCAATTAAAACGCATTTAAAATCGCGGGGCCTGAAGGTGGAAAGCCACAAAGCCAACCTCCTCATTGAACCATGGGAAGTTGCGACGAAAACAGGCGGGTTTTATAAGGTCTTCACACCGTTTTGGCGCGCGGCGAAAACTGTTTTCACGGTTGATGAACCTTTACCTGCGCCTAAGACACTGTCTTGCGTCGCGGGTAATTTGGGGTCTGATGATTTAGAAGATTGGACTTTACTGCCGACACATCCTGATTGGGCGTCTAAAATGCTAATGCTACATAGGCCAGGAGAGGCAGGCGCAGCAGAGCGATTGGCGAGTTTTCTGGATGGGCCTGTTGAACATTACGCAGAACAACGTGATCGCCCAGATGATGAGAGCGGAACGTCAAAACTCTCACCGCATTTGGCCTTTGGCGAAATCTCTCCGAGGCAAATTTGGACGGTTACGAAGAATAATTATTATGTGTCCGATAAATTTTTGACCGAAATTGGTTGGCGCGAATTTTCTTATACGCTCTTATTTTATAATCCGAAACTGGCGTCAGAAAACTATAAGCCAGATTTCGATAAATTTGAATGGGCTCCCGACGCAGAAAAAACCGAGGCTTGGCGACGCGGCAAGACGGGATATCCCTTTGTTGATGCGGGTATGCGAGAGCTCTGGCAGACAGGCTGGCAGCATAACCGCGTAAGAATGGTCTGTGCCTCTTTCCTGATCAAACATTTGTTGACGGATTGGCGGGTTGGCGAAGATTGGTATTGGGACACACTGCTGGAAGCTGATCCCGCGTCAAATGCAGCGAGCTGGCAATGGGTCGCAGGTAGCGGTGCGGATGCTTCGCCGTATTTCCGTATCTTTAATCCATTCAGCCAAGGCGAAAAATTCGATAAGAATGGCGATTATGTGCGTAAATATGTGCCAGAGCTAAAGAACCTACCGAATAAATACCTCAATCAACCTTGGACCGCGCCAAAGGACGTCTTGGAAAAGGCGGGTGTGAAACTGGGCGAAACATACCCTAAGCCCATCGTAGATCATAAAGAGGCCCGAGAATTGGCCTTGGGCGCGTATAAGGCGTCCCGCGCTTAATGCAGGCCTAACGCAAACGTCATTGGTAGTTGAGGTGTCGAGAAGGAATAATGTGAGCATGAAATATTTAATTACAGCTGCATCTCTTCTCATTCTCACGGCTTGCGCGCCTGCACAATCGGTTGAGGCCAATAATAGGCCTGTTGAGACGCAAGTCTTATCGGCCACATCAGGCCCGCAAGCGCCATATAAATCTACGCGCACCGATGGTTTGGAAGAAATGATCGTCGCAGGCGGTTGCTTCTGGTGTGTCGAATCTGATTTCGAGAAAATCGACGGTGTCCGCGAAGCGATCTCTGGCTATACAGGCGGGACGCTGGACAACCCAAAATATAAACAAGTCGGTACAAACCGCACAGGTCATTTTGAAGCCGCGAAAATTATCTATGATCCCAAAGTTGTGAGCTACCGCAAGCTGGTCGATTACTATTGGAAAACCATTGATCCCACGGATACGCGTGGTCAATTCTGCGATAAGGGCGAAAGTTATCTCTCCGCGATTTTCGTGACGCCAGAACAACGCGCGGATGCCCAAGACTCGCTAGAGAAAATCAAAGCAACCAAGCCATTTTCTGCCGAAATCGTGACGCCCATCCTACCTGCCGTGACATTCTACGATGCAGAAGATTACCATCAGGATTATTATAAGAAAAATTCGATACGTTATAAATATTATCGTAATGGATGTGGGCGCGATAGAAAATTAGAGCAGCTCTGGGGGAAATAACTTTCCTGTTCATGAGGGCTTAAGTGCGGTCATTTAGGGATGTCTTGCGATATCCCGTCCCGCGCCAGACTTTTAAAACGCGTGTTTTCCCAGTGCCAAGACCGACGGTGATTGGCGGGAGTTCTTCTAAGGTTTCGAAATCCGCGCGGAAATACTCTTCGAAATTGTGATGATAAGATAAGAGCAAAATAGGCGCATCCGTATCGGGCAGGGCGCGCGTTAAATTGGCGTGATGGGCGGGCGCGTCATTTAGTGACCACATCACGAGCTCTGTGGTTTCGAGCATTTCATTTGTTACGCGATAATAATTTAGATCGTAAAAAACCAACCGATTATCTGTCGCGACATAGGCGTAAGCATCTGCCATCAATCGCGCCTCAATCTGCGCAGATGTTTCCGGCCACGCCCGCAGGCGTTTGACTGCATTTGTCAGGCCTACAGCGTCGACGCTGCGTTCACTGGCCGCAACGCCGCCGACAAAGAGGCACACCGCAGTCTGCGCGATTAGCCCCCATTTTAACCACGCCAGACGGCGTGGTGATCGCGTTGCCCAAACGGCAACTAAGATTGGTCCGGCAACATAGGCGGTCACGGCCCAATTCGCATTTGCGCGTGAGAGCAAGGCTTCCACTGTAATGGCGGCGAGGGGCAGCGCGCAGAGGGCGGCCAACCAGCGTATAGGTTTGGGCAATGTTCCGCGAAACGCCGCGACGAGCGCGATTAAAAGCAGGGCAAATGGCACAATACCAAACACGCCAAATTGGTCACCCCAGAATTGAAAGACTTCCTCAGGGTTAAATAAATCGCGCCCTAAATTTGCATTCTCCGCTGTGTGGGAAATCGTCGCAAAATCATGCGCTGCATTCCACATCAGGTTCGGCATTAATAAGGCGGCGGCAATCGCAGCCCCGACAAAACCACGTGGCCCCAAGAGCGCGCGGCGTGTGGGTAGGTCCAATAGAACGGCCAGCCCCAAGACGGGTACCATAAATGCCATCGCATATTTCGAGAGTAAACCAAATCCGAGCGCAAGGCCGAGCTGAATAACGCGGCCCCACCTTCCATTTTCCCGCAGGCAGGCCCACGCATGCAAAGCTATGGCCCAGCAAAGTAGCAATGCCGCATCGGTGCTCATGATAAAACTCGACAGCCAAACGGCAGGCATCAACGTGTAGGTCGCAGTCGCCCAAAACCCGACCTGTGCGTCAAAGAACCTGCGCGCCGCGAGAAAGATCATGACACTGGTCGCGATATGTAAAAACGGCGCAGATAAGCGCACGGCCCATTCAGCCTGCCCAAAAATACTCGTCGTGGCGGCAATGACCCAAGCGATCATGGGGGGTTTAGAAAAATACCCAAAATCTAAGTCTTGCGACCACGCCCAATATTGCGCTTCATCACCATGCAGGCCCCACGGCGCGATAAACAATGCAATGACGCGTATGATCAACAATCCGATGAGGAGCATCGCTAGCTTGCGTGCGGGGCTATGAGAGGTCTGTATCACACCGCGCCTATGCCCCGACACGTCCTGAAATGGAAGACGGCATGTGGTTTGCATATCCCATGTTTAACATATCAAAGAGGATTTATGTATGGCGCAACGTACATCTACATCAGGGCAAACATTAACAACATTGGATTGGGTGGAAATCCCCACGCAGGGCGATCAATCGCCGACCAATGATAATACACGTCTGCCATCGTCTGGCCTTCGCTTTCGGGAACAAAAATCTCTCCGCAGACGAGCCGGTGATTTATCTTGGCAAATGAAGTTTGCGATGATGAAGCTTCATCACTGGCATGATCCGGACAATCCTGAATGGGACCCATTGGATAAATTTTTACGGGTTGCGAAAGCCGAGTTTAAAAATTTAGGACCTGCCTAATTTGGTCGTGTTTTGATTTGGCGTGTGGAATTTTGTGGTCTAGGCGTAAATAAGCCATCAAACAAATTTGGAAATATTGCATGTTTAAAGTTCATCTCTTGAAAACTTTTGGCGCGGCTTTGGGCCTTTCATTTGCCGTTTCAACGGCCGTAATGGCGGCGGATGAAGCAAGTGTGATTTATGCTGGAACGTTGCTCGATGTTGAAAATGGGACGGTGCAAACTGACCGTGTGATCGTCATCGAAGATGGCCGCATTACGGCAATCGGATCACGTGCGACTTTGGACGACATTGATGTGCCCTCCGACGCAACGTTAATCGATTTATCAGACATGACCGTTTTACCAGGGCTTTCGGATAGTCATGTGCATCTGACATCCGACGCCTCAATTCACGGATATAAGCGTTTGCAAGTGTCTACGCCGCGCGCTGCGATTACGGGCGTGGTGAATGCGGAAAAGACATTGATGGCGGGATTTACAACCGTCCGAAATTTAGGCGCACCGGGCTTTGCTGATATTGATCTTATGAACGCGATTGACGCAGGCGATATTCCGGGACCGCATATGATTCCTGCGGGCAGGTCCATCGGCATTACGGGTGGGCATTGTGACAATAACCTTCTGCCTTATGAATATCAGAAAAAAAGCGGCGGTGTCGCGGATGGGCCGTGGGCGGTTCGCGCTAAGGTGCGCGAAAATAATAAATACGGAGCCAAAGTTATCAAATTTTGTGGCACGGGCGGCGTATTGTCCAAAGGTACAAAAATAGGGGCGCAGCAATTTAGCTTTGAAGAAATGAAAGCCATTGTCGATGAGGCGCATCTTTTAGGCTTGAAAGTTGCTGTTCACGCGCATGGTGCAGAAGGGGTTGAAACAGCCATTCGTGCAGGTGTGGACTCCGTTGAACATGCCAGCTTGATTTCCGATGAAGGCCTACGGATGGCGAAACGAAAAGGCACTTATCTGTCGATGGATATATATGTCTCTGATTATATTTTATCCGAAGGTGAAGCGGCGGGTATTTTGGAAGAAAGCCTCGCCAAAGAGCGCACCGTTGGCAAGGCTCAGCGTGAACGGTTTCAGGCCGCCGCGAAAGCCGGCGTAAATCTCGCCTTTGGGTCCGATGCGGGCGTCTACCCGCATGGACAAAACGGTCGCCAATTTTCCTATATGGTAGAGTGGGGTTTAACGCCGATGCAGGCGATACAGGCCTCCACTATAGGGAATGCAAAACTCTTTGATGTGGCATCGGACCGCGGATCAATAACCGTCGGAAAACGTGCGGACATCATCGCTGTGGATAGTAATCCGATAGATGACGTTAGCGTGCTGGAAGACGTAGGCTTCGTGATGAAAGATGGCGTGGTGTATAAGCAGGACTAGGGCAGGCGTAACTTCCCTGTTCCGATCATCTTAGCCATTCACAAAGGTAACCGTAAAAGGCCTAGGTTTAAGCCGAGGATGAGGTCGATGAGGGCTGAGGTAAGAAGAATGATCCTCGGATTGTAAAAATTTACCTATTCCAATTCAATCCTGAGGGTTGGTTAAGTGATTGGCTAAAGATGAGGTAATTTCTCCTCCAGCTTTTTAACCCCCGTCCAACCCCAGCGAAGGCTGGGGTCCAGATATATGCGCAGACATTCAACATGACCGTACTGGATCCCAGCCTGCGCTGGGATGGACGGAAGATTGGTGTTTGAAATTTCGATCCTTGTTTTCGAAAAATAATAATCGTTCCACTTCAACACCTTATAATAAAATCCAAGAGAATGATCCTTGGTCCCAAAACCTATGATACGGTACACAGGTTCTTTCGGACACGGGACAGGTAGGAGCTCACCTTCTGGTACCGAGAGACGGTGGGGTTGAGCGGTTTGGTGTGAGCGCCAGACGTGTGCCGGACCTTTTGCGGTGAGTGTTGACTGCCTGATCTTGAACCGGGTTCTCGAAAATCTTTGGATTTCCAAGTTACTGTCGGAAGGTTTGACTGCAGGACCCCCAACCCCTTCGCTGTTATGTGTCCCCCCAGACACATAACTAACGCTACGACATCAAAAACCATTGCCGCGTGGTATGCACATGTTGGACTGACATCCCAATGTGTGCGGTATTTGCGTAAAACACTTTTCTATTCTGGTATTCCATCGCGAATATCGACCACGCGGACTGTCCCACCTTTCGGGGCTCTGCCCCTATTTGCGGTTCGCCGCCGACCAACCCGAACCGCATTGCGGGGCGCAAGTTGGTATCGCAGTTATCCATGTTGAAACCTTAGTTTCAACGAAGGCTGTGAGGGCTTTCGCTCGCCTGTATATAGGCCGACAATTCTTTTGTCCTGATGCGCGCGGCGCAGTATGGGGTTTGCATGACCGAAACACGTAAACGCCCTGTTGTCACTCAAACGGGCATACTCACAGCTTTATTGGCCTTTGCCCTGCCGTTTTTGGCGGACCGCTGGATCGTCGCCGCCATGACCGAGTCGCAAGAGGGCGGCATGGGAGTATTGGTTGGGAACGCCGTTTATGCTGCCGCGCCATTCTTGCTACTTGATAGTGCCATGTGGCCCCGCCGCCGTGTCCGTATCGCACTTTGGGCAGGCTTGGCTTTGACGGTTCTGATTTGGATATTTTTCGCGCAAACAGGCCGCGCGGTACAAACCGACCCTACGGCGGGCAATGCGCATGTCGGGCTCTTTATGCTCACGATGATTTGGCCTGCGGCCTTAGTCGTCCTGATGGGCGTGGCTGCAAAAGTGGGGGAAACAGAACATGTCGCTTGAAGTCGCACTTTTCCCTTGCCTGTCCGATAATTACGGCTTCCTGCTGCATGATGTCAAAACGGGCGCGACTGCGGCGATAGACACGCCGGATGCCAAAGAGATCGCGAAGCAATGCGAAGCGCGCGGTTGGACGCTGACTGAGATTTGGAACACCCACTGGCATCCCGATCATGCGGGTGGGAATGTCGCGCTCAAGCGGCGCTATGACTGCCTCGTGCGCGGGCCACAGCAAGACGCAATTCCTGCGAGGGATATCACAATGGCAGGCGGCGAATATTTTGAATTTGCAGGCCATGGCGTCGATGTCATCCACACGCCCGGCCACACGGATGAGCATATTATTTATCACATTCCCTCGGCAGAACTGGCCTTTGTCGGCGATACGATTTTCGCCCTTGGATGTGGACGTTTGTTCGAAGGCACGCCAGATGAGATGTGGAATAGCCTCTCTCGCATCATGGCTTTACCTGAGGCGACAAAGCTCTACTGCGCGCATGAATATACGCTTTCCAATGCGAAATTCGCTTTGTCTGTGGATGGCCAAAATCCGGACTTATTGGCGGCAGTTGCAGATGCGAAGGCCAAGCGCGCCGCAGATAAACCCACCGTGCCGACCACCGTTGGCGTGGAAAAACGCGCCAACCCGTTTGTGACAGCGGGCAGCGCGGCCGAATTGGGACGTCGCCGCACCTTGAAGGATAATTTCTGACGCTCCCGAAAGTGTCATTACGTATGAACGTAATGTTAACGTGACTCTCAGTGTTCTCTCAGCTTTAAAGCGGTAGGAGACCTCATGACGATACCCCGCACACCCCGTTTTTGGCTGATGACGACGGCAGCTTTGATCCTGACCTTTGGCGCGCAAACCGCGCAGGCGCAGACGACTTATCACTCTGGTACGCCGACGATGGTGGCCGCTGCGCCAAGTTTTCCGACCATATCGGCAGAACAAATCGCGCGAGATGTCACGGAAAGCCATAATCCGCGCACAGGTCAAAAAGAATGGATCGCCGCGCCTTTTGATGCATTTGAAGATGATCCGACATTGGCGGGTTCCGTTAGGCTTCGATCTGCTGATGGGGCCGTTGCTATTGATGGACAACCGCTGCGCGATGGTGCGCTGCTCGAGATTGATTTCTACTATAATTCTCCATCGGATGATCCCTTTGGCGGGCGCGGATATGGTGACGCGGGTTTTGTGAATGGAGAGCTTGCGCCTGTTGTGCTGCGAGATAGCCGTATTCTTGAATGTTCAACCCGCGTGGAAAATGTCGTTTACGACCATAGCAGCTATTATGATCGTGGGTCGCTTGTTGGACTTTATCGTCCTCGCCGCCATTATTCAGGTCATAGCGGATTTGGCTTTGGTTTTGGGAATAATTATTACGGCCCAGGCTATGGTTATTACAACCGCAGCCGCAGCCTTAGTCGTGGATCGCATCGTGGATTTGGAAGCCGCTCGAGAGGGTCACGGTCTGGTATTCATCGCCGCATATTAGATGCTACGACGGGTGGAAGCCGTAGACCGACGCGAACACGTGACCGCGATAGGCATAGTGATGAGAGGCATAGAGGCGATAGTGTCCGTTCGGCCGGCCGAACCAATGCATCCCCTAGGGAACAATCCGATCGTGAGATCAGAGATCGGTTAAGCAGAATTGAGTCCTATGACGGGCGTTCTTCGAGGTCGACCCGAGGCCCACGGCGTGGGACGCGCGGCGCCATGCGAGGCGTAAATCCTGAACCGCGTTTGGAATTAGCTCCGCCTGCAACACGCTCCACACCAACGCCGCGTTCAACAACTCCCCGCACGCAAACGCCTCGTGCTGCAACGCCTCGACCTACATCGCCGAGGGCAACAACGCAGCCAAACAGAGAGACGCGATCACAACCGCGCCGTTCAGAAACGCGTCGTTCGGAACAACGTAGGTCGGAATCACGCCGCGAACGCTCCAAGCCGCCGAAGCGCACTCAGCGTGCGCCTTCGTCGCGTCGAAGCGACGGTTCCAACGTGCGACGACAACTCGAGTTCTTTCCGAATGACGGATATGGTGGTCGAAATATTGTGACGTCACAAAGCGTTGATTGCGCGCGCGAGGACAAGCTGCGGGTGTTTATCCCGAATGAACGATTAGACGCTGCGCGTTTTGATGGGCTGACAATTATTGCCTTGGATTCGCAAGGCGGAGAAACACCGATCTACTTGCCGCCGAATTATATTGAAGGCTACAGACTCGCAGCCACTGGGCAGGTGCGCGCACAAGGTCTGACATCTAGGCCGCAGACCTCCGCAGCGCCGCAATATAATCCACAGCTGAACCGGATCATCGAAAGTGCGCCATGTCCGAGCGGAACCTCCAAACAATCCGATGGAACCTGTTTACTCTCGGGATCGTCAGGTTATCCAGCGCGTTAACTGTTCCGTTTTGGGGCAATGTTGCCCCGAAATGAGCCACCTGTTTCGATTTTCGTTCTAAATGCGAAAAAAGGCGGCGAAAAACTTGGCACGTGTGTTGCAAGGTATATCTCGAACCTAGGGAGGCATCCCAAGTTCCCACGTTTTGTCTCGAAACTTACTCCCTTTGAGCCAAATCAAGTTAGTTAGTAAAACCCCGTTTGCCTCATCCTGGCAAACGGGGTTTTCTTTTGCTCTGCCGCCTCTAATGTAAGCGCGAAATATAATAAAAAATCACCTATTTTGAGGGTCGTCATGGGCTTTTCTCTCTCTCGCGAGATACACTTTGTCAGCGGTTTGTTACGTATGTTGCGCGCCGTAAAAACGGTTGATGCCGCATCCAATTTTCTAATCGCCGATGAGTTGGAAATGCGCGTAGATGCGTTCGGGCCAAACATCGCCTTTATCGAAGGTGAACGTGAGTGGACGTATGATGACATGGAAACCTACGCGAACCGGGTCGCAGCCTGGGCCAAAGGGCTGGGGCTGTCGCAAGGCGACACTGTG
The DNA here is from genome assembly GCA_938003545.1 of uncultured Caulobacterales bacterium. GTDB lineage: Bacteria > Pseudomonadota > Alphaproteobacteria > Caulobacterales > Maricaulaceae > Litorimonas. The sequence goes on from CALKXY010000010.1 coordinate 38,024, forward strand.
GCTGTATTTGCGCGCAACAGATTGGAATATATCCCGCTCTGGTTTGGCCTCACGAAGTTGGGCGTTATTCCTGCGCTGCTGAATTATCAATTAGCGGGCAAAGCTCTCGCGCATTGTGTGAATATCTCCGATGCGAAACATGTGGTCATTGATGTCGAAATGGCAAAACAATGGAACGCTGCGAAAAAGCAAGTCGAAGGCGAACAAAAAGTCTGGGCCGCATTCGGCGAGGTTGAGGGCTATGACAGCTTTGACGCCGCCATCTCCGACATGGTGCCTGACCGTCCTAGCAAATCGGAACGACAAGGCCTCACGGCGGGCGGTCAAGCCATGAAGATGTTTACGTCTGGCACGACGGGTCTGCCCAAGGCCGCAAAAGTCACCCATGTTCGCGCACAAAATTACATGCGCGGAATGGGAACGGGCGCAAAAGCAAAAGCCACAGACCGTATGATGATGGTTCTGCCGATGTATCATGCGACGGGCGGCTTGGTCGGTTGCGGCGCTATGTTAACCTATGGCGGTGCTGTGATTGTGATTCCGAAATTCTCGGCATCGCGCTTCTGGGATGATGCTGTAAAATATGGTGCGACCATGTTTACGTATGTCGGAGAGCTTTGCCGCTTTCTGCTCTCACAACCGCCAACGGAAAATGAACGCGCGCACAAGATCAAATGGATCATGGGTAACGGGTTGCGTCCTGAAGTGTGGGACAGTTTTATCAACCGATTTGACATTCCCCATGTCATCGAATTTTACGGCGCAACCGAAGGCAATGTCTGCCTCATAAATGTCGACGGTCCCGTTGGCGCAGTGGGTCGTGTGCCGTCTTATTTGGCCTGGAAATTCAATATTGATATTATTCGATATGATGTTGAAACGGGCGAAAACCCACGCGGGGCAGACGGGTTTTGTATCCGTGAAGACTTGAATGAACCGGGCGAAATGATTGGTGAAATTCGCCAAGATGATCCGAGGTTTCGCTTTGAGGGCTACGGCACCAAAGCAGATACGCAGAAGAAAATTCTACGTGATGTTTTCAAAAAAGGCGATGCTTGGTTCCGTACAGGTGATTTGATGAAACGGGACGCCGATGGATACTACTTCTTCATGGACCGTGTCGGCGATACATTCCGCTGGAAAGCTGAGAATGTTGCGACCAATGAAGTCGCTGCCGTATTGTCCGTATTCCCAGGCGTCACACAAGCCAATGTCTATGGCGTCGCCGTTCCAGGCTATGATGGCCGCGCGGGCATGGCGTCGATTGTGATTGAAGGTGAGCCTGATTTGGCGAAATTAAAAGCGCATGTAGACGGTGAATTGCCACATTATGCGCGGCCAGTTTTCATTCGTTTGTCCCAAGATTCAGACACAACGAGCACCTTTAAGTTCAAGAAAACGAACTTAGTAAAAGCTGGGTTTGATCCTGAAAAAATTTCCGAACCGATTTTCTATGCGAACCCAAAGACGGGTGAGTTTACGCCTGTTGATGCGGATGTATATGCTGGCATAGTTGGCGGAACAGTTCGTCTCTAACATGAAGACGTCAGACGACATTCTCAATTTTTGGTTCTCGGCAGATGGTGAGGCACATTGGTTTAAATCGACGGATGCGTTTGATTCTAACATTCGGCGTGAATTCGAAACCACAGCCATAACTCTGGCTGCGGCTCAGGCAAATGCTGATGTGCCGCATGCATGGGAAGTGCAAGGGGCAGAGGCGCATCTGGCTTTGGTTATCGCCCTAGATCAGTTTCCACGGAATATGTACCGTGCGACGCCAGCGGCTTTTGCGTGGGATGATAGAGCCTTGGCAGCCGCCAAACGGCTGGTTGCGCGCAAAATGGACTTGCACCTGTCGCAAGCGCAACGGCCTTTCGTCTACATGCCTTATATGCACAGCGAGAATCTTGCAGATCAGGAAGATTGTGTGCGTCTTTGCGAGACGCGCTTGCAGGGGGAATCCACGCTGGGCTTTGCCGAAACGCATAGAGATGTCATCGTGAAATTCGGACGGTTCCCACATAGAAATGTTGTTCTGGGCCGCGATACGACGCCAGAGGAACAGGCGTTTTTGGATGAGGGCGGTTTTTCTGCATGAGCTGCGCCTTTGTGCTCGCATTGATTTTAGGTCGCCCTATTGGAAACACAAATATGATGCTTACGTCTAAACTTACGGATCATGCGAAAGCCTAACCAATAATGGGGCAAGCCTGCATGACGGAAGGATGTTTCCATGACGACTGAGGTCGGAATTTTCATTTTTGACGATGTCGAAGAACTCGATTTCGTTGGGCCATGGGAAGTATGGAATATGGTCAATACGGTTTTGCGCGCGCAGGGCACAGACGATGCCTTTCGTGTTCGTCTCATCAGTCCTGATGGCGGTCAAATCCGTGCAGTTAAAAATATGCGTGTTCTCGCTGATGCTGCCATGACAGATGTCGACGCGCTTGATATTATTTGTATTCCGGGCGGCCAAGGTGTGCGGCCTTTGCTTCAACGAACAGATGTTCTTGATTGGATCAAAACTATCGCACCAAATGCTACATGGGTCACGAGTGTTTGCACGGGGGCCTTTGTTTTGTCCAAAGCAGGATTGACGAAAGACAAACGATTGGCGACCTATTGGGGCGCTTTCGATGAGTTTAAAACGCTTGGGTTGGACGGGACGCTTGTCCCGCATTTACGATATGTTCGGGATGGAAATCTGTTGAGCTCAGCAGGGGTGTCGGCTGGGATAGACATGGCGCTTTGGTTGGTGGGTGAGATATTTTCGCCGCAATTTGCCCGCACTGTTCAACGCGCGATGCAATATGATCCGGCCCCGCCATATGCAGGAGATGTATAATGAGTGATACGTTTTTACAGCGTTTGAAAAAACGCAAAGATGAAGCCCCTGCGGATGAAAAGCCATCTAAGTTTCAGCAACAACTCGCCAAATTTAAATTTGAGCCTGATCAAATTAATATCTTTCAAGACAGCTTCCGCCGCGTCACAAACCAATTTGATACGCCCGGACCGCGCATGGCGTGCACTGAAAATTTTAATGTCGGTGAGGGTGCAGATGCCATTCCATGTCGTCTCTTTGTGCCCTTTGGCGCGGATGAACCCAGCGGGCCGTGTTTGATTTATTTTCATGGCGGCGGTTTCGTCACCTGTGATGTGGAAACCCATGAAGGTATCACGCGGCGTTTGGCAAATGGCGCGGTGTGCCGCGTGCTCAGCGTAGATTACCGTTTGGCCCCGCAACACCCTTATCCTGCAGGGCCAGAGGATTGCGAAACCGTTTTAAAATGGGCTATGGCCGGACATGGCCTCGCGGAATATGGTATTGATCCTGACAATATTGCGATTGGCGGCGATAGTGCAGGCGGAAATATGGCCGCCTATCTGGCGCAGAAATATCGAGATGTGATCAAAAGCCAAATCCTACTTTACCCCCTTATGCAGCTCATGGAATTCAAGCCGCCAAAGCCAGGCCCGCAAGATTGGCTGCAACTTGGGTTTATGGCGTTGAAATTTATTGATGAACATTATGTGGCCGGGGCCGATGCCACGAATACGCGCTTGTCACCTTTGCTCGAGACGGATTTAAAAGCCATGCCGCCAGCCTATGTGTTGACGGCGGGGTTAGATCCCTTGCGGGATGAAGGGAAGCTCTACGCCGATAAATTGGTGCGTCACGGCTGTGATGTGACCTATCATCACGAGAAAGCTATGCCGCACGGATTTTTGAATTTCGCACGCGCATTTCCAAAGGCCAAGTCTATCCCGCTTGATGCTGCTGACATTCTACGCAAACACTTCCCAAAGCCGCAGCAATTGCGTGAGTAAGCTATTTCAAGGACGACGTGCGATCCATGAATTGGGTGATGCGTTTTACGATGTCGTTGAACCTGCAGATTTCAGTCTAAAAGCGACTCGCTATTTTGATGCGAAGACGGCCGCAACGATTGGCTTGGAGTTGACAACTGATCAGGTGAGGGATCACTTCGGGCGGTTCGTCCCTCTGGACGGTAGTTTACCTGAACCGCTTGCGCTGCGGTATCATGGTCATCAATTTCGTCATTATAATCCTGATATTGGCGATGGGCGCGGGTTTTTGTTTGCGCAATTTGAGGCCGATGGAAAACTCCTTGATTTTGGCACGAAGGGGTCAGGCACGACTCCTTTTTCGCGTAGCGGAGATGGCCGTCTAACGTTGCTTGGCGGCGTGAGAGAAGTCCTCGCTGCAAATCATCTGCATGCGCTGGGCGTGAATACGAGCCGAACATTCGCATTAATCGAAACCGACGAAGCCCTACACCGCCATGACGAACCTTCTCCAACGCGCGGGGCGGTGATGACACGTCTGTCGCATAGCCATATCCGTTTTGGGTCGTTTCAACGTCAGGCCTTTTTCGAAGATACGGATGCGCTGGAACAGCTCAGCGCCTATTGCCGTCGTCACTATTATCCTGATGCCGTGAACACGGCAGAGTTTTTCGATCAGGTCGTGACGGCCAGTGCGGATACTGTTGCGAGTTGGATGGCTGCGGGTTTTGTGCATGGTGTCATGAACACGGATAATATGAATATCACGGGCGAGACGTTTGATTTTGGTCCATATCGGTTCCTGCCGAGCTGTGATCCGTCGTTTACGGCGGCTTATTTCGATCATGGCCGTCTTTATGCTTATGGCCGCCAACCCGAAGCGATGTCTTGGAATTTGGCGCAACTCGCGCAAAGCCTGTCCCAAATCGAAGAGGATGCGCCGTTAATCGAGTCGATCAATGATTTTGCCCCGCGCTATCAATTGGCGCTCAATAAACATGTCTTTCGCCGATTAGGTTTGGTTTCAAAATCAGTCGAGACGGATACAAAATTTGTCCAAGAGACCTTTAAATATTTACAAGAAAGCCGCGTGGCTTGGCCCGAGTTTTGGCATGATTGGCAAGGCGGAGCTGGGCGCGCCGGAGGCGGGCAGATTGGTGAATATGAGACTCATTGGGTAAAAAAACTGAATCAGTTTGAGGCCTGCCGTGAACGGCCAAAAACAGAAAAGCCGCAGTCTCTTCTTTATGATGAAATTGGCGAAATATGGGCCCCAATCGCGCAGGATGATGATTGGTCGGCCTTTGAACAAAAGAACGTGAACATGCTGGCGGGGGATTGAGCGAGACTTTTCAGGGCGTTCCCCGTAAGTGTTATGCAAATATTATGGAGAGAGACATGACTATCCGAAATCTTGCACTAATCTCAACAGCAGCCTTACTCATGGCGTGTTCGAACGCCGCCGAGGTCGCAGACTCGGCATCTGAAACGGTTAAACGCACGGCTGCAGAAGCGGTTACAAGCGTTGCTGGCGAAGTTGAGATGCGCGGCGCTGATATTTCAGAACTGCCAGCGGGCACCTATAAGTCCGAACAAGGTCATGCCTATGTGGCGTTTCAATATTTGCACCAAGGTTTCTCTCGCCCGATCATTCGTTGGGGAACAACAGATGCAACGATCGTATTTGATGCAGAAAACCCAGAAAACTCGAAACTTAGCGTGACCTTGCCGACAAAAGACATCGATACGGGTGTTGAGGCATGGGACAAACATATCAAATCCGCCGATTTCTTTGACGTTGAGAAATATCCAGAAATTACATTTGTTGCGACGGATATTGACCAAATTAAAGATGGCTACGGTAAACTAACGGGTGATCTGACCATCAAAGGTGTCACAAAGCCATTCACGCTGACGGGTACAATCAATAAGGTCGGTAAGAACTTCCGCTCTGGTGTCGATATGTTCGGTGTTTCCGCAACGGGTACGTTGAACCGCTCTGATTTTGGGGTCGATACATATGCGCCAATGGCTGAAGAAATTTCGATCATTGTCGAAGTCGAGTTCCAAAAGGCTGAGTAATGTCCGCAGCCGCGCCAATGCATACATATTCTCGCGTTGCAATTGCCCTGCATTGGGCGATTGCTTTGATGATCCTAAGTCTTGTGGGCTTCGGGTTTCTGATGACGCAGGAATGGATGCCAAACCGTTTCGCCATTTACCAATGGCATAAAAGTTTTGGCATTTTGGTGCTTGTCTTGTCGCTTTTTCGTCTAATTTGGCGATTGGGGCACAAACCGCCTCCGCTTCCCAGTGATATGAAAACATGGGAAGTTGCCGCGGCCAAAGTGACGCATATCGGCTTTTATGTCTTGATGATTGCCATGCCTCTCTTGGGGTGGGCGATGGTGTCAGCGTCTAAACTGCCGATAGAAAACAAACTTTTCTATCTTATCCCGCTCCCTGATCTACCAGGTGTCACGCCGTCGGACGCTCTAACGGATAGGTTTAAATTACTGCACGAGATTGGGGCAAAACTGATCTTACTGTTATTTGTTCTGCATGTTGGCGGTGCGTTAAAACATCATTTCGTTGCAAAAGATGGCACGCTTGCACGCATGATACCTGCACTGCGTCGTTAATTGAAATAAATGGCGGCCCCGGGTGGATTCGAACCACCGACCTACAGATTAGGAATCTGTTGCTCTATCCGACTGAGCTACGGGACCGTCTGCTTCCTTTATGAAACCGCTATTCCCTCCGCAAGGTGAGATGTAGAAGATTCGACGCGCGCATAATTATATGTGACAGTTTCGGCGTGTATATGAAGCCTGACATACGCCTTAGACTCAACCGCCGGACAGCGATCTTGTCTGGGGCCGCGTCTGTGTTCTTGATGGGCAATGCGAAACCCATGTCTGCTCCTGCGCTTTCTAAGGGCGAAAGCGGTCGCGTGGCCCGCGTCATCGACGGGGACAGCTTCGTCATGACCTTATCGGATGGCGCAGAGTTGTCCGTTCGCTTATCTGCCGTTCAAGCGCCGCGCACGGCGCAACGCGCGCAAAAGGCTTGGCCCTATGCGCAGGAAGCGAAAGCTGGTCTTGCGGCTCTTGTGCAGGGGCGAAACGTGCAACTTTTTTATGGTGGGGAAACCCGCGACCGGTTTGGGCGAGCTGTTGCGCAAGTCCATACGGCTGACTCGTTGGGGCAACCTGATTTATGGGTGCAAGGCGAGTTGGTCAGGCTAGGCTTAGCTCGAGTCTATAGCTGGAAAGGCGAGCTTGCTGATATGTCTGCGCTTTACGCGTTTGAGGCCCAAGCGAGAGACCGTTCGCGCGGCCTTTGGGGCGATCCAGCCTATGCCATTCGGCGTCCTGATCCTGATCCTTTGGCGCAAGACGTCGATAGTTGGCAAATCATTGAAGGTATTGTGACCTCGACGGCGGATGTCAGAGGGCGAGTTTATCTGAATTTTGGCGCGGATTATAAAACGGACTTCACCGTTGCAATTGCGAAAAAGAACACCAAGCATTTTGCGGATATTCAACCGCTGACTTTGATCGGTGCGCGTGTACGCGTTCGGGGGTGGATTGAAATGATAAACGGCCCGATGATCTGGATGGATCACCCGGGCCGTTTGGAAATCTTAAGCTAACCTGCAGCGGGTTTAAACGCAGCTTAGTTGCGGAAGATCAATACGCCGTCCGCCGCCCGCTTCTAAGAGGTAACACGCCCCTTCGAGCCGCATTAAAGTGAATCGTGTCGGCGTGCCTGGAACGCGGTCGGTGAGGCCTTTCACAGCAACGGGACGCACGATTAAAATAGATGTATCAACGAGGCGTCCAGGATCCATGCTCAGGTCGGTACGGCCCATTGCGTCATGCACAGCCGCCATAATGGCTTTGCTTTGCACCTCATCGGGCATTGCGCTTAGTCTCGAGGCTCTCGCATCTGGAACACTTTGACAAGCTGTCAGAGTGAAGGCTGCGGCTAAAGCGGCTAAGCGTGCAATATTCATCAATTATTCCTTTGTTACGTCGTCTGTAACGCCTCTAATGCGGCTCGTCCGTATGAATTCATCATAAGCAATACGCGGATCGCTCATCATATCCAAGCCCGTGCTGAAAGAGAGTTTAGCTTTTGATTGGGCGCGTTGCGCAACCGCGGCTTCGTCAATGACGGGGCACGTCCCATCAGCGGCAAATTGTAGCGCGGCCGCAAGGAAAGGCTCATCAGCATCCCCGAGTACACCGACAAAGTCGTCAGCTATGGTGCAGCCTGGAACCTCTTCGCCAAACCCCGCCGCGCCGTCATTGGGCAAGAAACCGTCAGCATAATCGCCAAAGCCTTTGTCATTAGACCCTCTGAATTGAACGGTGAAATAGGTTTCACCGCAATTCTCTTCTGGTAGGAACCCGTAAGGTTTCCCGCAGGTTTGAGAGCCAATCAAAATCACTTCGACGTCAATCCCGCGAAGGCCGTTGATTACGGCTTCTGAGGCTGAACATGTCCCACTCGTCGACAGGATAAAAACGCGGTTCAAGCTGAGTTCGGGTAAGGGAGTGCCTTCACTGAGGCTGAATCCAACGCCTGTACTTATAAATTCTTGCGGGGTTCTAGGTGGTGTCTTGTCGTTAAAAATAAGACCGTCAAAAGTCCTTCCCGAAGAGGCTGTATCACCCGCGACCATATAGCCAACCTGCGCCGCGACCGCGAGAAGGCCGCCGCCATTATAGCGTAAGTCGAGGACAAGATCGTCAACATTGGCCGCGTCCATCTCCCTCATGGCCGTATAAATGGCTTCTTCAGACGAGAAGGGCGAGAATGTTGTGAAATGAATATATCCAACTTTTTTGCCGTCATCCGTATCAATTATGGACGTTGCCGTAACAGGTTGTTCGACAACATCTGTGGCTGTTACTGTGATGTCGCGTTCCACGCCATCGTCACCGCGCACGGTGAAATTGTGTTCCACCCCTGCAGTGCGTGGAAAAATACCTTCGTTTAGAATGTCTAAATCGGCTTGCGTCGCGCCTCCATTTACGGCGTCCACGCCGTCGACGATCAGGATTCTATCGCCGCGCCTAAACGCACCTGCAGGTACATTAGTTTGCGTGAAGGCTACGCGAATGTCGCGTGGTGGGCGACCTCGATCTTCACCGTCGCCGACAAATCTGAAACTTGCGCCATAACCAGCACTGGCTTCGCCGTCCCGATTGGCCTCAAAATCTTCCGTATTTACGTTAAAGTGAAACTCATCGACGGGTTTGCCTGAGGCAGTGGTCCGCCGCGTTCTAAGCTCGTCAAAATAGTCAATGCGATCAGCGATGGAATTTGGGTCGCGGTCTGTGACTTCATTATACCAAAGATAAGTCTCGTCATTCCACGATCGAATCCAGAATTTTTCAATCAATGTCGATCCTGCTCGATCACTTCGGCCTGGTCGAATGGTTTCGCATTGGCTTTTAAAGGTAGATGACGCCGCGAATGTTCCCGATTCAAATACAGGGTCAGGACTTGTAGAGACAGGCGGAGCTGTTGTGGTGGGTACGCTTGAACTGCTGCCACCACCACCGCAAGCGGATAGAAATGCGCAGGTGGCGCCAGAAATTAGAAGGTGGTGGAGGTTAATTTTCATATTTGAATCCTTAACATCATTCACCCCAACTCTGGATGAACGATGTTTAAAGACTCTGAATACGTCAAGCTAGGAAACCTGAAAAATACAGTAAACTGGTGTTGAACCGGTCTATTCTTAGGCGAAAGCGGCCTTAGGCTGCGGCTTCGTCGCCGTTTTCTTTTTCGGCATTCGCAGCTGCTTCTTTTTCGGCTTTCGCAGCTTGTCGGGAGCGAGCTTTGGCTAATGTCTCCAAAACCTCTTCTAATGCAGCATCGCGAGACTGCTTTTTAATGGCTGCAACTTCGCGGACCATACGGTCAATTGCGCTCTCATAGAGTTGACGTTCGGAATAAGATTGATCCGGCTGTGCATCCGTACGGTGAAGATCGCGTACGACTTCTGACACAAGAATTAGGTCGCCTGAATTGATTTTGGCTTCATATTCCTGCGCGCGGCGAGACCACATTGTACGCTTGATACGTGCGCGGCCTTTCAGCGTTGTGAAAGCATCTTTCAGCGTCAAATCATCAGATAATGCGCGCATGCCAGATGTGGCGGCTTTGTCCGTTGGCACGCGAAGGGTCATTTTGTCTTGCTCGAAAATCACAACGTAAACTTCGATGTCAAAGCCTGCGATGACTTGTTGCTCAATGCCGATGACATCGCCGACGCCATGCGCAGGATAGACAATGTGTTGTCCAACTTTAAAAATGCGTTTGGATGATTTTTTCTTCGCAGCAGTTTTTTTAGCAGCCATTCTAGATATCCTCTATCACTCAAATCAAAAGCGCGGCGGCCTTTTTAAAAGGCATCCGCGCTCGGGCAGTATTTAAAGATGTCATATCACATTTTTAAGGTAAAAGCGAATCCGTGTTCGCCATGTCGTTTGCCGAGCGGCTAGGCGGAATTATTCGTCACCAGTGCCCGCTTTTTCGCTGAAGTATTTCTCGAATTTCCCAGTCTCTGATTCGAATGCTTCACGATCCGCAGGCGGTTCTTTTTTGACAGTGATGACAGGCCAAAGCTCTGCATATTTAGAATTGATTTCTAGCCACTTGCCATCGGGTTCGTCTTCTGTGTCTGGGACAATGGCGTCGACGGGGCATTCTGGTTCGCAGACGCCGCAATCAATGCATTCATCAGGGTGGATGACCAGCATGTTTTCACCTTCATAGAAACAGTCGACAGGGCAGACCTCGACGCAGTCCATAAACTTACATTTGATGCATTCATCTTTTACGATGTAGGTCATGGGGCATTCATTCCTTGGCGGTATTAGGCGGTCGTATTGAACGCCGCTGTTTACAACAACAGGCATTCGGGCGCGATGTGGCGGTTCGCGCGGCGACTGTCAACTGTGCCGCCCTGTCGCTCGCGAAATTGTTTATGTGATTTTACGGCTGCCTAGGTCTCTCTATTCGGTTTTCGGCGTCATTTGTTCATATAAAGCCTGCGCTTCGGGAGCAGGGCCGCGGCGGGTTCCAGAGCTTATCATGCGTAAATCGAGCAATTCCCTGCCGCGCATAAAGGTGACGCCGTCCCCTGGTCGTATGAGCGTGTGCGGTTTTTGTGTGCGCTCTGTGAGGCCATTTCGAGTGACACGTACTTTGCCATCGGAAATGAGTTTTGCCGCACCCGTGCGACTTTTCTGTAACCGCGTCCGAAATAGCCACACATCAAGGCGGCACGCCCCATCATTGGCTGCGGAGGGCTGTGATTTATCAGGATGTGTTGAGCGCGAGCGTGGCAGGCGATTAGTCTTTCTTTGGGGCTTTCAAAGCGGCGAGAGCTGCGAAAGGTGAGTTTTCGACTTGGCGCTGTGTTGGCGGCTTCGGACCTTTTGGCTTGTCGTGACGTGGTTTTTGGTTGCGATTTGGCGCTTTGTCACGTTTGCCTTTGAAGGCTGGCTTGCCGCGTCCGCCGGGCTTGAATCCTTTTTGGCCGCGCGCCGGGAAGTGCCAATATTCTAGATTTTCTTGCTCAACAGCCACGCCATCTTCATTGGTTACGCGGTTACGGTAAAGCGTCAGCGTCTTCTTTGGGCGCGGCTTGCGTGGCTTTGGCGTGTCCGTCAGAACAGGGGCCGCTTCAGGCACGGCGGCTGGCGGCGTGTCTGACGTTGCATCGGCAGGCGCTGCAGGTGTTGGGTTTGCTGCAGGGGCTGCACTCTCGACCGCAGGTTCAACCTTGGCAATTGGTGTTTTGGCGGCTTTGACGTCAACAACAGGTTCATCCGATTTCGTCAGGGACTCTTCAACGGTTTCAGATTTATATCCTAAGGCTGTCAAGACAGCCTGCACATCTTCATGCGTAGAGCCGAGGAGGGCGAGCATCTCGGCCATGATCTGGAATTTGTGACCGCGAACATCTGATTTCTTGGACTTTTGGAACTGTTCCTGCGCGTCGCGAATGATGAAGGCTAAACGATTCAGAATATCAAATCGGATGATGCGGCTGCCAACAGCGCGGTATCCCGCAAGTAAGAGCGCCTGATTTGAGTAGTGTGTTGAAGCGAGATCGCCTTCATTTTTGATGGATGTAACGCCCGCGAATGGAATCCACGGTTTCTTGTCCCCGCCTGCGCCAAAGGCCACGAGAAGGGAGAGCAAGCGCGCAGGTTTAGGTTTCACCATATCCTGCAAATAGACGTTATAATGGCCAAAGACGACGCCAACGGACCGGAGCTGTCGGCGGGCATCTTGATCCAAGTCACGCACAGTTTGCAAATGTTCACGGCGTTCAACTGCACCGTTGTTTTCCAGTAAAATATACCCGAACCCTTTGGCGGCGGGCAGCGTGTCTTCCGCTGCAATCAGTTCTTTGAGCGTTTTTAGCGGCTGTAAGTGGTCATTTACGGCGGCGCGTAGAAACTCGCGCATGCGATCCGCAGCCATTTCACGTAGGGGCGCTTGGCCTAACTCTCCGCCGATGACTTGGGCGTCGGGTGTAAACACGGACCCGCTGGGTGCGATGCGACCAACGGTCATGCCGCCCCACATAATGTCACCCGTATCAGACAGTGTGAAAATCTGGTGCGTACCAGAGGAGATCGACGTTAAGCGGCGATCCACTTCTGGACCAACAGCCTTTTGCGCGGCGGCAGCAAGGGCTTGGGCTTCAAGCCCGCCTTGACTGGCGTCTGCCGTGAATTTCAAACCGTCCAGACGACCAATTAGATCCTCTTCGACATACACCTCTCCGGTGTCTTTAATTGTGGCGCTCATGTCCAGATCGGCTCCTATGCCCTTCATTAGCTTCCGCGTTCGCCGATCGACGAAGCGGGCTATCAAGGCCTCGTGTAGCGCGTCTGATAGCCTGTCTTCAACCTCTCGTGCATGATTTATCCAATGTTCTCGTCCGCCGTTCGTATTTCGCATCCAATTCGTCTTAGACGCGCAATAGGTCCAGGTACGGATATGGGCCAAACGGGCCGAGAGTTGGTCAACGCCCCCAAAGGTATCGTCGCAGCGGTTAATCTTGCCTTCCATGAAGTCGTCAGACAGTTTTCCGCCGCCCCGCATCAACGTGCGCCAGATATCTTGCAGCAGCTTTACATGCGTATCGATGGTCAGGTTGCGAAAGTCCGGCACCTGGCAGACATCCCAGAGCATTTTGACCTGTGTGCGTGTTTTGAGGGCGTCATGAACCTCATCAATGGCCTTGAGCCGCTCTAGCGCGCCTTCATCGTCCGCGCCTTTGATACGGCGCAGACGGCTGGTTGGGCGCGGCGCGTGCAGGCTGTCCATCAAGCTGTCGATGGTGGAAAAGTCCAAATCCGAGTTGCGCCATTCGACATAATGTAGCGGGTCAAACTCATGGGCTTCGATCCGTTTGACCAGAGCTTCATCCATTTCGGGGCAATCGCCGGTCGTCCCAAATGTGCCGTCATTACGGAACCGCCCTGCGCGGCCTGCAATTTGCCCCGCTTCCATTGGCGTAAGATAACGCCGCCGCCGCCCATCATATTTGGTCAATCCTGCAAAGGCGACATGGTCCGTATCGAGGTTTAACCCCATGCCAACCGCGTCTGTCGCGACCAAAAAGTCAACTTCACCAGATTGGAACAACTCGGCTTGGGCATTGCGCGTGCGAGGCGAGAGACCGCCCATGACAACGGCTGCGCCGCCTCTAAACCGCCGGATCAGCTCCGCGATGGCATAGACTTCCGTGGTGCTGAAGGCGACGATAACGGAGCGTTTGGGGAGGCGCGTTAGCTTTGTTGGGCCAGAGTAATGGAGTTCTGAAAAGCGTTCGCGATGATCGAATTTTATGCGCGGCACCAATGTCGCCAGGACATCTCGCGCGGTTTCAGCGCCTAAGAATAGCGTTTCTTCCATACCGCGCGCATACATGACTCTGTCGGTGAAAATATGACCGCGCTCGTGATTGGCCATGAGTTGGACTTCGTCAATCGCGAGAAAAGCAAATCGTTTTTCAACGGGCATAGCTTCTACGGTGCAGACGTAATAGCGGGCTTTGGGCGGGATGATCTTCTCTTCGCCCGTAATCAGAGCAACCTGCGCCGCGCCTTTTAGGCCGCAAATACGGTCATAGATTTCGCGGGCCAGCAGCCGCAATGGCAGGCCGATCACGCCAGAGCTATGCCCCAACATGCGTTCGACCGCATAATGCGTTTTCCCGGTATTTGTCGGACCTAGGACAGCTTTGATAATGGGGTCGTTGTAGCGGGACATGACCTGCTTACGGTTCGGACGCGGGTGTGCTGCTAACTATTGATCCGATTCGGCGGCGCGGTGGAAGCCAAAGCTACCGCCGCGCCGTGTCTTTTATGTGCTAAGTGGCTGTGTCAGATATTGTGCGCTGTAAGGTCCAAACTTTGCAGACGATTTGCCAGCCGTCTGTGCCCTTCACGAAGGACAGGTGATCCACGAAAATAAACTGATGGGCGCGTAGTCTGACTTTGACTGTCGCGCTGAGGGGCGAGAGACTGTCGATCATTAAGATTTCCTCTTCCCGCGCTTGCCCTGTTGAGGCTGGTGAGGGGCGTCCTCCAACAGTTCTTGAAAAACTCTCAATTGGATCGACAAAAATCGCGCCATTATCCGCATCAAATAAGCTGGAGGCAGGGTGAAACAGAGTATCCAAGATGGCGGTGTCGCAAAAATACATGGAATCGAAATATTTTTGGATAGCGGTGTGTAGAGTTTGATCAATCATGACTGGCCTTTCAGAGGAAAATGTGTATGGCTTTATTTTAGGTTTTTATGAAAAAGCGCCACGGACATTTATGCCAAAACCACCTGAATTCGTGACAATTACTGAAAAAAGGGTAGGCGGCATCAAAACGACTGAACCCCGAGTGCCGCATAAAGTTGCGGTTCTAGCCTATGACGGATTGTGTAGTTTTGAATTTGGGATTGTGTCGGAGATTTTTGGCTTAAAACGTCCAGAGCTTGGGTTGCCGCTCTATGATATGGCGGTATCGGCGTTGGAAACGGGGTCCCTTAAAATGCAGGGTGGTTTGGGGTTTGTGGCGTCTGTGGAGCCAGAGATATTTGATCAGGCTGACACGATTATTATTCCAGGTTGGCGTGGGCCTCATGCTGATATTTCGACTGATATTATTCAAATGCTGCAACGGGCCAACGCAAGAGGCGCTCGCCTCGTGTCAATTTGCTCTGGCATATATGTTTTGGCTGCCGCTGGTTTGTTGTCAGGCGGTCATGCAACAACGCATTGGCGCTATATTGATGATTTCACCCAGCGTTACCCTCTGGTGAAAATTGATCCTGATGCGCTTTATGTAGAGGACGGAAATATCGTGACCTCTGCTGGCAGTTCGGCTGGCATCGATGCGTGTCTTCATATTGTACGTCAGGATTATGGGGCAGGCATTGCCAATACGGTGGCGCGCCGCCTTGTGATGCACGCGCATAGGGAAGGTGGGCAGGCCCAGTTTATTGAGCGCCCAATTCCAACCGATCAGGCTTCAGGCCGTATTTCACGCCTCATGGTCGAGATTGAATCTAATCTATCAGATGCCTGGTCTATACCTATTATGATTGCAAAAACGGGAATGAGTAAGCGAACCTTTCAACGTAAATTTACGGCGTTGACAGGGTCCACGCCGTTGCGATGGCTCACGGGCTTGCGCATTGATGCCGCGCGGCAGGCCTTAGAGGCAACGCAGCTCAGCCTAGATGTGATTGCCTATCAAACGGGCTTTTCGGATGCCGATGCCCTGCATTACCATTTTCAATCAAAATTGGGCGTGACCCCAAGTTTTTACAGAAAACGGTTCTCTAAACTTACTTAGTTAGGTGTCCGAACGGGGCTTCTTCGAATAGCTTTTGGGACATTTGCGACGGGCGCAACGAATTCGAGGTCGTCGACTTTCACGACGGCTTTGAACCCGCTGATCTTATAGGTGAAGCGGACAGGTACATGTACGCCGACCTCTGGGTAATATTTGAAATAGACATTGATCGGTGTTGCGGCCTCTTCCTCGCTAGGCAGGTCTTCTGCATCATAACCTGCGATAGGCTCATAATAGGCGCGGCAGTGAATTGTTTCCGATTTTTTGCCATCAAATTTCACGCGTTTTGTACCAATACGTTCCAGACGCAGATTATAATGTTGCTTGCTGTCGAAAAACGGTACGCGGCCTGTGCAAAGCTCTCCGTCAAGTTTTGTGCCCATCATCATGAGATGCATAATGCCAGAAATCGTGTCATTTGCGGTATAACGCTCGCGCGGCGTCGCAGGTGGGACCCCTTGACTGCCGAGCGGTGGAACAATTGCAACATCAATGGCCGCAGCTTGGCGGTCGTAATTCATTTCGACACGGCGATTCTTTTTATCCGTGTTTTGTTGAACGTGCCAATCTGGGCGCAGGCCAGATTTGTCATATTTGCCCTTTGTAGCGGACCAAATTTCCATTTTCTTGAGTAATGCCGCCAGGCCAGAGGACTTCGCATCTGTGTAGGCCGCATATTCGTCGTCCGTGAACCATGTGATCAAATCGGCACGGATGACACGAAACCCGAAGACGTAGCCTTTCATCTTCATGCGAATCTGCGTCCCATTTTCACCTGTCGCGGGGAGGGAGTAGGTCGTGTCGCCAAGGTTTTGCGCATTTAATACAGCCGTATTTGCACCCTTGGAGAGGAGGTTGGCAGCAGCATCGTCTTGCGAGTTTTGCGCCGTTGCCAGCGCGCCAAACCCTAAAAAGCCAAGGGTTGCTGCGAATCCAAGTGTTTTAAATATCGTTTTCATAAAAGACTTATGGCAAATAGAATGTGGCGCTGGGATGAATGTTTAGGCTTTATAGCATTACAATTGGGTGAGGTTGACCCGTAAAAATCTATTGACGGGCGCGTAAGCAGCCCTTAGGTCGCGCCTTCAAGTTATCACCCGCCTCGTGTGGGTCCTTTTTATGTCTGATAGGTGTTCCAATGGCACGTCGCTGCGACCTTCTCGATACCGGCCCAATGTCCGGCAATAATGTTTCTCACGCCAAGAACCGCACAAAGCGTCGGTTTGAAGTGAACCTTTGTAATGTCACGCTCGCATCTGATGCGCTGGGCCAAAAGTTCCGTATGCGTATTTCTGCAAAAACACTTCGCACTGTCGATTTCAAAGGTGGCTTGGACTTCTTCCTACTGGGAACAAAGAACCATAAGCTGACTGACAAAGCCAAGAAGATCAAAAAACAGCTCGTTAAGCTGGAAGAATCAAAAGCCGCTTAATCGCGCAACGGTTCAAAAAGACAATAAACCCGTCCTTTGAGGCGGGTTTTTTATTGGGCTGAAATATGTTTTCTTCTGTCTAGACGACTAGAGGCAGAAGAGGCTTTCGTGCCTATTTACCAATCACGCGTAAGAATCGGTCTTGCAGGGCCGGGTTCGTTTTGAACTCACCTGTGAACTGGGTTGTGATTGTTGACACATCTGGGTGATGAACGCCGCGTGTGCTCATACATTGATGCACAGCGTCGACCATTACGGCGCAGCCGCGCGGCTTGAGTGCATCCTCAATAGCGTCGGCGATTTGGGCCGTCATGGTTTCTTGCGTTTGCAGACGCTTTGCAAAAATCTCGACAACTTTCACAAGTTTAGAAATACCAACGACCTTTTCAGTCGGCAGATAGGCGACCCAAGCTTTGCCGAGGAACGGGGCCATATGGTGTTCGCAATGCGATTCTACGTCTATTTCGCGCAGGATGACCATGTCGTCATAGCCCGAGACATCTTCGAACACGCGCGAGAGCACATCCGCCGGATCTTGATCATAGCCGCGGAACCATTCTTTATAGGCCTTCACAACACGTTTTGGCGTATCGCGTAGGCCTTCGCGGTCGGGGTTGTCACCTGCCCACGCTATTAATGTGCGTACGGCCTCCATAGCTTCGTCTTGCGACGGGCGGGCGGCGGCGGGGACAGTAGATAAGGTCGGCTTGGTCATAGGCGGGCCTATACGGAACCTGACCTTGAAAGGCCAGCGTAAGAAACGGCACATCAATGAAACAGGAACATTCAGAAAAACGATAAAGGTGGAATGATTTTAAGTGTGATTTACCTGAATTTCACCCTTGGCGTGTAAGGGTGTCAAAAAGGGGTGAGTAAAATGGAATATATCATTTGGTGTGTTGGCGGCGGGCTGTTGGGTGCTGCGCTTGGTGTTCTTGGTTTTTACTACTCGAAATTAGCCTACTCAGCCTTCGTTACGAGTTTGGGGGCCATCGGCTTTGTGGCGAATATGTTTTTATCTGTACCTCAAACCTCAATTGGGGACGACACGGGCAGCCTTATGATCATGGGCGTGTTTCGTAAATTCACACAAGCCATTGAGGTTATGGGCTTGTTGCCTGTGCCCGTGCAGACTGGAATTTTGGTTTTGATTGTTTCGTTTTTTGCGGCGCGCGTTGCGACGTGGTGGTATCAGCGCGCAAAACCCAAAGCCGCCGATGAAACCCTCGCGGACCGCCGGAAACGTGTTCTGGCTAGCTATGGTATGACAAGCATGGATGACGTGCGTAGTCTGCGGTAGTCAGCTTCGACCGCGCAGGGTCGAAGCTGAAAGACTGGATCAATAGTCTCCTACCGTCCCCCTGTGTCCGACATTGCGCCGGACACGGCTCTTACTCCTGATAATCACCTGTGATCATGCACGTTCCATCCGCTTGGGCCGTTGTGCCAGCCGGGCAGGCGATTTCGACGGCGACAGGTGCGGGTGCAGATAAGTCTGGTGAGGCCTGAAAAGGCGTTGATTGAGCCGGCATGTCCTGAACAGGTGCGGGTTGCATTTTATTTTGCTCTAAGATGGCTTTTTTCATTTGCTCCTGTGTCATCTTAGGCTTTGTCGTGACATCTTTTGGGTAGAGCTTTGCGGATGAATGGCCTTCTGTGATCTTGTCGCCGTCGGTGGGCGTAATGATACTTTGTGGGGCCTTGATAATAAGGGACTCGCCCGCCGTTACGGCCGTTCCGTCTTCAGAGGTTATAACCTCTCCGGCGATGGCTTTCATGTCGTCTGCCGTGTCAGGCGCGTCCTGTGCAAAGACAGGGGCCGCGAGCAAAATCCAAGGGGCTATAGCGGCAGTTAGGTAATGTGTCGTTCTCATTTGGGTCTCTCCGAAACCCCCCAGTCCTCACAAATTGACGGTGTAAATGAGTCGAGATTATGTCAGCCCTATAAAATTATTCAGTTCGCCGTGTCAGTCGCAGCCTTGCGGCGTTTCAGACCCTTTCAATATACCCGATCAGTTTTCGCATTTTGGGTCTTCGCTCAGCAGGCCAAATCGCAACATGTCGTCCACGCTCAACCAATATATGTCGTCAGGTCCAGCGGCCTCGCGTGTGAACTCATAAAAATCAGGATCGACGCCCATACGTTTGAGGAAATATCGCTGCGTTCCACGTTGCCCGTCATAAAGCGTTTGATCACCGCGCTCGCCGAGTTTTGAGCTCCAACTATGCACGCCAATCATCGCGCCGCAGTCAATCGTGCGCGGCGATCCCGCGATAAACCAATCTACGGCGCCGCTGGCTATTCGTCCGTCCGCGGGCACATGTGTCGCCAGTTCTGCCGCGCGCAGGCCCAGCACAACGCGGCGGTTGGTGTTCATATCTTGCGTGCCGGGCATGGCCTGTAGGATCAGTGTTTTGACCTGCGGATTTTCGCGCATCATGTCTTTGATGAGATTATGCGAGCGACCATCCGTTGTACCGCGCACAATGGCCGTGTCGCCGCGGACCTCGAATGAGAGATCATGTGCGTGAGGTTTATTCATATCCCGAAACGTCAATCCGCCAATAATCAGCATGACGGCGATAACGATGACATGGGCGAATTTCATACCCTTAATCTGCGCGCAATCGGGCTTTTAAACAAGAGGACGAACGGCTAGGACGCGCATATGACAGATCAAACGCATCCTCTCACGCTCTATAACTCGCTGACGCGTCAAAAAGAACAATTCATCCCGCAAGACCCGTCTCGCGTGACGATGTATAATTGCGGACCAACGGTCTATTCCTACGCCCATATTGGCAATGCGCGCGCGGCCGTGGTCGCTGATGTCTTGTTCCGCGTACTGCGGCATATCTACGGCGAAGAGGCCGTGGTCTATGCGCGGAATATCACGGATGTGGATGACCGCATCATTCAATCATCCAAGGAAACGGGTCTGCCGATTTCTGAGATCACAGAGAAATACGCGCGGATTTACAACGAAGACCTCGCGGCGCTAAATTGCCTCGCGCCGACCCATCAGCCGCATGCGACGAAACATATCGGTGATATGATTGAGATGATTTCGGACTTGATCGAAAAAGGGAATGCTTACGAGAGCGACGGCCATGTGTTCTTCGATGTTTCGACTTATGAGGCTTACGGAAAATTATCAGGCAATACGCTGGACGCGTTACGCGGCGGGGACCGCGTCGGTGAAGGCGAAGTCGCGCGGAAGAAAAACGCAGCGGATTTTGTACTCTGGAAACCTGAATTACATGGTGTTGGTTGGGACGCACCCTTCGGACGCGGTAGACCCGGTTGGCATATAGAATGCTCCGCCATGGCCAAGGCAACCCTGACGCAAGATTTAGACACGGATGTCATCGACATCCATTGCGGCGGCGTAGACCTAAAATTCCCGCATCATGAAAACGAAATCGCTCAAAGCTGTTGTGGGAATGACGAAGAGAAATTCGCGAACTATTGGGTCCATAATGAGTTCCTCAATATGGGCAGTGAAAAGATGTCCAAGAGTTTGGGGAATGTCACGCTGGTGCATGACCTGCTGAAGGAATGGGACGGCGAGGTTATCCGCTTGGCGTTGTTGAAAGCGCATTATCGGAGTGAATTGAGCTGGTCCGAGGATTTGTTGCGGGAGAGTAAGAAAAATTTAGATAGTTGGTATCGTACACTAACCTCACACCCCAGCATCGGTTCGAAGATTTGGTCAGAACAACCAGCACCTATAGAATTGAAAGAAGACATGAGGGCAAAGGCTTTGTTTGAGGATTTAAACTTGAAAGAGTATCTCAAAGCTGTTGCTTGGTTTGATGAGGACGCACGTCGAAGCAATGCAGGGCTATATAGCTCTGCAGGCCAGTATTTAGGCCCTAACGAGGAAGAACTACTATTCGTTAATGGTCAAAGTGGAATAAATCAAAAGTACGAGAAGTTCCTTGGCGCACTTCAGTTGTTAGGGTTCTTAAAAAAATCGCCCGAAGCGTGGTCCAAAGGTAATACCTCTTCCGACGATCAATCTAAATTCGACGCTATCGCCAAACGCCGCCAAGAGGCGCGCGCCGCAAAAGATTGGGCTGCAGCCGACGCCGCTCGCGACGAAGCAACGGCATTGGGAATTGTCTTGGAAGATGGCCCTAATGGGACGAGTTGGCGGAAAACGTAGCTTCGCGACCCATCATCCTCAGGCTTGACCCGAGGGTCTCTCTCTCTCTCTCTCTCTCTCTGGTTAAACCTAGTTCCTCGAGTTGCGTCCGAGAGGACGGATAGAGTCGAGGGATGTGTAACTGAATTAAAAAACTTAATCCGCGTGTTGCGAAAAACAAAGACGTGTAGTTTCAATCGCTTATAAAAATATCAAGAGATGCGTCCTTGGGTCTATATTTGTAGGCTAGTTTAAACTTGTCTTCTCACAACGGGCGACCAAGCGTACGTTGGCTTGTTCGGTGAGGAGCGGCGCTTGTCATTGGATGATGCTGGGTAAC